>NZ_JBICTV010000012.1:0-229072 GCF_043197855.1 Dactylosporangium sp. NPDC048998
TCCGCGCCGGCAGCCTCGACAAGAACCGCCCCGCCGTCGACCTGCTCTACGGCGCCGCAACACTGCCCGCCTACGACTCCAAAGCCAACAACGGCACCGGCGCCTGGCGGCAGGCCCCAACCAACTACACGCCCAAGTTCGGCGCATCCGGATTCGGCAACGCCTACAACAACTACACCTGGTCCATGGTCGTGACCGGCGGCGCACTCTACGTCGGCACCATGGACTGGGGCTACATCAGCAGGTACGCACCCGCCGGCGCCCGGCCCGGGGTCCAGGCCGCACTCGGCACCCCCGACCCGGCATCCTACGGCGCCGACCTGTGGGCATTCACCGACCCGCAACACGCCGCCAAACCGATCGACACCACCGGACTCGGCAACTACCTCAACTACGGCATCCGCACCATGGTCGCCGACGGATCAGCCATCTACCTCGGCATGGCCAACCCGATGAACCTCCGCACCAACAAGGCCGACAACATCCCGGAGGGCGGCTGGGAACTGATCCGGCTCCGCACCTCCGCCGCGGGGTGATGACGCTCTGCCGCGACCGCAATCCCGTCCCGCCGGCCGGTCGGTGCCCGGCGCCGACCGGCCGGCGGCCCTCAGCGAGGAGTGCCGAATTGTCAAGAGAGGCGGAGGCTTCATGATCCGGCGAACCAGAAGTGCGGCGTCCGTCAGTCGTACCGCGTGGGCGGTGGCGGCCGTGGGCGTGCTCATCGTGCTGATCGGCTGCGATACGGCACGTACGCAGGGGCAGGGGACGGCCACGCCGACCGCTCCCACGCCCCAGCTGCGGAGCCCGGCCGTTGCCGTCGGGTCGACCGACCAAACCATCACCGTCGACGGCAGGAAGCGCACGTACCATCTGTACCGGCCGGCCAAGCTCTCGATGTCGAAGCCGGTGCCGCTGGTGGTGATGCTGCACGGCGCCCTGGGCGACGGCCGCCAGGCGGAGATGGCATACGGCTGGGATGCCGAGGCGGACCGTAAGGGGTTCGTGGTCGCATACCCGGATGGGCTCTTCCGATCCTGGGTCGTCAGCGCCGAGTGCTGCGGCCCCTCGGTCAACAGCGGCGTCAACGACGTGGCGTTCATCCGCGCCATGGTGGCCGCCGTCTCGGACGGCCTGCCGATCGATCCGGCCAGGATCTATGCCACCGGGATCTCCAACGGCGGGATGCTCGACTACCGGTTGGCCTGCGACACCACCATATTCGCCGCGATCGGGGTGGTCGCGGGGAAGCAGCTCGGGCAGTGCCCGTCGCCGGCACCGATCTCCGTGATCCATGTCCACGGCACCGGCGACGACATCGTTCCGTACGACAGCCGGCCGGGGAAGATGAACAACGACGGCCAAGGGCTGATTCCGGTCAAGATCGACGCCGTGTCCGTGCCCGACGAGATCGACCAGTGGCGCAAGACCGCGCGGTGTTCCGCCCCGCAGACGCGTACCAAGGCAGACGTCACCACGTCGGTGGCCCACTGCCCCGACGGGCGCGACGTCGAGCTCATCACCATCGCCGGCGCCGGGCACCAGTGGCCGGGCGGCACGTCGATGCCGGCGGCGGAGCGGATGCTCGGGCTGCCCCCGCCGTCGAAGGCGCTGGACGCCACCGACACGATCTGGCAGTTCTTCAGCACCCACCCGCGCAAGGGGTGAGTCCCGGCGCGCGCGTGCCTTGGAGGGCGCAACGCCGCACTCCAAGGCACGCGGCGCGGGTATAGGCGTCTCCGGGGCGGGCGCGGTCACCGTGGCCCGCGCGGAGGCGGAAGGAGGCGATCCGGATGGCAGCGGGGCGCTGGCAGTTCTGGATCGACCGCGGTGGCACGTTCACCGACCTCGTCGCCAGGGCGCCGGATGACGGCCGGCTGGTGACGCACAAGCTGTTGTCGGACAACCCGGCGCGCTACGAGGACGCGGCGGTCGCGGGAATCCGGGCGCTGCTCGGCATCCCCGATACCGCACCCATCCCGGTGGACCAGGTCGACACGGTGCGGATGGGGACCACGGTCGCCACCAACGCGCTGCTGGAGCGCAAGGGCGAACGCACCGCGCTGGTCATCACCAAGGGCTTCGGTGATGCGCTGCGCATCGGCTACCAGAACCGCCCACGCATCTTCGACCGGCGCATCGTCCTGCCGGAGATGCTCTACGAGCGGGTGATCGAGGCGGACGAGCGGCTGACGGCCGACGGCACGGTGCTGCGTGCGCCGGACGTCGAACGGCTGGCCAGCCACCTGCGGCGTGCGCACGATGCGGGCATCCACGCGGTCGCGGTGGTCTGCCTGCACAGCCATCTGCACCCGGGCCACGAACGGGAGATCGGCAGACTGGCCGAGCGGATCGGCTTCCACCACGTCTCGTGCTCCAGCGAGGTCAGCCCGTTGATGAAGCTGGTACCGCGCGGCGACACCACGGTCGTCGACGCCTACCTGTCGCCGGTGCTGCGTCGCTACGTCAAGGCGGTGGCGGCGCGCCTGCCCGGCGTACGGCTGATGTTCATGCAGTCCAACGGCGGGCTGGCGGAGGCCGGGCACTTCCGCGGCAAGGACGCGATACTGTCCGGTCCGGCCGGTGGCATCGTCGGCATGGTGCGCATGTCGCAGCTGGCCGGCTTCGACAAGGTGATCGGCTTCGACATGGGCGGCACCTCCACCGACGTGTCGCACTACGCCGGCGAGTACGAGCGGGTGTTCCACACCGAGATCGCCGGCGTACGGCTGCGCGCGCCGATGATCGACATTCACACCGTCGCCGCGGGAGGCGGGTCGATCCTGCACTTCGACGGCACCCGCTTGCGGGTCGGGCCGGACTCGGCGGGGGCCGACCCGGGGCCGGCCTGCTACCGCAACGGCGGGCCGCTCACCGTCACCGACGCCAACGTGATGCTCGGCCGGGTCCAGCCCGCAACCTTCCCCCGGGTCTTCGGCCCGGACGGCGACCAGCCGTTGGACGCCGATGTGGTGCGACGGCGGTTCGCCGACCTGACGGCGGACATCGCCCGGCGGACCGGCGACGAGCGCACCCCGGAGCAGGCCGCCGAGGGCTACCTGCGGATCGCGGTCGCCAACATGGCCAACGCGGTGAAGCGGATCTCGGTGCAGAAGGGCCGTGACGTCACCGAGTACGCGCTCACCACGTTCGGCGGGGCCGGCGGGCAGCACGCGTGCGCGGTGGCCGACTCGCTGGGCATCCGCACCGTGGTCGTGCCGCCGATGGCGGGCGTGTTGTCCGCCCTCGGCATCGGCCTCGCCGACACGACCGCCATGCGCGAACAGTCGGTGGAGGCCCGCCTGGAGCCCGCGTCGATGCGGCGGCTGACCGAGGTCGCGGACACCCTGGAGGCGGCGACGCGCTCGGAGCTGCTGAACCAGAACATCCCGGACATCCCGGACATCCCGGCCCAGCGGATCCGGGTGAGCCGGCGCGTGCACCTGCGCTTCGACGGCACCGACACCGCGGTGCCGGTGGAGCTGGCCGACCTTGACGCCATGGTGGCGGCGTTCGAGGCCGCGTACCGGCGAATGTACTCCTTCCTGATGGACCGGCCGCTGATCGTCGAGGCGGTCTCGGTCGAGGCGGTCGGGCTGACCGAACAGCCGGACCTCTCCCGGCTGGGTGAGCCCACCGGCACGCCGGCCGGGGCCGCCGATGCGGCGCCGGCGAGCACGGCGCGGCTGTACACCGGCGGGACATGGCGCGCGGTGCCGCTCCACGAGCGGGAACGGCTGCGCCCGGGCGACACGGTCCGCGGCCCGGCGATCGTGGCCGAGGCGAACGCGACGACGGTGCTCGACGAGGGCTGGCGAGCCGCGGTGACGAGGTTCGGCCATCTCCTCATGGAACGGGAGCGGCCGGCCGCCGAGACATCCGGCACGACGACCCGGGTCGACCCCGTGCTGCTGGAGATCTTCAACAACCTGTTCATGTCGATCGCCGAGCAGATGGGTGCCCGCCTGGAGTCGACCGCGCAGTCGGTGAACATCCGCGAGCGGCTGGACTTCTCGTGCGCGCTGTTCGACCCGGACGGCAACCTGATCGCCAACGCGCCGCACATCCCGGTCCACCTCGGCTCGATGGGCGTCAGCGTCAAGGAGGTCGTCCGCCGCCGCGGCACCGCCATGAAGCCCGGCGACGTGTACACGATCAACGACCCGTACCACGGCGGCACGCACCTGCCCGACGTCACCGTCGTCACCCCCGTCTTCGGCCCCGTCCCCGGTGCCGGGCGGCGGGAGATCCTGTTCTACGTGGCCTCCCGCGGCCACCACGCGGAGATCGGCGGGCTCACCCCCGGCTCCATGCCGGCGACCAGCCGCGACGTGCACGAGGAGGGCGTGCTGTTCGACAACTGGCTGCTGGTGGAGGACGGCGTGTTCCGCGAGCAGGAGACGCTGGGGCTGCTCACCGGCGGGCGGTACCCCTCCCGGAACCCGACGACCAACCTCGCCGACCTGCGCGCGCAGGTCGCCGCGAACGCCAAGGGCGTCGAAGAGGTCGGCAAGATGATCGACCACTTCGGCCTGGACGTGGTGCAGGCCTACATGCGGCACGTCCAGGACAACGCCGAGGAGGCGGTACGCCGGGTCATCGACGCCCTCGCCGAGGGCGAGTACCGGTACGAAATGGATTCCGGCGCGACGATCTCGGTGCGGATCACCGTGGACCGCGCCCACCGCGGCGCGACGATCGACTTCACCGGGACGTCACCGCAGCTGGACACGAACTTCAACGCCCCCTCGTCGGTCGTGACCGCGGCGGTGCTGTACGTCTTCCGGACCCTGGTCACCGACGACATCCCGCTCAACGACGGCTGCCTGCGCCCGCTGCGCATCGTGGTGCCCGACGGTTCGATGCTCGCGCCGGCCTACCCCGCGGCCGTCGTCGCCGGCAACGTCGAGACGTCACAGGCGATCGTCGGCGCGCTCTACGCCGCGTTGGGCGTCCAGGCCGAAGGGTCCGGAACGATGAACAACGTCAGCTTCGGCAACGCACGACACCAGTACTACGAGACCGTCGCATCCGGCTCCGGCGCCGGCGACGGGTTCGACGGGGCATCGGTGGTCCAGACCCACATGACGAACTCCCGGCTGACCGACCCCGAGGTGCTCGAATGGCGCTTCCCGGTGCTCCTCGACGAGTTCGTCGTCCGGCGCGGCAGCGGCGGCGCCGGGCGGTGGCGGGGCGGGGACGGGGCGGTGCGCCGCATCCGGTTCCGCGAGCCGATGACGGTCAGCACCCTGTCCGGCCACCGCCGGGTGCCGCCGTACGGCATGGCGGGCGGCTCGGCGGGCGCGCTCGGCGCCAACCGGGTGGAACGCGCCGACGGCGGTGTCGTCCACCTCGCCGGCTGCGACTCGGTCGACGTCCGGCCCGGCGAGGTGCTGGTCGTCGAGACACCGGGCGGCGGCGGGTACGGCAGCCCGAAATCCCCCTGAGGCAGCTCATCCGCGGCGGGCGAATGATCGCGCACCCCCGGCAGGACCGTGTCCCCGGGGCCGATGACGACGGCCGCGCTTCATACTTGAGGAGATCGTCACGGCGTTCCTGGCAGTGGGGAGTCCTCCGTGGCACGGGGTCGGTTGCGGATCTATCTGGGCGCGGCGCCCGGGGTGGGCAAGACCTACGCGATGCTGGCCGAGGGCCAGCGCCGCCGAGCCCGGGGCACCGACGTCGTGATCGGATTCCTGGAACCACACGGCCGGAAGGTGACCGCGGCGATGGCCGACGGGCTCGAGGTGGTGCCCCGCCGTGAGTGCGGCTACCGCGACGCCCGGTTCACCGAGATGGACCTGGACGCGGTGCTGGCCCGGCACCCGCAGGTGGCGCTGGTCGACGAGCTGGCGCACACCAACGTCCCGGGTTGTCGAAACGCCAAGCGCTGGCAGGACGTCGAGGAGCTGCTCGACGCCGGCATCGACGTGGTCACGACCCTCAACATCCAGCATCTGGAGTCGCTCAACGACGTGGTACGCCAGATCACCGGGGTCACCCAGCAGGAGACGCTGCCGGATGCGGTGGCGCGGCGGGCGGAGCAGGTCGAGCTGGTCGACATGACGCCGGAGGCGCTGCGCCGGCGGATGGTGCACGGCAACGTCTACCCGCCGGACCGGATCGAGGCGGCGCTCACCCACTACTTCCGGCCCGGAAACCTGACCGCGCTGCGGGAGCTGGCCCTGCTGTGGCTGGCCGATCGGGTCGAGGAGGGCCTGCAGCGGTACCGGGCCGAGCACGGCATCGCCACGGGCTGGGAGACCCGCGAACGGATCCTGGTGGCGCTCAGCGGTGGCCCGGAGGGCGAGACCCTGATCCGGCGTGCCGCCCGCGTCGCGGAGCGCATCCAGGGCGCCGATCTGCTCGCCGTGCACGTGATGCCGTGTGACGGGCTGGCCTTGGGCGGCCAGTCGGCGCTGGCCACCCAGCGGGCGCTCGTGGAGTCGATGGGCGGCCGCTACTACCAGATCGTCGGTGACGACGTGGCCAAGGCGATCATCCAGTTCGCCCAGGCCGAGAACGCCACGCAGATCGTGTTGGGGGCCAGTCGCCGGGGTTGGCTGGCGTCGGCGTTGACCGGCGAAGGCGTGGGTGTCCGCGTGACCCGCTTGTCCGGATCGATCGACGTGCACATGGTCACGCACGAGCACGCGGCCGGCCCGCCCGGGCTGCGCCTGCCACGCGCGGGCCGCGGGTTCGGTGTGCGACGGTACGTGGCCGGTGCCGCCCTGGCGGTACTGCTGCTGCCCACCCTCACCATGGTCGGGCTGCAGGGACGGTTCACACTCTCCAGCGCCCTGCTGGGTTACCTGCTCCCCGTGATCGCGGTGGCGTTGACCGGAGGGCTGTACGTGGCACTGGCAACAGCGGTGGCGGGCGCCCTGCTGGCCGACTACTACTTCACGCCCCCGCTGCACAGCCTGGCCATCGCCAGACCCGACGACGCGGCGGCAATGGCCGTCTTCGTCGTCGTCGCGACGTTCGTCAGCTGGGCGATCGAGACCGCGACCCGGCAGACCCGCCGCGCCGCACGCGCGTCGGCGGAGGCCGGTGCGCTGAGCACGCTGGCCGGCGCCGCGCTGGGCGGCCACAACCTGCCGGCCCAGCTGGAGCAGATACGGCAGCTCTTCGGGCTGGACGCGGTCAGCCTGCTCGACCGGGAACCCGGCCCCGGACCGGACTGGCACGTGCTGGCCTCGTCGGGCGAGCGGCCACCGGAGCATCCCGCCGAGGCCGACACCAGCGTCCCGGTCGGAGAGACGCTCACCCTGGCCGGGCGGGGCCGCGTCCTCGGCGACAGCGACCAGCGGGTTCTGGTGGCCTGCGCCGTCCAGATCGCCGCCTGCCTGGACCGCCAGCAGCTGGCCGCGCGCGCCGCCGACGCCGACCAGAAGATCGCCGCCGACAGCGCGCGCACCACGTTGCTGCTGGCCACCCAGCGGGAACTGCAGGCGCCACTCGCGCAGATGCAGGACACGCTGGACCGGCTCGCAACCCACGACCCGCTCGGCGCCGAACAGCGGCACGAGCTGGCCGCCACCGGCCAGGCCAGCCTCGCCCGCATCGCGACCCGCCTCACCGACCTGCAGGACCTGGGGCAGGCCCGCGCGGGGGCGCTGGACATCCATCTGCGCCCCGTCGAGCTCGACGACGTCCTGTCGGCGGCGCTCGACGATCTCGGGCCGGGAGGGCACGACATCGTCGTGGACACTCCCGAAGACCTGCCGGACGTCATCGCGGACGCCAACCTGCTCACCCGCGCGGTCACCAGCCTCGCGACCAACGCCCTGGACCGCAACCCGTGCACCGCGCCGGCCACGGTGACCGTCAGCGTCCTGCCCGACAGCCTCGCGATCAACATCATCGACCATGGCCCCGGCGCGCCGGCCCCGCACGAACCACGCCCCGCGGGGCCGGCGCGCGGGACGACCGGCCCGATCCCGGACGGCAGCCTTCCGGTGCGCACCGCGCAGGCGCTCACCGAGGCCATGGGCGGCACCCTGCACCGCCACGACACCCCCGGTGGCGGACTCACCTTCAGCCTGACGCTGCCCAGGACCACCACCCAGTCGTAGCCGGGCGGCGGCCTGGAGGGGGCGCCGAGCCGACCTCCAGCGAGGCTCCACCGGCGGCGGCGACGCTGGCGAACACCACCGATCGGAAGGGCTCACCATGCCACTCTTCGCCGTGTTCACCCAGCAGGCGCCCGCCGGCATCAGCGCTGACGAGTTCCGTCACCGGCTGCCCGAGGGCTTCGGCTACATCCAGGGCCTGATCGACAAGGGCATCATCAAGCACAGCTGGATCGTCGTCGGGCAGTCGGGCGGGCTGAACATCTACGACGTCGCCTCGCACGAGGAACTGACCGACGTGCTGTACGGCAACCCGCTCGCCTCGCACCTGAAGCTGCGGGTGCTGCCGCTGTCGACCCCGGGCGGCTTCGACGTGGAGGCGTTCGCCACGCGCGACCTGCCCGACGCCGGCGCCGAACCGGCCGCCACCACCGGCTGACCGTGCGCGCGCTGGTCAGCAGCGGCGAGGGCGAGCTCGGCATCGCCCTCGCCGACGACATTGCGGAGCCCATCGCCGCGGCGGACCGGGCCGTGATCCGGGTCAGCGCCGTCGGGCTCAACCGCGGTGACCTCACCGTCGCGGCGCTCCAGCCGGCGGGCAGCCGCCTGGGCTGGGACGTCGCCGGCACCGTCGAACGGCCGGGCGCGGAGGGGCCCGCGGCCGGCACCCGGGTCGTCGGGCTCGCCGTCGACCGGGACGGGTTCGCCGAGCGGGTGGCGGTCCCGACCCGGTACCTCGCGGTCATCCCCGGCGGCGTCCCCGACGCGACCGCGGCCGCGCTGCCCGTCGCCGGGCTGACCGCCCTGTACACGCTGCGCAACGCCGGCCTGCTGCTCGGCCGCACCGTGCTGGTGACCGGGGCCGGCGGCGGCGTCGGGCGGGTCGCCGTCCAGCTGGCGGCCGCCGCCGGGGCGCGGGTGCTCGCCCGGGTCGGCTCGCCGCAGCGGGCGGAAGGGTTGACCGGGCTCGGCGCCGCCGCTGTCGGCACCTACGACGAACCGGTCACCGAGCCGGTCGACGTGCTGCTGGACAGCGTCGGCGGACCCGTGCTGCGGCAGGCGTTCCAGGCTGTCGGCGCCGACGGCCAGGTCGTCAGCTTCGGCAACACCAGCCGGGCGCCGCTGGAGCTGCCCCTCGACTGGGGCCGGTCGCGCCCGGGGGTGACGCTGCGATACGTGCACCTGTTCCGGGAGACGCCGCGCCGCCCGGTGGGGCGCGACCTGGCCGGGCTGCTCGACCTGGTGGCGCGGGGGCGGCTCGACCCGCAGGTCGCGGTCACCGCGGCGTGGACCGATCCGGGGCCGGTGCTCGCGGCGCTGCACGGGCGGCGGGTCAACGGCAAGGCTGTGCTGACGCTGTAGGTGGGCTCCAGCCGTCGTTCCTAGCGTCGACGGCATGGCACACTTCACCGCATCCGACGGCACGGTCCTGCAGTACGAGTCGATCGGCGACGGGCCGCCGCTGCTGCTGGTTCCCGGCGGCCCGCGCGCCGCCCGATACCTGGAGGACCTCGGCGGCCTTGCCGCCACCCGGCGGCTGATCCGCTTCGACGCCCGGGGCACCGGCGCCTCGCCGCGACCGGCCGACCCCGGCAGCTACGCCTACCCGTCCCTGGCCGAGGACGTCGACGCCCTGCGCACGCATCTGGGCATCGACCGGGCCGACGTCCTCGGCCACTCCGCCGGCTCGGTCGTGGCCACTGCCTGGGCCGCCGCGCACCGCTGCGCGGTCGGGCACCTGGTGCTCGTGTCGCCGAGCCCGCAGCTGTACGGCCAGGGCGGCGGCGACGCCGGGCGCATCCTCGCGGCGCGGGCGGCGCAGCCCTGGTACCCGGCCGTCGCCGAGGCCGCCGGCGAGCTCCTCACGCTGCCGCCGACCGCCGCGCCGGAGCTGGTCCTGGACGTGCTGGACCGGTACACGCCCGCGGCGTACGGCCGCTGGGACGCCCGGCAGCGGGAGCACGCGGCCACCCAGCGCGCGGACTTCGCGCTGGAGGCGTGGACGGGCTTCTGGGCAGGCACGGACAACGCCTGGTTGACGTCGCTGCGGTCGGTCACCGCGCCCGTGCTGGTGCTCACCGGCGACCGGGACGGGCTGACCGGCGTGGAGGTCGGCGACGTGGCGGCGGCCGGCTTCCCGAACGCCAAGCACGTCACCCTGCCGGGCGCCGGCCACTACCCCTGGGTCGACGAGCCGGCCGCCTTCGCCGCCGCGGTCGCCCAGTTCCTGCCCTGACCGTACGGCTCCTGTCCCGTACCACACGACGAGCGCCGGTACCGCCCGCACGGTTGCGGGCGGTACCGGCGCCACGACTATGCGAACTCGGGCAGGATGTGCTTGGCGAACAGCGAGACGGTGCGCTCCGACTCCGCCAGCGGCATGTTGCCCGACACCACCTGCAGGCTGATCGTCGACTCGCCGAACCACTCCCGGATCCGCCGCAGCCGGTCCAGCACCGCCTCCGGCGTCCCGACCAGCACCCGGTCGTCGCCCAGCTGGCGGTCGAAGTCGGCGGAGCTGACCTTCCTGACGATCTCCTCGTAGCCGGCGTACTGCTCGCTGCGGGTGGTCGACCACGCCGACACCGCCTCGAGCAGCTTGCCGTTGGTCCACTCGCTGTAGCGGCGGCCCAGGCGGTACGCCTCGTCGGCGTCCTCGGCCAGGTAGCAGTTGTAGGACAGGTGGATGTCACCGCCGGCGGGGTCGAGCCCGGCGGTCTCGCGGGCGGCCCGGTACCGGGCGATCATCTCCTGCACCTTCTCCCGCTTGTTGATCGACGGCACGAGCAGCAGGCCGTAGCCGTTGCGCCCGGCCGCCTCCGCCGACTCGGGCGTGATCGCGGTGGCGACGAGGACGGCCGGGTGCGGCCGCTGGTAGGGCCGGGGCAGCAGGGTCACCGGGCCGAACCGGTGAAAGCGCCCCTCGAAGACCACGTCGGTCTCGGTCCACAGCCGGCGGACCGCCTCGACACCCTCGTCGAAGCGGGGCCGGCTCTCGTCCAGCGGCACCCCGAACGCGGCGAACTCGTCGGGCAGGAACGCGCGGCCGAAGCCGACGTCGAGCCGGCCGTGCGCCAGGTTGTCGAGCATCGCCAGCTTGCCGGCGAGCTTCACCGGGTGGGTGAACGCCGGGATCACCGCGCCGGTGACCAGGCGGATCCGGCTGGTCCGGGCGGCCGCGGCGGCGAGGAAGGTGACCGGGTCGGGGCTGTAGCCGCCGTAGGCGAAGAAGTAGTGCTCGACGGTCTTGACGTGGTGGAAGTCGAGCCGTTCGGCCAGCTCGACCAGGGCCAGGGCGTCGTCGAAGTACTCGGCGGCGTCCTTGTCGGCCGGGCCGACGGTCGGGAACAGGTTGATGCCGAAGCGCATGGTGCGTCCTCTCAGGCGGGCACCGGACTCAGCGCGAACGCCTCGGCGAGCAGCTCGTAGGAGCGCAGCCGGTCCCGGTGGTCGTGGATCGTGGCGAGCGCGATGACCTCGTCGGCCCCCGTCGCCTCGGCGATGGCGAGGATCCCGTCCCGGACCCGGTCCGGGGTGCCGTGGATGTAGCGCGGGAACTCGAAACGCTCGGCGCCGAGCGGGTCGTCGCCGTCGGACAGCTCCAGCAGCGCCTGCTCGGGGCTGGGCACCGGCCGCACGTCGTTGTGGCCGAGTCGGCGGCGGAACGCCCGCTGGGTGGCGTAGATGCGCTCCGCCTCGGCGTCGGTGGGGGCGCAGTACACCCCGATGCCGAGGATCGCCTTGCCGGCGCCGCCGCTGCGGGCCCGGTAGCCGGCGAACACGTCGCGCGTCGGCGCCGGGTTGATGAAGTGCGCGTAGGCGTAGGGCAGGCCGAGCTGGGCGGCGGCGACCGCGCTGCGCGGGCTGGAGCCCAGCAGCCACACCTCGGGCACGCCGGTGCCGGCCGGGGTGACCACCGCGTCGTGGAACGGATGCCCGGGCGGGAAGCCGTCGGTCAGGAATGCGAGCAGCTCGACAAGCTTGTCGTCGAACTCGTCCGGCGCCGGGGCGAGGCTGCGCACGCTGCGCAGCGCGTAGCTCTCCAGCGGGCTGGAGCCGGGCGATCGGCCGATGCCGAGGTCGATCCGGCCCGGATGCAGCGCTTCGAGGGTACGGAACACCTCGGCCACCTTGAACGGGCTGTAGTGCCCGAGCAGCACCCCGCCGGAGCCGACCCGGATCCGTGACGTGCGCGCCGCGATCGTCGCGACGACCACCTCCGGCGCGCTGCTGCCGTGCGAGTGCATGGCGTGGTGCTCGGCGACCCAGAACCGGGTGTAGCCGAGCTGGTCGGCCAGCTCGGCCAGCTCGACCGTGTTGTGCAGGGCCTGCGCGGGCGAGTACCCGTCGCCGACCGGTGACTGGTCCAAAATGGACAGTCTCATCCTCCGACCTCCTCCAGGATGTTCGCGAGCAGTCGCGAAGCGTTGCGGTGCAGTGGGAAGTCCGTGGGCAGCAGCGCGTGCCCGGTGGCGAGGACGGCCAGCCGCGCGGTGAGCATCGCGAACTGCACGGCGGCGAGCACCCGGTAGCAGTCCAGCGCCCGGACCGGGCGGCCGGTGGCCCGCTCGTACGCGGCGACGGTCCGCGCCGCGTCGGGCAGCCCCGGCAGCCGCGGCGCGCCGATGCCCTCGCTGAGGTGCCGGTCGAGGTGCAGGTACCAGGCCAGGTCCCGTTCGGGCGCGCCGAGGCCGACCAGCTCCCAGTCGAGCGCCGCCCGCACCGCGCCGCCGGCGAAGACCAGGTTGCCCAGCCGCGCGTCGCCCCAGCGCAGCACCGGCGGGCGGTCGTCGGCGGGCAGGTTGCCGCGCAGCCACTCCAGTCCACGGTGGACGGTCGGGTGCTCGGCGCAGCCGAAGAAGCCGGCGTCGCCGGCGAGTTCGTCGAGCTGCGCGGCGGCGCCGGCCGGCCCGAGGTGCCCGGCCAGCGGGGCCGGGTCGAAGCGGTGGATGCGCGCCAGCACCTCGACGCCGTGGTTCCACGCCCGGGCCTGAATGCCGCCGGACGCCTCGAACAGCCAGCCCGCCGTGTGGTAGCTGGGCAGGTCGGCCGGCACCGAGCCGGCGACGTGGCCCAGGACGTAGAACGGCGCGCCGAGCACCTGCGGGTCGTGCTCGAAGCCGAACACCGGCGCCACCGGCACGTCGGAGCGCTCGGCGAGCAGCCGCTGCACGTGGTACTGCTGCCAGAACCGCGGCCGCGGGAACAGCTGGAACGTCGTCGGGGCGACCCGCACCACGAACCGCCGGGCGGTCTGCCCGTCGGGTCCGATCCAGGTGGCGTCGACGACGAGGTTCTCGCCGGAGAAGCCGGTGGTCGCCGGCGCCCGCACCGCCTCGACGCTCAGGCCGGCGGCGTCGAGCCTGCGCCCCAGCCACCACGTCAGCGCCCGGCGCGTGGCGTCCAGGTCGCGGGCCTGCCGAACCGCCACCGTCAGGCCTTCCGCGCGGTGAGCAGGCTGGTGGTGGCGACCAGCGGGGCGACGTCGACGTCGGCGAAGCCGGCCCCGGCGAACCAGCCGATCGCATCCGCCGGGCTGTACTCGGCGCCGCCGGCCGACCACACCAGCATGTTGAGGCTGGCCAGCACGTTGGGCAGCTGCGGCCGGGCCGGGTCGATCATCGGGTCGTACGCCAGGGCGGTGCCGCCCGGCGCCAGCGCCGCGTGCGCCGCGGCGGCGAGGAACCGGCGCCGCTCGACCGGCCAGTTGTGCAGCACGTGCCCGAACAGCAGCACGTCGGCCGCCGGCAGCGGATCGGCGAAGAAGTCACCGGCGACGAAGGAGATCCGCCCGGCCAGCCCGAGCGACGCCACGTGAGCGTCGAACGCCGGCTCGACGCCGGGCAGGTCGAACACCCGGACGCTGAGGTGCGGGTGGGCCTTGACGAGGTGGGCGGCGATGTTGCCGCGGGCGCCGCCGACGTCGACGACGCTGGTGTACCGCGACCAGTCCAGCTCGGCCAGGGCGGCCCCGATCGGCGCGTTGAGCACGTCCATGGCGTCGAAGAAGGCGGTCCGGCTCGCGGCCTCGGCGTGGACCGGCGCGTACGGGTCGCCGCCGTGGGCCTGCCGGTTCGCGGGGCGGCCGGTGCGCAGGCTCTCGGCGAGGTGGTCCCACGCCGGGTGCAGCGTGCGGTCCAGGAAGTCGAGGAACCCGCCCAGGTGCCCGGGCCGGCCGGGCACCAGGTGCCGGTCGGCCGGGGCCGTGTTGTGGTACGCGCCGTCGCGCCGCTGCACCAGGCCCAGCCCCTCCAGCCCGGCGAGCAGGTCCGGCACCCCGGCCGGGTGCAGGCCCAGCCGGTCCGTCAGCTCGGCGGCCGTCGCGGGCGCCTCGGCGAGCGCGCCGAACACGCCCAGTTCGACGGCGGCGGACAACAGGCGGGCCCGGCGGTACCCGGACGCGATCTCCAGAATCTCCATCGGCGGCTCCTTCGTCGGCGGCTGCTGCGGCTCGACGGTAGGTTCGCGCGGTGGAGCGCCCGTGGAGCCGCCCTCCACCGCGCCGCCGGTCGTGGCGGCGGCTCGAGCGGCCTTCCAGGCACGGCCGGTACACACGAGCCCATGACGATCCTGGTGACCGGTGCGACCGGAACCCTCGGCCGCGCCGTGGTGCGGCAACTGCTCGACGCCGGCGCGCGGGTGCGCGCCCTGACCCGCGACCCGGCCCGGGCCGGCCTCCCGGCGGACGTGGAGGTGGTGGCCGGGGACCTCGGCGACCCCGCGACGCTGCCCGCTGCGACGTCCGGCGTGCGTCAGGCGTTCGTGCTCTCGATCGGCCCGGACAAGGCCGGCCACGATCGCAACCTGGCCCGGGCGGCCGCCGCCGCCGGCGTCGGGCACCTCGTGGCGCTGTCGTCCCTCGCGGTGCAGGAGCGGCCGCTGGGCCGGCTCGGCCGGTGGCACGCCGACGGCGAGGCGGCGGTGCGCGAGGCCGGCCCGGACTGGACGATCGTGCGGCCGAACGGGTTCATGTCCAACGCGCTGGACTGGGCGCCACCCGTACGCTCCGGCGGGCTGGTCCGCGCACCCTACGCCGACCTGCCCGCGGCCGTCGTCGACCCCCGGGACATCGCCGCCGTCGTGGTGCGGGCGCTGCTCGACGGGCACGCGGGGCGGGTGCACGCCGTCACCGGCCCGGAGGCGCTCACCCCGGCGCGGCAGGCGGCGATCCTGGCCGACGTCCTCGGCCGGGAGGTGCGGTTCGCGCCGCTGACCCACGACGAGGCCCTCGATGCCATGGCCCGCCGGATGCCGCGGGCCGTCGCCGAGGCGGTGCTGGAGGGGCGAGCCAACGGGGACCCGCTGCGCGCGCGGGTCTCCCCCGCCGTCGAGGAGGTGACCGGGAGCCCGCCCCGGACGTTCCGCACGTGGGTGACCGACCATGCTCTCTCCTTCGCCTGACCGATCCGCCACCGCGACGTGGCCGTGGCCCGGCATCGATCCGCCGACGACGCCGGGCCACCATCCCCCACACCCCTACGAGGTGGCCTCGGCCGGTTCGGCCCGGCTCGGCGCCGGCTGAGCCGGCGCGGGCGCCGGGCCGGGCGCGGCGAGCGAGGTCACCGCGCCCACCACGGCGAACAACGCGCCCAAGAGGAACGCCAGCCGGTATCCGGACACGACCGCGCTCGCCTGCGCCGTGCCGCCGCCGAGCAGCGACGAGGCCCTCGTGGTGGCCACGGTGGCCAGCACGGCCAGGCCGATCGAGCCGCCGACCTGCCGGGTGGTGTTGATGACGCCCGAGGCCAGCCCCGCCTCGTGCCGCTCGATGCCGGACGTGGCGGTGATCGCCAGCGGCGTCATCGCGATGCCGGCGCCGAGGGTCACCAGGATCATCGGCGCCAGCAGGTGCACGGCGTAGCGGCCGTCGACCGGGATCAGCGCCAGCCAGCCGAGCCCCACGCCGGACAGCAGCGGCCCGCCGATCAGCAGCGGCCGGACGCCGACCCGCTTCAGCAGCGGCGGCCCGGCGTAGGCGCCGGCGGTCATCGCGATCGCGCCGGGCAGGAACGCCAGGCCGGCCCGCAGCGGGTCGTAGCTCAGGACGTTCTGCAGGTACAGCGACAGGAAGAAGAAGTGCGCGATGACGGCGCAGCCGAGCCAGAACATGACCAGGTTGGCGACGGTGACGCCCCGGTTGGCGAACAGGCGCAGCGGCACGACCGGCGCCGCGGCGACCTTCGCCTCGTGCACGACGAACCAGATCAGCAGCGCGGCCCCGCCGAGCAGCGGCCCGAGGGTCACCGCGTCGCCCCAGCCGTGGGCCTGGCTGTTGACCGTGCCGTAGACGACCGCGACGAGCCCGGCGGTGACGAGGACGGAGCCGACCAGGTCGAGGCGGCGGTTGGCCTGCTCGGCGCGGCTCTCGGGCAGCAGCGCCCGCGCCGCGAGGATCGCCCCGACGCCGATCGGCACGTTGACGAAGAGGATCCAGCGCCAGTTGACCAGGTCGGTGAGCACGCCGCCGAGCACCGAGCCGAGCGCGGCGCCGCCACCGGAGACGGCGCTCCACGCGGCCATCGCCCGGGCCCGCTTGGGCACCTCGACGAAGGTCGTGGTGAGCAGGGTGAGCGTGGCGGGTGACAGGATCGCGCCGCCGATGCCCTGCGCACCGCGGGCGAAGATCAGGGTGAGCTGGTCCTGTGCGAGTCCGCCGACGAGGCTCGCGGCGGTGAACACCGCCAGCCCGGTGATGAACATCCGGCGCCGGCCGAACAGATCCGCGGCCCGCCCCCCGAGCAGCAGGAATCCGGCGAAGGCCAGCGCGTAGGCGTTGACGACCCACTGCAGCCCGGACTCGCTGAAGCCGAGGTCGGACCGGATCGCGGGCAGTGCGACGTTCACGATCGACACGTCGAGCACCACCATCACCTGCCCGAGACAGAGCAGGGACAGCACCGCCCAGTCCGGGCCGCTGCGGTCGGTCTCCATGGTCGCTCCCATTCAGTTGGACTTGTCAGTGCAGTACGTTAGACCTACTAGTCTAGTGGGGTCAAGCGATCGGCGGCGCCGATGCAGCGGAACTCCAGGAGCGCTCGACCGGCCGGAACGACCGTGGAAACCATGACGGTCGTGTTCGTGAACACCCTGCGTGTCACCGGATCCGCCGAGGATCTCGAGCGCATCTACGCCGACGTCGCCGCGTTCTTCAGCGCCCAGCCGGGCCTGCTGCGCTACCAGCTCCTCCGCTCGACGGGCGACCCGTCCGTGTACGTCAACATCGCCGAATGGCGGGACCTCGAGGCCTTCCGGACCGCTACGTCCCAGGAGGCCTTCCGCACGGCGCTGCGGGTGTCCGCGGTCTCCACCGGCGAACCGCACGTCTGCGACGTGGTGTTCGCCGGCGCCGGCCCGGGCGAGGAGCGGGAGCCGCGGGGACCCGGCAAGGCGCCGGCGGGTGGGCGGCGGTGACGGCCCGGGGCCCGGCGGGCCGCCGGTGACCGCGCTGGTCGAGGTCGGCACCAGCGCGTACGCCTTCGTCCAGCCCGGCGGGGGCTGGTGCGTCAACAACGCCGGCGTCGTGGTCGGCGACCGGCGGACGCTGCTGGTGGACACCGCCGCGACGAAGGCCCGCGCGCTGGCCCTCCGCGACGCGGTCGCGGCGCTCGACCCGCGCCCGCCCGGCCTGATCGTCACCACCCACCACCACGGCGACCACCACCTCGGCAACGCCGTGTTCGCCCCGCCGGCCACGGTCGTGGCGCACGACGCCGCCCGGCCCGAGATGGCGGCCCGCGGCACCGCGCTGCGCCACGTCTGGCCGGACGTCGACTGGGGCGACCTGCCGCCGGCCCTGCCGGCGGTCACCTTCACCGACCGGCTCACCATCCGCCTGGGACGCTGCACTGTGCAGCTTCGGCATCTCGGCCCGGCGCACACCACCAACGACGTGGTGGCCTGGCTGCCCGAGCAGCGCGTGCTCTACGCCGGCGACCTGGTGCTGCCGGAGCACACGCCGTTCATCCTGATGGGCTCGCTGCCGGGCAGCATCGCGGCGACCGAGGCCCTGCTGGAGCTGGAACCGGCCGTCGTCGTCGGCGGCCACGGCCCGGTCGCCGGCGCCGAGGCCGTGGCGGCGACCCTGCGGTACCTGCGCTGGCTGGACGCCCTGGCCCGGGCCGGCCGGGCGGCCGGGGCGACGCCGCTGGAGGTGGCCCGCTGCGCCGACCTCGGCGAGTTCGCGGCATGGGGCGAGCCGGAACGCCTGGTGGCGAACCTGCACCGCGCGTACGCGGAGCTCGCCGGCGCCGCGCCCGGCGCCTACCTGCCGTCGGCGGCGGTCTTCCCGGACATGGAGGCCTACCACGGCGGCCCGTTGCCCTGCCACGCCTGAGGACGCGAGGGCCCGGACGGACCGGGGTCCGTCCGGGCCTTCGCGGGGTCCTCTAGGTGGCGGGGACCCGCCACCTATCCGGCCGTCGGCGGCGCTGCCGCGTCGTGGACGACCGTACGGCGGTGGACCCGCCACGAGTCGCCGGCCGGCACCAGCAGATCCTCGCCGCCGGTGCTGTTGTGCAGCACCGGCCGCCCGCCGACCGGCGTCTCGATGTTGAACGCCAGCCAGCGGGTCCGGCCCGCACCGTCCGCGCGCAGCATGCCCAGCCAGTACCGGCGGGTGACCCGGGAGCCGGCCCGTTTCGCGACCGCCGCGCGCAGTGCCGCCGCGATCGCCACGCGCCCCGACCGCACGGCCGGCGCGCCGCCCGCGAAGGTGCGGCCCGCCGGCGCGTGCTGGGTGAAGACGGCGCCGGCGGTGAACGTGTCCGCCCACTCCTCGACGGCGCCGTCGTCGAGCAGCCGCAGCTGCCGGACGTAGAACTCCTCGAGGGTCACGCCGTGTGGCCGTCGTGCACGACGTACCGGGACCGCACCAGGTAGCTGTCGCCGTGCCGTACGAGCACGTCGTCGACCGCGGTGCTCAGGTGCAGCGCCGCCACGCCGCCGCGCGGCGTCTCGATGACCAGCGCGTAGTACCGGGTGTGCAGGGTGCCGTCCGGGCGCTCGTCGACGGTGAGCATGCCGAGCCAGTGCCGGCGCACGGCGCCCCGCTCGGCAAGCGCGTCGGCGGCCCGGCGCAGCCCGGCGCCGATGTCGAGCCGGCCCCGCCGCGGTGCGGGGCGGCGGTCCTGGCCGAACTCGCCGTCCTCGGTGAACGTCGCCGCCCACTCCTCCGCCTTGCCATCGTCGAGCAGCCGCATCTGCGCCGCGTAGAACTGCTGGACCCGCGCGTACGTCATGCCGAGACTCCCGCGGCGTGGCGCAGCGTGGCCAGGCTGTTGGCGCCCAGGGCCTCGCGGACGAAGGCCCGCCGGTCCTCCGGCGCGCCCGGCTTCAGCACGACGGTGTGCCGGGAAGTGGCGCGCACCCGGCCGCCCGCCTCCTCGAACGTCCACTGTCCGAGATGGACGGAGACCAGCGTGGGCAGCAGCAGTTGCTTGTAGACGATCCGGCCCTGCCCCGGCCGGCCGACCCGCACCGACTCGGTGGTGTGACTCGAGCCGTCCGTGGCGAGCGTCTCCAGCCGCAGCACCTGGACGTCGTCTCCCTCGGCGCGCAGGTCGACGCCGCGTACGTGGGGCAGCCGGTCGGTCCACCGGTCGGCCTCCCAGATGAACGCGTACGCGTCGGCGGCGGTGCCGCGCCACTCGACGGAGTCCTCGAACGTGTACGCCCGGTCGCCCTGCTCGGCGCCGGCCTTGAGGGCGGCCAGCTCGGCGGTGCTGTTGCGGTCGACGGCCGCGGAGATCCAGTCGAGGGCCTGCGGGTCGTCCTCGACCGCGCGGTAGTCGTGCGTGAGGGTGACATGGCTGCCGCCGTCCGGCCCGTCGTCGACGATCCAGGTGCCGCCCATCGAGGCGACCGGCGGCGCGGAGACCTCCTGCCGGAAGGTGATCCGGCGGGCGGCGGCGTCGAAGGTACGCCGGGATGTCCACGCCTTCACCGCGCCGTTGGCGGTCGCCCACAGCCGCAGCCGCTCGCTGTCGCCGGTGCGCTCGGCGACCTCGGCGTGCACGGTCGGCGGGAACAGGGCCGGCCAGCCGGTGGCGTCGGCGAGCAGCGCGTACACCGTGCCGGGCGGCGCGGCGACCGCGATGTCGTGCACGAGGTGCTGTTCTGACATCAAGGCTCCTCAGTAGTTGCCGAGTCCGCCGCAGACGTTGATCGCCTGCGCGGTGATCGGGGCGGCGGCGGGCGTGACGAGGTAGCCGACCAGCGCGGCGACCTCCTGCGGGGTCGAGTACCGCCCGAGCGGGATCTTGGCCTGGAACCGGTCGAGCACGTCGTCCTCGGTCGTGTCCCAGGCCGCGGCGTAGCCGGCCCGCACGCGCTGCGCCATCGGCGTCTCCACGTAACCGGGGCAGACGGCGTTGACCGTGACACCGGTCTTCGCCAGCTCCAGGCCGAGGGCCTTGGTGAACCCGACGACGCCGTGCTTCGAGGCGGAGTACGGCGCGCCCAGCACCACGCCCTGCTTGCCGCCGGTGGAGGCGATGTTGATGATCCGCCCGCCGGCCCGGCCGGCGAGCCCGCCGGCGTTGAGCACCTCCCGGGTCAGCCGGAAGACGGCGGTGAGGTTGGTGGCGATCACGTCGTCCCACAGCTCGTCGGCGATCTGCGCGGTGACCCCGCCGCCGCTGCGGCCCGCGTTGTTGACCAGGACGTCGATCGGGCCGTACCGCTGCACGGCGCCGGCGACGAGGGTGCGGATCTGGCCGTCGTCGCGGACGTCGGCCGCCTGCCCGTCGACGTCGAGGCCGTCGTCGCGCAGCCGCTTGACGGTCAGCGCGACGGCGTCCCGATCGCGGGCGCACAGGTATACGCTGATCCCGGCGGCGCCGAACGCTCCGGCGACGGCGAGGCCGATCCCGCTGGTGGCGCCGGTGACGAGCGCGTGCCGGTGTGGTGCGGTCATGCTTCCTCCTTCGGTGGCGGGGTCGCCTGAAGCCGGGCGACGAGCCCGGTGTCGTGGGTGCCGGCCCGGAACGCCGGGTCGGCCAGGACGCCGTGCAGGAACTCGGCGGTGGTGCGCACCCCGGCGCCACTGACGCGCAGGTCGGCAAGGGCGCGGCGCATCCGGGCGATCGCGGCGTCCCGGTCGGGCGCCCACACGACGAGCTTCGCCAGCAGCGAGTCGTAGGCCGCCGGGATCCGGTAGCCGGGGTACGCGTGAGTGTCGACCCGCACGAACGGGCCGCCGGGCGTGGCGAACTCGTCGAGCCGGCCCGGCGCCGGGGCGAACCCGCGCCGCGGGTCCTCGGCGTTGACACGGCACTCGATCGCCGCGCCGCGGGGCACGACGTCGGCCTGGGTGAAGCCCAGCGGCGCGCCCGCGGCGATCCGC
Organism: Dactylosporangium sp. NPDC048998; assembly: GCF_043197855.1. Taxonomy (NCBI): domain Bacteria; kingdom Bacillati; phylum Actinomycetota; class Actinomycetes; order Micromonosporales; family Micromonosporaceae; genus Dactylosporangium; species Dactylosporangium sp. NPDC048998. The sequence goes on from NZ_JBICTV010000012.1 coordinate 21,415, forward strand.
AGCTGCTCGGCGACCAGGTCGAGCCCGGTGACCAGCTCGGTGACCGGGTGTTCGACTTGGATGCGGCAGTTGACCTCGAGGAAGGAGAAGCCGCCGGCGTCGTCGACGAGGTACTCGAAGGTGCCGGCACCGACGTAACCGGCGGCCAGCGCGCCCCGCACGCTGGCCTCGCCCATCCGCCGGACGAGGTCGCGGTCGAGCCCCGGCGCCGGGGTCTCTTCGATCAGCTTCTGGTGGCGCCGCTGCACCGAGCAGTCGCGCTCCCCGAGGTGTACCGCGCCGCCGCGCCCGTCGGCCAGCACCTGGATCTCGACGTGCCGGCCGCGCGGCAGGTACCGCTCGACGTACACCCGGTCGTCGTTGAACAAGGCCTGCGCCTCGGCCCGCGTGCGGGCATAGGCCTCGGCGAGGTCGGCGGCTCGGTCGACCACCCGCATGCCGCGACCGCCGCCGCCCGCCGCCGACTTGACGATGACGCGTCTGCACCCACTGCTGTGGTGTTCTGTGCGGCGGGGAAGCGCAGCTCCACCCACACATCGCCCGAACGGACCCGGACCAGTTCCGGCACGGCCTGCCCGGCGGCGGCCAGCCGCAGCGCCGTCTCCCGGACGGCGTCCAACACATCCGAGGTCACGCCGCCACCTGGGGTACTGGGGCGCCGAAGCGGCGGAACCGCGCGTGCCGGCCGACGATGAGCCGCGGCGGGTTCAGCGGCAGCAGCGCCCGCAGCTCCTGGACCAGCGCGGCGCGCAGCAGCCGCGCCGCCTCGGCCGTGTCGGTGTGCGCGCCGCCGGGCGGCTCCGGCACCACGCCGTCGACGATGCCGAGGCGCAACAGGTCGGGCGCCGTCAGCCGCAGCGACCGGGCGGCCTGCGGCGCCATCACGGGGTCGCCGTGCAGGATGGCGGCGCACCCCTCGGGGCTGATCACGGAGTACACCGCGCCGGACAGCACGAGCACCCGGTTGGCGAGGGCCAGCGCGAGGGCTCCGCCGCTGCCGCCCTCGCCGGTGACGACCGCCACGACCGGCACCGGCAGGCCGGCCATCAGCCGCAGGTTCTCCGCGATGGCGATGGCCTGACCCTGCTCCTCGGCCTCCGGTCCGGGGTACGCGCCGGGGGTGTCGACCAGCGTCACGACGGGCAGGCCCAGCTTCGCGGCCAGCCGCATGAGCCGGGCCGCCTTGCGGTACCCGGCCGGGGTCGGCATGCCGTAGCGGCTGGCGGCCAGCTCCCGCGCGGTGTGGCCCTTCTGGTGGCCGAGGACGAGGACGGGGATGCCGTCGAGGCGGGCCAGGGCGCCCACGATCGCGGGGCAGTCGCCGCCGATCCGGTCGCCGTGCAGCCGTTCGACGTCGGTGAAGATGCGGCCGAGATAGTCCACGGTGGTCGGGCGGTCGACGTTGCGGGCCTGCCGGACGGTCTCCCACGCGTCGCGCTCGGGCAGCCCGGCCGGGTCGCGCAGCACCGCGTCGCCCGGCCCGGACGGCTGCGGCGGCCCCTCGCGGCGCGTGCCGACGGTGAGCAGCCGGGCCAGCGTGCCGCGCAGCGCCGGCCGCGGCCGGATCGCGTCGATCAGGCCGTGCTCGAGCAGGTACTCGGCGGTCTGGAACGACGGCGGCAGCGCCCGGCCGATGGTCTGCGCGATGACCCGCGGGCCAGCGAAGCCGAGCCGGGCGCCGGGCTCGGCGACGGTGACGTCGCACAGCGAGGCGTACGAAGCGGCGACCCCGCCGTAGGTCGGGTCGGTGATGACCGCGACGGTCAGGATGCCGGCCTCGTCGAGCTGGGCGAGGGCCTGGCTGGTCTTGGCCATCTGCATGAGCGCGACGGTGCCCTCCTGCATCCGGGCGCCGCCGGAGGCGGGCACCAGCAGCAGCGGGGTGCGCTCGGCCAGGGCGGTCTCGGCGGCCCGGGTGACCAGCTCGCCGACCGCGGCGCTCAGGCTGCCGCCCAGGAACCGGAAGTCCATGACGGCGGCGATCACCGGGAGGCCCTCGATCGTGCCGCGCACGCAGACCACGGCCTCGGACAGGCCGGTCGCCGCGCGGGCGCGGGCCAGCTTGCCGGCGTACCCGGGATCGGTGTCCTGGGCCGGCTCGGCCGCGGGCGCCGGCAGGGGCCGCACGCTGTGCGGGTCGAGCAGCTGCGCGATCCGCTCGGGTGCGCCGAGCCGGTGGTGGTGCCCGCACTCGGGGCAGACGCCGAGGTTGCGGGCGAGCCGCGGGGCGTACAGCGGGATCCGGCAGCCGGCGCACAGGGCGAAGCTCATCGCTCACCGGCCAGGGCGAGGTTGACCAGCTCCACGAAGTCGCCGGGGGTGCGCGCCTCGACCACCGTGTCGTCGGCGAGCCGGACCCGATAGTCGCGCTCCACCCGGCCGGCCAGCTCGAGCAGGGCGAGGGAGTCGTAGCCGAGCTCACTGAACGGTACGTCGGCGATCTCCGCGTCCAGGCCGGTGGTGTCGTCCTCGCCTGCGACCTCGCGCAGGATCCGGCGCAGCTCGTCGAGGTTCAGCGCGGTGTAGCTCATGCTCGTGCTCCTTCCGCTGTGGGTGAGGTGAGAACCACCGCCGCGTTGAACCCACCGAACCCCCGGGCGAGCACCAGGGCGGTGCGCAGCCGGGCGGGGCGGGCGGTGGTGACGAGGTCGAGGTCGTAGCCGACCGGGTCGACGTTGACGGTCGGCGGCACGATCCCGTCGCGCAGCGCGAGCGCGGCGGTGGCGAGGTCGAGCGCGGCGCCGCCGGAGGCGAGCCGGCCGGTCATGGTCTTGGGCGCGGTCACGGGTACGCCGTGTGCCCCGAACACCGCGACGAGCGCGCCGGCCTCGGCCCGGTCGAGGTCGGCGACCCCGGCGGCGTCGGCGAACACGACGTCGACGTCGGCCGGTGCGACCCGCGCGTCGGCCAGGGCCTGTTCGACGGCGCGGCGCAGGGTGCCGGGCCGCCCGCTGCCGGCGGGCGGATCGAACGTCGCGGCGTACCCGGCGACGACCGCCACCGGCGTCGCGCCGCGGGCACCGGCGGCGTGCGCGTCCTCGACGATGAGGATGGCGCCGCCCTCGCCGGGCACGTAGCCGGCGGCGTCGCGGTGAAACGGGCGGTACGCCGTGCCGGGGTCGTCGCCGGCGCTGACCCGCCCGTTGGCGAGCTGGGCGACCCAGCCCCACGGGCACAGCGCGCTGTCGACGCCGCCGGTGACGACGACGGCGACGCCCTTGCGCACGTGCCGGCGTGCCTGGGCGAGGGCGTCGAGGCCGCCGGCCTGCTCGGTGACGAGGACGCCGCTGGGGCCTTTCAGCCCGTGCCGGATGGAGATCTGGCCGGTGTTGACCGCGTAGAACCACGCGAACGACTGGTACGCGCTGACGTGGTCGCCGCCCTTGCTCCACAACTTCTCCAGCTCGCGCTGGCCGAACTCGAAGCCGCCCGACGCGCTGGCGGTGACCACCCCGGCGGCGTACTCGGGGAGCCCGGCGGGGTCCAGCCGGGCGTCGGCCAGGGCCTGCTCGGCCGCGACCAGGGCGAGCCGGGTCATGTGGTCGGTCGGCGGCAGCAGCCGCCCGGGCAGGTGCCGCCGCGGCTCGAAGCCGGGCACCTCGCCGGCCAGCCGGGCCGGGTACGACCCCGGGTCGAAGCGGGTGATCCGGCCGATGCCGGAGCGGCCGTCCAATGTGGAGCGCCAGTACGCCTCGGTGCCGAGGCCGTTCGGGGCCACCACCCCGATGCCGGTGATGACGACGGTCACGCCTTCACCAGCACCATCGCGCTCTGGAAGCCGCCGAAGCCGCTGCCGACCGACAGCACGACGTCGGTACGGTGCTCGCGCGCCTCCAGCGGCACGTAGTCCAGGTCGCACTCGGGGTCGGGCTCGTGCAGGTTCGCCGTCGGCGGTACCACCCCGTGCTCGATGGCCAGGGCGCACGCGGTGATCTCGATGGAGCCGATCGCGCCGAGCGAGTGCCCGATCATCGACTTGATGGAGCTGACCGGGATCGCGTACGCGTGCGTGCCGAGGCTCAGCTTCGCCGCCGCGGTCTCGTGCCGGTCGTTCTGCTTGGTGCCGGAGCCGTGCGCGTTGAGGTACGACACGGCGGTCGGGTCCAGCCGGGCCTCGCGCAACGCCACCCGGATCGCGTCGGCCATCTCGACGCCGTCGGGGCGCAGGCCGGTCATGTGGAAGGCGTTGGCCCGGCCGGCGAACCCGGCGATCTCGGCGTACACCTTGGCGCCGCGCCGCCGGGCCCCGCTGAGCTCCTCCAGGACGAGCACGGCGGCCCCCTCGCCGAGCACGAACCCGTCGCGGCTGCGGTCGAACGGCCGGGAGGCATGGGCCGGGTCGTCGTTGCGGGCGGTGGTGGCCTTGATGGCGTCGAAGCAGGCCACGGTGATCGGGGAGATCGGCGCGTCGGTGGCGCCGGCGACCGCCACGTCGGCGGAGCCCTCGCGGATCAGGTCGACGGCGTGGCCGATGGCGTCGAGCCCGGAGGTGCAGCCGGTGGAGACGACCGCGGCCGGGCCCTCAGCGCCGGCCGCCCAGGCGACCTCGGCGGCGAGCGAGCTCGGCACGAGGTAGTCGTACAGGTGCGGCACCGCGTAGCGATGGTCGACGTGCCAGTGCCGGCCGGCGTCGGACACCACCGCGTATTCGCGCTCCAGCGAGGTGGTGGCGCCGACCGCGCTGCCGATGACGGTCGCGGTGCGGGCCGGGTCACGGTTGGCGAAGTCCAGCCCGCTGTCGGCGAGCGCTTCCCGGGCGGCGACGACGGCGAACTGGGCGGCCCGGTCCATCCGCCGGGCCTCCTGCTGGGTCAGCCCGGCCGCGCCCGGGTCGAAGTCGACCTCCGCGGCGACCCGGGAGCGAAACGCTCCGGCGTCGAATGCGGTGATGGTCCGGGTGGCGGTCCGTCCGCTGGTGAGCAGCTCCCAGAACGCCTTGGTGCCGGTACCGCCGGGGGCGATCACCCCGATGCCGGTGATGGCGACCCGGCGCCGGTCTTGCCTCGCTTCTGCCATGTCCAGAACCGTGGCAAGCGTCGATGGAGCCCAACCTGGGCGGCGCCTGGAGCCCCGCTCCAGGGGTCTTCCACCACGGTTCGACGCGCCGTGGTGAGGCTGGCACCGTGACGGGATTGCGACTGCGGGACCGCGTGGCGGTCATCACGGGCGGGACGCGCGGCCTCGGCCGCCGCATCGCCGAGGCGTACGAGGCGGAGGGCGCGACGGTCGTGGTGGCCGCCCGCGGCGCCGGGGACGGCGACGAGCAGGTCGACGTGACCGACGCGGAGTCGGTGCGCGAGCTGTTCGACCGAATCGAGCGGCGCTACGGCCGGGTCGACGTGGCCGTGGCCAACGCCGGGGCGAGCCGGCCGGGCCCGGTGGCCACCCTGGCGCCGGAGGCGTTCGCCGAGGTGTTGGCGACGAACCTGGCCGGCACCTTCCACACGGTGCAGGCGGCGGTGCCGGCGCTGGAGCGCGCCGGCGGCGGGCGGATTCTCACCGTCTCGTCGGCCCTGGCGACGCGGGTCACGCCGGGGGCGGCGGCGTACAGCGCGTCCAAGGCGGCGATCGAGGCGTTCACCCGGACGGCAGCCGTCGAGCTGGCGCCGCGCGGCATCGCGGTGAACTGCCTGGCGCCCGGGATCATCGCGGAGGGCATGGGCGAGCAGCTGATCGGCAACGCGGCGGTCTGGGCGCGCTACGGGCCCCGGCTGGCCTCCGGCCGGCCCGGCACCGGCGCGGAGGTGGCGGCCGTCGCGGTGTTCCTGGCCGGCCCCGACGCGGGCTACGTCAACGGCGCCGTCGTGGAGGTGCACGGCGGCCTCGACTGGTGAGCCGCCGGTGACCGCTGTCCGAAGCCCCGGACAAGCCCCGGACAAGCCCTGGACAAGCCCTGGACTGGACCCGATCTAGACTGTACGGTCTAGTATGACCGGCGGATGGGGGTGCACATGACCACAGCGGCGACACCCGTCGAGGCGCCCCGCGGCCTGCCGGGCAAGCGCACCGCCATCATGCGGGCCGCGACCCACGTCTTCATCACGTCCGGCTACGAGCGGGCCAACCTCGACACCATCGCGGCGGAGGCCGGGGTCTCCAAGCAGACCATCTACAACCACTTCGGCGACAAGGAACGGCTCTTCATCGCCGTGGTCGACGAGGCGCGCAGCGGCGCGGACCGGGCCACCGATTTCGACGAGTCCCTGCTGACCGACCCCGCGGCGCTCCAGCACGACCTGCTTGTGCTGGGCCGGCAGTTCCTGAGCACGGCCCTCGACCCGCAGGTGTCGGCGCTGCGCCGGCTCATCATCGCCGAGGTGGCCTACCACCCGGCGCTGCACCGCTCGTGCGGCGACGGCGAGGCCGGTTCGGCGCCGAAACTGCTGGGGTTTCTGACCCAGCGGATCGCGCTGCTCGCCGCCCGGGGCGAGCTGGTCGCCGAGCGACCGGCCCGGGCCGCCGCACACTTCGTGTCGCTGCTGACGTATGAGGGCCAGCAACGCTCGAAATACGGCACGGTGTCCATTTCTCCCGACGAGATCGACGATATCTGCATGGATGCGGCCGATCTGTTCATCCGCGCATACCGTTCTCCGGCGACGCGATCGTAAACGTCACAACGCTTGACCCCCGAATAACACTGAGATAGCGTTCAATGAATCCCGCAAAGACGCATAGGGATTCGTAGGGGCAAAATCCTATTTCTCCGATAGGAGAGGCATGAAAGTTGGAGTGCTCGGTCCGCTGTTGATGTGCGCCGACCAGGCCATCAAGGTGCCGACCGCACCGAAGCAGCGGCAACTGCTCGCGCTGCTGCTGCTCAACGCCAACCAGGTGGTCCCGGTCAGCCAGTGCATCGAGGAGCTGTGGGAGTACCGTCCTCCGGCCAGCGCGGTGTCCACGCTGCACACCTACATCATGCAGCTGCGGCGGATGCTGCGCGGCGCGCCCAAGGACAGCCCGCCGGGCGACCCGGGGGGCGGGACCGGTTGCGTGGAGCGGCTGGTCACCCGGGACCGGGGCTACCTGTTCGTCACGCGCCCCGGCGAGCTGGACGTCGACGCGTTCGAGGACCGGCTCCGCGACAGCCGGCAGGCGCTGGGCGCGGGCGACGACGCGGTGGCCGCAGCCGCGCTCCGCGATGCCCTGGCGGTCTGGCGGGGACCCGCGCTGGTCGACATCCAGCCGGGGCCGGTGCTGCGGACCTGGATCGCCAGCCTCGAGGAGAGCCGGCTCAGCACGATCGAGCGGCGGATCGAGGTCGACCTGCGCCTGGGCCGGCACCAGGAGCTCATCGGCGAGCTGAGCGCGCTCGTGGAGCGACACCCGGTCCACGAGAACCTGCACGCGCACCTCATGCTGGCGCTGTACCGTTCGGGCCGGCAGGTGCACGCGCTGGAGGTCTTCACCCGGCTGCGCACGGTGCTGTCCGAGGAGCTCGGCCTGGAGCCGTCGCCGGCACTGCGCCGGCTGCACCAGGCCGTGCTCGCCTCCGACCCCGTGCTCGACCCGCCCCCGGTCCACGTGCCGTCGCGGTTCTCCATCGACCTCGACCTCGGCCGGATCCGGCGCGTGCTCAGCGAACCCTCCCGGGTCTGACCCGTGGACCGGGGTGCCCGGCGCTCAGCCCGCCGGCGCGCGGTCCAGACGCCCGTCCAGGCTCCCGTCCAAGCTCCCGTCCAGGCTCCCGGTCGTCAGCCGCGGGACGGCGTCGAGGAGCCGCCGGGTGTACCCGTGCGCCGGCGTGGCGAAGACCTCCTCGACCGTCCCCTGCTCCACCAGCGCACCGTCGTGCATGACGGCCACCCGGTCGCACAGGTGCCGCACGACACCGAGGTCGTGCGAGATGAACAGGATCGCCACGCCGAGCTCCGCGCGCAGGTCGGCCAGCAGGTCGAGCACCTGCGCCTGGATCGACACGTCGAGCGCGGACACCGGCTCGTCGCAGACCAGCAGCGCCGGCCGGGGTGCGAGTGCCCGGGCGATCGCCACCCGCTGCCGCTGCCCGCCGGACAGCTCGGCCGGGCGGCGGTCAAGCAGCGCGGCGCCGAGGCCGACCTGTTCCAGTACCGTCACCACCCGACGCCGGCGCTCGGACCGCGGCAGCCCCAGGACAGTCAGCGGCTCGGCGACGATGCGTCCCACCACGTGCCGGGGGTCGAAGGAGCTGAGCGGGTCCTGGAAGACGACCCCGATCCGGCTGCGGCGGGGGCGGCGCTCCCGCTCCGGCACGCCGCTCCACGGCCGGCCCTCCAGCAGCACGCGGCCGGTGTCGGGGGCGAGCAGCCCCAGCACGATCCGGGCCAGCGTGCTCTTGCCGGAGCCGGACTCGCCGACCAGGCCGAGGGTCTCCCCCGCGGCGAGGGTCAGCGAGGCGTCGCGCACGGCCTGGCGACGGCCGCCGCCCGCGACCCGGAATGCCTTGCCGACGCCCGCCACCTCGACGACGGGTGCCGACGGCTGGGCCGGGCGCACCGGCACCGGCAACGGCCCGGAGCCGGACAGCCGGGAACCGCGCGGCCGCGCGCCGGGCACCGCGGCGAGCAGCTGCCGGGTGTACTCATGCTGCGGCTCGCCCAGCACCCGCGCCGCCGGGCCCGTCTCCACGAACACACCGTCGCGCATCACGGCGATCCGGTCGGCCAGCCCGGCGACCACCGCCAGGTCGTGACTGATCAGCAGCAGCGCGGCGCCGGCGGCCTTGCGCTCGGCGAGCAGCGCCAGGATCTGCGCCTGCACCGTCACGTCGAGGGCGGTGGTGGGCTCGTCGGCGACCAGCAGGCGCGGCCCGGCGGCGATGGCGGAGGCGATCAGGGCCCGCTGCCGCAGCCCGCCGGAGAGCTGGTGCGGGTACTGCCGGGCCCGCTGCTGCGGCTCCGGCACGCCGACCTCGGCGAGCAGCTCGACGACCCGGGTCCGCCGGTCGCCCGGCACCCGGTGCGCGGCGAGGGCCTCGGCTATCTCGGCGCCGACCGGCCGCAGCGGGTCGAGGGCGACCAGCGCGTCCTGCAGTACCAGCCCGATGCCCTGGCCCCGCACGGCCCGCCAGCCACGCGGGCCCAGCCGCCGCAGATCCTGCCCCTCGTACTCCAGCCGCGCCGCGCCGACCCGCGCGGCCGGCCCGGTGAGCCCGACGAGCGTGCGGGCGGTGACGCTCTTACCCGACCCGGACTCCCCCACGACGGCCAGGCACTCGCCGGCATCGAGGGTGAAGGAGACCCCGCGGACGGCGTCGATCGCCGATCGCCGTCCGCGGCGGAAGGACACGGTCAGGTCCTCGACGTGCAGCAGGCTCATCGCCGCCCCTCGAATCGCAGTTGCCAGCGGCGGCCGATCACGGTCACGGCCACCACGGTGACCGTGATGGCGAGGCCCGGGAACACGCCCACCCACCAGGCGGTGGACAGAAAGTCGCGGCCGTCGGCGAGCATCGCGCCCCACTCCGGGGTCGGCTGGCGCGGGCCGAGGCCGAGGAAGCTCAGCGACGAGCCGATGATGATGGCGCTGCCGGTGCCGAGCGTCGCCAGCACCAGCACCGGGCCCAGCGAGTTGGGCAGCACGTGGCGCAGCACCAGGGTCAGCGGACGCACCCCGACGGCGACGGCACTGGTCACGTAGTCGGACCGGCGCACCGAGAGGGCCTGGCCGCGGACCAGCCGGGCGTATCCCGGCACGGCCGCGAACGCGATCGCGACCAGCTCGCTGACCGGTCCGGGGCCGAGCACGGCGACGACCAGCAGCGCGAGCAGGATGCCGGGCAGCGCGAGGAGCACGTCGGCGGCCCGCATGAGCGCCTCGTCGACCAACCGGCCGCACAGCGCCGACAGCAGCCCGAGCGCGGCACCGACCAGCACCGCCAGCGCGGTCGCGGCGAGCCCCATGGCGAGCGAGATGCGGGCGCCGTACACGACCCGGGTGAACACGTCCCGGCCCAGCTGGTCGGTGCCGAACCAGTGCCGGCCGTCCGGCGGGCGCAGGGTGAGCAGCGGGTCGACCACGTCCGGGCGGGCGCCGCCCACCAGGCCGGGGAACGCCACGGCGACGGCGAACGCGACGAGGACCAGCCCGGCCAGCACGACGCCGGCCCGCGGCACCCGCAGGCTCGTGCGGGTCTCCAGGGTCGTCACGCCGGCTCCCGCAGCCGCGGGTCGATGACCCGGTAGAGGCCGTCGACGGTGGTGCTGACCACGACGAAGACCAGCGCCACGAACAGCACCATCGCGATCACGACCGGGAAGTCCCGGGTGTTGATCGCCGACAGGGTGACCCGCCCCAGCCCGGGCCGGGCGAACACCGTCTCGACCAGGACCGCGCCGCCGAGCAGGTGCCCCACCAGCCAGCCGGAGAGGGTGACCGCCGGGCTGAGGCCGTGGCGCAGCACGTGCCGGGCGCGCACGCCCAGCTCGGTGACGCCTCTGGCCCGTACCGACAGCACGAACGGCTGCCGCAGCGCCCCTTCCATGCCGTCGCGGAGCACCTGGGTGAGGATGGCGGCGACGGGCACGGCGAGGGTGACCGCCGGCAGCACCAGCGCCGCCGGGCCCTGGTCCACGCCGACGGGCAGGGCCCGCAGCCGGAAGCTGAACACCGACAGCAGCAGCAGGCCGAGCCAGAAGCTCGGCGTCGACACGGCCACGAGCTCGACCGCCTGGGCGAGGCCGCGGGCCCACCGCCACCGCCCGGCGGTCAGCGTCGCCACGCTGACCGCGAGGACGCAGGCCAGCGCGGTCGCCGCGAGGGCCAGTTGCACCGTCGGCCACATCTGCTCGCCGATGACCGTGCCGACCGGCTGCTGCAGCTGGTACGAGCGGCCCAGGTCGCCGGCCGCGAGCCGGCCCAGGTAGTGCAGGTAGCGGGCCGGCAGCGGCAGGTCGAGCCCCATTTCGTGGTGGATCGCGGCCATCGTCTGCGGGGTCGCCGGCGCGCTGCCCACCAGGGCGCGCGCCGGGTCACCCGGGATCAGTTCCATGGCCACGAAGGTGAGCGTGGCCGCGCCGAGCAGCACACCGGCCGCCCCGGCCACGCGCCACGCCAGCCAGCGCGCGAGGGTCACGCGGCGAGCCATGCGTCGTAGAACAGCGGGAACGACGCCGGGTCCGACCGCAGCCCGTGCACCTTCTTCGACGCCGCCAGCAGGTAGGCCGGCACGTACACGGGGAACGCGGCGGCGTGCTCCTGCACCCACAGCTGGGTGTGGCCGTAGGCGTCCTTGCGCCGGGTCTCGTCGAGCGTGGTGGTGGCGCCGCTGACCCAGTCGTCCACCTGCGGGTCGTTGACCCAGGCGATGTTCTGGCCGGTGAGCGGCTTGCTGGTGGAGTGGAAGAAGATCCGCAGCAGGTCCGGATCGGCCCGGCTCCAGCTCTCGTCGAACACGTCGTAGTCCGCCTTCGCCACCAGGCCGAACAGCTCCGCCGTCTGCACGCTGGTCCGCACGACCTCGATACCGACGTTCTTCTCGGCCGCCTGCACCGCCTGCGCGAACGTGCCGCGCTGCTGCACCGCCGCCTGCTGCTGGGTGTACGGCCAGACGACCCGCAGCCGCTTGCCGTCCTTGACCCGGTAGCCGTCGGCGTCGCGCGCCGTCCAGCCGGCCCCGTCGAGCAGCCGGTTGGCCGCCGCCTGGTCGTAGACCGTCCGGCCCTCGGTGGCCGGCTCGTAGTACTTCGTGTTCGGCGACAGGACGCTCCAGGCCCGCTTGTACTGCCCGAAGTACACGCTCTTCACCAGCGTGTCGAGGTCAAGCGCCCGCTGGAACGCCTGCCGCACCTTCTCGTCGTCGAACGGCGCGCGCGACGTGTTCGGGTAGAGCGTGTAGACGGCGCCCTGCGCGTCCGTGCGCAGCAGCTGCAGGCCCGGGTTCGCCTGCACGGTGGCCACGTTCGGCACCGGGACAGCCCCGATGCCCTGTACCTCGCCGCTGGTCAGCGTGCCGAGCCGGGTCGCGCTCTCGGCGAGGAAGCGAATGACGATCTTGTCGATGTACGCGGGGCCGGTGTGCTTGGCGGTCGCCGGCGCCGACGGGTAGGCCGCGGCGCGCTGCAGCGTCACGTTCTGCTGCCGGGTGTGGCTTTCGAAGATGTACGGGCCGGACCCGACGACGTGCTCGCACAGCGCGCCCGCGTAGTCGGTGAACGCCTTCGGGGACTGGATGCCGAGGTACGCCGTCGACGCCGCCTGCAGGAACGGCTGGAACGGGCGGCTGAGGTGCACCTCGACGGTGTGGTCGTCGATGACGGTCGTGTCGGTGTACGGCCCGATGAGCGTGGCCGCGTACTGCGACTTCGTCTCCTTGGCCACAATCCGGTCGAAGTTGGCCTTGACGGCCGCGGCGTCGAACCTCGTGCCGTCGTGGAAGGTGACGTCGGTGCGCAGGTCGAAGCGGTAGGTCCGCAGGTCGTCGGAGATCTTCCACGACTTCGCCAGCCACGGCTTGAAGCTGCCGTCGGCGTCCTGGGCCACCAGCGAGTCCACCACCCCACGGGTGATGAACGCCGTCGCGTCGGCGATGCTGACGTGCGGGTCGAGGCAGCTCGGCTCGGAGTCGATCGCGTAGTTCAGCGTGCCGCCGGTGCGGGGCTCACCCTCGGCGGCCTCGGTGCCGCCGGACGCCGCCGAGGTGCCGCACCCGGCCAGCGTTACCAGGGCGAGCACGGTGACGATGGGTCTGCGCAGCTGCATATGAAGGTCCTCTGTCTCTCACGCGGTGATGTCGCTCAGCGTGATCGCGACGGGTGGACCTTCCGCAGAGTTTCGCTGGAGTACCGCTGGAGCCGCCCGAAAGTGCCGCTCCACCGCCGTGCCGCAGGGTGATAACATGGACACGCTTCGACGTCTTGCCGGGCGGCTGTTCGCCGCCCTGGTGTCGCTGGGCTACGACGCCAGCCCGATCCCGCTGCCACCGCGAGAGGACCACCTCGATCCGCAAGGCGGCACTAAATCCTATTGATTCGATAGGGAAGGTGCTAGGGTTGGGCCGTGCGGTCGGCGGCCCGCGACCGGGCCGCCGACCTCGGCCCGACGGAAGGCAGCCATCGACATGAGCATGAGCGCGGTGCTGCACCCGGCCGAGCTGCGCCGGGTCTTCGGCGCGTTCCCCAGCGGCGTCACGGCCGTGGCCGCGTTGGTCGACGGCGCACCCGTCGGCCTCGCCGCCAGCTCGTTCACCTCGGTGTCGCTCGACCCGCCGCTCGTCTCGGTCTGCATCGCCAGGACGTCGACCACCTGGCCGACGCTGCGCCGCGCCGGGCGGCTGGGGGTCAGCGTGCTCGCCGCGCACCAGGAGCACCTGGGCCGTCAGCTCAGCGCCCGCGGCGGCGACCGCTTCTCCGGCGTGACGTGGCGGGCGACGCGGGGCGGCGAGATCCTGCTCGACGGCGCCTGCGCCTGGCTCGACTGCAGCATCGAACGCGAGATCCCGGCCGGCGACCACGACATCGTCCTGCTCCGCGTCCATGCCCTCGACGCCGATCGCAGCGTCCCGCCGCTGGTGTTCCACCAGAGCACGTTCGGCCGGCTGCACCGCGTCGCCTGACGGCCGGGGCCGTCACGGCTCCGATCGGCGTTGCGATAGCCGGGGTTCGGCCGTCGCCAATCCCGTTTGAGCCGTGCCGCAGGGGGCACGCTGTGGAAAAGACGTGGGGAGGTTCGGCCCGCAGCGGGTAGCGCGTGCGCAGCTTCGCGGTATCGGCGGCCGCCGGTACGGCCGCCGGCCCGCTGACGTTGCGCCGGCGCGATGCTCTCGATGAGCGGAGCAGGACCATGGCAACACTGAACAACGAGCGCACAGTTGCTGCGCTCCTGGACCGCGAAGGCACCACCTTCGCCGAGGAGGCCGGCATCACGCTGGCCGACAAGCCCGCCCCCCTGTACCAGATGCTGGTGCTCGCGACGTTGCTCAGCGCCCGCATCTCCTCCGGTGTCGCGGTGGGCGCGACCCGGGAGCTGTTTCGGGCCGGGTACCGCACACCGCAACGAATGACCGAGGCGACCTGGCAGGACCGGGTGGACGCCCTGGCCCGTGGCCACTACCGGCGCTACCAGGAGCGGACCGCGACCATGCTCGGCGACGCCGCCCAGCACTGCCAGGACCGCTGGCACGGCGATCTGCGCCGCCTGCACCGCGAGGCAGACGGCGACGTCGAACGGCTTCGCGGGCTGCTGGCCGAGTTCCCCGGCATCGGACCCACGGGCGCCGACATCTTCCTGCGTGAGGTACAGGCGGTGTGGCCGGACATCGCGCCGTTCGCCGACGCCAAGGTCGCCGACGGGGCGGAGCGGCTGCATCTGCCCCGATCGGCCGACGACCTCGCCGGCCTCGTGTCAACGGCACAGCTGCCGAAACTGGCCGGGGCGTTGGTCCGGGTCGCACGAGACCGCAGGGCGGCCGACGCCGTGCTTCGGGAAGCTCAGGATTGAGCTGCCGGCTGCCCCGGCAGCGGTATCGGCAGCCGCAGCGCCCCGAGTGTCGTGCCGGCCGCCGTCGCGGCCAGGACGATCCCCCAGGCCACCGGACCGATCGGCCGGCAGCCGAAGAACTGGCTCAGGCCCGGGGTCTGTACGACACCGACCAGCGCCGCGGCGGAGGCGCCGGCGGCGCCGAGGACCACCGGGTCCCCGCCGGAGAGCAGCGCGGTCTGGCCCAGCTGCGCGCCGACCAGGGAGGCGAGCGCCACGGTACTGGCGCGCTCGGCCGTCCCGGTTGCCTTCGCGGTCAGCCAGGCGCTCGCCGTCGCCGCCGAGGTCGCGACCGCGCGGCGGACCACGTTGCCGGTCAGCGCCCTGCCCAGCGAGGCCTCCGGCCCCTCACGGACCAGTTGGTCGGGGCTGACGTGCTTCGGCGGCCGGGCGGCGACCGTGATCGCGGGCAGCAGGTCCGTCATCAGATTGACGAACAGGATCTGCCGCGCGTTGAGCGGTGGCGTCGCCGAGACGAGGGATCCGCCGACGGTGAACAGGATCTCGCCGAGGTTGCCGCCGAGGAGCAGCGCCAGCGACTCGCGGACCGACGCCCACATGGCGCGCCCCTCGACCACCCCGTCGACGATCGTCTCGATCCGGCCGTCCATCACGATCAGGTCCGCCGCCTGCCGGGCCGCGGCCGTGGCCTGCTCGCCGAGCGCGATGCCGACGTCGGCGAGCCGGATGGCCGGGGCGTCGTTGGCGCCGTCGCCGGTGACCGCGACGCTGCACCCGGCCCGGTGCAGCGCGCGGACGACCGCGACCTTGTGCGCGGGGGTCACCCGCGCGAAGACCGATGCCTTGGACACCAGCGCGTCGACGATCGCGTCGTCGGCCTCGGCGCTGTCCAGCTCGGGCCCGGTCACCACGGTGCCGCCGTCGAGCAGGTCGAGCTCGGCGGCGATCGCCTCCGCGGTGCTGGGATGGTCGCCGGTCAGCATGAGCACCTTGATGCCGGCCCGGCGCAGCCGGTCGATCGCCTCGGCGGCGCTCGGGCGGGTCGGGTCGGCCAGCCCGAGCAGGCCGAGGAACTGCATGTCGTCGACGCGCTCGTCGTCGAGGCGGCGCCGTGCCGACGCCGCCCGCTCCGCGATCGCGAGCACCCGTAGCCCCTGCCGGGCCATCCGGTCGACCTCCGCCTCGATCGCCTGCCGGTCGGACCGCGTCAGCGGCCGCGCCTCCCCGTTCACGCGCCAGCTGTCGCAGCGCGGCAGCGTGATCTCCGGGGCGCCCTTGACACTGATCACCTGGCCGCCGTTGGCCGCACCGAGGACGGCGTGGAACCCGCGCGCCGGCTCGAAGGGCAGCTCGCGGACGGGACGCCAACCGTCGGCCGCCTCACCGGTGGTGATACCGGCCGCCGCGGCACCGACCACGACCGCCTGGTCGGTCGGATGGGGCAGCGCCTCCTGCCCGTTCGGGGCCGGGCTCGCGCGGAGCCCGGCGGCGAGGATTTCCCGGTACCGCGCGGTGAGCCCGTCCATCGGCACGTGCTCGCGCCCGTCGGAGACGCTGCGCAGCGCGATGCGTCCCTCGGTCAGCGTGCCGGTCTTGTCGAAACAGATCACGTCGACCCGGCCGATCGCCTCCATCGAGCGGGGATCGCGGACGAGGATGTTGCGCCGGGACAGCCGGCGGCTGGCGCTGAGCTCGGCCGCGGTCGCGATGAAGGGCAGCCCCTCGGGAATCGCCGCGACCGCGAGCGCGACCGAACTGTTGATCGACTCGGCCAGCCGTCCCCGGAACACACCGGTGGTGAGCAGCGCCGCCGCCGCGGCACCCGCCACCGGCAGCGATGCCTTGGTCAGCTCGCGCAGCCGCTGCTGGACCCCGCTCTTCGGCGGTTCCTGCAGCGCGATCAGGGCGTTGCGGCCGGCCTCCGTGTCCGTGCCGGTCGCCACCACGACGCACGTGGCCGATCCGGCGGCCACGGTGGTGCCGGCGTACACCATGCTGGTGCGCTCGGCGATGGCGGCAGCGCGGGTGGCGGTGGCGCTCTTGACGACCGGCACGGACTCGCCGGTCAGCGGGGACTCGTCCATCTCCAGGCCGACGATGTCGAGCAGCCGGCAGTCCGCCGGCACCGCGTCGCCCGGCTCCAGGAGGACGACGTCGCCGGGCACCAGCTCGTCGATGGTGCCGACCCGGTCGACGCCGGCGCGGCGCAGCCGGACCCGCGGCGCCGCCTCGCTCACCAGCCGGCTCAATGCGCGCCGGGCCGCCATGTCCTGGATGCCGGACAGCACCGCGTTGGCGAGGATGACGGCGACGACCAGCACAGCGTCGCTCGTCGCCCCCGTCACGGCGGAGACGCCGGCACCGGCGGCCAGCGGCAGCGTCAGCGGGGTGTCGAGCTCACCGACGATGGTGCCGAGGATCCCCCGCTCCGCCGGCACATCGGGCGCCTCCTGCGCGCCCCGGGCCTGCCGGCGCCGCTCGGCGTCCTCCTCGTCGATGCCGCGCGGCGACGTGTCCAGGGCCCGCATGACCTCACCGACGGGCAGCGCGTGCCACGCGACGTCGACGGGCGGCGCGGGCGGAGTACGGCGGGACAGGCCACGCGCCGACCACATCGCGCTGGCGACGTTGGCCCCGTGTGCGATGGCCGTGGCGATCGACGCACGACGGGCGCCGCGTCGCGTGGTCTCGGCGAGCCCCAGCAGCGCGCCGGCCGCCGAACCCTGCAACGCCACGTGGGTGCTGCGCCGGCTCACCGCCCGCGCCACCGCCGTGGCTTCGAGCAGCAGCCAGGCCGTCTCCAGGCCGGGTCCGCCCATCAGGTGGGCGCCCCACGGGGGCCGGCGGTCCTCGCGCAGCACGCCGAAGCCGCAGTCCGCCGCGGCGAGCGCGGCGTCGTTGCGCTCGCCGATGAGGACCACGACGTGCCCGTCGGCCTGCAGCGCCCGGATCGACGCGGCGAGGCGCGAGCCCCCGGGCACGGTACCGTCCGTGCGCACCCGGCGGCGGATACCGGCCGGCGCGCCGGCGAGCAGCACGGACCCGACCTGGCGGCCGGCCGCGATCACGGCCGCGGTCAGCGGATCCAGCGCCGGCTCCACGAGGACGACGGCCACGACGCCGCCGTCTCGGGTCAGCGCGTACAGCTTCCCCCGGACGCCGTCGTGGGAGCGCACGTCGTCCAGGACGGCGTCCGGGATCGGGGTGTCCAGGCGGCGCAGGTCGGTGAGCGCCCAGCCGTCGGCGCCGGCCGGCGGCGTGCCGGGGCCGTCGACGAGCCGCGTCGCGGCCTCCCAGGCGGCCTCGACCGTCCCGTTCACGGGCGCAACGTGGGTGATGACGTGCCGTCCGCCGGTCAGCACACCCGCGTCGATGACCACGGTGTCGACCCGGTCCAGCCGGCGCAGCGCGGCCCGGTCGCGGACGAGCACGTCGCGGCGCGCGAGCAGCCGGCCGAGCCCGCTCGCGAACGCCTCCCGCCCGGCATACGCGGGGACCGGCGAACCGGCCGCGGTCACCCGGGCCGCGCGGCGCAGGCCCGCGGGCAGCGCCGTGACCGCGGCGGCGACGAGCAGCGTCAGTGCGCTGACCCGGTGCGCGTACCGCTCGATCGGGCCGTCGGGCAGCTCACCCGGCCGGTCGCCGTCGGGGCTGTCGGCCCGGCCTGCGGCGGCGTCCCCGGTCAGCTCGGGTGCCCTGCGCCGCCAGGTCTCCCGCTGCGCCGACGCCTCCCGCAGCAGGACGGTGCGCAGGGCGGCGTCGGCGATCGAGGACAGCTCAGCCTGGCTCACGGCGTGGATCGTCGCGCCCACCGCGGAGACCAGCAGATCGGCCCTGTTGGGGCCGAGCGCTCGCTGCAGGCGGGCGCGCACCCCCGGCACGTGGTCGACCAGCGCGACGAGAGCGGCCAGTTCGAGCGGCGCCGCGGGCAGCCGCAGGCTCCGCGCCGCGAACGATCCGGCGGCGGCCAGAAGGTCGACGGCCAGCGCGAGCCGATGACGGGGCTCCGCCTCCAGGTCCCCCCGCCCGCTCGAATCGTCGGCGGGAAGGTGCTCGGACTCGGCCTCCGCGACCGCCTCGACGACATCGTCGAGGCCGAGCCCGTCCGCGTCGTAACTGACGATCAGCCGGCCGAGCATCGCGTTCCACGCCGCCCAGTCCACGCCGCGCAGCTTCTCGACCGCGTCCTCGAGCAGCCTGCCCTGCTCGGCGGTGACCAGATGCTGCCGGGCGCCGCGGACCTCGATGTGTGCCAAGCCGTCCCGCGCCCATACCTTGCGCCGGCCGCGGGACGGCCGGCTTGCGCTCCCCGCCATCACCCGGCGGTGGCCGGAGTACGACGCTGGTGCGTTGCCACCCAGACTCCGGCGGCGGCCGCGAGGGCGACCGGCCATTCCAGGACGCCGAGCACGGCGAGCGCGCCGACGCCGCCGTAGTACAGCAGCTGCCTGGGCTGCCGCATGGCGGGCGTGATGCGGTCCGTCCACCTGACGTTGGCGAGGGTGGACCGTACGTCCGGCACGTGCATGTGGACGACCGGCACCTTGAGGTGCGGCATCGGCATGTCGTGCCAGGTCACCAGCTCGGACTCGGGCGCCCGCCCGGCCCGGGCCGGCTCCGCCTTGCGCTGTCTCGCGCGGGAGGGTGGCGCCTTCTTCGGCTCGGTCTGCTGCCCCGCCTGCCGCGCCGGCGCGGTTGCCTTTCGCGGGGTGCCGCGGCGCTGGGTTGCGGTCTGCCGAGACGGCTCGGTGGCAGGCGTCCGCGGAGGGTTGGAGGTTGCTGTCTGTGTGGTCGTCGTCATGGGTAAGTACCTCCCAAAGCGAGGCGGTTACCCGGGCCGCACGCGATCAACCACGGATCGGGCGATTTCAGGCGGTACGGCCGGCCCTGGCGCTGAAGAGGCGACGGACCGCGGTGACGATGAGTGAGATCAGCAGGGCGCTGACCACCTCGACCGCGATGGCGGAGAGCAGAGCAGACATTTCCGGGGCTCCTTCGACTTCGGCGTGCGCCGGAAATGTAGGGGGACCAGGTGAACGCCGGATGAAGGAGAAATCACGGTGCCATGGCGCTCGCCCGCGCCCGCCGGTATCAACGAATGACTTCTATTTGCGTGGAGACGCAAATACGGGCAGACTGCGGGTGTGTCGATGCTGGTGCGCGACGGTGTTGCGGTCGCGGTGCTGGTGACCTTCGTGCTGGCCGCCGCGGCGGCGCTGACCGCCGACCGGCCACCGGCGCGTCGGCACCGGCGCTGGCGATGGTGGCGATTCGAGAGGCTGATCGTGGTGCTGAGCGTCGCGAACATCGGCCTGAGCGTGGCCGTGGCGGCCAGGCCGGCACCGGTGGCCGGCACGACCCTGCTCGGCAGCGCCCTGCTGCTGGTGTACGCCGCGCACCGCCGTGCCCGTGCGATGCGAATGGGTCCACGACCGGGTGGACGCCGACGGTGACCCGTGGCCGACCGACGACCGTGGACGTGACACACGGCGATCGGGCGTCGGGCTGTTCACCGGCCGCGAGCACGCCGGCCGGGCCGCCGGCGTCGCGGCCACACACCATGGCCACGGTACCGTTGGGTGCAGCACGCGGAGATGGTCACCTGATCCGATCAGAGGACTGCTCATGAGGATTTCCAGCCAGTTCCCGACCTCCCTCGACGCGCCGGCGCACATCGCCGTCTCCGAGCAACTGGGCTACGACCGAGCCTGGCTGTTCGACACCCCGCAGCAGAGCCCGGACGTGTGGATGATGCTGGCGCTGGCCGCGCAACGCACCCACCGCATCGGCCTGGGGCCGGGCGTGCTGGTGCCCAACCTCCGCCACCCGATGGTCAACGCCTCGGGTGCGGCCACCCTGGCCGCCCTGGCACCGGGGCGGGTCGCCGTCGCCTTCGGCACCGGATTCACCGGCGCCCGCGCGATGGGCGCCAAGCCCAGCACGTGGGCCTATCTCGGCGAATACGTCCGCGTCTTCCGCGCCCTGCTGCGCGGCGAAACCGTCGACTGGGACGGCGGCCGCATGCGCATGCTGCACCCGGCCGGCCACGCCCCGGCCCGCCCGATCGACGTGCCCGTGCTGATCTCGGCGCTGGGCCCGAAGGGTCTCGCCGTCGCGAAGGAACTGGCCGACGGGCTGTTCAGCATCAACGACGAGACCGCGTTCGCCAAGGAGTTCAGCTGGGCGGCGCTCGGCGTGCACGGCACCGTGCTGGCCGACGGTGAGGCCCTGGACTCACCCCGGGTCCGCGCCGCCGCCGGGCCGGGCAACGCGCTGGCCTACCACGCCGCCTACGAGTTCGGCGGCGACGTGACCGCGCTGCCCGGCGGGCAGGCCTGGCTGGACGTGGTCAACCGGGCTCCCGAACGAGAGCGGCACCTGGCGGTCCACGACCACCATCTGGTCGCCCTCAACGCCGCCGACCGGGCCGCCTGGGCGGCCGGCAGCTGGGCCGCGATCCCGACCACGACGGTGACCGGATCGGCCCGGCAGCTGGCCGACCGTCTCGCCGGATACGCCGAGCGGGGCATCACCGAGATCCTCTACCAGCCGACCGGACCGGACATCGCCCACGAGCTGGAGGCGTTCATCGCCGCGGCCCGCATGGTGCCCGTCGGCTGAGCGTTCACCCGGCGGTGCGGGTAGCAGTGGCCGGCCCGGGGTAGCCGCAGAACCCGTGGGATACGTTCTGCCGGCCCGCCCCAGCCGCCCGGCCCAACCGCGTACCGCCGGCCCATCCAGAGCGGTGCTGGCGATCGCCGTACTCCTGGCCGGCCTCGGCGTGCTCTCGACATCGGGCCGGGCGCACGCCGCCGAGCCGCACATCGGCATCCGGGTGCGCGACGGCCGGATCGTCGAGGCCGACGGCAGCGACCTCGTGCTGCGCGGCATCAACCACGACTTCATGTGGTACCCGAACAAGAACGACTCGTTCGCGGGCATCAAGGCGGCGGGCGCCAACGCGGTGCGGGTCACCCTCGGCATCGGCCACCAATGGCGGCGGGCCAAGGCCTCGGAGGTGGCGACGGCCGTCGACGTGTGCGAGAAGAACCGGCTGATCTGCATCTTCGATGCCCACGACACCGCCGGCTTCGGCCAGGACAAGAAGGCGGCGCCGATGGCGGAAGCGGTGCAGTTCTGGCTCAGCCTGCGCGACACGCTGATCGGCCACGAGGACTACGTCATGGTCAACATCGCCGACGAGCCGTTCGCCAACGGCACCACGTGGCCCTGGGCGCAGCAGACGGCCGACGCGATCCGCCGGCTGCGCGCCGCCGGCTTCAAGCACACGCTGCTGGTCGACGGCCCCGGCTGGGGCCAGGACGAGTCGTTCGTCATGCGCGACAACGCCGAGCGGATCGTCGCCGCCGACCCCACCGGCAACACCGCGTTCGACATCCACATGTACGGCATGTTCAACACCGCCGCGAAGGTCAACAGCTATCTCACCTCGTTCACCAAGCGCCGCCTGCCGATCGTCATCGGCGAGTTCTCCAGCCAGCACGAGTGGGGCAAGCCGGACGAGGACGCCATCATGGCCTACGCACAGGCGCAGCACCTCGGCTTCCTCGGCTGGTCCTGGAGCGGCAACGACAAGAAGTACAGCTATCTGGACCTGGTGAACAACTTCGACGGCAACAGCCGCACGGCCTGGGGGCAGCGGTTCATCAACGGCCCCAACGGTCTTCGCACGGACACGCGAGAGGCGACGGTGTTCCGCAACAGTACGGCCGGCACCGTCGTCGACCGCGCCGCCCCGCAGCTGCTGACCGTCACGGACGTGACCTCGAACAGCGTCCGGCTGACCTGGCAGCACCGCCCCAGCCGGATCGGCGGCACGACGTACCAGGTGGTCGCCGTCAACGGCGCGGCCGAGACGCGGGTCACGACGACCAACCGCACCGACGTGACCCTCAAGGGCCTGAACGGCTCGACGGAGTACACCTACGCCGTGTACGCCCAGAACCTGCTCGGCAAGCGCTCACCGCGCTCGGCCCTGGTCGCCGCGGTCACGCCCCCGGCGCGCTGATCACGTCGTCCTGCACAGACCCCATCCCGGCGACACGGGTGACGGGGACCACTACCGGCCGGTCGGGCCTACGGCT
Organism: Dactylosporangium sp. NPDC048998; assembly: GCF_043197855.1. Lineage (NCBI taxonomy): Bacteria > Bacillati > Actinomycetota > Actinomycetes > Micromonosporales > Micromonosporaceae > Dactylosporangium > Dactylosporangium sp. NPDC048998. Next base: position 43,935 of record NZ_JBICTV010000012.1, read on the forward strand.
ATAGTGGTCGCGATTGAAGGGGAGTAGTCCTTCGCCGGTTGTCGACATGCTGGAACCCTGATGGGTTCCCGGTAGCCGGGCCTCCGTCGGGAGGTGGACGAGACCTTCGACCCATGGTGACGTGTGCGTCGCCGCGGGGTCGAGGTCTCCGGTGTACCCCCGGGAGTTCGGTTCCCGCGCGTGACGCGGAGAGGAAACCGGCCCCCCGTGATCCATTTCGTGTTGCTCATCGCCTGCGCTGCGGTGATCTATCTGGCGTGCGAGTGGTTCGTCAACGCCGTTGAGTGGCTCGGGCAACGGTTGAAGGTCGGACCCCTCGCCGTCGGCACGATCCTGGCCGCGTTCGGTACGGCGCTGCCCGAAAGCGTCGTCACGTTCGTGGCCGTCGTGTTCGGCACCAGCGGCGCGCAGAAAGACATCGGCGTCGGCGCCGCGATGGGCGGCCCGCTCGCGCTGGCGACCGTCGCGTACGGCGTGACCGGCTGGATGATGCTGGCCCGTCGCCGCCGCCTGCGCGCCAACGCCGCTGTCCTGGCGAGCGTCGGCGGGCCCGAGGCGGCGACCACGCCGCCCGGTGACGAGGTCGGTGATCTCGGGAAGCTTGCCCGGGACCAGCGCTGGTTCCTGACGATCTTCGTGGTCAAGGTGGCCCTCGGTCTGGTCGCGTTCGCGATCAAGCCGTGGCTGGGCCTGCTGTTCTTCGCCGCCTACGCCGTGTACTTCTGGCGCGAGATCCGCGGCGGCGGCGAACACGGCGGCGGCGAGGACCTCGCCCCGCTGCTGCTGCAACGCCGCCGCGCCGTCCCGGCAACCTGGGCAGTGATCACCCAGACCCTGGTCACGCTCGCGGTCATCTTCGCCGCGTCGCAGCTGTTCGTGCACCAGCTCGACACCATCGGGCCGATGCTCGGATTGCCGGCCGCGGTGACCGCGCTGCTGCTGTCCCCGATCGCCACCGAGCTGCCCGAGATCATGAACGCCATCATCTGGGTCAGGCAGGGCAAGACGTCCCTGGCGTTGGCGAACATCTCCGGCGCGATGATGATCCAGGCCACCGTGCCCAGCGGTCTGGGTCTGCTGTTCACCTCGTGGCGGTTCGACAGTGCCCTGCTGATCTCCGGGATCGCGACCATGGTCGCGATCGTCTACCTCCTGGGACTGCTGCGGGCCGGGAAGTTCAACGCCAGGACCCTCACCGTCGCGAGCGTGTTCTATCTCGCCTTTGCCGCCAGCCTCATCCCGGTCCTCACGTGACGCGGCAGCCGCGCCCGCCCGGCCTCGTGGGAGACCAGACCGGGCACACACACCGGCACGGGCGGATGCGGCTGTCCCGGCGTGCGGCGCGGTTCAGCCTGGCGGTGCTGGTGCCGGCGGCGGTACTGGTCGCGGTGGGGATGGCGCTGCTGTGGCCACGCGGCGGGTACCACACCGACACCGGCGGAGGTGATCTCCGCGCGTTCGGCAAGGTCCGGGCGGTGCAGCACGCGGCCTGCCCCGCCGGCGTGGACGACCCGGCAGCCGCAGCCACCGGCAGACCGGCGGACTGCGGCACCGTCGAAGTCGAGGTCACCGACGGCGTCGGCCGCGGCCGGGTGGTCACCACCGACGTGCCGGCCGGACCCGGCGCCGTCACCGTACAGACCGGGGACCGCGTGGTGCTCATCGTCACCGGCGAGCCCGCCGGCCCGGTGCAGTACCAGATCATCGACCACCAGCGCGGCACACAACTGTGGGTCCTCGGCGCCTGTTTCGCCGCCGCGGTCATCGCGTTCGGCCGGTGGCGCGGCCTCACCGCCCTCGCCGGGCTCGCCGTCACGTTCGGCATCCTGCTGTACTTCATCGTCCCGGCAATCCTCGCCGGCCGACCGCCGCTGCTCGTCGCGGTGATCGGCGCCGCGGCGATCATGCTGACCGTGCTGTACCTCACGCACGGCTTCAACACCGCGACGTCGATCGCCGTGCTCGGCACCCTGGCCAGTCTCTGCCTGACCGGGCTGCTGTCCCAGGCGGCCACGGCCGCCGCGAGCCTCAACGGCGTCGCCAGCGAGGAATCGTCGTTCCTGACCCTCATGTACCACCAGGTCGACATGCGCGGACTGCTGCTGGCCGGGATCCTCATCGGCTCCCTCGGCGTGCTCGACGACATCGCGGTCACCCAGTCCTTCACCGTGGCCGAGCTGTCCGCCGCCAACCACACCCTCGGCTTCGCGCAGCTGTACCGGGCCGCCAGCCGCATCGGCCGGGCACACATCGCCTCCGTCGTCAACACCATCGTGCTCGCCTACGCGGGAGCCTCACTGCCGCTGCTGTTGCTGCTCGCCGCCGGCAGCGAGCCCGTCGGCGAGGTACTGACCTCGCAGCTGCTGGCCCAGGAGATCGTCCGCTCCGTGGTCGGCACCATCGGACTCATCGCCGCCGTCCCGATCACCACCGCGCTCGCCGCGTTCACCGCCCGCCACCGGCCCGCACCAGCGACACCCGCGGCATCCGACCCGACCCCGGCCGCCCGGCCCCGCCGAACCGACCGCCGCGGGCATCCGCCGGCAGCCGCCGTACCCCCGCGCGGACAGTGGGACTGGCAGGCCGACGACCGATGATCGTCTTGTCCGTGGTGCCCGGCATGCGGCGGGCAGATCATGAGGTTGCCTGGCCGTCGTAGGTGTAGTCGTCGTAGGCACGGCGGTCTTCGAGGGGTTCCAGGTGGGTCAGCACGCTGCTGTCCGCAAGTGCGTCACGGACGGCCGCCTCGATCTGTTCCAGGAGGTCGTGTCCGCGTTGGACGGTCCAGTCGCCCGGGACCAGGACGTGCATGGAGACGAAGCGGTGCCGGCCGGACTGGCGGGTTTGCAGCCCATGGATCGCGACCTGGTCGGACCGGAACGGGTCGAGGGCAGCGATGACGGCGGCCAGATCCTGCGGGCTGACGGCCTCGTCGAGCAGTGCCCGCACCGACTGCACCACCAGGCGGCCACCGGTGACCAGGATGTTGATGCCGACGACGGCGGCCACCACCGGGTCGAGCCGCTGCCAGCCGGTGACCACGACCAGCACCACGGCGACCAGTACGCCGGCGGACGTCCAGACGTCGGTCATCAGGTGCTTGCCGTCGGCGGTGAGGGTGACTGAGCGGTGCCGCCGGCCCACCCGGATCAGCAGCCACCCCACCGCGCCGTTGACGAGGGTGGCGAGGGTGGATATCGCAAGGCCGAGGCCGACGCTGTCGAGCGGTACCGGGTCGAGGAACCGGCGGACGGCGCTGACCAGGATCACGCCGGCCGCCACGAAGATCATGAGTCCTTCGAGGCCGGCCGAGAAGTACTCCGCCTTGCCGTGACCGTAGTTGTGGCTGGCGTCGGCCGGCCGAGCGGCAACCTTCAACGCGACCAGGGCGATGATCGCCGCGACCAGGTTGACCACCGACTCCGCCGCGTCGGACAGCAGGCCGACCGACCCGGTCACCAGATATGCGACGTACTTCAGGGAGATGGTGACGATGGCCGCTGCCATGGCCAGCCACGCGTACCGGGCAAGATTCACGGTTTCTCGGGCGGGTGCGTTCATCGGATGCCGCAACTGCCCTGCTGGGCGGGTCGTCCGGCGCCACCCGGCGTCTGAGCATGCAACCGGCCACGCCAAGGACTCATGCCTTGCTGACTTTCAGGACCACCTGCTGATCGGTGACCTTCTCGACCGTCACGGAGAGGCCGTCGGCCTGCTGAGAACCGTCCACCGGCACCGTGACCCGGTTGCCGGCCACGTCGACCGTGACAGTCTGCCCGTCGACGGCGACGAGTTTCATGTCGATGCCGAGGACGGAGGCGGAGGCGTCCACTCCACGGTCGAACGTGGCGGTGCACGAGTTGACGGTGCACGACACCGTCGCGCCGTTGGTGGAGCTCGTGCAGCCGGCCATCAGGCCGGCGCCGAACACCACGAGCGCAAGCGCGGCGACAACTCGGAGTGCGGACCGTTGCGGCGTCATCGTTGTCTCTTCCTCTCCCTGCGCCGCGTCGGGAGAGGCACCGGAGACCCGAGCCTTCGACCCAACGCGACATACATCACGTGTTGGTCGAAGGTCTCGTCCACCCCGGCAGGGGCCCGGCCACCGGGAACCAGCGCGGTTCCAGCATGTCGACGACCGGCGAGAGGACTACTCCCCTTCACCGCGAGCATAGCCCATCGGGGCAGCTCACCTTTCCGGCCGTCGGCTATAAAAGATGTCGGACGATTCGTGCAACGTGATTCGACCGTGCTTGCGTGCACGAATCCATCGGGGAGGCACGTGGCGGCGCCGGGCTCGCGCGGCGTAGGTGAGGACACAAATGATCAGAGTCGTAAGGTGGGTCCTGCTCGGGTTCTGCCTGATCAGCCTCCTCTCGTTGCTCAGCACCCGCGGCGGCCTGGGCGAATACGCCCGCGGGGCGTCGCTTACCACGGCGCACCTGGGCACCTGCTTCGAAGACATCGACCAGCTGGAACGTCCCCGCATCACATGCTCGGCCCGCTGGAACGCCGGCGCCGACGAAGTACGGGGCACGGTGAGCGAGGTCGACCCGACCGGCGCCCGAGCGGTCATCGAGGGCACGAGCGGCGTTCACTACGAGGTCCGCCTGCCCGCGACCGCAACGGACGTCCGCGTCTTCGCCGACGGCACCAAGGCCCGGCCGGCCGACACAAGGTCCGTGGCACTGGGCGCCGGCTTCCTGATCGCCGTGGTAGGCCTGCTCGCCTGGGAAGCGGTCGTGCTGCTGCGCCGCTGCGCCGCTCGCCGCTGCGTAGCCAGACCCGCCAAACTCGAGCCGGCGTAACCCTCAGCCCACCTCCGTACTGGACGGCATCCGGGTGCCAGACCGGCGCGGCGGCCAGCATCGTTACACCGGAAACGGGAGCGGTTCCGGGTGGTCGTGGTCATGCACATCGCCGAGGTCCCACTGCGGGAACGGATCGGGCAGGGCCCGCCAGGCGTCCTCCCCGGCGGCGATCTCCCCGTCGGTCAGCAGGCAGACGGTCAGTGCGGCCCGCAGGCCGTCGCCGTCCAGGCCCACGCCGATGAGCACCAGTTCCTGCCGGCGATCGCCGAACACCGGGTCCCACCGCGCGAGCAGTTCCGCGCGCTCGTCGGGGTCGTCAGGCCAATCGCCGGACGCGGCCACGGGAACGGCCACCGGGTCGCACCGGCCGGACGGACCGGCCTGTGACCACAGGCCCTGCACGTCCGGTCGGCTGGCCAGCCACAGAAAGCCCTTGGAACGGAGCACGCCGAACTCGTCGAGCCGCCCGGTCAGCAGGTCCCACAGCCGCTGCGGGTGGAACGGTCGGGGGTCGCGGAAGACGATGCTGCTGATGCCGTACTCGATGGTTTCCGGGATGTGCGTGCCGTTGAGTTCGGCGACCCAGCCGGGTGCGGTCTCGGCCCTTTCGAGGTCGAACCGTCCGGTGTTGAGAACATCGGCGACCGGCACCCGCCCCCGTATCGCCCGGACCTGACGGGCGGCCGGGTTGAGCCGGGTGATGAGGGCTTCGACCGTCGCCAGGTGTGCCGGCTCGACCAGGTCGGTCTTGTTGACCACGATGACGTCGGCGAACTCGATCTGGTCGACAAGCAGGTCCGCAATGGTGCGGTCATCGTCGTCGTACGCCGACAGCCCGCGCTGCTCCAACGACTCCCCCGCCTGGATCTGCGCCAGCAGGTGCGCCGCGTCTACCACGGTGACCATCGTGTCCAGCCGGGCCAGGCCGTCGAGCAGCTGCCCGTCTTGCGTGCCGAGCGCGAAGGTCGCCGCCACCGGCATCGGCTCGCTGATCCCACTGGATTCGATCAACAGATAGTCGAACCGGCCCTGCCGGGCCAGCCGCACCACCTCGTCGAGCAGGTCATCCCGCAGCGTGCAGCAGATGCAGCCATTCGTCAGCTCGACCAGCCTCTCCTCCGTACGCGACAGTGTCCCGCCGTCGCGGACCAGGGAGGCGTCGATGTTGACCTCGCTCATGTCGTTGACGATCACCGCCGCTCGCAGCCCGTCACGGTTGGCCAGCACGTGGTTGAGCAGGCTGGTCTTGCCAGCGCCCAGGAAGCCGGACAGCACGGTCACCGGCAGTCGTCCGGTCACGCCTCGCCCACCACCTGACGCCCGTTGTACAGGCCGCAGTGGGCGCAGGCCCGGTGCGGCAGCACCAGCTCCTTGCGCGGGCAGGGGCACGGCACGAGCTGCGGCGCAGAGGCTTTCCACTGCGCCCGGCGGTGGCGGGTGTTGGAGCGTGACATACGACGTTTCGGTACGGCCATGAGGATCTCCTGACGGGTGGTAGGTGCTCGGTGATGCCGTCGGCCGTGGTCATGCGGGGCCACCTCTCGGCGACGGCGCGGGCCGGCGGCCGGAACGGAAGCGTAGTCGAAAATGAGAACCATTTCCAATAGCCTGGGGGTTATGACCTTGAGTACGAGGCAGCCGGGGAGTTCATCGACGTCCTGAGTGGACCGCCGTGGCGACTGCCGTATGCCTCGGCATGCGCGCCCCGGATGGCATGGGGCCGGCACCGGACTGCGCACGCAGATGCCGGCGATAGCGGCTTGTGCGAAGACGAGCGGGAAACCGGGTGATCTCGCAGCGCGCCAAGCCTACGATCGGTCACCGCCGACAACGAAGGGAAGTCATGGCTGCACATGGAAGCTCGGCGTGACCGGCGGACGCCGGGATCGCCTCCGCGTGCAGCTGCGATCGCTGACGCTGGGGGCGAAGGCATACCAGATCCTCACGCTGCGCCCATCCGATCCCGTCCAGTTCAGCGTCGAGGCCAGCCATGAATTCCGGATGGTTCGGTCGGATCTGGCTGGCACACATCGCCTCGCAAGGTTGCTCTGGGCTCTGAGCTACCAGCGCCGACCGGGCACGCTCCTGGCCCTCGACCACGCTCACCTCGTTGCCAACGCCGACGGGTCGCCGAGCCCGCCGGTGGTGTTCTACGTCCACCCGCAGACCACCCTCGACGCGTCCGGCCTGCAAGCGTTGCACCGCTGGCTGCGCCGGCCCCCCGCGTCCGAGCGCTCGGTCACGATGCAGACCCCCGGCTATGACCTCGCGCGGGCGGAAATCGATGCCTGGCGGTCTGACCCACACACAAGATCGAGTTTTCCGCCAAAATGGCACGGCCGAACCGAGCCGCCATCGCGCGTCGACACCGTCCACGGCATGGTGGTAATCGCCGGCAGCCGTACGACCGTGCGAACATGGTCCCTGCTCATCGGCTGGCTCAACGGCTCCTGGTACGCAGGTGAGGATTGCGCCGAACCCGACCACGAGATGCGGTTCGACGTCCACGCCGTCGACCAGTTCTCACCACGCTGATCAGCGCATACAGGCGAATTTCGATCAAACGACCTATCTGCCGCGGGGCATGAAAAGACCCCCGTATCGCCGGACAGTGGGCTGGGAAGCTCGATACTTCCGGGCTATGCCGCCTTGTCGTGGACCTGGTCGTACATGCCCGCCAGCGCCGGTGCAAAGGCTGCGAGGCGGCGGGGCCAGGCCAGTCGCCAGTCAATAGCGATCGAACGGTGCCGTCGCCGGTGGGCCCGACGAGGAAGCCGAGGTGCCGTACGCCATGGCTGATCGGCAGTGCGCTCGGCCAGTGATCGCGGACCAGTCCGGGCCGATCTAGGACAGCCAACTACGCGACGATCAGGTGGGGGCCTTCGACGCGCCAGGAGGTGGAGTGCAGGACGGTGGCGTCAGCCCGTGCGTCGTGCTCGGAGATCGCCTCAACCTCGGCGTGCGGCTCGGTATCGGCCATGACGGGCTGGCGTGGCCGCCATGCGTCCGGGCCGCTCAGCCACCGGCGTTGATCCGGCAATTTCCCACCAGGGCGGTTGAAGTTCGCAACACGAACTAATATGGTGATCGCGCCTCGGCGGTTTTCGCGACGAAAGGCTGAGCTTTGTCTGCACGGAAAGTGTCGTTCGGTTTTGGAGCCCACAGCGGCATCACCGACGGGCCGGAGCTGCTGCGGATGACGCAGCAGGCCGACCGGGACGGGCTCGATCTGTTCTCGTTGTCGGACCATCCATACATCGGCGGACGGCTGGACGCCTACGCCTCCATCGGGTTCGTCCTGGGCCGCACGCAACGACTGTCCGGCTTCGCCAACGTAACAAACCTGCCGCTACGGCCGCCGCCCATGCTGGCTCGGACGGTCACCTCGCTGTCGGCGCTGTCGGGCGGCCGGATCGTGCTGGGCATGGGTGCCGGCGGGTTGTGGGACCGGATCGCCGACATGGGCGTGCCGCGCCTGTCACCGGGAGACGCCATCGAGGCGTTCGAAGAGGCCATCGTTCTCGTGAAGAAGCTTGCCGGCGGCGGTAGTCCAGTGACCCACCAGGGCCCGCACTACGGGGTGCGACAGATCGAGCCGGCTCCCGTGACGGCGCCGCCGGTGTGGACCGGATCGGTGGGCCCACGCTCCCTCGCCGCCACGGGCCGCGTCGCCGACGGCTGGATCCCCGGTCACGCGGCGGACTGGCTCAGCGAGCGGTACCGGTCGTCGCGGCCGATCATCGACGACGCGGCGGTCGCTGTGGGCCGCGATCCGCGCGAGGTCCGCACGATCTTCAACTTCCCGGGCCGCATCACCGACCGGCCGGTCGCCACCCCGCGTGACCGCGAAAGGGGTTGGCTCGGTGGCTCCGTCGACCAGTGGATCGAGGAGCTCACCGGCGCCGTCCTGGAGCACGGTGCCGGTGGCTTCATGCTCTTCTCGCCCACCGGCGGCACGACCGACATCACGTCCCTGGGTCGATGGGCCAACGAGATCGTCCCGGCGGTCCGGGAGGCGGTGGCGAAGGACGGCGGCTGAGCGCCACAGGCCCGCATGGTGCCCAGCCGCGACGACGGCGCGGGCGGGTGACGAACCCGCCCGCTGCACCGGTCGTCAGTCGCTGCGGCGTTACTGCCGGTTGGCGGCCGGCACCGCCTCGTCGAGCTCGATGAAGACCATCGGCACCGCGTTGTCCCGGACGATCCGGCCCAACAGGCCAGCGAGCGTCGTGCGCTCCTCGCCGGTCAGGCTCACCGGCAGGTGCTCGATTCGACGGCAGGTCTCGGCGTAGAACTCCTCGGCGAGCCGGCCGCCCCGCGTTGTGAGCGCAACTCGTACCGCCCGCGAGTCCCGCGGGTCCGGTTCACGTCGGACCAGGCCGTTGCGCTCGGTGCGATCCACCAGGCCGGTGAGGCTCGACTTCGCCAAGCCCAGCATCGAGCTGAGCTCGCCCATGCCATACGGCTGCGCCATCAGGACGCACAGGAGCTGTCCCTGCTGCGGGGTAAGGCCATGCCCTCGACCCGACTCGGCGTACACGGCATTGACCAGGAAAGCGGTGCGCACCAGAGCCGTCACGACGCCGATCTGGTCATTTTCCTTGCCCACGCAAAAAATCGTACCTTGCTGGTCAGCGAGCAGGCCTGCGACCGGATGGGCGGCGCGGGTCAGCCGGTGGCGGACGGGTCGACCCGGATCAGCACCTTGCCGACCGCGCCGGCCTCGACGGCGGCGTGGGCGGCGGCCGTCTCCGCCAGCCCGAACACGTGCAGCGGCACGCCCGCATCGGCGCCGAAGCGCAGGCCGCCGTCGGCCAGGGCCGCGTTGACGGCCGCGGCGCCGTGGGCGAGGGCCTCCCGGCTCAGCGTGTACAGCACGAAGAACTGGTAGCGGACGTTGAGCACCATGTGCCGGCGCACGTCGACGGCGAGCGGGCCGCCGCGGCCGTCGTTGGCGTAGACGGCGATCGTGCCGCCCGGCCGCAGTACCGACAGGTTCAGCTCGGCGTTGTGCGCGGCGGCGACCTCGACGACCACGTCGACCCCGTCGGGGAACGCGTCGCGGATCTGGGCGGCCGCGTCGGGCTCGGTGTAGTTCACCACGCGGCCGGCCCCGGCGGCGCGGGCGAGCGCGGCCTTCTCCGGCGAGCTGACCGTCGCGACCACCGACGCGCCGGCCCACGTGGCAAGCTGGATCGCGGCGTTGCCCACGGCCCCGGCCCCGCCGGCGACGAGCACGTTGACGCCGGCGAGCGCGCCCGGGGCCAGCTGAGCCGGGGCGCCGTCGTGGACGGTGAGCGCCCGGTGCGCCGTCAGCGCGGGCACACCGACGCTCGCGCCGGCCTCGAACCCGGCGCCGTCGGGCAGCGGCGTCACCCGATCGGCCGGCACCACCGTGTACCGCTGCGCCGTGCCGCTACCGGGCCGCTGATACGCGGCCAGCATCAGCCACACCCGATCCCCGGCGGCGAGCCCGGTCACCCCGGCGCCCACCGCGTCGACCACCCCGGACCCGTCCTGGTTGGGCACGGCGCCCTCGGCGGGGACGTCGGACGTGGCCGTGGCCCCGGTGCGCTGCTTCCAGTCGGTCGGGTTGACCCCGGACACCACCACCCGCACCCGGACCTCGCCGGGGCCGGGCTCGACGATCTCCCGCTCGACCTCACGCAGTACCGAAGCGTCACCGAACTCCGTGTGCACGATCGCCCTGTTCGTCTGGCTCATACCGTCAACCCTACGACCGGTACCGGGGCTGACGGCTCGCCGAACGGAGACCTGCGCCCCCGCCCGGCGGTGTCGCGGGCGGGGCGGGGTTCGCGTATGTCAGGAGACGGTGCAGGCGGCGCCGTTCAGGGTGAAGGACGTGGGGCGGGGGTTGGTGCCGGTGTAGGTGGCGTTGAAGCCCAGGGAGAGCGAGGCGCCCGCGGGCAGGGACGGGTTGTAGGTCTCGTTGCGGGCGGTGACCGCGGCGCCGGACTGGGACCACACCGCGGACCAGCCCTGGGTCACCTTCTGGGTGCCGGGGAAGGTGAACGACAGGGTCCAGCCGTTGAGGGCTGAGGTGCCGGTGTTCTTGACCGTCAGCGCGCCGGTGAAGCCGCCGCCCCAGTCGTTGACCGTGTAGGCCACGGCGCAGGACGACGACGGTGGCGGGGGCGACGTGTTCGGCGGGGTGGTCACCGTGGCGGCGGCCGAGGGCGGGCCTGCGCGGCCGGCCGCGTCGACCGCCACCACCGTGTACTGCGTCGTCGTGCCGGGGGTCAGGCCGGTGAGCTGGTAGGTGGTGCCGGCGACCGTCGCGAGGAGGGTGTCGGCGCGGTAGACGCGGTAGGAGGTGGCCGTGGTGCCGGTCGTCGGGGCGGTCCAGGTCAGGGTGGCCGAGGTGCTCGTGACCGCGGAGACCGTGGGCGTGCCGGGCTGGCCGGGGGCTGTGGGCGGCGGGGTCGTGGTGTAGGTGAGGCCGAAGCCGTACGGGAACAGGGCCGGTTTGCCGTCGCCGTCGTTGATCGGCTGCTGCGACGCGGACTGCATCCAGGTCACCGGGAGCTTGCCGGTCGGGGCGTAGTCGCCGAAGAGGACGTCGGCAACGCCGGCGCCCTCGGTGCCGGGCAGCCACGCGGCCAGCAGCGCGCTCCAGTCGGGCAGCTGCGCGGCGATGTCCAGCGGCCGGCCGGAGACCAGCACCACGACGACCGGGACGCCGGACGCCTTGAGCGTGGCCAGGGTCTGCAGGTCGGTGGTGTCCAGGCCGAGCGAGCCGGGGCGGTCGCCCTGGCCCTCCGCGTAGGGCGTCTCGCCGATGACGGCGACGGCCGCGGCGTAGGACCGGTCGATGCCGGCGCCGGTGGCGTTGTACGTGACGGTCGCCTGCGGGGCCGCGGCGCGGATGCCCTGCAGGATGGTCGTGCCGGGCGTGATGTTGCCGGCGGCGCCCTGCCAGCTGATGCTCCAGCCGCCGCTCTGCAGGCCGATGTCGTCGGCGCTCTTGCCGGCCACGAAGATGCGGCCGCTCTTCGCCAGGGGCAGCACGCCGCTGTTCTTCAGCAGCACCTGGGACTCGCGGACGGCCTGGCGGGCCACCTGCCGGTGCGCGGCGTTGCCGACGGTGCCGGTCAGCGTGCGGTCGGCGAACGGGCGCTCGAACAGCCCGTACTCGAACTTCTTCGTCAGGATCCGGCGCACCGCGTCGTCGATGCGGGCCATCGTCACCCGGCCGGCCTGGACCTCGCCGCGCAGCGTGGTGATGAACGACTTCCACTCGGTCGGCACCATCACCATGTCGATGCCGGCGTTGATCGCGCGGCGCACCTCGGAGGGGGTGAAGCCGGCCCCGCCCTCGATCTGGTCGATGCCGTTCCAGTCGGACACGACGAACCCGCTGAAGCCGAGCTCGCCCTTCAGCACGCCGTTGATGAGGTAGTCGTGGCCGTGCATCTTCTGCCCGTTCCACGAGGAGAACGAGATCATCACGGTGGCGACGTTGCGCCGCACCGCCTCGGTGAACGGCGGCAGGTGGATGGCGCGCAGGTCGGCCTCGGACAGCTGGGTGTCGCCCTGGTCGACGCCGCCGGTGGTGCCGCCGTCGCCGACGTAGTGCTTCGCGGTGGCCAGCACGCCGCCGCCCTGGTAGCCGTCGATGATCGTCGCCATCGACACCGGCAGCTCCGGCTTCTCGCCGAACGACTCGTAGGTGCGGCCCCACCGGTCGTTGCGGGCCACGCACACGCACGGCGAGAACGTCCACTGCACGCCGGTGCCGCGCACCTCGTCGGCGGTGATCCGGCCGACCTGCTGCGCCAGCGCCGGGTCGCGGGTCGCGCCGAGCCCGATGTTGTGCGGGAAGAGGGTCGCGCCGACGACGTTGTTGTGGCCGTGCACGGCGTCCGAACCGTACAGCAGCGGGATCTTCAGCGGCGTCGCCAGCGCCCCGCGCTGCAGCCCGTCGGTCATGTCGGCCCAGCTCGCCGCGGTGTTCGGCGAGGGCGCCGAGCCGCCGCCGGACAGGATCGAGCCCAGACGGTACTGCGTGACGTCGGCCGCCGTCGCCGACCCGCGCTCGGCCTGCGTCATCTGCCCGAGCTTCTCGTCGAGCGTCATGCGCGACATGAGGTCGGCGACGCGCTGCGGGACCGGCAGGCTCGGGTCGAGGTAGGGCTCGGCGGCCGCCGCCGGCAGCGCGCCGGACAGCGTGGCCGTGGCGAGCGCGGCGGCGAGCAAAGCACTGATCAGGACGGGGCGGCGCATGACCCGGACACTAGGCCGCGGGTACGACACTTTTCCGTGCTTCGATGCGACCGGCCGCGTCGGCGCAGGTCAGGCGGGCGCCGCCGGTGAAACGTTCATGGCCGCCCGTGGGGGGTCGCCGCCGGCGGCCCGGCAAAGCTGTTTCGGCGGGTCCGCGCCGGGTAGCGCGATCGCAGCCCGGCGCGCCCGTCGGCGCGGCCGGGCCGACCACAACGACGACGCATGGACGACGCACAGAACGGAGCGAACATTGGCCACCACCGACCAGACCCAACCCACACCCGTGCCGGACCGCCGGCAGTGGCACGCCCCGCGGGTGGAATGCCTGGAGACCCGGCCCGAGATCTCCGCCTACTCCGGCACGGGTGACCCGTGGCACCGCCGGCCGCGCTGAGCCAGGAGGCGTTCGCCGGGGCGCTGCAGGGGCTCGCGCAGTACTACTGGGACCGGCACCCCTTCCACGTGCGGCTGCACGAGGGCGGCTGCGGTCCGGACGAGATCCGGTCGTGGGTGGCCAACCGCTGGTACTACCAGCGCTGCCTGGCGCAGAAGAACGCCGCGATCATCTCGCGGTGCCCGCTGCCCGAGGTGCGGCGGGCGTGGCTGCCGCGGGTGCGGTTCTACGACGGCGCGCACGAGGAGGAGGGCGGGCTGGCCGAGTGGCTCGTCCTCGCCGACGCGGTCGGCCTGTCCCGGGAGGAGGTCCTCGACGAGCGGCACGTGCTGCGCGGCGTGCGCTTCGCCGTGGACGGATACCTGCACTTCTGCCAGACCCGGCCGTGGACCGAGGGGGTCGCGGCGGCGCTGACCGAGCTGTTCTCGCCGGAGCTGATGAGCCGGCGCCTCGCCGCGTGGCGGCGGCACTACGACTGGATCAAACCGGACGGCCTCACGTACTTCGAGACCAGGATCGCGGTGGCCAGCGAGGAGAGCGCCGACACGCTCGGCCTCGTCCTCACCCACTGCACGAGCGCGGAGCAGCAGGACGCGGCCCTGGCCGCGCTGCGCTTCAAATGCGACGTGCTCGGCGCGATGCTCGACGCGATCGACTACGCGGCGACCGGCGGGTGACGGCCCGCCGCCGGTCCCCTACCGCGAGTCCGGAACACCCGCGCCCTCGACGACACCGGGCACGGGTGTTCCGCCGATTTCGGTGAGCGCGCCGGCCAGCGCCGGTTGGCCGGCCGGGTCACCGAGGTCGCCGAGGTCGCCCAGCAGCAGGAGCACGCCCCGGCCGGCGGGCAGCGCGCGCACGGTCGCGTCCACCGTGGAGTCGCGCAGGCCGGCGTCGTGCCAATGCGCCACCGCCGCGGCGCCGGCCGCGCCGACCACCAGGCCGATCAGCGGCAGGCCGGCGAAGGTCCCCAGCACCACTCCCCAGCAGGCGCCCGCGCAGGCACCGTCGATCGCGCTCATCTCCCGGGTCTCCCGCAGGTGTGTCCGGCGCGCCCCGTCCGACCAGGCCACGACGGCGTCGTCGAGGCGCAGCCGGAGCCGCTCCTGCAGGCGCAGCACCGTCGTGAGCGCCGCCCGGGCCTGCGCCACGTCGGCGAACGAGTAGGCCGCCGTCCGGCCGGCGCGCAGCGGGGCCGGGCGGCGGAGGCGCCCGGCCAGCGGGCGGCGGCGCATCTGCCAGCCGGCGAGGAAGCCCAGCAGTGTGGCGAGCAGATGGCCGACGTCGGTGAAGGTGGCGTCGGACAGCAGCGGCACGAGCGCGACGCCGAGCGCCAGCGGCACCAGGAAGCGCCGCGCGCGCACGGGCAGGGTGAACGCGAGCGCGCCGGCGACGGCGTGCGTGCCGTAGCTCGTGCCGACGTCGCTGGCCACGGTGATCGCGTCTTCGATCCGGTTCGCGCGGACGCCCGCGAGCAGCAGGCCGTACACCAGGCAGCTGGCCACCGCGTTGGACAGGAAGAACACCTCGAGTAGCCGGCGCCACCCCCACAGCACCTCGGCCACGGACAACAGCAGCAACAGCTGGACCATCACGAACGGGCGCACCTCCCCGTCGAGCAGGAAGGCGCTGGTGAACAGGGTCCAGATCCTGTGCTGGCGCAGGTTGGCCACGTTGCTGGAGTTGGCGAGCACGACCTGCAGCTCGGTCTGCGGGCTGACCGCGTGGTCGAGGACGAGTCCGATGACCACGACGGCCAGCACGTACAGCGGGGCGAGCCGCACCCGGGCCAGGAACGACAGGCAGACGATCGCCCTGGCCCGCCAGCCGCCCGCGTCGCGGAGCGCCTCGGCGAGGTCGCCGACGGGCAGGTACGCGACCGGCACGAGACCCGGCGGGTCCTCGTACAGCCGTTTCACGCCGACGACGTTCACCAACGTCCAGCATCCGTCACCGGCCCGCGGCCGTCACCACCCTCAGGCGTCCCGGCCGACCAGCAGCAGCCAGCCGGCCAGGAGGCCGCCCAGCGCCCACAGGGCGAGCACGCCCAGGCCGGCCCAGGGGCCGATCGGCAGGGTCGCGAGGTTCTTCGTCGCCTGTACCGCGGTGCCGGCGCTCATCGGCCCGATCTGCTGCAGGTGCCGCGACCAGGTCTCGTCCGTCACGACCCGAGCGACGATCGGCCACGCGTAGAGCAGGCCGAGCACGATGCCCGCGGCGGCGGCCGGGCTGCGCACCGCGGTCGCCAGGCCCAGGCTCAGCAGGGCGATCAGCTCGAGGTACAGCACCGACCCGATCGCCGGGCGCCACAGGAACTCGTGCGCGGGCAGCAGCAGCCGGCCGGCCAGCAGCGAGCCGGCCACCCCGGCGAGCGCGGCGGCGCCGGTCGCGGCCGCGGTGACCAGGACCTTCGCGGCGAGCATCCGGGTGCGGCGGGGCACGGCGGCGAGGCTGACGCGGACCATGCCGGTGCTGTACTCGTTGCCGATCACCAGCACCGCGAGGATCGCCACCAGCGCCTGGCCGAGCTGGACGCCGGTCAGGCTGACCTTCGTCAGGTCGGCGGCGCAGCCGGCGGATCCTTCGGTACCGCAGGAGACCGCCGCGGCGGCCGCCGCGCTCAGCCCGATCGTGGCCGCGACGACGCCGAGCAGCAGCCAGGCCGTCCCCGGCGACGTGCGCAGCTTCGTCCACTCCGCGTGCAGGGCCGTCCTCACGCGTCCCTCCGGCGCAGCGCGTACGCGGCCCCGCCGAGCACCGCGGCGACCCACACGGCGAGCACGGCGAGGCCGCTCCACGCGCCGAGGGGGAAGTAGCCGTCCGACGGCGAGTAGACGTTGTCGATCTGCGGCCACCGCGGCTCGCTCTGCTGCAGCGCGAACGCCGCGGCGGGGGTGAAGCGCAGCACCCAGTCGGACGCGCGCAGCGGCAGGACGGTGACCGACAGCAGGTACGGCAGGACGATGACCACGATCGACACGGTGACCGCGGTGACGCCCCGGCGCAGCAGGGCGCCGAGCCCGACGGCGAGGACCGCGCAGCCGGCGAGCAGGGCTGCGGTGCCGCCCACGATCCGCAGCTCGGTCGCGGTCGAGGCGGGGTGGACGTACACCCCGTTGTCCTGCAGCACGCCGACGCCGAACGCGACGACGACCGCGGCCGCGACGAGCCCGACGGCGAAGGTGGCCGCGCCGACGACGAGCGCCTTGGCGGCGAGCACCCGGGCGCGGCGCGGGCTGGCGGCGAGGGTGGTGCGGATGAGGCCGCGGCGGAACTCGGCGGTGACGAACATGGCGCCGATGACGACCACGACGATGAGGCCGACGAACGTGCCGGCGAGCGTCTGGCTGATCGTGACGCCGCCGCCGGCCGCGCCGGAGACGGCCGGGGCGATGTCCCCGGTGCCGGTGAGGGCGAACCCGTCCGCGGCCGGCTCGAAGCCGATCTCGCCGAGCCGGCCTGCCGCGGGGCCGCTGGGGGCGCCGACGACCGTGCCCTGCCACTGCTGCGACCACGCCCCGGCGGTGGCCAGGTGGTCGAACGTGCCGATGGCCAGGCTGGGGCCGCCCTGGATGCCGGAGAGCACCACGGCCTGGTTGACCTGGGTGGAGTACTGCGGGGAGGTGACGAAGAGCCCCGCCTCGACCGTCGCCGGGAGGCCGGGCAGCCGGGCCGTGCCGACGGTGGTCCACGACGCGCCGTCGCCGGACTGTTCGGCCTTGACGGTGTCCCCCGCACGGCTGAGCCGCAGCCACACCGGCCGGCGCGCGACGGGGGCGCCGGCCGGGCGGCCCTCGTCGTGGACGTAGTCGTACTGCATCCGCACGCCGTGCTCGCCGGTGAGCATGACGGCCGCGTACGCGGAGCCCTGCCGCGTGCCGTCCTTGAGGATGAGGCCGGCCTTCGCCCACGGCGCGACGCCCTCGCGGTTGTTCGGCGGGTCGTCGGGCAGCTGCCCGGTCAGGTCGGCGACGCGGGCGGTGACGGTGCCGTCGCCGGTGAGGGCGCGGTGCACGAACGTGAAACTGTCGGTGACCTCCTGCCCCTCCGGCCCGCGCAGCGCCGTGCACTCGGAGCCGGGGCCGTGCTGGCCGCAGGAGCCCTGCCGGCTGGGCGCGAGGCCGAGGCCGATGATGACGGCGGCCCCGGCGAGCAGGCCGACCACCCAGCCGCGCACGGTGCGCAGCTTGGTCCACTCGGCGCGCAGTGTCCGCAGGAAGCTCATCGCCCCTCCCCCGGCGCGGCGGCGCGGAACTCGACCGCGTCGCGGGTGAGCTCCAGGTAGGCGTCCTCGAGGGTGGCGCGGTGCGCGGAGACCTCGGAGAACGGCACGCCGGCGCGGGTCAGCAGGCCGACGACGTCCTCGGCGGCCGGGCCGGCGACCGTGAGCGTGCCGTCGCCGTTGGCGGTGACGGCGGCGCCGGACTCACGCAGTACACCTGCGGCATCGGCGAGCGCCGAGGAGCGCAGGGTGATCCGGCCGTTGGCCGCGCCGGCCAGCAGCTGCGCGACGCTCGCGTCGGCGATGACCCGGCCGCGGCCCACGACGACGACGTGGTCGGCGGCGCCCTGCAGCTCGCTCATCAGGTGGCTGGAGACGAGCACCGCCCGGCCCTGCGCGGCCAGTTCGCGCAGGAAGGTACGCATCCAGATGATGCCCTCCGGGTCCATGCCGTTGAACGGCTCGTCGAGCATCAGCGCGGGCGGGTCGCCGAGCAGCGCGGCGGCGATGCCGAGCCGCTGGCGCATGCCGAGGGAGTACGCGCCGGCGCGGCGCCGCCCGACGCCACCGAGGCCGGCCAGCTCGAGGACCTCGTCGGCGCGGCGGCCGGGCAGGCCCTGCGAGTGGGCGAGCCAGAGCAGGTGGTTGCGGGCGCTCCGGCCGGGCTGCAGGGCGGCGGCGTCCAGCAGCGAGCCGAGGTGGCACAGCGGCCGGTCCAGGGTGCGGTACGCGCGGCCGCCGACGAGCGCGGTGCCCTCGTCCGCGGCGTCGAGGCCGAGCACGACCCGCATGGTGGTGGACTTCCCGGCGCCGTTCGGGCCGACGAACCCGGTGACTTTGCCGGGGCGGACGGTGAACGTCATGCCGTCCAGCGCGAGGTTGGGCCCGAAGCGCTTGCGCAGGCCCTCGACGGTGATCGTGGCGTCATGCTGAGGTTGCATGGGCTGTTGCATGGGCTCAGATCTACGCGGCGGCCGGTGACACCACGGTGTCACCGCGTGGCTGGCATGGTGGAGGCATGCGCGTGCTCGTCGTTGAGGACTTCGAGATCCTGGCCCGGACGATCGGCACCGGCCTGCGCCGCGAGGGCATGGCCGTCGACGTGGTGCTCGACGGCGGCGACGCGCTGGAGCGGCTGGTCGTCACGAGGTACGACGTGGTGGTCCTCGACCGGGACCTGCCCGGCGTCGGCGGCGACGACGTCTGCCGGCACATCGTGGCCGCGCACCCCGCCAGCCGGGTGCTGATGCTGACCGCGTCGGGCACCGTGCGCGACCGGGTCGAGGGCCTGGGCCTCGGGGCCGACGACTACCTGCCCAAGCCGTTCGACTTCGACGAGCTCGTGGCGCGCATCCGGGCGCTGGGCCGCCGCCCGGCGACGGCGCTGCCGCCGGTGCTCACCGCCGGCGACCTCACCCTCGACCCGGCCCAGCGCACCGCCACCCGGGCGGGACGCCGGCTGGACCTCAGCCCGAAGGAGTTCGGTGTGCTGGAGTGCCTGATGGCGGCGGGCGGCCGGCCGGTGTCCGCGGAGGAGCTGCTGGAGCGGGTGTGGGACGAGGCCGCCGACCCGTTCACGACCACGGTGAAGACGACCGTACGCCGGCTGCGCGCCCGCCTCGGCGACCCGCCCGTCATCCACACCGTGCGCGAGGCCGGCTACCGGGTCGGTGCACCCTGATGGCCCGCCGGTGGACGCTGCGGCGGCAGCTCACCCTGCTGTACGCCGGGCCGTTCCTCGTCTCGGGCGCCCTGCTGCTGCTCGTGCCGCTGCTCGGCGCCCGCGAGACGGTGCCGGTCCCCGGCCAGGGGCAGGGCCCGTCGCCGCAGGCCCCGGACACCGTCACCGCCGGCAACCACCTGCTCGGCCTCTCGGCGGTCGCCCTCGCGGTCATGGTGCTCGTGTCGATCGTGCTCGGCTGGGTGATCGCGGGGCGGTTCCTGCGCCCGCTGCGGCTCATCATCGACACCGCCCGGGACATCTCGGCCACCAACCTGCACCGCCGCCTCGGCCCGACCGGCCGCCGCGACGAGTTCGCCGAGCTCGCCGGCACGCTCGACGACCTGTTCGGCCGCCTCGAGGCCGCGTTCGCCGCGCAGCGCCGGTTTGTGGCCAACGCCTCGCACGAGCTGCGCACCCCGCTCACGGCGCAGCGCACCCTGCTGCAGGTCGCCCTGTCCGACCCGGACGCGTCCAGCGACGGCCTGCGGGCCGCGGGACGCGAGGTCCTCGCCCTGGGCGAGGCACAGGCCCGGCTCATCGACTCCCTGCTCACCCTGGCCACCGGCGAGCAGGGCATCGAGCGCCCGGCCCCGTTCGACCTGGCCGCCGTGGCCCGCCGGGCCCTGGATGCCCGCTCGGACGCCGCGCGGGCCCGCGGCATCACGGTCACGGCGTCGCTGTCCCCGGCCCCGGTGCCGGGCGACGAGAGCCTGGCCGAGAGCCTCGTCGCCAACCTGATCGACAACGCCGTGAAGCACAACGTCGACGGCGGCCGGGTCGATGTCGCCACCGACGGGTCGACGTTGACGATCATCAACACCGGTCCGGTCGTACCGCACGCCGAGCTGGACCGCCTCTTCCAGCCGTTCCAGCGACTGGGCGCCCAGCGCGTCCGCGCCACCGGCGACGGCTACGGCCTGGGCCTGGCGATCGTGCGGGCGATCGCGAAGGCCCACGGCGCCGAGCTGTCGGCGACCCCCCGCCGGGAGGGCGGCCTGACCGTGACCGTGACGTTCCGGCCCTGACCCACGGCCGAGCCTGGTGGCCGCCGCCGGCGGGTACGGCTGAGAATCGGCGATTGCGGCATGCGAACTCTCCCCGGTCCATGGAATCCTGAACCGATGCCGCCGACCGCCGTGATCATGCTCGATACGTCCGAGGCCTGGGAGCCGCCCGACCGGCCGACCCGCCCGCGCCACGCGTCCCAGCGGCTGCCGGCGATCGGGCTGGTGCTCGTGACGGTGTTCGCGCTCGTCACCGGCGCCCAGCCGGTCACGCCGCTGACCCCGTCGGCGGTGCTGCGCGACGACGGGATCAGCAACATCCGCAGCTTCGGCCACGACCTCTACCTGATACGGCAGCCCGACCTGACACAAGCCGTCCTGGAGTCCTACCGGATGCCCGACAGCGCCCGGCGGTGGGCCAGCCGGGTCGATGCTCATTCGCAATTCGTCGGGCTCAGCGACGAGCGGGTGGTCCTGACGGTGGCGGGGCCGAATCAGGACTCGACGCCGACGCTGGTGGGGCTGGACGCCGCCTCCGGGGCACAGGTCTGGCGCAGGACCGGCTACAAGCCGTCGTTCTACGGCTTGAGCGGCGCGCCCGGTGTCGTGCTCGCCGACCCGGACACGCCGGGCGCCGACGATCAGCAGGAGCAGCAGCGAAGTGACCGGCAACTGGTCGGCATCGATGCCCGTACCGGGGACATCCGCTGGTCGTTCGTCACGCCCGCGGGCAGCGCCCGATCGTACGAGTTCTCGGAGCTCGGTTTCGCGGAGTACCGCGTCGAGATCGCGGAACTCGACCCCGACGGCACGCTTCGGGTGCGCAGCGCCGAGTCGGCCGAGGTCGTGCGGACGGCCAAGGTGGACGATCCCGGCCACGTCGGCGGCTTCAGCATTTCCGGCGACCGGCTGCTCACGAACGGGTGGGGCCAGACCGGTCAGCCGGGTGGCGCCATGTTCGACCTGGTCACCGGCCGGCGGCTGTGGGAGCGCGCGGCCGAGACCGCCGGGGGGCCCATATGGTGGTGCGGACGGATGCTGCTGTGCGCCTGGGGCGAGCGCACGATCGCCGCGCTGGACCCCGACACCGGCCGCGAGCTGTGGCGTCTGGACGGTTGGCGGAGCCTCGAACAGATCGACGACAAGCATCTGCTGGCAACGTTGTCCGCGCCGAATCCCGACGACCCGTCGCTCGGCGGACTCGTCGTGGACGCCGCGACCGGCCGGACCGTCCGGCGGATCGTCGGCTGGGATCCGGTCGGCCGTCAGGCGGCGGGGCCTGTCCTCCTGGTAGCGAGCCGAAGCCTCTCCGGTCCATCTCAGGTCGCGCGGCTCAACCTCGACACCGGCGCCCTGACGGTGTTCGGCACGGCGGAGCACTGGTACATCGCGCCGAAGTGCGTCACCATGCCGACGGTTCTGGTCTGCCAGCACGGCCGGGTCTCGGTCTGGCCGCTGCCCGCCTGAGCGTCCACCGCTGCGCGCTCATCCGTTGCGGTGGTGCTTCTTCACAAAGGTGTAGCCGGGAGCCAGCGGGGCGGCGGTGATCTGCTCGTTCTCGACGGCCTGCTGGTGGAGCGCGAGCTGCTTCTCCGACGGCTGGGCGCCCGCCGGCAGCTTGCGGAGGAAGCCGTTGACCCAGTGCTCGCGGCGGTCGGCGTCGCCGGAATCGGCGTCGCCGGAGTGCGGGGCGGGCTCGATCAGCGGCGCATAGAAGAGCATTTCGGCGACTTCCTCGCCGTCGACGGCGGGATAGGAGGGGTGGCCCGCCGGGTCGACGCTGCCGAGCACGCGGGTGACGTAGCCCTCGCGGATCAGTTGCTCGACGGCGTTGCGGAGCAGGAACGACCCGCGGGCGCCCCGGCCGAGCCCGCAGCGCGCGGGCAGCTCCGACTCGGCGAACACGGCGCTGCCGTCGTCGAAGACGCGGCCCAGCCGGCGCACCGCGTGCAGCACCTTCCCCCGGTTGGACGTGCCCGGGGCGTACTCCTGGGTGACGACCTTCGGGTCGTACTCGTGGAAGTAGTCGACGCCGTCGATCCGCATCGGTTCGTCCAGCGCGACGGTGCGCATGACGACCTCGTCCCGGGCGGCGTGCCAGGAGACGCCGACCAGCGCCCCGGGTCGTAGATCCGCCGGCCAGGCGATGCCGTCGAACCGCCACTCGGCGTCCTGCCGCAGCGAGGTCTCGAAGACCTCCTTGGCCGGCGTGATTCCCCGGACGCGGTGCTCGAGCACGACGGTGACGAGCGGCCGGTGACGAAGGACCTCGACGCACTCCGGCGGGGCGGCCAGGACGGCGCCGTCGAGATCCGTCCGCCGGAGCGCGACTCGACGGGTCACCGTCCTCATGATCCACCTCCGCGTGCTCGAGCGCGAGCCGAACATACCTGGTCCCGCGCCTGGGCGGCACCGTCAGCTCACCGGCCGCAGGCGGGGCAGCGTTGGTGCGACCGGTGCGTCCGGCGCCCCCACAGCCACAACGTCGCCGGTACGGCGGCGATCGCGATCAGCGCCGCGGCGGTGGCCGAGCCGGCCGCCGCCGACCACTGCGGCCACGGCTGCGGACGCGAGCTCGGCAGGGTCAGGCCGAGCAGGAGTATCGGGCCGAGCAGCACCAGCGCCGGCCACCAGCCACGCGGGTCCCGGCGGGCGGTGAAGACGACGCCGGCCACGACGATCGCCAGGGCGAGCACGAGCGCGGCGTAGGGCATCGCGCCGAGCATCCCGTAGTAGAAGCCGACCGGCCGGCTCAGCACCGCAAGCCCGACGGTCGCGGCGACGGCCACGATGCCGGCCGCCGCCGCGGGCGACCAGCGCCGGGCCGGCACGGCCAGGGCGACGAGTCCGAGCGCCAGCTGCGGGACGAGGACGAACATCGGCGGACGGGTGTATGGGGTCAGCGCGGCGGACGGGACCACCGCGGCGGTGACGAGCAGGGCGAGCGCGACCGCGGGACGGCCGTGCCCGGTGAAGGCCGCGACGGGCGCGAGCAGCCAGACGATCCACGCCACCGCGCCGAGGGTCGCGAACGGGCCGACCGAATGCCAGAAAGGCGCGACCGGGCCGGTGATCACCTCGGCGCGGAACAGCCACACCCCGGCCAGGGCCGCGGCGGCAGCGAGGGCGAGCGAGGCGGCGAACGGCACGGCGTCGGCGAGGCCGAGCGCGTGCCGGGCCCGCAGGTGCTGGCGCAGGCCTCCGCGGACCAGGTCGGCGACGTCGGCCGGCCGGGGCCGGCGCTGCCCGGGCCGGGCCAGGTCGAGATAGGTGCCGATGATCTCCTCGCCGCGTTCGGCGCGGTAGTCGGCCGGGTACCACCGCAGCAGCGCCCGGTAGCGGTCGCCCAGCTTGCCCGTCATGCGGCACCGCCGAGCGCGGCCGGGCGGGTGCGGGCCACGCCGGTCACCGGGCGCAGGGACGTGCGGGCGGCAAGGCGGGCGCTCGCGGCCTCGACGTTGCGGCGCAGGCGTTCGGTCTCGGCCCGCAGGGCCGCGTCGCCCTGGTCGGTGAGGCGGTAATACTTGCGGGCTCGCCCGTCGACGACCTCCTCTCGGTCGAGGGTCACCAGGCCGTCGTCGGCGAGCCGGTCGAGGGCGCCGTACAGCGTGCCGGGCCGCAGCTCGAGGCGTCCGCCGGACAGCTCCGCGACCTCGGTGATCAGCCCGTAGCCGTGCATCGGCGCCCGGG
This sequence comes from Dactylosporangium sp. NPDC048998, assembly GCF_043197855.1. Taxonomy (NCBI): domain Bacteria; kingdom Bacillati; phylum Actinomycetota; class Actinomycetes; order Micromonosporales; family Micromonosporaceae; genus Dactylosporangium; species Dactylosporangium sp. NPDC048998. The sequence goes on from NZ_JBICTV010000012.1 coordinate 68,023, forward strand.
CCAGCGCGGTGAGGATGAGAAACGTCGGCTCACGCATAGGGATCGCCATGGCCCCAATATATCGGTGACGAAGATATCTTCGCAACGAAGCATCACCGCCGGCCCGCGACCCCGGCACGCAACTCGGGGTCGCTCATCACCAGGTACACCAGCCCGCAGTCCTGAGGGCCGGTCGCACCGGGCTGGCACAGCGTGCACGGTTCACCGGGCCGGACGGGGCAGCGCGGCTCGGGCCGGCGCGGTCGACGATCACTCACCCCTTCACCGTCGCCCCCGGCCACCGGCACCGGTCAGAGGCGAACGCCCCACCCGGCCGGGACGAGCGACCCCGGTTTTTCTTCCGCCATTCCGCAGCCATGCGTCAGTTCACCCCGGCATTTCGTTGATTCGCCCGCGATGCAATGCGCGAGAAGCGCGCCGCGGCGCTGGGAAGCAGATTAAAATGGCCTGAATGCGTTTCGGTTCGCTGTCATTATGGTGCGACCGGCGCCCTCGCCCGATGGGTTGTGGATCACGGTCGCCGCCTCGAATGCGCCCGCAACGTCGGCCGTCGCGTTCTTTCCGACTAAAAAGGCCCTGCGGGCCGGTCGCCGGCCCTGATAGCGGCGCTGGAGCCGCAAATCACGATCGGAGGCTGCCGTGCGTGGTGGGCTGATTCCTCGCCTCATCATCGGCTACCTAGTACTCATATTCGTTTTCGGCGCCGCGTTCAGCGCTTTACTCGTCGCGATTCTTCAGCATCGCGAAACGGACCGGATGTCGGCACGTTCCGTGGAGCTTCTTGCCACCGAGGCGGAGGCTGAACAGCAGGTTCTTGACCTCGACCGGACCGAGCGGGGCTTCATCGTCACCCGGGATCCGAGATTGCTGGAGACGTGGCATCAGCGGCACGCCGAGCTGACCCGCACCAACACTCGGTTGCAGCGGCTGGCCCGCACGCCGGATCAAGTCCGTCAGGCGCAGGAGATCACGCAGGACAGCGAGTCGTACATCCGCGACCACGCGACGCCGGTGCTGCAGGCGGCCGAGCGCGGCGATCCCGCCGCGCACAGCACGGCGACGCTGCAGCAGGACGAGCGCAGAATCGCCGAGCTGCAGGCCGAACTCGACCGGTTCGCGACGAGCGAGCGGCAGTTCGCGGCCGATCGTGACCAGCACGCCCGGACGACCGCCAGGCAGGCGGTCACAGCGGTCGTCGGTGGCATGGCAGGCGCGATCCTGGTCGGCTGTGTCGTGGTCGGGTACACGGCCCGGGTCATCGTCCGGCCGGTTCGCCGGGCCGCCGCCATGGCCGGCCACCTCGCGCGAGGCGACCTGGACCAGCGGGTTCCCGAGACCGGTACGGGTGAGGTCGGTGACCTCACGCGCTCGTTCAACGTGATGGGCGACTCCGTGCAGCGACGCGTGGAGAAACTCGTCCGCGCCGCCAGGAAACAGGCCGCGGTGCGGCGCATCGCGACCCGCGTGGCGCGCGGCGCCGCACCGGCCGCGGTCCTGGATGCCGCCGCCGCGGATCTCCAGCGGCTCATCGGCAGTGACGGCGCGCACGTCGTGCGCTACGAGAGCGACGGCACCGCGACCTTTGTCGGCGCATGGCGATCCGCCGGCATCGACATACCGGCCGGCACGCGGCTGCCGCTGGACGGCCACAGCGTCACGGCGACGGTCCTGAAGACCGGCCGGCCGGCCCGGATGGACAGCTACGCCGACGCCCCCGGCGCGATCGCCGCCTACCTGCGCCGGCATCACGTCCGCGGGGCGGTCGGCGCCCCGATCCTCGTCGAGGGACACCTCTGGGGAGCCGTGAACGCCACCGTGACGAGCACGCGGTCGCTGGCCCCCGACGCCGAGGCACGGCTTGCGGAATTCGCCGACCTGCTCGCCACCGCCATCGCCAACACCCGCGCGCGCTGCGATCTGGCGGCTTCCCGGTTTCGCGTGGTGGTCGCCGCCGACCAGGCCCGGCGCCAGATCGAACGCAACCTGCACCACGGCATCCAGCAGCTCATCGCGATCACCATCCAGTCGGGCGGCGCGGTGTCGAGCGTCCCGCCCGAGCTGCAGGAGCTGCGACGGCACCTGTCCGCGGTGCCGGACGGGCTGAACGGGGTGCTGGACGACCTTCGGGAGATCTCCCGCGACATCCACCCCATGATCCTGTCCGACCGCGGCCTGCAACCCGCGCTCAAAGCTCTGGCCCGGCGCTCGGGCGTCCCGGTCGAGCTCGACGTGCACCTCGACCGCCGGCTCCCCGAGCCGATCGAGATGGCGGCCTACCACATCGCCGCGGAGGCGCTGGCGAACGCGGACCGGCACGCTCGCGCCTCGCACGCTCGCCTCGACGTGACGGTTCGCGACGACAAGCTGCATCTGACGGTGCACGACGACGGCGTTGGCGGCGCCGACCCGGCCCGCGGCGCCGGCCTGCGCGGGCTGGCCGACCGGGTCGATGCCCTCGAAGGGTCGATCACGATCGACAGCCCGCGCGGCCAGGGCACTACCCTGCGGGCGGAGCTTCCCCTTGAGCTACCGGCCTCGGACAGCACGTGGGGCGGCGACCGCCGGGCCTACTGCTGAACCGGTCAACAACCGGTCAGCAACCGGTCAGCAACCGGTCAGCAACCGGTCGAGGGCCGCGCGGGTCGAGCCGCGCGGCCCTCGATCCGGGCGTGCTCACGTCACCGGCATGTCCCTGCGGCGCAGCCCCGCGAGGCCGGCCGCGCCGAGGGCGACCGCGATCAGGGTGAGCCACAGCACCGGCATCACGGTGAACGCCGAGCCGGGCAGCTTCGGCACGTGCGCGAACGGGGTGACGTCGACGACCCACTCGCTCAGCCCGAACAGCGCGCCGAGCTCGACCAGCAGGACGGACAGGATGAGCGCCGCCCAGGCCAGCGAGCTGAGCCTCGGGACCAGGCCGATGAGCGCGGTACCGAACCCGGCCAGCACCCAGGCGGCCGGCAGCTGCACCAGCGCGGCGCCCAGCAGCCGCCCGACCTGCCCGCCGACGTCGTGGACCTGCGCGCCGTACACGAGACCGCCGGCGACACCGGCCACGGCCAGCAGCAGGGCCGTGCCCAGCAGCGCGAACGCCAGGTGGCTCGCCGCCCAGCGCAGCCGGCCGACCCGCGTGGCCAGCAGCGCCTCGACCCGCCCGCTGCTCTCCTCCTGGCGCAGCCGCAGCGTCGCCTGCACCGTGTAGGCGGCGGCGACCATGCCGATGATGCCGAAGATCGCGCCGAGGAACGCGTCAGTGAGGCCGCTGGGCCCGCCCATCCGGGTCAGGATGTCGGTCAGCTGCTGGTTCGGCGACTTCAGGTCCCCGATGCCGGCGGCGGCGCCACCCAGGACGGCCCCACTCAGCGCCAGCCCGATGGTCCAGCCGAGGAGCAGGCCGCGGTGCAGCCGCCAGGCCAGCGCGAGCGGGCTGCGCAGGCCCGGGGATGCCGCGGCGGGCCCGGGCCGGTCCGGGAGCAGGCCGGCGCCCACGTCCCGGCGACCCGCGAGCGTGTACCCGACCGTGGTGAAGACGGCCGCGAACCCGACGAACAGCGCGGCCACCCACCAGCGTTCGCCGGCGTACGGCCGCACGTGCAGGGCCCAGCCGGCCGGCGACAGCCAGCTCAGCCAGGTCGGCCCGGTGTCGCCGACGGCGCGCAGCAGATAGGTGCCGCCGAGGACGGCGCTGGCGATGCCGCTGGCCGCCCGGGCGCTCTCGGTGAGCTGCGCGGCCGCCGCCGCGACCGCGGCGAACAGGATCCCGACCAGGCCGGTCGCGAGGCCGAGCGCCACCGAGCCGGCCACCGGCAGGCCGGTCGCCATCAGACCCAGCGCCATCAGTACCGCGATGGCCAGGTTCGCCAGCGCGGTGACGAGCAGGGCGGCGGTGAGCGGTGCGTTCCGCCCGACCACCGTGGCGCGGATGAGCTCGAGCCGGCCGGTCTCCTCCTCGGCCCGGGTGTGCCGCACGACCGTCAGCAGGCTCATCAGCCCGACCAGGATGAACTCGGTCACGCCGATCTTCCACGCGGTGAGCCCGCCGATCGACACGCCGAACAGCGGGCCGCTCAGCGCGACGAGCGACGGGTTGCTGAGCACGCCGCTCACCGCGCGCAGGTCTTCCTCGGTGGGGTACAGCTTGAAATAGTTGGCCGCGGTCCCCATCGGCATCACCGCGAGCCCGAGCACCCATACGGTCAGCCGGACGCGGTCGAGCCGCAGCGCCAGTCGCGCCAGGGCGCGCGTGCCGGTCAGCGAGTTCACCGGGCCACCTCCGTGCGCTGCTTGCCGCCCGCCTGCGCCCGGTCGTAGTGGCGCAGGAACAGCTCCTCGAGGGTCGGCGGCTGGCTGGTCAGGCTCCGGATGCCGACCGTGGTGAGCTGGCGCAGTACGGCATCCAGGGCCGTGTTGTCCACGTCGAAGCGCAGGGTGCCGTTGTGGGTCTGCAGGTCGTGCACGCCGGGCAGCGTGTCCAGGCCGGTCGCCGGCCCGGCGAGGTCGACCTGGATCGAGGTGCGGGTCAGGTGCCGCATGCCGGCGAGCGTGCCGGTCTCGACCGCCCGCCCGTCGCGGATGATGGTGACCCGGTCGCAGAGCGCCTCGACCTCGGCGAGGATGTGGCTGGACAGCAGGACGGTGCGGCCGGCGCGCTCCTGCTCCTCGCGGACCACCTGGCGGAAGACCTCCTCCATCAGCGGGTCGAGGCCGGAGGTGGGCTCGTCGAGCATGAGCAGTTCGACGTCGGAGGCGAGCGCGGCGACGAGGGCGACCTTCTGCCGGTTGCCCTTCGAGTAGGTCCGGCCCTTCTTGCTCGGGTCGAGGTCGAAGCGCTCCAGCAGCTCGGCGCGGCGCCTGGTGTCCAGGCCGCCGCGGAGCCGGCCGAGCAGGTCGATGACCTCGCCGCCCGACAGGTTGGGCCACAGTGTGACGTCGCCGGGCACATAGGCGAGGCGGCGATGCAGTTCCGCGGTGTCGCGCCACGGGTCGCCGCCGAGCAGCCGGACGGCGCCGGCGTCGGCGCGTAGCAGGCCGAGCAGGATCCGGATGGTGGTGGACTTCCCCGCGCCGTTGGGGCCGAGGAAACCGTGCACCTCCCCGGTCTGCACGACGAGATCGAGCCCATCGAGCGCGCGGGTGCGCCCGAACGTCTTGACCAGTGCGTCTGCGCGGATCGCCTCGGTCATGATCTTCATGCTCCTTCGGCCCCGGGATCGGTCCCGGCGGCGGTAGGCGGATTGGGTGCCCGCAGCGGCTCCATCGCTCGGCGGGCCTTGGCGACGAACTCGGGGTCGAGCAGTGGGTGGGAGTACAGGTCGGCCATGGCGCCGGCCATGCGCAGGTGCCCCTCGGCGGTGAAGATGTCGACGCCCAGCGCGCGGGACACGTGGTCGTGCATCGCGAGGATCCCGGACTGCATGCCGACCATCACCGCGGCGAACCCCCGGTAGTCGTCGGTGACGTCCGGCGCGTGCTTGCTGATCCACTGCTCGGTCAGCGTCACCATGTCGTCGAACAGCGCCGCGGCGCTGGGCGAGCCGTCGAGCAGGGCTCGGGTGACGTACTTGTACAGCAGCAGCATCGTCGGATGCACGGATGGCAGGAAGCCGGGGCTGGCTATCTTGCCGTCGAGGACGAACTCCTCCTTGATCTTCAGCAACCGGTCCAGCGCGTAGGCGTCGCACGCCTCGCGCAGTGCCTCCTTGGACCCGAAATGGTGCCGCAGCAGGCCCGGTGACACGCCGGCCTGCTGCGCGATGTCGCGGACCGTCGTGCCGTCCATGCCACGCTCGGCGAACAGCCGGATCGCGGCGTCCCTGATCCGCGCCCGAGCGGTCAGGTCCTCGAACGCCGGATCGCCAACCGGGCGCGCCATCACCCGCACCCCCTTACACACACGTGTGGCGGACTATCCGCTCCGACAGCTCACTATACGCTCGTATAGTCCGTCCGCAAGGCCGGTGCAGCCGGTCACCGCCGGGTGGTGGCGCGGAGGGATGTACCGGACAACCGCGGCCGACCGGCAGCGTCGCGGCGCCCGTGTGGGTAGCGTCGGTACGAATGATCGTTGCGGCGTGAGCGGGCTGAGGCGGGCGGTCGGGCAATGGGCGCAGCGGCGGCGGTACGGCATTTCCTCATCGGGCCCCCGTTGCGGGCACGGCAGGTGGCCAAGGAGCAGATCACTCCGATCGAGGGACTCCCCGCCCTCTCCCTCGACGCCCTGACGTCGGTGGCGTACGGACCGGAAGCCATCATCGTGGTGCTGGCCACGGCGGGACTCGCGGCGCTGCATCTCGTGCTGCCGATCTCGATCGCGATCGTCGTGCTACTGGCCGTCCTGGTGTTCTCCTACCGCCAGGTCATCGAGGCCTATCCCGGCGGCGGCGGCACGTACGCGGTGTGCCGGGCGAACTTCCCGCCCGGTGTCAGCCTGCTCGCCGCCGCCGCGCTCGTCGTGGACTACACGTTGACCGTCGCCGTCTCGATCGCCGCCGGCGTCGCGTCGCTGACGTCGGCCTTCCCCGGTCTGAGCCCGGCCACGGTCCCGATCTGCCTGGGCATCCTCGCCCTGGTCACCGGGCTCAACCTGCGCGGCCTGGGCGACACGGCCCGGGCGTTCCTGCTTCCGACGATGGTGTTCATCGTCGGCCTGCTGGTCGTGATCGCGATCGGCCTGATCCACCCGCTGGCCCTGCACGCGGCGCGCCAGGGCCGGCCGCTGGTGCCCACCCAAGGGCTGGAGGCCGTGGGCGTACTGCTGGTGCTGAAGGCGTTCTCGGCCGGGTGCAGCGCGCTGACCGGGGTGGAGGCGATCGCCAACGGCGTGCCGCTGTTCAAGCAGCCGCGGGTGGTCCGGGCCAAGCGGACCGAGCTGCTGCTCGGCGGCATCCTCGGCGTGATGCTGCTGGGCCTGGCCGTGCTCGCGAACCGCTGGCACATCGGTCCCCGCTCGGGTGAGACCGTCCTGAGCCAGGTCATCGCCATCGCCGTCGGCAGGGACTGGGCGTACTACGTGATGTCCCTGACCATCACCGTGGTCCTCATGCTGGCGGCCAACACGTCCTTCGGTGGACTGCCGGTGCTGACCAGCCGGCTCGCCGGCGACAACTATCTGCCCCACCTGTTCTCCCTGCGCGACGAGCGGCAGGTGTTCGCGGTCGGCATCTGGACGCTCGCCGGCCTGGCCGGGGTGCTGCTCGTCGCGGTGCGCGGGCAGACCCTCACGCTGATCCCGCTGTACGCCATCGGGGTGTTCACCGCCTTCACGCTCTCCCAGTCCGGGCTGGTCAAACACTGGTGGCAGACCCGGCCGCGGCGGTGGCAGTACCGGGCGGTGCTCAACGGTGCCGGCGCGGCCACGACCGCGGTGGCCACCGTGATCTTCCTGGTCACCAAGTTCACCGCCGGCGCGTGGGTGGTCGTGCTGGCCGTGCCGGCGCTCATCGCGCTGTTCGCGCGGACCCACGCCTACTACGCGCGCTTCGGGCGCGCCATCGGCCTCGACACGATTCCGGCCAGGCCGCACGCCAAACCCACGATGGTGGTGGTACCGGTGATCGCGGTGGACCGGCTGACCCAGCGCGCGGTCGCGGAAGCCCTCTCGATCAGTCCACGGGTGGTGGCGGTCCACGTCGTGGTCGAGGACACCGGCCGCGACGCCGATCGGGACCGCGAGCTGGACCGGCAGTGGGGCCGGTGGAACCCCGGGGTGCCACTCAAGATCCTGCGCACCGAGTACGCCTCGGTGGCCCGCCCCATCGTGGCGTTCATCGACGAGCTCCACGAGCAGCACGACGAGCAGATCGTCGTGCTGATCCCGGTGGCGCTGCCGGACCGGCTGCGGTACCGCTTCCTGCACAACCATCTCGAGATCGCGCTCACCGCCGCGTTGAAGACCCGCCCGGACGTCGTCGTCGCCAGCGTGCCCATGCCGCTGCGCGACTCATGAACGCGCCCCGACAATGCTGAAGAAGGCCCAGATCACCTGCGCGCCCGACGGGGTGACGTCGTCGCCCTGTGGCCAGTCGTGGCTGCCGCCCTGGTAGACGGCGAGCTGTACGGACCGCCCGGTGCCGCACCGCAGCCACGTGCTGGTGGTCAGGCTGCCCCGGGCGTGGGTGATCGGGGTGCCGGGACAGCGGTTCGCCCGCCGGTACTGGTCCACCTGCGCGTCGACGGTGGGTTGGAGGTAGCCGTTGAGGGTGTGCGTGGTTCCGCCGGAGCCGATGGTCAGTTCCGGGTCGCCGGTGGCGGCGATCTCCAGCAGTGACGTCGGCGCCGGGTTCGGGCACGGCATGGAGCTGACGGCGGCGTACGACGCGACGGCCGCGAAGCGTCGAGGCGCCGCGCAGGCCATCCGCAGGGCCATCTTTCCGCCGTTGCTGTACCCGACCAGGAACACCCGGTCGGAGGCGGCGTCGGGCTGGGTGTCGAGCACGTTGTCGACGACGGCGGTGAGGAAGGCGACGTCGTCGACCGCGCCCGCCTGGGCGGGGCCGCAGCAGTTACCCGCGTTCCAGGACTGGCCGATCCCGGCGGGGTACACCAGGATCGCCGGCCCGGTCACGTCGGCGAACCCGCCGCGCTGCTGCTCATACTCCGGAGTGACGCAGCAGCCGTGCAGGGTGACCAGCACGGGCAGCCGAGCCGCGCCGGCCGGCCACGGACGGGCCAGCAGGTAACTGCGGGGCAGGCCGTCCACGACGATCGGGACGGTCGTCTGGGTCCACCTGACGGGCGGTCCCGGCGGCGTGCGGACGGACGGAGCGCGGGACGCGGTCAGGACCAGGCACACGAGCGCGACGAGCGCCGCCGCGGCGGGCAGTGGCGGCCTGCGGCCGGCGCGACGATCCGGGCCGACGGGCATCGGTGGCGGCTCAGTGGCGGGTCAATGGTCAGTACTGCAGCCTCGGGTCCTCGTACTGCTTGAACTCCAGCACGTTGTTGGACGGGTCGGCGAGGAAGATGGTGCGGTGCTGCTCGGCGGTGCCCTCGAATCGTGTCGCGGGGCCGGACAGGACCCGCAGCTTGCGGTGTTCGACCAGCCGGAGCAGCCGGTCGAAGTCCTCGGCGCGGGCGAAGGTGACACCGAAGTGCCGGGGATACTCGACGGGTTCGGCGGCCACGGCGGCGGCGTCGAGGTGGCAGACGAGCTGGTCACCGAAGAAGTCGAACGTGACGCGGTCGTCGTAGCGGCGGGCCAGCTTGGCGCCGAGGCCGAAGACGTAGAACCGCACCGCCTCGTCGAGATCGTGGGTGGGCACCGCGACGTGGAAGGCGTCGTGCGTGGATCGCATGGTGGTCTCCTCGACAGTTGGGAACACGGCAGGGTCAGGCGCCGGGCGGAACGCGGGACGGGACGCGTTCGGTCTCGCCCACGCCGGCGGCCACCTGCAGCAGGGTGTCGCCCCGCAGCCCACGGCGCAGCGTCTCCGCCCCGAGGACGTCGGCGGCGGCGATGTTGCCGAGGTTGACGTCCGGGCCCACGGCGTTGATCAGCTCCACCTGGAGCGTCTTGGTCGGCGCCTCGAACATCACCCGCCCGGTGTCGACGTTGTCGAGCACCGCGTGCAGGACGTCCCGGCGCAGGTGCCCGTCGGCCCGGGCGATGCCGCTGCGGCCGCTCTCACGGGCCTCGGTGACGACCATGAAGGCGCCGGCGTCGAGATCCTCGTGCAGCGCGTCGACCCACTCGGCCGGGGTGAGCCGCGCCGAGCGGTCGGCGTCCTTGTAGCCGACCTCGGACAGCACGGGGCGGTACTGCGACAGGCGCCGCACGTGTTCGGCCTTGCCGTGCTGGTCCAGCGGGATGGTGCCGTTGGACACCTCGATGTGGGTGGCGCCGGTGCGCCGGACCAGGCGGAGGTACTCGTCCAGCTGCCCGGTCCACAGCTGGTGCTCGAACAGCGTGCCGCCGAAGTAGAACCCGATCGCGGCGTCTCGCAGCACCGCGACCTTGCGATCGAGGTCCCGGGTGACCAGGGCCGTGCCCCAGCCGAACTTGACCAGGTCGATGTACTCGCCGTGGCTGGTGATGAGATCGGTGAAGGCACCGGTGGGCAGGCCACTGTCGATCACCATCGTGATGCCGGGTGACGTTCGCATCGCATCCTCCTCAAGGGGTCATCCCGGGGTACCGCGTCGGGGGCGGCCGGTCAGCGCGAGGCTCAGCGGCGTGCGCAGCACCACCGCGACCACCGACCAGCACACCAGATAGACCAATGCAACGACGGTCGCCGCGACCGCGGTGACGAGCGGGCCGGGCTGGCGCTGCGCCACGGCGGTCACGCCGGTGGCCGCGCACACCGCGAGCAGACCCTGCAGCAGCAACGGGTGGGCCAGGTAGACCCCGAACGAGGCGTCCGAGGCGGAGCGCACCAGACGCCGGCCCGGTGCGCCCCGATGCTGCCAGGCGACGCCGCACGCCAGGAACGCCCAGGCGACGGCGACGCTCTCCACCACGACGACGGGCTGGAACACGGCGCCGGCGACGACCGGGGGCTGCCCCAGTCCCCAGGCCTGGACGAAGAAGACCGCGACGCCCGCGGCGACGGCGAGCGCGCATCCGGCGAAGACCCACCACACCCGCCCAAGGGTCCACCGCATGAGCGTCTCCGCGTGCCACGCCGCCACGCCGCCGGCCACGACGAACCCCAGGTAACTGGGCAGGTACGCGCTCGGATCGCCGAGCCCCCATCCCTGCTGGACGGCGGTGTAGCAGCCGACCTGGTAGACGGCGGCGCCGGTCAGCAGCCATCGATGCCGGCCGCGGGTGGCCAGCAGCAGCCGGCGCAACAGCGGGAACACCAGGTACACCTGCATGGTCACCAGCAGGAAGTACAGGTGGTAGCGGGCGGCTCCGGTCAGCAGATCGTTCCCGAACCCGGCCAGCGCGTCGCCGACCGGCCGGAGCGGCTCGCCGTCGGTGAGGAAGTACACCGCGCTCCACAGCAGGTACGGCACGCAGACCAGCAGGTACCGCTTCCGCCAGAACGCCGACCAGCGCGACGGCGCGCGGTCGCGATAGCTGTAGGCGAGCACGAACGCGGTGAGCAGGAAGAACACCTCGCGGCTGACATGCAGCACGATCAGCGGCGCACCGTTGGACAACCGCACGCCGCCGGGCTGCTGCGCGAGCACGTGGACGGCGATGACGAGCGCAACGGTCAGCACCCGGACGACGTCGACCGCGACGAGGTGGGCGGGTGCGCGTGGCACGTCCTGCGGCGGGCGCGTCTGGGCGGCTGGTCCGCCGTCGGGTGCCGTGCGCAGATCGGCGAGCGGCCGCGGCGGCCCGCTCACCGGCTACCGCCCGGGGCCGGCCCGCCGGCCAGGACCGTCAGGTCGGCGCGGAGGGCACGGCGGAGCACCTTGCCCGTGGGGCTGGTCGGCAGCTCGGCGGTGACGGTGACGGTGACCGGCCACTTGCGGCGGGGCAGCCGCTGGGCGCACAGCCGGTCCAGCTCCTCGACCAGCCCCGCTTCCGTGCGGTGCGGCCGGAGCGTGACGAACGCGACCGGCACCTGGCCCAGCCGCTCGTGCGGCGCGGCGACCACGGCGGCCGAGCTGACCGCGGGATGGCCGAGCAGGACGTTCTCCACCTCCTGCGGGTGGACCTTCTCCCCGCCCCGATTGATCACGTCGTCGGCGCGGCCGACCAGGTACACGTAGCCGTCCTCGTCACGGAACCCCAGATCGCCGGTGGGCAGCCACCCGCGCGCGTCCCGGGCCGGTCGGCTCGCTTCCGCCCCGTGCCCGGCCGGCTCCAGATACCGGCTGGCCACCTGCCACCCACGCAGTACGATCATGCCCTGCGACCCCGGCGGCACGGGCCGTCCGTCCGGGCCGGCGACCGCCAGCCCGACGCCGACCGGCAGCCCGACGGAGCCGGCGCGCCGGGCGGAGACGTCGAGCGGATCGGCGGTGATCTGACCGGCCGCCTCGGTCATGCCGTACGTGTTCAGCACCGCGATTCCGGTGTGTGCGGTGAACGCGTCCTGTGTGGAGGCGGGCAGCGGCGCCGATGCGGAACGGGCGAACCGCAGCCGCGCGACGGGTGCCTCGGGAGGCGCGGGCTGCGCCGTGAGGGCGTGCAGCATCGCCGGTACGGTGTTCAGCCAGGTGGGTGACCACTGCGCCACCCGCGACCAGTACGCGTCCGGCTCGAAGCGCCGATCCAGCACCAGCGACGCACCGCTGACCAGCGCCGCGAGCAATCCCATCACCTGCGCGTTCACGTGGAACAGCGGCAGCGGGCTGTACCCGCGCTGGCCCGGCCCGAACCGGTGGTGCCCGGCGACCCGCCGCGCCGCGTGCAGCAGCTGCGCCTCCGACAGCGGGACACTCTTGGGCTCACCCGTCGTGCCGGAGCTGGCCAGCAATACGGCTGGACGCGACGCGGCACCGGCGCTCGGCCGCACGCCGGTCGAGGCCACGCCAACCGGCACCGGCGCGGCGCGTTCGGCCACCCACGTCTCCACCCCCGCCACCGGCGACGCGAGCGGCGCGTCGGTGATGACGACGTCGACCCGCAACCGGGCAAGGAGGCTCTCCAGGGCCGGCGCCGGCAGCCGCGGGTCGACGGGCACCACCGTGAGGCCGGCGGCCAGCGCACCGAGGTAGACGGCAGCGAAGGCCAGCGGGTCGGCGACGACCAGACCGATCCGCGCCCCCGGCGGCAACCGGCGCACGCCGGCCAGCTCGCGGAGCCGGTCGGCGTACGCGGCCAGCGCGGCCCATGACATCGCGTGACCGTCCGCGGCGGCGATGAACGCCGGCTCCTCCGGCCGCTCCTGCGCTCGTGCAGCCAGCAGTCGAGATACCAGCGCCATGCGTCTCGCCTTCCTGTACGAGCCCAGCGGCGGCCATACCCAGCGGCGAGCGGTGCAATCGCCTGCCACCTCACAGCAAGTTCACGGTCGACGGCGGCGGTGCGGACGGGCGTGGAGGCTACGGTTGAGCCATGTCCACGGCACTGCCGCCGGTCGACGAGACATCTCGAGGCGGCGCATCCCGTTGGTCAATGGTCTCCCGGCGGCTGCTGCGCGGCCGGGACGGAGACCCGATTTGGGCCAGGCCGGCGCTCGTTGTCCTCCTGGTCGTCGCCGCGCTGCTGTACGGGTGGGGGCTCGGCGCGTCCGGGTGGGCCAACTCGTTCTACTCGGCGGCGGCGCAGGCCGGCTCGACGAGCTGGAAGGCGTGGTTCTTCGGGTCGTTCGACGCCGCGAACTTCATCACGGTCGACAAGACGCCGGGCGCGCTGTGGGTCTCCGGCCTCTCGGTACGGCTGTTCGGGCTCAACCCGTGGAGCATCCTGGTGCCGCAGGCGCTGGAGGGCGTGGCGACGGTCGCGTTGCTGTACGCGGTCGTACGCCGGTGGTTCGGGCCGGGCCCGGCGCTGCTGTCCGGGGCGGTGCTCGCCACGACCCCGGTGGCGACGCTCATGTTCCGGTACAACAACCCCGACGCCCTGCTCATGCTGGCCCTCGTCGCCGGCGCGTACGCGCTCGTGCGGGCGGTGGAGGACGCGCGCACCGGCTGGCTGGTGCTCGCCGGGGCGTGCGTCGGTTTCGGCTTCCTCACCAAGATGCTGCAGGCGCTGCTGGTCCTGCCGGCGTTCGCGCTCGCCTACCTGGTGTTCGCGCCGGCCCCGGTCGGGCGCCGGGTCCGGCAGGTGCTGCTCGGCGGGGCCGCGATGGTCGCGTCCGCCGGCTGGTGGGTGGCGATCGTCGAGCTGACGCCGGCACGGTACCGCCCGTACGTCGGCGGCTCCACCGACAACAGCGTCATGCAACTGGCCCTGGGGTACAACGGCTTCGGCCGGCTCACCGGCAACGAGATCGCCGGCTTCGACGGGCGGCGCTTCGGCTTCGACGAGCCCGGCTGGGGCCGGATGTTCGGCGCCGCGACAGGCGGACAGATCGCCTGGCTGCTGCCCGCCGCCGTGCTGCTGTGCGTGGCCGGCCTCGCGCTGGCGGGCCGGAGCGCCGCGACACCCACGCAGGCCGGGCGGTGGCGGGCCGCATACGTGCTGTGGGGCGGCTGGCTGGTGGTGACCGCGCTGGTCCTCAGCCTGATGCACGGCATCTTCCACCCGTACTACACGCTGGCGCTCGCCCCGGCGGTGGCGGCGCTGGCCGGCATGGGCGCGCACACCCTCTGGCGACTGCGTTGCGACCGGGCCGGTTCGCTCCTGCTGGCCGCGGTGGTCGCCGGCACCGCCGCCTGGTCCTGCCTGCTCCTCGATCGCAGCGCCGCGTTCCATCCGTGGCTGCGCGCCGTGGTCGCGGTGACGGGACTGCTCGCGGCGGTCGCGCTGACGTTGTTCACGCGCCCGGCCGGACAACGCCGGCGCGACCGTCGCTGGACGGCGCTGCTTGCGGCGGTCGCCGCGGCCACCGCGCTCGTCGCCGTCCTCGCCGGTCCGGTGGCGTACTGCCTGCAGACCGTCGCGGCGCCACGGTCCGGGCCGCTCGTATCCGCGGGCCCCGCCGTGCCCGGCGCCCGCGCCGGGCGGGGCGGCGGCATGGACGGCGCATCGCCGGACGCGGGCATCTCAGGCGGCGGGCGCACTACCGGCACGTTCGGCATGGCGCGGCTGCTGGCCGACCGTGCTCCCGACCCGCGGGTGCGCGCGCTGCTGACGCGCAACGCCGGCGCGTACACCTGGGTCGTCGCGACGATCGGCTCCCGCGGTGCGGCGACCTATCAGCTGGCCACGGGGCGGCCCGCGATGGCGGTCGGCGGCTTCAGCGGTACCGACCCGGCGCCCACGCTCGCACAGTTCCAGCGGGACGTCGCCGCCAAGCGGATCCATTACTTCATCGACGATCCGTTCGCCCGCGCCTTCGGCGGCAGCCACTCGAGCGACAGCGCCCAGATCGCCGGCTGGGTCCAGCACCACTACCCGGCCTCCACGATCGACGGCATCACCATCTACGACCTCTCGAGGTGAGACGGTGACCGATGTCCGGCCTCCGCGCGCGCCCAGCCAGACGTGCGACACCCGGTCCGGCCTCCAGGCGCCGGTCCTCGACATCGTCATCCCGGTGCACAACGAGGAGGCGGACCTGCGGCCGTGTGTGCGGCGGCTGCACGCCAACCTCACCGGGACGTTCCCGTACCCGTTCCAGATCACCGTCGCCGACAACGGCAGCACCGACGCCACGCTCGACGTCGCCTGCGCCCTGGCCGCCGAGCTGCCCGAGGTCGCCGTCGTCCACGTGGCCGAGAAGGGGCGTGGCGGCGCACTGCGGGCGGCGTGGACGGCGTCGGATGCCGCGGTGCTCGCCTACACCGACGTCGACCTGTCCACCGATCTGGCGGCGCTGCTGCCCCTCGTCGCACCGTTGCTGTCCGGCCACTCCGACCTGGCCATCGGCACGCGCCTGTCCGACGGCGCACGCGTCGTCCGCGGCGCCAAACGTGAGTGGATCTCCCGCTCGTACAACCTGCTGCTGCGTGGCACGCTGGCCGCCCACTTCTCCGACGCGCAGTGCGGGTTCAAGGCGATCCGCAAGGACGTGGCCGACCAGGTGCTGCCGCTGGTGCGGGACACCGGCTTCTTCTTCGACACCGAACTGCTCGTGCTGGCCCAGCGCGCCGGCCTGCGCATCCACGAGGTGCCCGTCGACTGGGTCGACGACCCGGACTCGAGGGTCGACATCCCCGCCACCGCGCTCGCCGACCTCAAGGGCATCGCGCGGCTCGTCCAGGCGGCGGTCACCGGCCGGCCGTCCCTCACCGCGCTGCGGGTCCAGTTCGGCCGCGGGCCGCTGCCGCCCCCCATTCCCGGTGTACCGCGAGGGCTGCCCCGTCAGCTGGCGCGGTTCGCGATCGTCGGCGTGCTCAGTACGCTCGCCTACCTCGCGCTGTATGCCGTGCTGCGCCCGGACGCCGGAGCGCAACCGGCGAACCTGCTGGCACTGCTCGTCACGGCGGTCGGCAACACCACCGTCAACCGGCGCCTGACGTTCGGCGTCCGCGGCCGGGCACACGCCGTGCGCCACCAGTTCCAGGGCATCCTCATCTTCGTGCTGGGACTCGGCATGACCAGCAGCTCGCTCGCCGTGCTCAACCGGGTCAACCAGCATCCGTCCCGCGTCCTGGAGATGGGCGTGCTCGTCGTGGCCAACCTGGCCGCCACCCTTGTGCGATTCGTCCTCATGCGCGGCTGGGTCTTCCGTGCCGCGCCCTGACGAGGCGGTGACCCATGAACTGGCTGAACCGCAGAACCATCTGCGCCGTGGCCGTGGTCGCGGTGCTCCTCGCCCTCGTCCTCGGCACCGGCGCCGGGCTCTTCGACGGCGTGCCGCTGCTGAACCCGGCCGCCGCCGGCGCGATCGAGCTGCTCGCCCTCGCCGCCCTGGTCGGCTCGTGGGCGCGCCGGGACCAGCGCTGGCTGTCGCGCACGCTGCCGTTGCTGTGGGGCTCGGCGCTGGTGCTCACCGTCGCGGCCGTGGTGACGTTGCGGGTGACCGGGACGATCCGTGACCGCTACCCGCCGATCTTCGCCGCGTGGTTCGCCCTCGCGGTGGCGGCCATCGCCGGAGTACCGTTCGCGCTGTCCCGCCCGGGCCTCGTCCGCCGGATCGCCGCCGTGTCCGCGGTGCCGCTGACGCTCGCCGGCGGCCTCCTCGTCCTCGACCAGGTCTACGCCGTCTGGCCGAATGTCGGCGACCTCCTCGGCCACACGCGCGCGCTGGGCGGCGGCGCGCTCGACCGGGCGCTGCGGGCGCCGCCTCCGGCCGTGCGCGAGCAGGGCCTGCTCGGCGTATACGACATGCCGGCGACGATCTCACATTTCCAGCACCGGCCCGGCTACGTGTATCTGCCGCCGGCCTACTTTACCGCCGACCGCCCGAACCTGCCCGTCATCGTGGTGCTGGCCGGCGTGCCGGGCTGGACCAGCCAGTGGCCGCAGGCGGGCAAGGCGGTGACCACCGCCGCCGGCTACGCCGCCGATCACCACGGAGTCGCGCCGGTACTCGTCTTCGTCGACCAGAACGGCGGGACGTACCGGGACACGGAGTGCGTCGACGGGCCGCTCGGCAACGCCGAGACCTTCCTCACCGTCGACATCCCCGCGTTCGTCACCGCAACGCTGCACATCCCGCACCACGCCACGACGTGGGCCGTCGTCGGCTTCTCCGAGGGCGGCACCTGCGCGGCCGATCTCGTCCTGCGCCACCCCGGCATCTTCCGGCACCTCGTCGACCTGGGCGGCGAGTCGCGGCCGACGCTGCACGGCCCGCGCTCGACCCTGCTCACCTTGTTCGACGGCTCCGCCGCCGCCGAGCGCGCCCACGACCCCGTGTACCTGCTCGCCACCCGCCGGTACGACCAGGTCAGCGCCTGGTTCGCCGCGGGCGCCGACGATCCCAGAGGCATCGTCGCCGCCCATCAGCTCGCGCAGGCCGCCGCCGCGGCGGGTGCCACGTCCCACGAGTTCACCGGCGACGGCGGGCACAACTGGCAGTTCGCCGGCACAGCCTTCGCGCAGGTCCTGCCGCAGCTCGCACAGGACCTCGGGATCCACTGACCGCTTGTGCCTCACGTCACAGCGCGGCGCCCTCACATCTCACCGGGCTCGTTCGTCCCTTGAAGCATGTTCACTGCTTACGTCACGGTCACCATCGTCGCCGCCGTCTTCAACGGCATCGCCGCCGTCACCTACCTGATCGGCCACGACTATCCAAAGGCCCAGGCGGACATGAAGCGCGTGCCACGGTCGTGGGTGCCGGTGCTGGGCATGCTGCTGGCCGCGGGCTCCCTGGGGCTGCTGGCCGGGTTCGCCGTGCCGCTGCTGGGGACGCTCGCCGCCACCGGCCTCGTGCTGTACTTCCTCGGCGCGCTCTTCGCGCATCTGCGCGTGGGTTCCCGCAAGCTCGTGGGATGGGCCGTGTTCTGCTCCACCGCGGTGGCCGCACTTGCCGTGAACCTGGGCTACAACTGGTAGCCGTGAGCACCCCATCCGGGCCGGAAGACGGCCGGGTCGATCCGAGCCTCAGTGTGATCATGGGCAGGCGGCGTCACCTGATCAACCTCGCGTACCGGCTCCTCGGCTCGCTGGCCGATGCCGAGGATGTCGTGCAGGAGACGTACGCCCGCTGGTACGCCATGCCCCGGCAGCAGCAGGAGGCCATCGAATCCCCGGGCGGCTGGCTGACGACGGTCGCGAGTCGCATCTGCCTCGACGTGCTCGGCTCGGCACGGGCCACGCGGGAGCGCTACGTCGGCGAATGGATCCCGGAGCCGCTGCCCGACCGTACGGAGTGGATCAACGAACGGCCGGGCGGCACCACAGACGACCCGGCCGACCGGGTCACTCTCGACGAGTCGGTCAACATGGCCTTCCTCGTCGTGCTCGAATCGATGACCCCGGCCGAGCGCGTCACATTCATCCTGCACGACGTCTTTCGGTACCCCTTCACCGAAGTGGCCGAGATCGTCGGCCGCACGCCGGCGGCATGTCGCAAGCTGGCCTCGTCGGCCCGTCGCCGGATTCCCGCGTCACAGGCGCCCGCGCCGCCGGCGGCCCGGCGGGCCGGCATCATCAGAGAGTTCAAGCAGGCATGGGAGGCCAAGGACATCGGCGCCCTCGTCGGCCTGCTCGACCCCGACGCCACGGCGATCGCCGACGGCGGCGGCCTGGCCAGCACCGCGCTCCGCCCGATCGAAGGCGGCGAGCGGATCGCACGCTACCTTGTTGCCTTCGCCGATGGCGCATCCAACCTGACGATCCTGGAACGCACCGTCAACGGTCAGCCAGGCCTGGTAGCCCGGCTGGACGGCGTCACCGTGACGGTGGCGGCGTTCGACATCCCAGGCGAGCGGATCAGGCACATCTGGGCGGTACGCAACCCGGAGAAGCTCCGGCCGTGGACGGCCGGAGCTTCTTCCAGAAAGTGATTCGGGACCGCTGTTTCAGGGGCCGTCAGATCAGCCCCTGGGCCAGCATCGCCTCGGCGACCCGCCGGAATCCGTCGATGTTGGCGCCGGCGACGTAGTTGCCGGGCATGCCGAACTCCTCGGCGGTGGCATGGCAGCGGGCATGGATGTCGCGCATGATGGTCTGCAGACGCTCCTCGGAATACGCGAACGTCCACGAGTCGCGGATGGCGTTCTGCTGCATCTCCAATGCGCTGGCGGCGACCCCACCGGCGTTGGCGGCCTTGCCCGGCGCGAACCGGACACCGGCCTGGTCGAAGGCGCGGATCGCTTCGGGACTGGTCGGCATGTTCGCCCCCTCGACCACGATCGCGCATCCGCCGTTGATGAGCGCGGCGGCGTCCGCCGCGTTGATCTCGTTCTGGGTCGCGCTCGGCACCGCGACCTGGCACGGCACCTCCCACACGGTTCGGTCCGCGACGAAGGACGCGTGCGACCGGACCTCGACGTACTCCGCGACGCGGGCCCGCCGGGTCTCCTTGACGTCTTTGAGCACCTCGACGTCGATGCCCTTCTCGTCGTAGACGTAGCCCGAGGAATCCGAACAGGCCACGACCGTTCCGCCGAGCTGATGCACTTTTTCGATCGCGTAGATCGCGACGTTGCCCGAGCCGGAGACGACGACACGCTTTCCGTCGAAGCTGTCGCCCACGGCGCGCAGCATCTCGTCGGCGAAGAACACCGCGCCGTAGCCGGTCGCTTCCCGGCGCACCTGCGCGCCGCCGTAGCTCAGCCCCTTGCCCGTCAGTACCCCGGACTCGTACCTGTTCGTGATGCGCTTGTACTGGCCGAACAGGTAGCCGATCTCACGACCGCCGACGCCGATGTCACCGGCCGGCACGTCGGTGTACTCGCCGATGTGCCGGTACAGCTCGGTCATGAAGGACTGACAGAACCGCATCACCTCGCGGTCCGAACGGCCCTTGGGATCGAAGTCGGAGCCGCCTTTGCCGCCACCGATCGGCATGCCGGTCAGCGCGTTCTTGAAAATCTGCTCGAAGCCGAGAAACTTGACGATGCCCAGATACACCGATGGATGAAACCGCAGCCCGCCCTTGTACGGCCCGAGCGCACTGTTGAACTCCACCCTGAACCCGCGGTTGATGTGCACCTCGCCGCGATCGTCCTCCCACGGCACCCGGAAGATGATCTGCCGTTCGGGCTCACAGATCCGCTCGATGATCTTCGCGTCGGCATAGTCGGGATGCCTGTCCAGCGCCGGGGCAACGCTGTCGAGCACCTCCCGCACCGCCTGATGGAACTCGTGCTCACCGGGGTTGCGCCGCACGACGGTACTGAAGATCGACTCAAGCTTGGTCTGCGTCGACAAGGCCACCTCCGGTGTGACGGGGTTCTACTCCAGTTGCGTGACTGGCTCATCCCACACCGTTGTGGATCGCGTAGCGAACACAATAGCTTACCGGCCCAGCCGGTCTCGATCTTCGAGGCCCCGGGCGTGGGGCCACCCGACCGCCATGGGGCTCACCTGGAAATCGCGCCCTGGTGATGCGCGATAACGTCGGCGGCCGGCCGGCGCTGGTGCCAGGATCGGGGCATGAACCAGGAGCAACGGTCAAAGATCGCGTACGGCCGCGGTTTCCTCGCCGCCCTGGACCAAAGCGGCGGCAGCACGCCGAAGGCGCTGGCGCAGTACGGGGTGCCGGAGTCGGGCTACGCGACCGAGGACGAGATGTTCGACCTCATGCACGAGTTCCGGTCGCGGATCATCACCGCGCCGGCCTTCGACGGCGACCGCGTCCTCGGCGCGATCCTGTTCGAGCAGACCATGGACCGCGACGTGGCCGGCACGGCCGCTCCGCAGTACCTGTGGGAGCACAAGCAGGTCGTTCCGTTCGTCAAGGTGGACGAGGGGCTCGCCGACGAGCAGGACGGCGTACGGCTGATGAGGCCCTTCACCAAGCTGGACGACCTGCTCGCGCGGGCCACCCGCCGGCACGTCTTCGGCACCAAGATGCGCTCGTTCATCGTCCGGGCCGACCCGGCCGGCGTCGCCGCCGTACTCGATCAACAGTTCGGTTACGCCAAACGGATCCTCGACGCCGGCCTCATGCCGATCCTCGAGCCCGAGGTCGACATCCACAGCGACGAGAAGCAGCCGGCCGAGCAGGTGCTGCGACAGGGCATCCTCGACCGCCTGCCGGCACTGCCGGACGGGCGGCAGGTGATGCTCAAGCTCTCCATTCCGACCCAGGACGACTTCTATGCCGAGCTGATCGAGCACCCGAAGATCCTGCGGGTGGTCGCCCTGTCCGGCGGCTACTCCCAGCACGACGCCGACGCGCGGCTCGCTCGCAACCACGGCCTGATCGCCAGCTTCTCCCGAGCGCTGACCGAGGACCTGCGCCACCAGCAGACCGACGAGGAGTTCAACCAGGTGCTCGACACCTCCATCGCAGGCATCTACCGCGCCTCGACGACGTAAGGAACCGGTGCGTCCGGGCTACCGGGCGCCACCGCTGGAGCCGCTGCGCAGCCGGACCTCGGCGCCGTTCTGGGAGTAACTTTGCTGCGAGACCTGGACGAGGACCGCGTCGCGGTGGAAGTCCCGCAGGGTGGTCGCGCCGCAGCTGACCATGGTGGCGCGCAGTTTCGCCGTGGTACGCGCGACGTTGGCGTACAGGCTGCCGGCGTAGGGAACGTATCCGTCGACGCCTTCCTCGAACGGCAGCTCGGTTTCGCCCTGGTCGTAGCGGGCGACGTTGCGGGCGCGCTGTGAGCCTTCGCCCCAGTATTCCTTGAACAGCTGCCCGTCGAGGTTGACGAGGTTGGACGGGCTTTCGTCGAAGCGGGCGAAGTAGCGGCCGAGCATGATGAAGTCGGCGCCGAGGGCGAGGGCGATGGCCATGTGGTAGTCGGCGAGCAGGCCGCCGTCGCAGCAGATCGGCACGTAGACGCCGGTTTCTTCGGCGTACCGGTCACGCTCGGCGACGACGTCGATGAGGGCCGAGGCTTGGCCGCGGCCGATGCCCTTCTGGTCGCGGGTGATGCAGATCGACCCGCCGCCGATGCCGACTTTGACGAACGCCGCGCCGGCGTCCGCGAGGTAGCGGAACGCCCGTCCGTCCACGACATTGCCGGCGCCGACCGGGATGATCCCGCCGAGCTCTTCGACCGCGTACCGCAACGTCTTGTGCTGCCAGACGGAGTAGCCGTCGGAGGAGTCGATGCACAGCACATCCGCGCCGGCCTCGATCAGGGCGGGGATGCGGTCGCGATAATCGCGGGTGTTGATCCCGGCGCCGACCCGGAACCGCTTGTCGGCGTCGATGGACTCGTTGCGGAACTGCTTGTGCAGCTCGTAGTCGCGGCGCAGCACGATCGAGGCGAGCCGCCCCCCGGCGGTGACGATCGGGAGCAGATCGAGCCGGCGGTCCCAGATCAGGGTGTTCGCGTCCGACAGCGAGATCGTGGGTGGTGCGGTGACGAGCGTGCCCGCTGGGCGCATACGGGACTCGACGGTGTCGTTGAGGTCGTGCCGCTGCGGGTGGAAGTCGCTGGTGGAGATCAGTCCGACGAAGACACCGGTGGGGGTGCCGTCGTCGGTGACGACGGCGATGTCGCGTTCGGCGGCCTTCAGCAGCCGGCTGACCTCGCCGAGCGTCGCGGTGGGTTTGGTGTTGATGTCGGAGTGCCGGAAGCCGGCCTTGTGCCGCTTGACGGCGCCGACCATCGCTGCCTGCTCGTCGATGGGCTGGTTCTGGTGCGCGAAGCTCAGTCCGCCGGTCTGGGCGAGGGCGATCGCGAGGCGGGGCGAGGAGACCGCCTGCATGATCGCGCTGACGAGCGGGACCGCGATCCGCAGCGGGGACGTCTCCCCGACGGGGTGCCGGACGATCGGGGCGGACAGGTCGACGACGTCGGGTGTGCAGTCCTCGGTGGTGAGGTTCGGCACGAGCAGGTACTCGTTGAGGGTGCGGGAGATCTCGGAGAGGATGACGGCCACGCGGTGCTCCTAAAACACTCCGCCGCTGCGGGCTGGCTGGAATGCAGCCACACGCTACCAGCGCGGTCACGTTCGGTTGCGGCAGCCTCTTGCCGCGCCGCCCGGCAGACGCCGAGATCGCTGCCGCCGCCGACGAGATCGGCCGGCAGTGGATGGAGCGGGCTGAGCGCGACCTCACCGCCTACCTCGCCGACAGGGAGGCGTTCGGCGAGTTCGCCGCGGCCGCCCAGCACTCCTTCGGTGGCACCATGCTCACCGCCGAGGAGTTGGCGCAGTTCAGCGAGGAGTACATCGCCTTGCTCTCCAGCTGGCACCGCGAACCCGGTCGGGCCTCCCCCGGCAGCCGGCACATCTCCGTGGTGTTCCACGCGTTCCCCACTCCCGACGGTGGGAACACGCCGTGACCACCTCCCCGGCCGCGCAGGGAACCGCGGCACGGTCCTCGCTGTGGCGCAACCGCGAGTTCGTCGCCCTGTGGAGTGGTCAGGTCGTCGCCACCCTGGGCGCCCAGATCAGCGCCACCGCGATGCCGTTGCTCGTACTGTCGACGAGCGGATCCCCCACCGACGCCGGCTCGTCGGAGCCGCCGGCACGCTGCCCTTCCTCGTCGCGAACCTGCCCGCCGGACCGCTCGTGGACCGGTGGAACCGCCGCAGGATCCTGTTGGTCAGCGAAATCGTGGCGGGCCTGGCACTCGCCACCGTCCCGGCCGCCATGTGGCTGGGCATCCTCACGATCACCCAACTCGTCGTGGTCGCCTTCACCCAGGGACTCTGCTTCGTCTTCTTCGGGCTGGCCGAGCGCGCCGCCCTCCCCATGATCGTCCCCGCCGCCCAGGTGCCCGCGGCGGTGGCCCAGAACGAGGCCAGAAGCCGCGGTGCCGCGCTGGCCGGACCGCCGCTGGGCGGCCTGCTCTTCGGCCTCGGCCGGGCCCTGCCGTTCCTCGCCGACGCAGTGTCCCTGGCCATCGGCGCCATCGGGCTGCTGTTCATCCGCAGCGACCTGCAGAAGCGGACCAGTGCACCGGCCGAACCGCTGTGGCGCTCGGCCGCCGCAGGTCTGCGCTGGGTCTGGCGCCACCCGCTCATCCGCACCGCAATCGTGCTGATCGCGGTCAGCAACCTGGTCTTCCAGGCCCTCATCCTGATCCTCGTCGTGCTCGCCCAGCGCCAGCATGCCACCTCCGCCACCATCGGCGTGATGCTCGGCATCTACAGCGGCGGGGGTCTGATCGGCGCCCTCGCGGCGAGCAGGCTGCACCGCCACGTCACCCCCCGAGCGGTCATCATCGGCGTCAACTGGATCTGGGCCGCGCTGCTGCCCCTGTTCACCATCGCCGCCAGCCCGCTGCAGATCGGCGTCATCGGCGCTGCCTGCGCGTTCATTGGACCGCTCTGGAACGTCGTGATCGCCACCTATGCGACCGTTCTGGTCCCCAACGAACTGCTGGGCCGCGTCACCAGCGCGGCCATGACCCTGTCCTGGGGAGTCATGCCGCTGGCCTCCCTCGGCGCCGGGTATCTGCTCGCCGCCCTCGGCCCGACCGGCGCCGTATGGGTGCTCACCGCGGTCATGTTCATCGCCGCGATCACCGCCACCGCCAGCCCCGCCGTCCGGCGGGCCCCGCCACTCGCGGCACACGACACATCGTCCTGACGGGGCGGGGGCGGCCCGTCAGTCGCCGGAGGCGTCCCGCAGTACGGCTGCGAACGCCCGCTCCTGTTCGGTCCGGCGCGGCTGGGCGTATCAGGCTCGCAGCGAGTGCTGCGTTGATTTCCGGGCCGGCTGCGGTCATATCGCCTTCCTTCCGGGGGCTATGCGGGATCGGCGAGATCCGCCATGCGCTGGCCACCTGGCCGTAGGCTCACCCTCATGACGACGATGCAGACACACACGCTCGCCGCGCCCGGCGCCGATCTGGTCTACGACGTCCGTGAACCCCTCTCGCCGGCTGACGGCCGCGCGTTGCTCATGATCGGTCAGCCGATGACGGCGGTGGGCTTCGACGCGCTCGCCGCCAACTTCACGGACCGCACCGTTGTCACCTACGACCCGCGCGGCCTGGGCCGCAGCGTTCGCGCGGACGGTCGGTCCGACAACACGCCGCAGCAGCAGGCGGCCGACTTGCACCTGCTGATCGAGGCGCTCGGCGCCGGTCCGGTCGACGTATTCGGCAGCAGTGGCGGTGCGGTGACCGCGCTCGAACTGGTCGCGACCCACCCCGGCGACGTTGTCACGCTGGTGGCGCACGAGCCGCCGATCAACGCCGTACTTCCCGACGCCGCAGGCGCCGAGCGCGCCCGGGCCGCGTTCCACGAGGCGTATCAGGCGAACGGCTTCGGCGCGGGCATGGCCGCGTTCATCGCGATGACGTCCTGGCAGGGCGAGTTCACCGACGCTTACTTCGCCCAGCCCGCAGCCGACCCGGCAATGCTCGGCATGCCGACCGACGACGACGGCACCCGCGACGATCCACTGCTGTCGAAGCACTCGTGGGCGATCAGCGACTACCGCCCCGACAAGGGCCGGCTCAACGCGGCATCGACCCGGATCGTGATCGCGGTCGGCGAGGAGTCGGCGGGCACGTACACAGCGCGTACGGCCGTCGCCACCGCGGCCCTGCTCGGCCAGCAGGCCACGGTGTTCCCGAGCCACCACGGCGGCTTCCTCGGTGGTCAGTCCGGCTACGCGGGCAAGCCCGAGGAATTCGCCGCGAGGCTCCGCGAAGTCCTGACCGCCGGCTGACCCTCGTTCAGCACGGCACCCAGGCAAGCACGACGTGATCCTGGCGGATTTCGCCCACCATGGCGAATGCGGACCGGTCGACATCGCAGCAGAAGGGAAGATCCCTGGACAGATCGACGCGTTCGTGCGCGGGTTGCCGTGCATAGGCACGGGCATGCTCGGCGGCGCCGTCCATGATGCCCGCGATCAGATCTTCCCGCCTCGGCGCTGTCCCGTGGAGAAGGTCGTTCAGGTAGGTCGCGCAGGCCCGGTCCTCAGCGGTCAGCCCGGTGCAGACCAGGGTGTACCGGGTCTCGGCGTGGTGCTTCCCGATCCATCGAGCGCTGGCACTCACATTCAGTGCCGACACCGCGAGCAGCGCCGCCGGGGCCGGATACCGGACGAGCCCGCGCGTGCCGTTCGACGTCGCCTGGATCAAACGCCGGCCGTCAAGCTGCGCCATCGACATCTCGAACGGCGAGTTCCCGAAGTCGAAATCCGCCGGCTTGAGCCCTCCGGTCTCGCCGACCAGAAGGCGACCCGGGTGCCGCCGCCGCAGATCTCGGCCGGCCTCGACCGACGGCGCGCAGACTATTTCCGTCGCGCCACGCTCAAAGGCGAGCGCGGCCGTCGTGAAGGCGCGAATAACATCGATGACGATGACGACAGTGCCGGCCGGGACCTCGGCATCCATACCTACGATCGACACGACGCGTGATTATTCACCGTACCGTGTCGTCGGCTCCTCGCGGGTGCCGATCCTTGTCAGTCAGCGGTTGGCGCGGAGGTGGTGGAACTGCTCGACCGAGCCGCCGCCGACGCCCAGCCCTCGCCGGGCCGCGGCGTGGAAGGTGTCGCGGGCCAGGTCGCTCTCGTTGACGGCGGCCTGCCACGCATCGACGTCCCCCGCCTCGGCCCGGGCGACGCGCTCGGTTTGCGCCACGGCGTCCCGCCAGCGCCGTCCGGCCGCCACGGTGGCCTCGTCGCCGAGCAGCAGTAGCGACTCCCAGTCCTGTGTCCTGCGCACATTGGCCGCGGCGAGCAGCACGAGGTTGGCCGCGCGCTCGTCCCGCTCGGCGCCGATGAGCCGTGAGGCAATAGCGTGGATCTCCTTCAGCGTGGCGGCGAAGGCGATGTACGCATCCAGCCGCCGCTGGTCCCACCGCACCACCTGGTCGCGCCGCCAGCGCAGCCGGTCGGTCAGGCTGCTGGACGCCATGGCCCCCGCGGCCCCCAGCACGACACCGAACAGGGCCGGGAGCTGATCGACGAAACTCTGCATGCCGCAAGCTTCGCTCAGCTACACAAGGTGACACGCGCCGGATGCTGCGCTGAGCTGACGGGCCGCGCTCGGGCGATTTTGGGATGTCCCGGATGAGACCGGCGAGAACGGGTAGGCGGTTGACGGTCCAGTCGAGAGAGCAGGAAGGTGAACCGACATGGCCAGGTACAAGGTGGGCTACATCGTCGGTAGCCTGGCGACCGCTTCCATCAACCGCATGCTGTCCAAGGCGCTGATCCGCCTGGCCCCGCCGGACCTGGAGTTCGTGGAGATCCCGATCAAGGACCTCCCGCTCTACAGCTACGACTACGATGACGACTTCCCGGCCGAAGGCCGGGCGCTCAAGGACGCCATCGCCGCCGTGGACGCCGTGCTGTTCGTGACTCCGGAGTACAACCGCTCCATCCCCGGCGGCTTGAAGAACGCCATCGATTGGGCGAGCCGCCCGTGGGGAGACAACTCGTTCTCGGGCAAGCCGTCCGCGGTGATCGGCGCGTCGCCGGGGGCGATCGGGACCGCGGTCGCTCAGCAGAGCCTGCGCAGCGTGCTCGGCTACTGCAATGCGCCGCAGATGAACCACCCGGAGGCGTACATCCGCTTCAGGCCGGGCCTGATCACCGACGCCGGCGATGTCACCGACGCCGGCACGGAGCGGTTCCTGCGCCACTTCATGGAGGAGTTCCGGGAGTTCATCGTCCGCGTGCTCACGGCGCTGCCGCGGCACGCGATGGCAAGTCGATGATGCTCGTTCCGCAGACCGGCGACCGCATCTCGCCTACCCGACCATCGTGACCAAGCTGGGCGTCCAGATCCAGCCATGGCACGATTCGCGGGAGCTGGTCGAGGTCGGCCGCCGGCTCAGCGATGTGGTGGACCTGGTGTGGGTTCCGGACCAGATGCTCGCCCGCAACGTCTACGCGCTGCTTGGTGCCCTCGCCCAGGCCGGCTGCGGGGTGGGCACCGGCGTCACCTACGCCGTGGGCCGCAATCCGATCGAGATGGCGTCCGCGGTCGCCACGATCGGTGAGCTGGTCCGCGACGACCGCGAGGTCGTGGTCGGGATTGGCACGGGTGGCGTCCTGGTCAACAGCCTCTTCCGGAAGGCCAGGCCGGTGAGCGCGGTTCGTGAGGCGGTCACATTGATGCGCGCCCTCTGGACCGGTGAGCCGGTCCCGCTGGACGCCTTCCCGGTCCTCGGCGCCGCGCTCGGCTACCGCCCGGGGGCCAATGCCCAGCTGACCTATCCGGTGCGGCGACGCCCGGACATCGTGGTCGCCGGCATCGGCCCGAAGATCCTTGCCATCGCTGCGGCGCATGCGGACGGCCTGATCTCGCCGAGCATGATACCCACGCTGTCGCGGGCCGCGCTGCTCTCCGGACGCTTCGGCGAGATCTCGGGGCTCGACGACGTACTCAGCGCGAGGCCTGTCGACAGCGTTCCGTTGAGGTTGATCTTCGGCATCAACATCTCGGTCTCGAGGAACCGTGATCGGGCCCGGGCGCATGCCCGGCGTCAGGTTTCCCTGATGATGGGCAGCCCCAGACTCTGGCCGGATCTCGCCGCGGTCGGGCTCGACGTCGAGTCGGCCGGCGAGGTCAAGGCAGCGTTCGACAACGGCCTCGGTGTCGAGGGCGCGGCGCAACGCTGCTCCGAGTCGCTCGCCGACGCGTTGATCATCTCTGGCTCACCGGAGGACTGCATCGGTCCGATGACCGAGTTGCGCGACCTGGCCGCGGCGCATGGCTACACCGAATGCTATGTCGGGGCGCCCCTCGGCCCCGACCCCTCCGAGGCGGCTGACCTCCTGCTCAGCGACGTCATCCCCGAGGTCTGGCCGGACCGGCGAGGAGGGCGCCCTCAGGAGTGAGCGAGGACCGGCCACGGGTGCCCCGACATCACCCTGGCCGCTCATCCGATTTCGCGCGACTCGTTCGAGAGAAGAGGTTTCCCCAGGTCGCGAAGGGGCAGTGAGATCGATTCCCTGCGTCAGTGCAGCCGATCACTGGCAGGAGTAGCCATGCGTTTGCCCCACCGCTGGCACCGTTCCGCCGTGAGCAGGATGGTTGTGGCCGCTGTCGTGACGATCGCGCTCTGCCCGGCCGTGGCCTTGACGGCCAGTGGGTCACGGTCGCAGGTCACCCCGACCGGCCCGCCTACCGTGATGCAGGCCCCGGCACTGCCCGGCGCCCAGCCGATCTCGGCGAACGACCGGGTCTACACCGCTGACCAGGACTCCAACACGGTCAGCGTGATCAACCCGAAGACCGGCACGGTGCTGGGCACGATCCCGCTGGGTAGCGTGCGGATGGATACCGACGCCGATGTCCT
Organism: Dactylosporangium sp. NPDC048998; assembly: GCF_043197855.1. Classification (NCBI taxonomy): domain Bacteria; kingdom Bacillati; phylum Actinomycetota; class Actinomycetes; order Micromonosporales; family Micromonosporaceae; genus Dactylosporangium; species Dactylosporangium sp. NPDC048998. The sequence goes on from NZ_JBICTV010000012.1 coordinate 97,267, forward strand.
GGGCGCGATGTACGACGGCCAGATCAACGTCCACGGTCTGGGATTCTCCCGCGACGGCCGCTACCTCGATGTCATCGACGTGACCACCAACGCCGCACACGTCATCGATACCGCCTCCAACACCGTCGTACGCACCATCTACCTCGGCCGCGCCCCGCACGAGGGGTTCTTCTCCCCCGATGGAAATCAGCTGTGGGTCGCCGAGCGCGGCCAGGACACCGTCGCGGTCATCGACTGGCGTAACGATCGAGTGGTTGACCGTATCGTCTCCGAAGACGGCCCGTCGAAAGTGGTGTTCAGCCCGGACGGCCGACTGGCCTATGTCAACCATCTGCGAGCCGATGCGCTCGACGTGATCGACGTGGCCAGCCACCGGATCACCGCCCGGGTTCCGATCCCAGGCAACGCCGGCGGCTCGTCCGACGAGGCCATCTCCCCGGACGGCAAGGAGATCTGGCTGGGCATGCCCAACAACGGCAAGACCACCACCGTGCTCAACGCCACCACACACCGCGTCGAGGCCGTCCTGGACACCGGCCCGCGCACCAACCACCCCAACTTCGTCACCGTCGGCGGCGTCAACTACGCCTACCTCACCGTCGGCGATCTGAACCAGACCCTCGTCTACCGCCGCTCGCCGAACGGCGGTCCACCCACGCTGGTCAAGCGCATCCACGACCACGGCGCCGGTTCGCACGGCATCTGGCCCAGCCCCGACAACACCCGCGTCTACGTGGCGCTGCAGTACTCCGACGCCGTCGACGTGATCGACACCCGGACCATGACCGTGATCGACAACCTGCGCATCGGGCAGTCGCCGATGGCGTTGGTCTACGTCGCCCGCACCGGCGCCGCCAGCACGGCGAACCTGAGCCGGCAGGGACTCGGCGCGCGCAACGAGGTCCTGCCCGTTGACGTGCAAGGCGTCACCGGGGTGGGCACAGCCCAGATCCGGGCTCTTCCCGGACTCGACGAGATCGTCATCGACGTCCGCGGCCTTCCCCCCAATCGCAGGTTCACCGTGTACGCCGTCCAAGGCCAGAACGCCACCGCCCTGCTGTCGGCGACCAGCAACAGCATGGGCGTCGTACCCGAGGCGCTCGCCTTCGTCCATTTCTTCGACAACCACTACGACAAGGTCATTCTGCGTCCCACACCGAGTGGCTAATCAGGGGAACGTGAACAGGATCTTTCCGGTGCGTCCTGGCGTCATCGCATGTTTGAACGCTTCGTGGTAATCGTCCAACCGGTAGGTCGCCTCGATCGGGACGGTCAGCACGCCGGTGGCGACAAGGTCGCTCAGCGTACGGTAGGTCTGCTCGATCTCGGCGCGTGGCGCGTTGCGCAACCAGTTGATCAGCCAGAATCCGGTGAGCGTCACCTCGTTGAAAATGAGATCGTGGGCCGGGACGGCCGGGGGTACGTCGGTCACGAACGCGTAGGTGACCATCACACCGCGGAACCTGAGCGCACCGGCGATGTCGGCGACGATCGGGCCGGCCGTGCCGTCCAGCGCCAGGGCGAGTTCCGCACCGTCCAGTACGTCGGCGATCTGGGCAGGCAGGTCGTCACCGGCGACAATCACGCGGTCTCCGCCGGCGTCACGAACGATCTGGGCCGCGGCCTCGCGCCGCACGATGTTGAGGGTCTTGAGGCCCTGCAACCGGGCGAGGGCGATGACGCAGCGGCCGACGGCCGAGTTGGCGGCGTTCTGGCCGACCCAGTCGCCGGCGGCCAGCTTGGCGTACTTGTGCAGCAACAGGTACGCGGTCGCCGGATTGATCGGCAGCATCGCGAGCTGCAACGGATCGGCGTCCTCTCGCACGGGAACCACATTGTGGTACGAGGTCGCCACCTTGTCGGCCCAGGTGCCTTGTTCGTAGGTGGGCAGGATGACGACCCGCTGCCCGACCAATCGCGTGCCGGCAGCGCCACCGGCGTCGATCACTCGCCCGACTCCTTCGCCGCCGACCGGGCTGGGCAGCCGCGGCCGGACCCCGTAGTCGCCCCGGACGAGCAGGAAGTCGGACGGGTTGACCGGCGCGGCCTCCATCTCGACCAGGATGTCGTCAGTACCCAGCAGCAGGCCCGGCTCCCGCTGCAGCGATACGGACTCGCGCGGATCGCCGTACGATGTGACGACTAGCTGCGTCATGAGGTCCCCCCAGATCGGCCCAGAAAACCGTGAGATGCCCCCCGGACGCACCGTCATGCGGCGAAGGCGTGCGATTCCGGTGCGCGTTCCGCAATCCGTGAACAGCCAGGAGGCCGACGCCGGCACCGCGAAAAGCGAGCTGTCGCCGTTGTGTCCCGGGGCCATCACGAGACAGGCGCTATAATTGCGGGAAGATAGATGGGACACCTCGTTCGGTGAGGCGTCTCCACGGACACAGGCCACTGATCCCACCCGTCGAGAGACGCTACGGATCAGGACACCTCTTCCCGGATTAAGGGGAAAGGCCAAGTGGCTGCGTGGCGACCTAACGGCCGCGCTACGCCGTGGAGTGCTAAAGCTCTAACGAGAGAGGTGCTGGCCGGGATATCAATTCCCGAAGCTGAATTGCCTCTCGTCGGTGTCGGATGATCAGACGCCGTGGCGTCATGACCGGAGGGAGGCGAGTGATGGACAGCGATAGTCCGGGCCGCAGTCGGCGATCCTCGCCGAAGGCCCTCTCGATGCTGGGCGCCCGCTAACTCGGCCAGCTTGCCGACCAGACCGCCGCTACGGCGCAGGAATTGGCGTGTGCCCATATTGCTCGCTCGGCAATGCCGGGAGCATGCTGGTCGGCGCCGCCTACATCCTGAGCGTTCATTCACCGGCGTGTCCGCTGCCCAGCACCGAATCAACGCTGCCGATTTCCCATCTGCCTGCTAGGAGACCCTGATGACCCAGGTACTTGCCACCATCGCGGTAGAGGTCGTGACCTCCCTGCTGATTTCCCTCGTCATCGCCGCGGCACGGCGCGCCCTCAAGGTCCCCGCCTGATCCGCTGTGGCTCAACAACCTGTCCCCGACCGGCGTGCGCGGGGTTGTCCATGATCATGATCAGGGAGAACCCGCGCACCGCCGGTGTCGAACACGGTCGGCACGAACGTGCCGGAGGGCCTCCTCCGGCAAGTCGGCAGGCGATGCCAGGCGCGCGGTGACCGCGCGCCACGCCACCTGAACCGTGAGCGTGGCGGCCAGGGCGATCACGAACGCGGCGGCGGTGCCGAGCGACACGACGAGAACGGCCACGAGGAAACAGAAGACCGAGAAGCCGAGCAGTCCCCGAGCAACGCCGTGCAGCACCCGCACAGCGCCGGGGGAACCGAGCTGGGCCAGCGCGAAGGCGGCGACAGGTGATCAGCAGGATCGGCCCGGCCACGATCGGCAGGGCGACCAGCGTGCCCGAGACCCGCTGACCCCACCGGCGTCCGGCCAGGGAGGAGGCGACCACCAGCGCCGGAGCCAGCAGGAGCTTCAGCACCACCGTCACCGCGACATCCTACGGAGACGAAACGGAGGTCCGCTCGGTACGGAAGAGGGTTGATCCATTTTCTGGCCGAACGGGCGTATCCGGGCGTGACGCCGCACCCGTACTGTTGAACGTCATGACCGTCGATGCCGTACGTCCGGCCCGGCCCGCGCAGGTGACCGTCGCGTTCTGGCTGCAGCTCGCCGCCGTCGCCCTGCTGCTCGGCATCGCCGGGTTGGTCGTCGCGTACGCTGTGCACTTCGACGGTGAGATCTCCCGAGCCGTCGCGCTGGTGCCCGACGCGGCCCCGGACGAGGTGAGCTCGGAGCGGTTCGGAAACGTCTTCATGGCGCTGGTCCTCGGCGTGCCGACGCTCCTGCTCGCGGTCTGGCTCGCCGCGACGGCGGTGCCGGTCCTGCGGGGCAGCAACGTCGCGCGGATCCTCGTCTTCGTCGCCGGGGGCGGGCAGTTGCTGGTCTGCATGCTGCAAGGCTGCGGCGGGTTCCTGTTCGCGCCGCTCTTCTTCGCGCTCGACAGCGGGAACGTCTCCGGGCCCAATGCCTCCGGAACCGGCGAGATACCGCTGGAGCAGTCCAAGTTCCTCGAAACCCTGTACTCGCGTTCGGACCCGTTCTCCGAGGTGTCCATCCTGGCGGGCGGCGCCGGCGCGCTGGCGGTGCTCATGTTGACGTGCGCGGTGGTGCTACTGCTGGCGCTGCCTCCTGCGCACCGCTACTTCGTCCCGCGCACCGCGACACCCCCGGCGCCGGGCTGGCCGGCGCCGGTCCATCCCAGCGGATACCCGTGGCCGGTGCCGTACATGATCTGCCCCGATCCTTCGGTCCATTTCCCACCCGCCGCCGCATCGCCCGAGCCCACCTCCGAACCCCCGGCCACCACGAACGACGCATAGCGATGACGGCCTCGACCGACTGGCACGAATGGCACCTGCCGTACGGCGACCACACGTCCCCGCTGTCGCGACGGCTCCGGCTCGTCCAGCAACACATCAGCGACTGGCTTGACGAGCGGCCGGAGACCACGCTTCGAGCGGTCAGCGTGTGCGCGGGGCAAGGGCATGACCTGATCGGCGTCCTGGCACAGCGGCCGGACGCCACACGGGTGCGGGCCTGGCTGATCGAATATGAGCCACGCAACGTGGCCGCAGCCCGGGCCCGCATTGCCTCCGCCGGGCTCGACGGGATCACCGCCGTCCAAGCTGATGCCGGGGACTTCGCCGCGTACCACGATGCTGTCCCCGCCGACCTGGTCCTCCTCGCCGGCGTGCTCGGCAACATCAGCGATGCCGACGTGCGAGCAACGGTCAATGCCATGCCGAAGCTGTGCGCACCGCGCGCGACGGTGATCTGGACCAGGACCCGTCGTACGCCCGATCTCACCCCAGCCGTCCGCGGTTGGTTCGCCGACGCGGGCTTCACCGAACAGGCATTCCACGCGCCGCCCGACGTGCTGTTCTCCGTGGGCGTTCACCAGTTGCACGCCCAACCACAACTCCCGCCGCCCAGCGGCCGCATCTTCACGTTCGCCGCGTAGCTCAACGAAACCCGCCTCGCCTGCCGCATGGTCGGCAGGCACCGGTCGGGCATGGACAATACGTGATCGTGGGAGATCTACTCGGAATGCTCGGCGCCGCGGTCGGGGTGTTCGTCGGCACGAACATTGACGACCTCATCGTGCTGACGGTGCTGTTCCTGTCCGCCCGGGCCACTGGCAAACCAGGGCCCGGGCAGATCTGGCTCGGCCAGTACGCCGGAATCGGCGTGCTCGTGGCGCTCTCCGCGGTCGCGGCACTCGGCCTGACCATCGTGCCCGACCGGTGGGTCGGGCTGCTCGGCCTCGTGCCGTTCGCTCTCGGCGTCAAGGGCCTGATCTCGGCGATCCGTGCGCACGGCGATGACGACTTGTCCGCCCCGACGGCCGCGACGGGGCTGTTGTCCGTGGCCGGGGTGACCATCGCCAACGGCGCGGACAACATCAGCGTGTACACCCCGATGTTCCGCACCATCGCCCTGACCAGCAGCCTCATCACGATCGCCGTGTTTGCCGCCGGCGTCGCCCTGTGGTGCCTGGCCGGGTCCTGGCTCGGCTCGCACAAGAGGATCATCGAGGTCGTACAGCGCTACGGACACTGGATCGTCCCCGGTGTCTTCATGGTGATCGGCACGGTGATCGTCATCGATTGACACTGCTCGACTGCACCGGCCGCAGCACCGAGGCCATCCCCTGACCACGACCCGCTCACACTGTTGACCTGTCTCTGGAGGCGTGAGGCATGACCGACGCGCCGGCCGCCATCGCGGCCGATCAGGCGGCGGCCTGTCCGTGCCCGACGTGCTGACCGCGCTGGGCAGCACACCCGATGGGCTGGCCGAGCCGCAGCGCGCCGCACGGCTGGCCGACTACGGGCCGAACGCGGTGACCAGCCGCAAGCCGAAGCGGTGGCTGCCGGAGCTGGCGGAGTCGTTCACCGAGCCGCTGCAACTGCTGCTCATCGCGGTCGCGGTGCTCTCGGCCGTGTTCGGTGAACTGTCCGACGCGGTCGCGATCGCGGTCGTCATCGCCGCGGTCGCCGTGCTGGAGACCGCCACCGAGATGCGCGCCGCCCGCGCCATCGGCGCGCTCAGGGCGATGAGCGCCCCTACCGCCCGCCTCGGCGACGGCCGTCAGGTCCCCGCCGCTGACCTTGTGCCCGGCGACGTCGTCCGGGTCGCCGTGGGCGACCTCGTGCCGGCCGACGCGCGGCTGCTCACCACGCGGGGGCTGCGGGTGGACGAGTCCACCCTCACCGGCGAAGCCCACCCGGTCGGCAAAGACCCCCGACCGGTCCCTGCCGGGACCGCACTGGCCGACCGGGCCAGCATCGTGCACGCGGGCACCGCCGTGCAGGCCGGGGAAGCCACCGCCGTGGTCGTGGCCACCGGCGCCCGCACCGAACTCGGCAGGCTCGGCAAGCTGGTCGCCGACGCCAAGGAACCCCCGACGCCGCTGCAACGCACCCTGACCGAGCTCGCCCGCGCCGTGCTCGTGCTGGCCATCGCCGCCAGCGTCATCGTCCCGGCCGTCGGGCTGCTGGCCGGGCAGCCGCTGCAGGACATGATCCTGTCCGGGCTCACCGTCGCGTTCGCCACCGTGCCGGAGGAACTGCCGATTCTCGTCGTCGTCCTGCTCGCCGTCGGCGGCCGGCAGCTGGCCCGCCACGGCGCACTGCTGCGCCGGCTGCGCGCCGGGGAGACCCTCGGCGCGGTCACCGTCGTCGTCACCGACAAGACCGGCACCCTGACCGAGAACCAGCTCCACCTCGTCGACATCCACGGCGACCGCCGCCACGTGCTCACCGTCGCGCTGGCCACCCAACCCCGGCCCGGCGCCGCCCGCGACCCGATGGAGGCCCAACTCGCCGACGCCGCACATCAGATCGGCCTACCCGACCCCGCCGAAGACCTCGTCGCGTTCCCGTTCGACCCGCACCGCAAGCTCGTCTCCCGCGCCCACCCCAGCCATGACACCGGCCCCGGCGGTGTCTGGCTCGCTGCCGCCGGGGCACCCGAAGCCGTACTGGACCGCTGCCGCCTCGACCCGGCCCACCGGGCCGAACTCGACGCGCACCTGCATGACGTGGCCCGGCAGGGCCTGCGGATCATCGCCTTCGCCGAACGCACCCTGCCCGACATCCCCCAGGACCGAGACACCGCCGAAACCGACCTCACCTACGTCGGGCTGGCCACCTTCACCGACCCGCTACGCCCTGGCGTCGCCGAAGCCGCCGCCGCCCTCACCACCGCGGGCGTGGCCACCATCGTCGTCACCGGCGACCACCCCGACACCGCCGCCGCCATCGCCGACCGGGCCGGGCTCACCGGCGGACCGTCCATCCCGCGCGGTGGCGAACTCGCCGAACTCCCCGACGCCGACCTGCAACCACTGCTCACGCACGGCACCGTCGTCGCGCGGGCCACCCCGGCCACGAAACACCGCGTCGTCACCGCACTGCAACACCGCGGCGAGATCGTCGCGGTCACCGGCGACGGCGCCAACGACGCCCCCGCCCTCGCCGCCGCCGACGTCGGGATCGCCCTCGGCGCCCGCGGCGCCGAACTCGCCCGCGCCGCCGCCGACCTCGTCCTCACCGACGACGCCTACCCCACCGTCGTCACCGCGATCGCCAAAGGGCGCAACATCAGCGCCCAGCTGCGCCGCGCGGTCGCGTTCTACCTCGGCGCGAAGCTCGCGCTCGTCACCGTCCTGCTCGCCGCCCTCGGCACCGGCCTGCCCGTCCCGTTCGACCCGGTCCACATCGTGCTCCTCGAGATCTTCATGGACCTCGGTGCCTCCGTGGCGTTCATCGCCGAACCCGCCGCCCCTGCGGCGATGCGCCAACCGCCCCGCCCACCCGGCGCCCGGTTCCTCGACCGGCCCGAACTCGCCGCCATCGTCACCGTCGCGGCCACCCTGATCCTCGCCACCCTGCCCGGCTACCTCCTGCTCGCCCACACCCACCTCAGCGCGGCACGCGCGGCCGCCGTCCTGGGCTGGCTCGCCGGGCACGCCGCCATCGCCTGGACCCTGCGCACCCGACCCGGCCTGTCGTGGCGCGCCAACCCGGCCTTCCCCGCCTGGGCGGCCATCGCGACACTCACCGGCCTCATCGTCGCCCTCACCCCGGCCGGCCAGCTCATCCACCTCAGCGCACCGTCCGCGGCGGCGCTCGCCGGCGTCGGCGCCGCCGTCCTCACCGCGGTCGCCGCCGCCACGATCACGCGCCGGCTGCTCCGCTTCACCGCTCGGCTATGAACCCCCGGCACCCGTACGCAACGGCGGCGCCTTGGGGGCTGCGCGGACGTGCGCGCGTTCGCCTTGTTTCCCGATGAGACTGAGGTACTCGACAGGGCCGGCGCTGGTGGCACCGAACCAGTGCGGGGTTCGAGTGTCGAACTCCGCGGCTTCCCCGGGCTTGAGGATGAGGTCGTGCTCGCCCAGGACCAGGCGCAGCGTGCCGTTGAGGACGTAGACCCAGTCGTAACCCTCATGCGTGCGCAGGTCGGGCTCGGTGTCGTCGTCTCCTCTCGGAAGGACGAACTTGTAGGCCTGGATGCCTCCGGGCCTGCGGGTCAGCGGCAGGATGGTTGATCCGTCGCTGCAGGCGATCGGGCGCAGGTTGATACGAGGGTTGCCGGTGGGCGGCGCGTCGACGAGCTCGTCGAGGGTCACCCCGTAGGCGCGGGCGAGCGGCAGGAGCTGCTCGAGCGTGGGCCTGCGCAGGCCGGCCTCGAGCCGGGAGAGCGTGCTGGTGGAGATGCCCGTCTCTTCGGCGAGGTCGGCCAGGGTGACGTCGCGCCGCTGTCGTAGCTGCTTCAGCCTCGGCCCGACGGCATCGAGGGTGCGCTCCACTGCATCGTCCATGCCCCGAGTTTGCCATTCGGCAACAGGCTTTGCCGACTTGCCGTCGCGATTGTCACCATCGCTGGACCAGGTCCTAGTGAGACGAACCGGGAGCAACCGATGACACATGGGTTCGACAAGGAGTATTGGGAGCAGCACTGGCGGCACGGAAGCGCCGACGGTCCCGGATCCATGGGCGGGAATCCGCCGAACCCGTACCTCGCTCGTGAGACCAGCGAGCTGGTACCGGGCACGGCGCTGGACGCGGGGTGCGGCGCCGGCGCCGAGGCGATCTGGCTCGCCTCGCACGGGTGGCAGGTGACCGCGGCCGACATCTCGTCCGGGGCACTCGCCCGCGCCGCCGAGCGCGCGACGGCGAGCGGCGCCTCCGAGCGCCTGCGGTGGGTCGAGGCGGACCTGTGCGTCTGGCACCCTGGCACGCGGTTCGACCTGGTCACGACCCACTACGCCCATCCGGCGATGCCGCAGCTGGAGTTCTACGACCGCATCGCCGGATGGGTGGCACCGGGCGGCACCCTGCTGATCGTCGGTCACCTCCACACCCACAGCGCAACCGGCGGCGGCCACGGCCACGATCACAGCCAGCATGGCCACGGGTCCGGGCACCATCCGCCCGCCGAGGCGTCAGCCACCGCCGCGGCCATCACCGCGCGCCTGGACGAGACAGCGTGGGAGATCGTCACCGCCGAGGAGCGCCACCGGACGCTCATCGGTCACGGGGGCGCAGAGGCCCTCCTCCACGACGTCGTCGTGCGCGCCACCCGGCGCCGATGCCCGCTGCCCGCTCGACAGGAAACCCGATGAGCACGAAGCTGTCCGCACAGGCGGGCGACGCCGACCAGACCATCCACGACCCACGCCAGCGTCGCGCGATCCTGATCGCGGTCTGTATCGCCCTCATGGCCGTCATCGCCTCGGTGTCCGGCCTGAACGTCGCCCAGCCGAGGCTCGCTGTCGAGTTCGGCGCCGCACAGAGCACCGTGCTGTGGATCATCAACATCTATACGATCAGCCTCGCCGCACTGCTGCTTCCGCTCGGCGCGCTCGGCGACCGGTTGGGCCGCAAGCCGGTGCTCCTCGCCGGCCTCGCTGTGTTCGGGGTGGCAAGCGCGGCCGCGGGCCTGGCCACCTCCTCCGAGGTGATGCTCGCCGCGCGGCTCATCAGCGGTGTGGGCGCGGCGATGATCATGCCGGTCACCCTCGCCGTCATCACCTCGACCTTCCCCGACGAAGAGCGCGCCAAGGCGATCGGTGTCTGGACCGCCGTCGCCGGCGGTGGCGGCATCCTGGGGATGTACCTGTCGGCCCTCCTGGTCGACCTGGCCACCTGGCGGTGGCTGTTCGTCCTGCCGGTCGCGCTCGTCCTCGCCGCCGCCGCCGTGACGGTCCGGTCGGTCCCGAACTCCCGCGAGCAGTCGGACCATCGGTTCGACGCCATCGGCTCGCTGACTTCCGCGGTCGCCGTACTCGGACTCATCTTTGTCCTCCACGAAGGCCCCGAACGGGGCTGGACCGCGCCCGTGACGCTGCTGAGCCTCGTCATCGGAGCCGTCGCCGCCGTCGGCTTCGTGGCATGGGAGCTGCGCCAGAAGGCCCCGCTCCTCGACGTCCGGCTCTTCCGCGAGCGCGGTCTGGCCAGCGGATCCGTGTCGCTCCTGGCGGTGTTCGGCGTGCAGGCCGGCATCTTCGTGGTGCTCTTTCCGTACTTCGAGGCCGTGCTCGGCTGGTCCGGCCTGCGCTCCACACTGGCGCTGATGCCGATGGCGGTGCTGATGATGTTCGCCTCCGGCCTCGCGCCGCGGATGGCAGCGCGCATCGGCAGCCGTTCGACCATGGCGTCCGGCATCTTCCTCGGCGGCGCCGGCCTGGCGCTCATGGCCGTATTCGTCTCCGTCGAAGGCGGGTACCTCTCGGTGCTGCCCGGCATGCTGGCCATGGGACTCGGCATGGGCCTGTCGATGACCCCGTCCACCGAGGCCATCACCACCGCGCTGCCGCGCGAGCACCAAGGCGTCGCGTCCGCGCTGAACGACGTGACCAGGGAGTTCGGTACCGCGCTCGGCGTCGCCCTGCTCGGAGCGGTCCTGTCGGCCGGCTACCGCGACGCCGTTGACTCCCGGCTCGACGCAGTCCCCGGCGCAGCCGCCGACGCCGCCCGGGGCGGCATCGCCAACGCCCTCGAAGCTGCCGACGCAGCCGGACCCCGCGCGCACTCGTTCATTCGCGCCGCCCAGGAGTCCTTCGTCGAGGGTTGGCAGAAGGCCATGTGGGCAGGCTTCACCATCATGGCGGTGCTGTTCGTCTACGTCCTCCTCCGGGGCCCCCAGCGCAATCCCGCCACGCCGGCAGCCGACACCGCGGCGCCCGACGACACCGTCACCCGGTGAAACGACGGGGCGCTCGCGGCGTGGCGTCCGATCAGGCCGTTTGGTCGACCGTGCCGTCCGCGGCGATGCGCAGCCGCGCCTGGGGTGCGCCGCCCGCGCACGCGCTCTGCCCGGCGTCGGGGTCCGGGCAGATCAGGCGTGGCTGTACCCGCACCTCCGCGGAGATCGGCGTCGGCGCGCCCGCCGGCGTCGTCACGGTCACGATCACCGGGTCGAGGGTCAGCTGCGGCACTGGAGCGTAGCCGTACCCTGGCCCCGGACCCGGCAGCTGCACCGGCCCGCACGCCACCGCGTCGGGACCCGTCGACGCCCCCGGGCAGGGCGCGCTGCTCGTCGGACCGGCGATCAACAGCGGCACGTCCTGCTCGGCGCAGCCCCACGTGCCGCAGGTTTTCAGGTGTACCTGCGGCACGCGGGCCGAGACCGCCTGGTCCACGTCGATGCCGAAACCCCGCAGGGGTGCGGCGCCCGGTGCCGGCTGGCCGCCGGCGTCTGATGTGCCGCACCCGTTCGCGCCGGACCAGACGCCGACAAGCATCAGCACGAGGAGAAGTCGCTTCACGCCCGATCCGACGCGTTCGTCGCGTTCCCCGTTCCATCCTGCCGTCGACCAAACGGCCGCGGATGCCGACGCGACCGCCCTGGCGGTCGCGGTCGGGCCGGCCGCGGCAGGCTCCGCACCCAGTCGAGCACCCGGTCCACATCGGCGCGGGTCCACCCGATCGCCGGGTCGATCGACACGAGCAGCGTGGGTGCCACGCGCCCGGCGGCCCAGCGCCGGCCCGTCGGGGTGTGGTTGTCGTCGATCCAGGCCGCCGGGCGGTCGCCGACCACGGCGTCGACGGCCGGAACCTTGAGTTCGGGCTCGAACGGCGCCGGCGGGAACCGGACCACCGGCAGCGGATCGACGCCGAGCAGGGGCAGATAGCGCTCGTTGGCGTGCTCGCCCCAGCCGGTGGCCCACCACAGTTCCCCGGCGGCCGCGAGCTCGCGGATCCAGTCCCCGTGCGCCACGCAGTACCGCTCGGGCCCCTCCCCCTCGAAGAACACACGTTCCTGGTAGCCGTCGGGACACGCCGGCGCGGCGAACGGATTCAGCACGCCGTCCAGGTCGAGCAGCAGCACCGGTACCGTCGAACGCACGACCCCACATTACGTCCGCGGAATCTCGGCCATCCGCCCGGTCGCGGCCGATCTATAGTGCCGACCGGGGTTGCCGTGCGTACTGGGAGGTCATTCGGTGTCCGAAACGGTGTTCCTGACGGCGGCGATCGCCGTCGCCAAACCGCGCCTGCAGGCGTACCTGAGAGCACCGGTCAAGCCGGCATCGGGATGGCCGGAACAGCAGTGGGCCGGCATCAGCGAGGCGTGCCGCGACGAGCTTCCCGCCGCGATCGAGGAATGCGACCGGTGGCTCGAAGGCGACTACGCGACCGTGTTCGGTGAGTTGGCGCAAGACGACGAGCTGATGTTCCGGTTCGACGAGGATTCCGGGTCGCTGGCCATCGACTTCTCCTGCCGGGTCGACTTTCGGCTGCCGACGCTGGTCTGGGCGTTCACGGTACTTCGCGGCATCGCCGAGTTCATGGCAGAGGGCGACCACGGGATCGTGACGGTGACCGCCGACTGGAACGAGGACCGGATCGTGATGCGTCTGACGCCGGAACACACGGCGTTCCTGGACCGGAACGGCGACGTCAGGGCCCGCGCGGAGGCAGGCGATCGGGAGATCGACATTCGATCCGCGGCCTGCGACGGCTATGAGGCCGGCTCCGCCGCCGAAACCATCGATTGGCTGGCCGACGACTGACATATCGGCTCGCCGACGCTTAGGGTGGCGCGTGCCCGCATCCCGTTTGGTTGCATACGCGAGCGCCGCCGTCATGGTGCGGGCGGCCGACGAGGGCGGGCGTGTCGCCCTGATCCTGCTGGCCTTTGACCGGTTGCATCGCGAGGGCGCCACCGGGTTGCTGGTCGCCTGCTTGATGATTCCGCACGTCGTCGCCGCGCCGGTGGTCGGGGCGCTGACGGACTGGGCACGGCGGCCGTCCCTGGCGATCGCCGGACTCACGCTCGGGTTCTCCTCCTCGCTGGCGCTCACCGCGATCACCCTGGGTCACGTGCCGCTGAGCACGTCGCTGCTCATCCTGCTCCTGGGCGGCTCCTGCGGGCCGGCGCTCACCGGGGGTCTCAGCAGCCAGGTTTCCCGGCTCGCCAAGCCGGAGTCACTGCCGCGCATCTTCGGCGTCGATGCGCTGACCTACAACCTCGCCGGTATCGGCGGGCCCGCGCTGGCCGGCCTTACGGCGAGTCTGGTCAGCAGTACGGCCGCATGTCTGCTGATGGCAGCATTCTCGGCCGCCGGCGCCGTCCTGGCAGCGGCCCTGCCGGTGCGGCAGGAGCGGGCGGCCGGAGCCACGGGCCGGCCGTCGTTGACCGGCGGGGCCAGGGCCATCGTGGCGAACAAGACGCTGGCCACCGTGATCCTGGCCAGCGCCATCGGCCAACTCGGTCCCGGCGCGGTGCCGGTCGTGGTCGCACTGGCGGCGAAGGCTCACCACCATGCCTCGGCGTCCGGGCTCATGCTCTCCGCGGTCGCGCTCGGCGGCCTGCTCGGTTCGCTGCTGTGGACTGCCCGCCCGGCACCCACGCGGCTCGCCCCGGCCGTGGTCATGCTTGGCATGTGCGGTACGGGTCTCCCCGTGCTGGTCGGCGCCGTCACCACCTCGCTGCCCGTGTTGACCGCGGCGCTCGCCCTTTCCGGGTTCTTCCTCGGGCCGTTGGTCGGCGCGCTCTTCACCGCGCGCAACGCCTTGTCGCCCGAGGACGTCCGGGCGCAGGTCTTCACCATCGGCGCGGGCCTCAAAATCACTGCCGCGGCGGCCGGTACGGCCACCATCGGGCTGCTCGCCGGGGTTCCATTGGCCGTTCAGTTCCTCGTCGTCGGCCTCAACCCGATCGCCACCGGATTGATCGGGCTGACCGCCTTGAGGACGTTCGCGAAGCGGCCCGCCCGCGCGAAGGCCGGTGCCGAGCGCGAGTGACCGGCGGCGGTGCCGGTCAGGTGTTGGCGCCGCGGGCGGCGACCGCCCAGCGGTCGATTTCCCGGCCGCCGGCTCGGGCGGCCCGATAGCGCGAACGCCAGGACGTTTGCCCTTTGCACTGACCGGGCGGCCCGCTTACCGTTAGCCGCCGCGACGGGCGGGTAGTAACCGACATGACCACGATCACCACCCCGCCTGACACGAGCCTGGACACCGTCGCGCAGCTCGCCGCCCAGCTGCGGGTCGACGCGATCCGCTCGTCCACCAGCGCCGGATCCGGCCACCCCACCTCGAGCATGTCCGCCGCCGACCTGCTCGCCGTGCTCGTCGCGCGGCACCTGCGCTACGACTGGGACGACCCGTCCGCCGACACCAACGACCACCTGATCTTCTCCAAGGGTCACGCCTCACCCCTGCTCTACGCGGTCTTCAAGGCCGTCGGCGTGGTCACCGACGAGGAGCTGATGCACGACTACCGGCGCTTCGGGCAACGCCTGCAGGGCCACCCCACCCCCGCGCTGCCCTGGGTCGACGTGGCCACCGGCTCGCTCGGACAGGGCCTGCCCGACGGCGTCGGCGTCGCCCTGGCCGGCAAGTACCTCGACAAGAAGCCCTACCGGATCTGGGTCCTGTGCGGTGACAGCGAACTCGCCGAAGGTTCCATCTGGGAAGCCTTCGACAAGGCCTCCTACTACCGGCTGTCCAACCTCACGGTCATCGTCGACGTCAACCGGCTCGGCCAGCGCGGCGAAACCGAACTCGGCTGGAACCTCGATGCCTACGCGGCCCGCGCCGAAGCCTTCGGCGCCCGCGTGCTGACCATCGACGGCCACGACCTGACCGCCATCGACCAGGCGCTCACCACCGCCACCGACAGTACCGATGCCGATGGCAGGCCCACCGTGATCCTCGCCAAAACCGTCAAGGGCAAAGGCTTCTCCGAGGTCGAGGACCGCCCAGGCTGGCACGGCAAACCCTTCCCCGCCGACATGGCCGAACGCGCCATCGCCGAACTCGGCGGCCCGCGACACCTCACCATCCGCGGCCCGCGGCGCCCGGCCGGCCGCGGCACGGACGGTCGCGCGCCCGCCGCCGCCGGCGACAAGGCGCGACCCAGCTACGAGCTCGGCGCGAAAGTCGCCACCCGCAAGGCATACGGGGACGCCCTGGTCGCCCTCGGCGCCCGCGACCCGCGGGTGGTCGCGCTCGACGGTGAAGTCAACAACTCCACCTATGCCTTCGAGTTCGCCCGTGCCTTTCCCGACCGGTACTTCGAAATGTTCATCGCCGAACAGCAGATGATCGCCGCCGCCACCGGCCTCGCCGCACGCGGCTACCGCCCCTTCGCCTCCACCTTCGCCGCGTTCCTGACCCGCGCCTACGACTTCATCCGCATGGGCTCCATCAGCGGCGTCGACGTCCGCCTGGTCGGCTCCCACGCCGGCCTCGAGATCGGCGCCGACGGCCCCTCCCAGATGGGTCTGGAAGACATCGCCATGATCCGCGCCGTGCACGGCTCCACCGTGCTCTACCCTGCCGACGCCACCAGCACCGTTGCCCTGACCAACGCCATGGCCACCAACCCCGGCATCAGCTACCTGCGTACCACCCGCGGCGCCTACCCCGTCCTGTACCCCGACGGCGAACCCTTCCCCATCGGCGGCTCCAAGGTCCTGCGCGAAAGCGACCACGACCACGTCGTCCTCATCGGCGCCGGCGTCACGCTGCACGCTTGCCTCGCCGCCGCCGACAACCTCGCCGAAGCCGGCATCACCGCCCGGGTCATCGACGCGTACTCCGTCAAACCCATCGACGGCACCACCCTCGCCGCGGCCGCCACCGCCACCGGCGGCCGCATCGTCGTCGCCGAGGACCACCATCCCGAAGGCGGCCTCGGCTGCGCCGTCATCGACAGCCTGGTCGCCGACGGCATTTCCGACCTGCACATCACCCACCTGGCCGTCCGCGACATGCCCGGCTCCGGCAGTGGAGCAGAGCTCCTCGCCTGGGCCGGCATCGACGCCAACCACATCGCGGCAGCCGCCCGGCACCTTGTCACCAGCGGGTAGACCCACCGGCGTCGAAGCCGACTGCCGGCGCGATCGGCACCCGTCGCCACGTGACGCCCGCCATCGCCAGGCAGGCGAGCAGCCCGAGCCCGACCCCGGCGAGTCCGATCACGGGGGCGCTCAGCGCGACGACGAGGCAGAAGGCGAGGTAGCAGGGCAGGCTGCGCACGAGGCCGACCAGGGTGTGGACGCCGGCGATCGCGCCGTCGCGAGTCACCGCGACCACGGTGAGCGTCGTACACATCGTCGGGAAGGCCGCGATCGCGCCCGCGAGGTCAGGGCCGGCGAGCCGGCTGCTCAGCACGGCGGCTGCGACGATGGCCGCCGCGCACAGACAGGTCAGGGCCGTGGTCGACCAGTGGCGGGGCGAGCCGAGCCGCGGCTGCGCGGAGGGCATGAGCCGTGGGGCGACCGCGAGCGCGCCGACCGCGACGGCCACCGCGAGTGCGGCCGGCACCTGGTGGACGACGAACGAGCAGATGACGTAGGCCGATGCGCCGCACACGGCACCGCTGATCAGGCCACGCCGCCGCAGGACCCGTGCGAGGACCACGCCGAGAACGACCTGTGCGGGGACGTGCGCCGCCGCGCTCAGGGCCATCGAGCCCGCCGCCTGAGGATTCGCGTCGACCGTCACGGCGGCCACCGCCACCGCGAACGCGAGCGGCAGCGCCGCGACCCATCCGGCCGCCGAGGGGCCGAGCCGTCGTTCGATCAGGGCGGCAGCGGCCATGACGGCCGGAGCGAGCAGGAGCGGGATGAGGATCACGCCAGCCAGCGTGTCCGATGCTAACGTTCGCTACCAGCTCCTATTCGCGAAGGAAATTCGTAGGATAATCCGAACTATGGAACTGCGACGGCTGCGCCTCCTGGACGGGTTGGCCCGGCTGGGCACGGTCGCCGCGGTCGCGGACGCGCTGTCATACAGCCCGTCGAGCGTGTCCGCGCAGCTTGCCCAGCTCGAACGTGAGGCGGGCGCCAAGCTGCTGCGACGAGTCGGCCGCAACGTCGAACTCACCCCGGCCGGTCGCCGGCTGGCCGTCTACGCGGCGGACGCCCTCGCCGCCGACGAGGCCGTTCGAGCCGAACTCGCGAGCATCGGCGACGCACCACGCGGGCGGCTGCGGATGACCATCGTCCAGACTCCAGCGCTGGCGCTGCTCCCCGCGACGCTGGACCGGCTCGCGACAACGGCGCCCGACCTGCAGGTCGAGGTCCATCAGCGCGAGACGGCGCCGGCACTGGCCGAGCTGCGCTCACGCGCCGTCGATCTCGTGGTCGGCATCGAGTACGACCCCGTTCCCGTCGGGCGCCAACGCGACATCCACCGGCGCGACCTGATGCGCGAGGACGTCCTCCTCGCCGTGCACCCCGAGCACCCGCTGGCCACGCGCGGCCCCCTCCCCCTCGCCGCCTGCGAGCACATGGCGTGGGCCACCGGCCACCGCGGGACAGGCCTCGACGCGGTGCTGCGCAACGTCTGCAACCGTCTGGGAGGCTTCGAACCCGGCATCAGGCATCGCAGCGACGACGGGCTCGTGCTCGGCGCCCTCGTGGCCTCCGGCCGAGCCGTCGCCCTGCTACCGGCGCTGCTCACCGCGGCGCTGCCGCAGATCACCACACAGTCGCTGATGGAGGAGCGCCTCCAACGCACCGTCTTCACCGCCACCCGCGCCACCGCGGCCGATGCGCCCGCCGTCATCGCCGTGGGGAGTGCACTGCGACAAGCCGCGGCGGCAATGGCAGCGAACCGCCACGACGTCGACGTCACGCCCTGACACCGCCGCCCGTCAGCCGGCGGCCGCGGTGTCCAGGACCAGGTCCCTGGCGTCGGCCAGGCCGACGGCGAGGGCGCCGAGCAGGACGGCGTCCGTGCCGAGGGTGGAGACCTCGATGCGTGGCGGGCGCAGCGCGACGAGGTCGCACAGGCGTTCGGCGACCGGGGTGGTGAGCAGGTCGCCGGGCTGGCTGCCGACGCCGCCGCCGAGGACGACGAGCTCGGGGTCGAGCACCGCGGTGATGCCGGCGAGGGCATGGCTGACGTGGTCGACCTCGCGCGCCACCGCCTGGCGGGCGATCTCGACGCCGGCGCGGGCGGCGTCGAAGACGTCCTTCGCGGTGCTCACGCTGGTCAGGCCGAGCCGGCGGGCCATGGCGACCACGCCGTCGGCCGAGGCGACCGACTCGAACAGGCCGCGCCGGCGGGCGGCCGGCTCGTCGGCGAGCGGGTCGTCCTCGCCGACCGGCAGGTAGCCGATCTCGCCGGCGGCGCCGCGGAAGCCGCGGTACAGCTTGCCGTCGATGATGATGCCCATGCCGGTGCCGGTGCCGATGGAGACGTAGACGAAGTGCCGCACGCCGCGGCCGAGGCCGTAGGTGGCCTCGCCGACGGCGGCCAGGTCGATGTCGTTCTCCACGACGTAGGTCGCGCCGGCGATGCCGGCCAGGCGTTCGACGCTCCCGCGGCGGTTCCAGCCGGGCAGGTTCGGCGCCAGGTGCAGGGCGCCGGTGGCCTTGTCGTGGATGCCCGGGGTACCGAAGACGGCCAGGGTGATGTCGTCGCGCGTGATGCCGGCCGCGGTGGCCAGCTCCTCGGCGAGGCGGGTGAGCTGCGCGACGAGGTCGCGGGCGCGCACGCTGCGCGACGGCTCGTCCTTGCGCGCGACGATCCGCCCGACCAGGTCGGCCAGGGCGACACGGACGTAGGAGCGGCCGACGTCGACGGCGAAGACCCAGCCGGCCTCGGGGCGCACCTCGTACAGCACCGCGGAGCGACCGGCCGCGCCGGCGCGCATCCCGACCTGGCGCAGCAGCCCGGCGCGCTCCAGGTTGGCCAGGGCGCCGGCCACGGTCGGCTTGGACAGCCCCGTGTGCTGGGCCAGCTCGGGGCGCGACACCGCGCCGAGGCGGAAGGTCTCAGCGAACACGGCTCGCTCGTTCATCACCCGCAGCACGCTGGTCGTGCTGGCGGTGGCGGTGGTCTGCACGGGGTACAGCGTGCCACAGGGGTTCAGAAAGGTCCCTTATCAATTTTGTAAAGGACCTTGCCAAGGGTCGGCCGAGTGCCCGAACATCCTCGCGAGAACCCTCCGAGGAAAGGTGCCCTCCGTGAGAGCCAGATGGTTCGTCGCAGTGCTGACCGCCGCGGCGGTCCTCGCCGGCGGGTGTGGCGGCGGCAGTACCGGTGACAAGCAGGGCGGCAAGGACACGCTGACCATCGCGCTGTTCCTGCCGGAGTCCAAGACGACCCGCTACGAGGCGTTCGACCGGCCGCTGTTCGAGGCCAAGGTGAGCGCGCTCTGCGCGACCTGCAAGGTGCTGTACTCCAACGCCGACCAGGACGCCGCGAAGCAACAGCAGCAGGTGGAGGCCGCCCTAACCCAGGGCGCGGACGTGCTGGTGCTCGACGCTGTCGACGCCGGCGCGGTCGCGTCGCTGGTCAACCAGGCCAAGCAGAAGAAGGTGCCGGTCATCGCCTACGACCGGCTCATCTCCGGGATCACGTACGAGTACTACGTCTCCTTCGACAACGTCCGGGTCGGCGAGATGCAGGGCCAGGCGCTGCTCGACGCGCTGAACAAGGCCGGCAAGGCGAACGCCGGCAAGATCGTCATGATCAACGGCTCGCCCACCGACCCCAGCTCCGCCGACTACAAGACCGGCGCGCACAAGGTCCTCGACGGCAAGGTGGAGATCGGCCGCGAGTACGACACCCCGGACTGGAGCCCGGACAAGGCCCAGCAGGAGATGGAGCAGGCCATCACCGCGCTCGGCCGGGACACCGTCGTCGGGGTGCTCTCCGCCAACGACGGCATGGCCGGCGGCGCCATCGCGGCGATGAAGCGCGCCGGGTACGCGACGCTGCCGCCGATCACCGGCCAGGACGCCGAGCTCGCCGCGGTACAGCGGATCCTCACCGGCGAGCAGTACATGACCATCTACCTCGACATCCGGCGGGAGGCCGAGCAGTCGGCGGAGCTGGCCGTGGCGCTCGCCCGGGGCGAGAAGCCGGCCGCGCCGACGAAGGTGGCCAACGGTACCGGCGACATCCCCGCGTTCCTGCTCGACCCGACCGCGGTCACCGCGGACAAGATCAAGGACACCATCATCAAGGACGGCTTCTACAAGGCCTCCGAGATCTGCACCGGCGCCGTCGCGGCGGCCTGCACCACGGCCGGAATCCAGTAGTGCTCTCCGCAACCGACGTCAGCAAGCGGTACGGCGCGGTCCAGGCTCTCGACGGGGTGAGCCTGGACCTCCCGTCCGGCCAGGTGGTCGCGCTGGTCGGCGACAACGGCGCCGGCAAGTCGACGCTCGTCAAGGTCCTGTCCGGGGTCGTGACCGCCGACAGTGGCTCGATCGGGCTCGACGGCGCCCCGGTGCGCATCGGCAGCCCGCACGACGCGCAGCGGCTCGGCGTCTCCACCGTCCACCAGGACCTCGCCCTGTGCGAGAACCTCGACGTCGTCGGCAACCTCTTCCTCGGCGCGGAGCGGCGCCGCTGGAGCGTGCTCAGCCACATCCGGATGGAGCGCGCGGCGCGCGACCTGCTGTCCTCGCTCGACGTGCGCATCCGCGACATCCGGGTGCCGGTCGCCATGCTTTCCGGCGGCCAGCGCCAGTCCGTGGCGATCGCCCGCGCCCTCATCGGCGAGCCGCGGGTCGTCATCCTGGACGAGCCCACCGCCGCGCTCGGCGTCGAGCAGACCGCGCAGGTGCTCGACCTGATCCGCCGGCTGCGCGACCGGGGCCTGGCCGTCCTCGTCATCTCCCACAACCTCGCCGACGTGCGCGCGGTCAGCGACCGGATCGTGGTCCTGCGGCTGGGCCGCAACGCCGGCGAGTTCGCCACCGCCGAGTCCACCCCCGAGGCCGTCGTCGCCGCCATCACCGGCGGCGCCGCCGCCCCCGCGCCCGAGGAGATCGCGTGACCACCACGACCGGGCGGCTGTACCAGTCGCTGATCCCGCTGCGCGGCGCGGGCCGCGCCGACCTCGGCGCGTGGCCGGTCGTCGGCGGCCTCGTCGTCATCGCGGCGGTGTTCGGCTCCCTCAACGAGCATTTCCTGTCCGCCGAAAACCTCACCAACCTGGCCCTGCAGATGGCCGCGACCGGCACCATCTCGCTCGGCGTCATCATGGTGATCCTGCTGGGCGAGATCGACCTCTCGGCCGGCTCGGTCAGCGGCCTGTGCGCGGTGGTCATGACGATCCTGTCGGTGCGGCACGGCTGGAACCCGGTCGCCGCGGTCGGCGTGGCGCTGGGCTGTGTCGCGCTGATCGGCCTGGTGCACGGGTGGATGTTCACCCGGCTGCGGATGCCGTCGTTCGTCGTCACCCTGGCCGGGCTCATCGGGTGGCAGGGCCTCATGTTGTACCTCCTGGGCCGCGGCGGCACCATCAACCTGCCCTTCGAGGGGTTTCTGGCCGGGCTGAGCGACACCTGGCTGCCCCCGTGGGCCGGCTGGCTGCTCGCGGGCGCGATCGTCGCCGGATGGACCGCCGGCTCGCTCGTCCAGCGGCGCCTGCGCCGCGCCGCCGACCTGCCCGTCGGCTCCGGGCTGTGGCTCGCGCTGCGGCTGGGCGGGCTCGCCGCCGTCCTGGCCGTCGCCGTTTCGGTGCTGTCGGCCGACCGCGGGGTACCGCTGCTGCTCGTCATCTTCGGCACGCTCGTCGTCGCCCTCGACCTGATGCTGCGCCACACCGTCTTCGGCCGGCACATGTACGCGGTCGGCGGCAACGCCGAGGCGGCCCGCCGCGCCGGCATCAGCATCGTGCGCATCCGCGTCATCGCGTTCATGGCCTCCGCCACCCTGGCCGGGTTCGGCGGCATCATCGCCGCCAGCCGGCTCGCCGCGGTCAACCAGAGCTCCGGCGGCAGCGACACCCTGCTCATGGCCATCGCCGCCGCGGTCATCGGCGGCACCTCGCTCTTCGGCGGCCGCGGCCGGGCCTACGCCGCGCTGCTCGGCATCCTCGTCATCCAGTCGATCACCAACGGCATGCTGCTGCTCAGCGTCGACTCCTCGGTGCGGTACATGGTCACCGCCGCGGTGCTCGCCGTCGCCGTCGCGATCGACTCCCTCGCCCGGCCGGGCCGGCCCCGGTGACGCGGCGGGTTCTGGCGATCGACTTCGGCGGTACCAAGGTCGCGCTGGGCACGGCGACGGTCGGCGCGACCGACGGCCGGCCGCACGCCACGGTGCGCCTGGACACCCGCGGCGCCGAGGGCGCGGCGCAGGTCGTCGAGCGCACCCTGGCCGCCGCCCGCGACCTCGTCGCCGAGCCGGCCGCGGTCGGCGTCGCCACGTTCGGCGTCCTGCGCGACGGCGTGGTCCGCCTCGCCCCGAACGTCCCCGGCTGGGACGGCCTGCCCCTGCCCCGCCTGCTGCGCGCGGCGTTCGGCGACACCCCGGTCGCCATCGACAACGACGTCAACGCCGGCGCCGTCGCCGAACTGCGCTGGGGTGCCCTGCGCGGCGCCGACACCGGGCTGTACGTCAACGTGGGCACCGGCCTGTCCGCCGCCCTCGTGGCCGGCGGCCGCATCCTGCCCGGCGCGAACGGCGCCGCGGGCGAGATCGGCTACCTGCGCGACACCGCGGACGCGCCCGCCTTCGCCGACGACCGCGCCCCGCTGGAGGAGGCGATCTCCGGCAGCGCCCTGGCCCGCCGCGGCTCGGCCCTGCTGGGCCGCCCGGTCACCGCCGCCGAGCTGTTCGAGTCGTACCCCGACCCGAGCGTCGCCGGCCTGCTCGACGAGGCCCTGGACACCCTGTCCCGCACGGTCGCCAACCTCAGCATCGTCCTCGACCCGCAGCGGGTGGTCATCGGCGGCGGCCTGATGGGCGCGGCACACCACATCCTGCCGCGCGTGGCGGCGGTGCTGGATCGTTCGGTACCGTTCCCGCCCCGCCTGGCCGCCGCCAGCTTCGTCGACGACGCACCCCTGATCGGCGCCCTGTCGATGGCCCTCACCCTGGCGGCCGCACGGCCGTGACGCGCCGGGCCGTCCCGCCACCCACGTGCGGGTCCTCGGCCACGTGCGCAACCGGGCAACCCTTCGCGCTCCGGGTGGTGACCCATCGGGTGGTCGTCGGGGGTGTCCGGGGTCCGGCCGCACCGGTGACGGCCAGGCTGGTGTATGTGCCGGTGCTGGTCGTCGCGCCGCCGACGCCCGCCCCGGCGCCCACCGACAACGAGGGGGTTGCGATGAAACGTGGAGTTGCCGCCACGCTGGTCCTGTTCGGGCCGGCGCTCTTCGCCGGCGGCTGCGGGAGCGACTCGCCGTCGCAGCAGCGGCCGGCAGCGTCGGCGTCGGCGCCGCCCCAGCCGTCGAACACGTCGGGCACCGAGCCGGCGATGGTGACGGCGAAGGGCACCTTCCAGCCCGCGGCGACGGCGCCGCCGGGGAGCACCGCGCTGCTGTACGACACCTCCGCGGCGACCTCGTCCGCCGCCGCGGTCCTCACCCTGCACACCGTCGGCGGGCACACCAAGGTCGCGCTAGCGGTGACCGGGTTCAACCCGAAGCGCACCTACGGGGCGCACCTGCACGTCAACCCGTGCGGCAAGGATCCGAAGGCGGCCGGCGGCCACTTCCAGCATCATCCGGAGCCGACGGCGAGCTCCTCGCCGTCCAACGACCCGAAGTACGCCAATCCGCAGAACGAAGTGTGGCTGGACTTCACCACCGACGCCGAGGGCAAGGCCAAGTCGAACGCCGACCAGCCGTGGGCGCTGACCCCGCAGCACCGGCCGTACTCGTTGGTGATCCACGAGGAGAAGACGAAGACGGGGGCCGGCGAGGCGGGCACCGCC
Source organism: Dactylosporangium sp. NPDC048998 (assembly GCF_043197855.1). NCBI lineage: Bacteria > Bacillati > Actinomycetota > Actinomycetes > Micromonosporales > Micromonosporaceae > Dactylosporangium > Dactylosporangium sp. NPDC048998. The sequence continues at coordinate 121,466 of NZ_JBICTV010000012.1, forward strand.
GGCGGCCGGGTGGCGTGCCTGACCATCACGTACTGACCGGCCCGCGCACCACCGTCCGCCGGGCTCTGGCTTCCGGGGCGGCGGGAGTGCCTGACTGACCGGATCGATGCGCCAAGGCGTACGCGGTATCGGGGTCGAGGCCGATGGCGACCAGTTCGGTGATCGCTTGCGTGCGGACGACGTCGGCTTCGTCGGGGTCGCTGTGGCGTAACGCGGCGGCGATGCCGGCTCGTGCGCGGGCACGTTCGTAGGGCCAGTGGCGGTGCTCGGCTTCCCGGAGGGCGCGGCGGTGGAACGCGATGGCCTCGTCGTAGCGGCCGAGGACGGTGAGTGTCTCGCCGAGGTGGTTGGCGATGATCGGTTCGAAGTAGCCGTCGCCGACCGTCGTGCGGACCTGTTCGTATGCCTGCCGCTGGTAGCGCAGGGCAGCCTCGGGGTTACCCTCGGTGGCGAGGAGCCGTCCGTAGTCGCTGAGTGCTTCGGCGGCGCCGCCGATGTTGCCGTGTTGCCGTTTCAGGTTGATCGCCCACAGCAGCGCGATCGCGGCCGCGTCCGGCTGGTGCAGGGCGATGTGGACGCTGCCGAGCCAGCCCAGGGCGATGCTGAGCGCATGCGCGCTGCGGTGGCGCAGGTCCTGGGCGGCGTCGACGAGCATCCGGCGGGCCTGCTCGTGCCGGCCGAGTTCGTGCAGTGCTGCGGCTCCCTCGACCAGCGCCCTGCTTTCGAGGAAGCGGTCGAGCCGGGCGCGGGCCACCGACAGTGCCGCCTCGGCGGTGCGCACGGCGTCGAGATGCCGTCCCTCGTGCCGCAGGAGGACTGTCGTGTTCACCTGCATGGAGAGTGCGAGCTGGTCGTTGCCGAATCGCTGGTACAGGTGCGTGGCCCGTTCGACGCAGGCGCGGCACTCGGCGTGCCGGCCGAGGCGTAGGTACAGGGCTCCTGCCAGCGCGTTGGTGTCCGCGGTCAGTGCGTCGTCGCCGAGTGCCTCGGTGGCGGCGAGCGCCCGTTCGGCCAGCCGCAGCGCCTCGGTGCTGAGGCCGAACACTTCGGCAGAGCGGTACGCCATGCGGGCCAGGAGTGCGGCGTGCCGGTGCGCGCCGGCCTGTTCGGCGATGTCCACCAGCGCGACGATGGTGGACCAATTGGTGAACGCCCACGCCGCACCGTCGGCGGAGGTGCTGAATGCTTGTCCGGGGCGGGCGGTCGGTTGCGGTGCGCCGATGTTCCAGCGGTGCGTCTCCAGGTGCCGGCCGGCGACCTCGAGGGTCTGCACATAGGCGTCGAGCATCCGCAGCGTCGCGGGCCGGTGTTCCTGGTCGGTGACGAGGGTCGCGGCGAAGGCGCGGATCAGGTCGTGCAGCCGATACCGGCCGGGGATGTCGGCCTGGACCAGGTTCACCTCGACCAGTTCGTCGAGCAGGTCGGCGGTGTCGTGCGCCGGCAGGTCGGCCAGTGCGGCGGCCGCCCACACCTCGAGGGTGCCGGCGGGGTGCAGGCCCAGCCGGCGGAACAGCAGCTGTTGCGGCTCGGACAGCTGCCGGTAGGACAGGTCGAAGGCTGCCGCCGTGCTGTGCCCCTCCACGCTGATGGTGATCGGCGCCCGGGCAGCCGTGGCGAGCTGGGTCTGCATCATGGCGGCGCTCCAGCGGGCGCGGTGGCGCAGCCGGTGCCCGACGAGCCGGATCGCGAGCGGGAGCCGGCCGCACAGCTCGACGATCGCCGCCGCGGCGCCCGGATCGTCGTCGACCCGCTGGTCGGCGGTGTGCCGGAGCAGCGCGACGGCGTCACGCGGGTCGAGCAGGTCCAGCGACACCGCGATGGCACCGTCGATCGGGGCGAGCCGGGTGCGGCTGGTGACCAGGATCAGGCTGGGGCCGTCGAGCTGCAGCAGCGGTTCGATCTGGGCGGTCCGGGCGGCGTTGTCGAGCAGCACGATGCCGCGCCGGCCGTGCAGCCGGCGTCGCCACAGCGCGATACGGTCGGGAACGCTGTCCGGCATCGCCTGCCGGCCGAGGTCGAGCTGCCGTAGCAGCGTCCCGAGCGCTTCGTGCGTGGTGACCGGCTGCTGCTCGCTGTGGCCGTGCAGGTCGATGAACAGGTGCGCGTCGGGGAAACGGTCGGCCATGGCGTGGGCGACGGTCAGCGCGAGCGCCGACTTGCCAACCCCGGCCATCCCGTCGATGACCACGACCTGCGGCGAGCGAGCCCCGGCCCGATCCAGGGCCGGGCCGGCCGCCAGGATCTGTTGCAGCTCGTGTTCGCGGCCGATGAGGCGCAGCGGTGGGCGCGGCAGACACCGCGGCGGATCGTTCGTGCTGGTCGTCGCCGTGCCGGCCGGTACCGTCTCGCCCTCGGCCGGCGATGGTGATGGTTGGTCGAGGGTGCGGATCGCCTCCAGGTAGGCGTCGCGCAACGGCTCGCCCGGATCGATGCCGAGCTCATCCCGCAGTCGCTGCACCAGTTCGTGGTACACCTGGATGGCGTCGGGTCGTCGGCCGTCCTGGATGAGGGCGGTCATCAGCAGGGTCGCGAACCGTTCGCGCAGCGGATGCTCGGCGAGCAGGTGCTGCAGCTCGGGGATGAGCCGCCGGTGCAGGCCCAGGCGCAGTTCGGCCTCGGCGCACTCCTCGACAGCGGCCAGCCGGAGATCCTCCAGCCCGGTCGCATGCCGGGCGAGCACGGCGCCGGGCAGCCCGGCCAGTGCGGCGCCGCGCCAGAGTCCGAGCGCGCCGCGGAATGCCGCGACCGCGTCGATCAGCGTACCGTTCGCGGCGAGCTGCCGGGCGCTCGCCAGGCCGGCCGTGAACTGCTCGGCGTCCAGCCGGCTGTCGCCGAGGTCGAGCTGATAGCCGATCTGGACCGTGCGCAGCGACGCAGCCTCGCGGCCGTCGCGATGAGCGTCGAAGAGGTGACGTAATCGGTGTACGGCGTTGCGTACCTGTTGACGCACGGTCGCCGGTGGTTCCTGCCAGGCCAGGTCGATGAGTTGTTCGACACTGACCGGCCGGCCCGCGTTGATCAGCAGTCCGGCCAGGACAAGCCGGCTGTGCAGCCCTCCGACGTGCAGCGCACGCCCGTCGACGGTCACCGTGAGGGGACCTAAAATCCCGAACTCCATCGATGCCCGAACTCCCGCGCCCGACGTGGGGGAAATCCCACCGAGATCGGAGGATACCGAATCGACGCGAGGGGGGCGGCTGCGCAGGTACGCGACACGTATCACGCCTGTATCGCAGAGCCGCAAGCTGTGAGCGGTATACAACGGGGGTCGGTACCATCACGATGCGTGGTACTGATCGGACGTTCGGATGCGGGTGAGCCGCCCTGGCCGCTCACCCGCATCCGCGCGCCGCCACCACCACCGCCGTCAGGGGAAGTAGTCCTCCAGCTGGGCCGGGGTCAACCCGGCCGCCTTGATGGCCCGCAGCGCGGCGATGAAGTCCTCGACGAACTGCGCCCGGAAGTGCATGAGGATCACGTCACCCGGCTGGATGGCTTTGACCTCCTGGTACCACACGTTGCCCTGGTTGACCGACTCCTTCCAGAAGAACGCGGCCTTCATCCCGCAGTCGCGCACGGCCCGCAGCGTCGTCGCGTCCTCGATCCCGCCCGGCGGACGGAACAGCGTCGGCCGCCGGCCGTAGAGGGCGCCGAGCTGATCGGCCGAGCCGCAGATCTCGTCCTTCTGGAAGACGTACGACTTGCCGCTGAGGATGGTGTGGGTGATCGTGTGTGCCTCGATGACGGCGCCGATGTCCTGCAGCTTCTTGAAGTACGCCGGGTTGTCGCTGACCGCGTTGACGGTGAGGAACAGCGTCACGGGCACGTGCGCCTCCCGCAACAGCTCGGCCGCCTCGGGATGCTTGACCCAGCCGTCGTCGATGGTCACGAACGCCACTGGCTGATCGGTCGGCACCCGTGAGATCCACGGGACGTCACCGCCGTCGGCGACGGTGAGGGTGACCGGACGCGCGGGCGGGGCCTTGCCGAACGCCGGTAGGCGGTCGCGATAGGTCTCGGCCGAGGGCGGGCCGCTACCCTGCAGCGCGGTGCCGCCCGGCCCGGAGGCCGACGGGCTCGACACCGGCGAAGGCGTCCCGCCGCCGCTCCAACGCGCGTCGCGGGCGGGATGTGCATCACAGGCTGAGAACAACGTCGACAGGAACAGCAGCGCGACCACCAGCATGCGATTGCGTGGCGCTTCGGCGGGAGGGACAGGCACGCTCGGAGCGTAGCCAGCAGTTGTCGTACCGCGGGCGCGAAACCGAGCCGGCCATCGCGGACAGCGACTGCGGTTCACCCCCACAGCATGAGCGCAACGCGGACAAGTGGTAGTTCGGCTGTCAACCCCGTGGTCACCAACGGAGGTGAATCGCGGCCGTGGCGGGTGCGGCTACGGCTCGCGGGGGTAGGCGGCCGGCATGACGGCAATGGCGAATGTCGCGACGCGGCGGAAGTTCCGCGCGCAGGACGGTGCTTACGTGACGAGCGCGCGCGGGGCGGAGCTGCTGGAGATTCCGTTGTTGAACAAGGGCACGGCGTACAGCCGCGAGGAGCGGCGGGCGCTGGGCCTCACGGGGCTGTTGCCGTCGGCGGTGCAGAGCTTGGAGGATCAGGTCGCGCGGGCGTACGAGCAGTATCACGAGCAGCCGACCGATCTGCAGAAGAACGTGTTCCTGACGATGTTGCAGGACAGCGACGAGGTGCTGTTCTACCGGCTGCTGGGCGAGCATCTGCGGGAGATGCTGCCGGTGGTGTACGACCCGACGGTGGGCGAGGCGATCAAGCGGTACAGCCACGAATACCGCCGCCCGCGCGGGGTGTACCTGTCCATCGGCGAACCCGACCGGGTGGAGACGGCCCTCGCCGACCTCGGGCTCGGCCCCGACGAGGTGGATCTGATTGTCGCCTCCGACGCCGAGGAGATCCTCGGGATCGGCGACTGGGGCGTCGGCGGCATCGACATCGCCGTCGGCAAACTGGCCGTGTACACCGCGGCGGCGGGGATCGACCCGGCCCGGGTGATCCCGGTGTCGCTGGACGTGGGCACGGACAACGAAGGGCTGCTCAACGACCCGAGGTACGTCGGAAACCGGCACGGCCGCGTGCGCGGGCAGCGCTACGACGACTTCATCGACGCCTACGTGCGGGCCGCGACCAAGCTGTTCCCCAAGGCCCTGCTGCACTGGGAGGACTTCGGCCCGAGCAACGGCCGGCGGATCCTGGAGCGCTACCGCGACCGGGTGTGCACGTTCAACGACGACATGCAGGGCACCGGCGCGATCGTGCTGGCCGCCGCGCTGAGCGGCACCCGGGTGGCCGGCACGCGGATGCGCGAGCAGCGGATCGTCATCTTCGGTGCGGGTACCGCCGGGGTGGGCATCGCCGACCAACTGCGCGACGCGATGGTCCGCGACGGCCTGGACCGCGACGCGGCGACCCGGCAGATCTGGTGTATCGACCGGCAGGGCCTGCTCACCGACGACATGAGCAACCTGCGGGACTTCCAGGTGCCGTACGCCCGGCCGGCGCGCGAGGTGGCCGGCTGGCGCCGCGACGGCGAGGTCGGTCTGCGCGAGACCGTCGCGAACGTCAAGCCCAGCATGCTCATCGGCACGTCGACGGTGCATCGGGCGTTTACCGAGGACATCATCCGGGAGATGGCCCGGCACGTGGACCGGCCGATCATCTTCCCGCTGTCCAACCCGACCGAGCGCATCGAGGCGATGCCGGACCAGCTCATCCCGTGGACCGACGGGCGCGCGCTGATCGCCACCGGCATCCCGGTACCGCCGGTCACGTACAACGGCGTCACGTACGCCATCGGGCAGGCGAACAATGCGTTGCTGTACCCCGGCCTGGGGCTGGGCACGATCGTGGCCCGCGCCCGGAAGGTCAGCGACGGGATGCTCGCCGCGGCGGCCGACGCGGTGGGCCGCCTGGTGGACGTGAGCGCGCCGGGCGCCTCACTGTTGCCCCTGGTGGAGAACCTGCGGACGGTGTCGGCCACGGTCGCCGTGGCGGTGGCCGAGCGCGCCGCCGCCGAGGGGCTGGCCCGAACCGAGCTGACCGATCCGGTACAGCAGGTGCAGGACACCATGTGGCAGCCGGCGTATCGCCCGATCAAGGCCGGGTGACGCCGTGCAATACCAGGTGCACGACGTGCCGATCGGTCTGGACGCCACCGGCACCCGCACCGAGACCGACTCGCTCGGCGCGGTCGAGGTGCCGGCCAACCACTACTGGGGCGCCCAGACGCAGCGATCGCTGGTGCACTTCGACATCGGCGACGACCGCATGCCGAAACAGGTGTACCACGCCTACGGATACGTGAAGAAGGCCGCCGCGGTCGTCAACGCGCGGGCCGGACGGCTGCCGGAATGGAAGTCCGACCTCATCTCGAGGGTGGCCGACGAGGTGATCCATGGCCGCCTCGACAGTGAGTTCCCGTTGTACGTATGGCAGACCGGCTCCGGCACGCAGTCCAACATGAACGTCAACGAGGTGATCTCCAACCGGGCGATCCAGCTCGTCGGCGGACAACTGGGCTCCAAGACCCCGGTGCATCCCAACGACGACGTCAACATGGGCCAGTCCTCCAACGACACGTTCCCGACCGCGATGCACATCGCCGCCGTGACCGCGATCGACGAGCAGCTGCTGCCGGCGCTGGCCCGGCTGCACGACACAACCGCTCAGAAGAGCCGGCAATGGTCGAACGTCGTCAAGATCGGCCGGACGCACCTGGAGGACGCGACCCCGCTGACCGTCGGTCAGGAGTGGTCCGGCTACGCCGCCCAGCTCGCCGACGCGAGCGCCCACCTCATCGCGACGATGACCGGCCTGTACCGGCTGGCCATGGGCGGCACCGCGGTCGGCACCGGGTTGAACGCCCCACCCGGCTTCGACGCGGCCGCCGCCAAGAGCATCGCCGAGCTGACCGGCAAGCCGTTCGTGACCGCGCCCAACAAGTTCGCCGCCCAGGGCTCGCTCGACGCGCTCGTCCGCACGTCGGGAGCGCTGCGCGGCATCGCGGTGGCGCTGTTCAAGTTCGCCAACGACATGCGCTGGCTGGGGTCGGGGCCGCGGACCGGGCTGCACGAGCTGAACCTGCCGGCCAACGAGCCCGGCTCGTCGATCATGCCGGGCAAGGTGAACCCGACCCAGGCCGAGGCCATGCTCATGGTCTGCATCCAGGTCCAAGGCGCCGACACGGCCGTCGCCATCGCCGGCGGCGAGGGCAACTTCGAGCTCAACGCCTTCCGGCCGATCGTCATCACCAACGTTCTGCACTCGATCCGCATCCTCGCCGACGCCGCCGACCACTTCCGCCGGTTCCTCGTCGAGGGGGCCGAACTCGACGAGGAACGGCTGCGCCACAACGTGGACCGGTCGGTCATGATGGTGACCGCGTTGTCGCCGGTGATCGGCTACGACCGCGCATCGCAGATCGCCCACCACGCCATCGACGGCGACCTCACCCTCAGGGCCGCGGCGCTCGACCGCGGCGTCAGCGAGGACCTGTACGACCGGGTCGTCGTCCCGGTCAACCTGACCCGGCCCGGCACCGCCGATCTCTCGGCGGTCCGCGGTGACGGCGGCGGTCACCGCTGAATCGTCGCCTACCGCAAACCTGTCTGACGCGGTCAGCCGGTGGCGACGGGCAGTTCGGTGAGCAGTTGCTCGACGCGGCGCTTGATCTCGTCGCGGATCGGCCGGACGGCCTCGATGCCCTGCCCGGCCGGGTCGTCCAGCTTCCAGTCCAGGTAGCGCTTGCCGGGGAAGACCGGGCACACGTCGCCGCAGCCCATGGTGATGAGCACGTCGGAGGACTCGGCGGTGTCCCAGTCCAGTTTGCGCGGGGTGTTGGCGGTGATGTCGATGCCGACCTCTCGCATGGCCTCGACCGCGACCGGGTTGATCCGATCGGCGGGTTCGGAGCCGGCGGAGCGGACCTCGACGGTGTCGCCGGCGAGGTGGCGCAGCCAGCCGGCGGCCATCTGGGAACGGCCGGCGTTGTGTACGCACACGAACAAAACGGTGGGCTTGGTGGCGCTCATCTGGCGCTTCCTCCTGGAACAGCGTGCGGTCGGTGAGCAGTAGTCAGGAACGGACAGTCTCGTCGTCGGGGTGGGCGACGACGACGTCACCGGCGGCAGTGCCGACGGACGGATACAAGGCGAGCAGCAGCCCGACACCGGCGGCCAGTCCGACGACCTGGGCGGCGATGAACCCAGGCACGGAGCCGGGTGCGATGCCGGCGAAGGTGTCGGTGAAGGCGCGGCCGATGGTGACGGCCGGGTTGGCGAAGCTGGTCGAGGAAGTGAACCAGTAGGCGGCGCCGATGTAGGCGCCGACCGCGGCCGGGGCGACCGCGGCCCGACCGGACCGAGCCAGGGCGAAGATCAGCAACAGGAGGCCGGCGGTGGCGACGACCTCGCCCAGCCACAGGTTGCCGCCGGTACGGTGCTTGGTGGAGAAGTCGACGGCGGGCAGCTTGAACATCAGGTCGGCCAGGATCGACCCGCCGATCGCGCCGAGCACCTGGGCGACGACGTAGCCGGCGAGGTCCCTGGCGGGCAGGCCGGTGCCGGTGCGGCGGCCGAGGAACCAGTCCGCGGCGGAGACCACCGGGTTGAAGTGCGCACCGGACACCGGGCCGAAGGTGAGGATGAGCGCGCCGAGGGCGAACGCGGTGGCCACGGAGTTTTCCAGCAGCTGCAGGCCGACGTCGCCGGGGCTGAGGGTGGTGGCCATGATGCCGGAGCCGACGACGGCGGCGACGAGCAGGGCGGTGCCGACGAACTCGGCGAGCAGGCGTCGCCACAGGGTGGGGTTCACGAGGATGCGGTTCCAGTCTGGGATCGGGCGGTCAGGTGGTGGTGACGGCGAGGTGGTCCATCAGGCGGCGGACGCGGCGTTCGAGCTCGTCGCGGATCGGCCGGACGTCGGCGACGGTGAGGCCGGCCGGGTCGTCGATGTCCCAGTTCTCGTAGCGGGTGCCCGGGAACACGGGGCAGGCGTCGCCGCAGCCCATGGTGACCACGACGTCCGCGGCACGGACGATCTCGTCGGTCCATGGCTTGGGGTACTCGTCGGTGATGTCGATGCCGCGTTCGGCCATGGCCGCGATCGCCGACGGGTTGATCTCGAACCCGGGCTCGGACCCGCCGGACCAGGCCACAGCACGGTCGCCGGCGAGGTGGGTGAAGAAGCCGAGAGCCATCTGGGAGCGGCCGGCGTTGTGGGTGCACAGGAACAGCACGACCGGTTTGCCGTCGCGGTGATGCCCTTCGACCCGGGCCAGGGCGTGCAGCCGCTGGCGGGCGAAGCGTTCGGCCAGTAGCGGCAGGAAGTTCGGCACGCTGGAGAGGCTGGCGAACTGGTCGTAGCTGGTGTGCAGGAACCGTTCGATGGTCTCGCTGCTGTAGGTGCCGTCGAACTCGCGGGCGAGGCGTTGGGCGGAGGTGCGCAGTGCGAGTTGCTGATCGACGGAGAGGTCTGGGTGGTAGAAGTGGGCGATCGCGTCGGTCATGACGGACTCCAGGTGCTACTCGGGGCGGTGCGGGGCCGGGACGCCTGCGGGGATGACCGCTGGAGCGAGGCGGTCGATGCGGTCGGCGAGGTCGATGTAGGCGGCCTCGAACGCAGCGTCGGTGTCGACGCGGACCGGGTCCGGTACCGACCAGTGCAGCCGCGGGTGGACCGGCGCGGCCGGGCCGGCGAGGTCTTCGTGGGCGTTGTCGCAGACCGCGATGACGAGGTCGCCGTCGTGGACGATGTCGCCGACGTGCGCGGTGCCAGCCGGGTCAAGGCTCAGCCCGTGCCGGTGCGCGACCTTCACCGCCCGCGGGTGCACCCGGGCCGCCGGGTGGGTGCCGGCCGAGGCGACCGGGCCGCCGACCCGGTCCCGCCACAGCGCCGCGGCCAGCTGCGAACGGGCCGAGTTGTGCGTACACACGAACACCACCCGATCCGCGCCCGCCAGTGGCGGCGGGGCGAGCGAGGCGAGGACCTCCGGCACGAGCCGCAGATAGGTGCGGCGCCGGTCGCCCTCGGAGCGGGTGCGGGTGACCAGGCCGGCGTCCTGCAGCACCTTGACGTGGTGCGCGACCAGGTTGGTCGGCAGGCCGAGGTCCTGGCCGATCTCACCGGGCGAGGCGTCGCCGAGGGTGAGCGCGTCGACGATGGCGAGGCGGGCCGGGTCGCCGAGCGCGGCGTGCACCCGGGCCCGCGCCTCCAACGAGAAAAGCTCGACGTTCATTGACTCAATGATTGCTGAGTCATTTATCGTAGTCAAGGGCGTTGTCGCGGAGTCTGATCCGGACGTGATCCGCGCTCGCCCGTGGTTGCACGGGCCGGGCAGGGCGTCTGCTTGGCACGACGATCATGGGGTCAGCGCTGGTGCCGGGTCAGCCGGGTGCACAGTGACGGTGCCGGTGGTGCCGTCGACGGTGACGAGTTGACCGGTGCGGAGTTGGTGGGTGGCGTCGCCGGTGCCGACGACGGCGGGAATGCCGTATTCGCGGGCGATGAGGGAGGCGTGGGCGGCGAGGGTGCCGCCGTCGGTGACGACCCCGGCGGCCCGGCCGAACAGCGGCGTCCACGCGGGCGCGGTGGCCTTGGCGACCAGCACCTCGCCGTCGGTGAAGGCGGCGAAGTCCTGCGGGCCGTCGACGATGCGGACGGGCCGCTCGCCCGTCCGGCGGAGGCCGGGTGTCCGACGATCACGCCATCGCCGGTGGTGACGGGCCCGCGGGCCTGGGCGACGGTGCGGGCGATGACGTCGCCGATCAGCCGTGGCGGCCGGCCGAGGGTGAGCGGTGCGGCGAGCCGTCGCTGCCGTTGCCACAGCGCACGCCGTTCGGCCACGGCAGCCGCCGGTGGCCCGCCGGATCCGGCAAGGCTCGCGAGCAGCTCGTCGCGGGTCCAGAAGTAGACGTCGTCCGGCACACCGATGGCGCCGATGTCGGTGAGGTGCCGGCCGAGGCGGTGTGCGCAGGTGCGCAGCACCGGCCAGGCGAGGGTGAGCTCGCGGGCCTGCGCTTCGCGGATCTCGGCGTAGCGCTGGTTGACCCGCAGCAGCCGCTCGAACCGGGCCGCCAGGTCGAGCCGGTCGGCCAGCGCCGCCGCGCACCGCTGCTGCGTGATTACTCGCTGCGCGGCCAACTCGGCGTGCCGGTCCTCGCCGGCGGTCGACACGGTGGCGGGCAGGTCGCCGGCGAGGGGGTGATACCAGTCGACGCTCTGCACCGCGTGCGGTGGCAGACCGTGTCGGGCACCGGGCAAGCCCCGCAGCAGCGGCTGGGCGCCGCCGTCGGTGTCGGGGAGCACGTCGGCGAGGTGTCGGCGGGCGAACCGGGTGAGGCAGGCTTCCATCTTCCACGCCGAGCCGCCGACGATCGCGAGGTACCACAGGCAGACCCCGGCTTCCCGGCCGAGCTGCTCCACCAGCGCGGCAAGGCGCCGCGGCTCGGCGGTGCCGGCCTCGGCCTCGGCGGCGGCGACGAGGTGCCGGTAGCGGGGCAGCTGCTCGTCGCGCCAGTGCCGGTGCAGGGCGGCGAGCACGGCCCGGTCGGCGGCGGCCGGGTCGCGGCCCACCCGCCAGAGCGCGTGGTAGAGGGTCCGCATCGCCCGGCCGCGGCCCTGCCGCAGCACGCGGGCGAGCAGCGCCGGGGACGGGATCGGCGTGGCGTTGTAGTACCAGCCGTTGACCAGCGCGTACCGGAACGGCACCCGGACCCCGATGCTGCCGTGCATCCCGTCGAGGTAGCCGCCCTCCAGCACGGGGAGCAGCCAGGTGCCGAACAGCGGGGTGACCGCCTCTGGCAGCCATTCGCCGAGCCGGAAGTTGCGCATCCACAGCCCCGGCCCGGGCGGCGTCCACGACACCGGCTCCGGCACCGCGGTCATCGGCCGGGCCTGCAGCAGCCACAGCCGGCCGCGCTGGTCGATGGCCCACTCGACGTCCTGCGGCTGCCCGTACCGTGCAGCGACCTGCCGGGCCAGGCCGGCGACCGCTCGGGCCTGCCCGGCGGTCAGCACCGGTGCGCCGTGCGGGCCGGGCCGGGTCAGCCTCGCGGTCACGCCGGTGGTGGTCCACTCCTCGCCGGTCGCCTCCCCGGACACGAGCGGCTCACCGAGCCCGCGGACCGCGGTGACGATCGTCTGGCCCCGGTCGCCGGTGACCGGGTTTGCGGTGAACGCCACCCCGGCCGCGGCGGCGTCCACCATGACCTGGACCAGGACCGCCATCGCCGCCCCCGGACCGCCGCGGCGGCCGTGGTAGGCGGCGACCCGCTCGGCGCCGGCCGCGGCGAAACACCGGCGCACCGCCGCACCGAGTTCACCAGCGGCCACGTTCAGCACGGTTTCGTACAGGCCGGCGTAGGACGCGCCGGGCAGGTCCTCGGCCACACCGGACGACCGCACCGCGAACCGGTCCGCACCCAGGCGACGGGCCGCACCGGTGAGCCACTCCTCCAGCCGGGGGTCGTCGAGCGCGGCGGCGGACACCACGAAGCCGGGCGGAACCGCGAACCCGGCGGCGGCCAGCTCGGCCAAGACCGCCGCCTTGCGGCCCACCACCGCCACGCCAAGGCCCGTGGCATCCCCGAGATCGACCAGCGAACGATCCGCGTCCATCACCACCCCCATATGTAGCATCGCAAAGTATTGTGACGCTACAGTAGGCGTGCTGGGCTGGAGCCGGCAAGCAACTCAGGAGGCGTTCGTGCTGCCAATGCGACCGGAACTGCTCAAAGGCCATCTCGACACGCTGCTGCTCGCGGTCCTGGAAACCGGCCCGCAGCACGGCTACGCCGTCATCGAGGCCCTCCGCGGCGGCAGCGGCGGCGCACTGGACCTGCCGACCGGGACGGTGTATCCGGCGCTGCACCGGCTGGAACGAGCCGGTCTGATCGCCAGCGACTGGCACAGCGTCGGTGGACGCCGCCGCCGTGCCTACCACCTCACCCCGGCCGGCCACGCCGCGCTCGGCGAGCAGCGCGCCGTCTGGGACCAGTTCTCCGCCGCCGTCACCGCCGTGCTGACCCGGCGACCGGGCCCGGCGACGGCATGAACGCCGCCCAGCCCACGGCATCCGCCGAGGCGCGACGCACGGCATACCTGGCCGAGATCGCCGCAGGGCTGCGCGGGCCCCGCCGCCGACGGGCGAGCATCCTCGACGAGCTGCGCGACGGGCTGGAGCAAGCCATCGCCGACCACACCGCCGCCGGCCTCCCGCCCGACCGGGCCGTCACGGCGGCGATCGAGCAGTTCGGCAGCCCAGCCGCCATCGCCGACGCGTTCGCCCCCGAACTCGCCACCAGCTACGCCCGGCGCGCGCTCGCCTGGTTCATCGCCACCGGCCCGCTGGTCGGCATCTGGTGGCTCCTCCTGCTGCAGCCGCACGCCTGGCGCACCGGCCCGGCCGGGCTGCTGGCCGCCATCCCCGTCGTCCCATTGGTCGCGTTCGCAGTCGTCGCCGCCGGCGCCACGCTGGCCACCACCGGCCGACTCATCCGCTGGATCCCCGAAGCCGGCCCCCGCCAGGCGGTCACCGCGACCACGGCGGTCGCCGCGCTCGCCCTCACCACCGACACGGCCGTGATCGGCGTCTGGGCGTGGTCCGCCACAGCGGTACCACCGCTCGCGGTCGTCGCGGCCGCGGCCAGCCTGACCCGGATCGCTTGCAGCGTGATCACCGTGCGGCACACCACCGCCATCCGCCACTGCATCACACCGACCCCCGACGGCCGGACGACGGTACGGCACCGCGACGCCGGCGTCTGAGAAAGTGTTGTGATACCTCGCCGTGATCTTCGCTGATCTCGATCAGCGAAGATCACGGATGTGTGTGCGTGCGTGTGCAAGCCGCCGTATGACTCGTCGTTGACGGATGGGCAGTGGGCGGTGATCGAGCCGTTGCTGCCGCGTCGTGATCCTGCCCGGGGTGGCCGGCCGTTGCGGTACCCGCGCCGGTTGGTGATCGACACGATTCTGTATGTGCTGCGCAGCGGGTGTGCGTGGCGGTTGGTGCCGCACGATCTGGCGCCGTGGGATGTGGCGTACCGGTGGTTTCGGCGGTGGAGCGCCGACGGCACCTGGGATCGGGTGCACGACCGGTTGCGTGACGCGGTACGGGTGGCCGACGGTCGGGACCCTCAGCCGTCGGCCGCGGTACTGGACTCGCAGACCGCGCACAGCCATCAGGGTGGCACGGCGATCGGGTTCGACATGGGCAAACGCACCCGGGGCCGCAAGCGGCATCTGCTCGTCGACACGCTCGGGCTGCTGCTGCGGGTAGTGGTGCACGCCGCGTCGGTACAGGAACGGGCCGGAGCCAAGTTGGTCCTGGCCGGGGTGAGCGATGAGTTTCCGTTGCTGGGCCTGGTCTGGGCCGACGGCGGGTACGTCAACCGGGTCGACGCGGGGTTGCTGGACTGGGCTCGCGAGCACGGTCGGGTGCAGTTGCAGATCGTGCCCCGCAATGCGGACGTGAAAGGCTTCCAGGTGCTGCCCCGACGGTGGGTGGTGGAACGGACGTTCTCCTGGTTGGGACGGTGCAGACGGTTGGCACGCGACTACGAGCGCAAACCCGCGCACGCCGAAGCGATGATCAAAGTGGCGATGATCAGGCTCATGGCGGCCCGCCTGGCCGGTGAGGACGTCAAACCGCAAGGCCCGATCGAGACCGAAGCGGCCCGGCGCCTCAACGAGGAACTCAACGAGAAGTAGCTACTCGGTTACCCAACACTTTCTGAGGCGCCCCGCGCGGCAGACATCCCAGCGCCTGGGCGGTGCCGCGCTGGTGTGACTATGCGGCCGCGGGCTCCGCGACCGCCAGCAGGCCGGCCAGCTGGCGCAGCACGCCGGCCCGAGCCCGGTAGTACACCCAGGTGCCGCGCCGGTCGGCGTCGACCAGACCCGCCTCCCGCAGCGTCTTGAGGTGGTGCGAGATCGTCGGCCCGGACAGCTCGAACGCCGGCGTCAGGTCGCACACGCAGATCTCCCCGTCCGGGGCCGAGGCGATCATCGACATCAGCTGCAACCGGACCGGGTCACCCAGAGCCTTGAACGCCGGCGCGAGCACGGCGGCGGTCTGTGCGGGGATGCGCTGCTGCGCGAGCGGGCTACAGCACGGCTCGGCCGCGTTGAGGTCGGTCAGGGTGAGCACCGCCGGCTGTTTCGACATGCCTCTAGGTTGACAGATCTCAAATCAGCGTGCAACTGTTTGATTTGACAGACGTCGAGACAGCCTTGGCGTCATGATCTGGAGGCAGTCATATGTTCCGCACGCTGCGCCGCGCGAGCCGGCAGACCGGGGTCCGGTTCTGTGACGGCTGCGCCACGGTGTCCACGCCGGACGAGCGCACCCGCACCCGGATCGAGCGAACCCGCACCCACCTCACGGCCATCACCGGCCCGCGCTGACCGTCCAACACAGCCGGGCCGACCTTTGGGCTGGCCCGCCCTCCACGTCGTTGACCTTGACAACCACTCACCACAGCGAAGGACCACGATCATGAGCGACACCCAGACCACCACGACCGGCGGGTTCGCGGGCGACCCGGCCGCAGCGCTGACCGTCGCCGGGACCAGCGGCTGTTGCGGCAACCCGCCCACTGGCACCCTCGCCCTGCCCGAGCCGGCCGCCGCGGGCGCGCCGTGCTGCGGCACCACGGCCGAGGCGGCCGCGGAAGCCTCCTGTTGCGGCAGTGCGGCGAAGGCCGACGCCGTCGGTCGGGGTTGCTGCGGATGAACACGCCCGCCCAGCCGTCAGCCGCGCCTGCCACCGGGCCCGCCCTGGACCGGCTCCACTCGGCGCTCAGGCAGGTGTCCGGGGCGCGGATGGCGGCGACCGTGGCCGCGCTGGCCGGGGATGCGTTCGCCGGGCGGCGGGTCGGCAGCGCGGGCGGGGCCGCCGCTCGGGCCTGGCTGGCCCAGCAGCTCGGCGACGCCGGCGCCGCGGTGACGTTCGAGGCGTTCGCCGTGCCGCACGTCCCCGAGGTCTACAGCCCGCCGGCGGTGCGCTGGTCCGACGGGGGCGCCGAGCAGCGGCTCACCTTCGGCCGGGACGTCGCCGTCCACCTCGCCTCCGCCGACCAGCCACTCGTTCGGCGCGGCGGACTCGCCGTCGCCGGGGTCGGCGATCCGGCCGGGCGGTGGCTGGTGGTGCCGGCCGGGATGACCCTGTTCGACGCCTACGGCGACGCCCACGGCGCCCTCGGGCTGCTGATTGGCCGTGGCGTCGACGCGGACGGCTGGCAGTACACGATGCTCGCGGGGCCAAACCCGGGGCCACTGCCGATCCTCACCCTCGACACGGCCACCCACACCGCCGTGCATCACGCGGCCACGGCCGGCGCCGGATGGCTCAGCGGCAACACGCCGATCCGCCGGCTCGACGTGCCCGCGGCCAACATCCACGGCCGGTGGCGGACCGCCGGAGGCGGGCCGGAACTGCTGCTGACCGCGCACTACGACGGCGTCGGTGACCACCCCGGGCTGCGCCAGCCTGCGGCGGCCGACAACGGCAGCGGTGTGGCCGTCGTCCTTGAGGCTGCCCGCATCCTCGCCGGGACCTTGCCCGAGGGGGTCGGGCTGTGCGTGGCGCTGCTGGACGGCGAGGAGGCCGGCGCGCTCGGCTCCGCCCACCATGCCGAGCAGCTGCGCGCGAGCGGGGCGGCGCCGCTGGTGGTCAACGTCGACGGGGCCGGCCAGCTGCATGAGGCGGCCGCGGTGGAGGCCGGCGGGCCGGCGCACGCGCTGCTCGCCACGCTCGACCAGGCCGGCCGGCACACCGGCCTGCCGCTCGTCGCCGGGCCCGTCGCCTCCGACAACCGCCGTTACGCCGCGGCCGGTCTCGCCGCCGTCGGCATCGGCGCCGGGATGGCCGGCTACCACAGCCCGGCCGACACCCCGGACCGGGTCGAGACGGCCACACTGACCGCGGTGGCGCGGCTCGTCGTGGCGACCGGGTTGCTGATCAACACCAGCCCCGCTAGAGTTTCATCGTAGATCGGCGATAGACGATGAAGCTGGTGGATAGTGGGCGACCTGCTCGACCGGGCGACGGCGGAGACCTACGCGTCGTGGTTCCGGGCCCTGGCCGACCCGTCGCGGGTACAGATCGTGGAGTACCTGGCGCGCCAGGCCAGGCCGCTCAGCGTCGGGGAACTCGTGGCGGCGGTCGGGCTGGCGCAGTCGACCGTGTCGCAGCATCTGAAGATCCTCACCGAGGTCCGGTTCGTACTGGTGGAGGCGGTCGGCACGGCCCGGCACTACCGGGTCAACGAGGCGTGTATCGCGTGTTTCCCGTCCGCCGCAGACGTCGTCATGGGCCGGCCCGCCCCGACTCCGACCGGAGGCTGCGCATGAACAGCACACCGCGTGTCACCGCCCTCATCCGGCCGATGACCGCCGGCGACGCGGACGCGGTCCTGGCGATCTATCAGGCGGGGCTGGACGTCGGGAACGCCAGCTTCGAGCACACCGCGCCGGATTGGGTGGCGTTCGACGCGTCGAAGCTACCCGAGCACCGCCTGGTCGCTGTCGACGATGCCGGGGCGGTGCTCGGCTGGGTGGCAGTCTCGCGGGTGTCGGCGCGGGCGGTGTACGCGGGCGTGGTCGAGCACTCCGTCTACGTCGACTCCGCCGCCCAGGGCCGTGGAACCGGCAGGGCACTGTTGCAGGCGCTCATCGCCTCGACCGAGGCGGCCGGGATCTGGACCATCCAGGCCGGCGTCTTTCCCGAGAACACGGCGAGCCTGGCCCTGCA
This sequence comes from Dactylosporangium sp. NPDC048998, assembly GCF_043197855.1. NCBI lineage: Bacteria > Bacillati > Actinomycetota > Actinomycetes > Micromonosporales > Micromonosporaceae > Dactylosporangium > Dactylosporangium sp. NPDC048998. The sequence goes on from NZ_JBICTV010000012.1 coordinate 139,248, forward strand.
TCACGCCGTCGGGTTCCGTACCGTCGGCGTCCGCGAGCGGGTCGCCCGGCACGTCACCCAGGGCAACCGGTGGCGCGACGTGGTCTTCATCGAACGTCGCAGCCCACACGTCAGCTAGACCAGTCCCGTCCACCGCATCCCAGTGTGGGCGCAATCCGCTCTCCTGATTCGATATTCGTCAAGACAAGCGAAGGGATCTCCAATATGACCACCCAGCTCGACGGCCTGCCGGTCGTCGTCATCGGCGCCGGCCCGGTCGGCCTGGCCGCCGCCGCGCACCTGGCCGGGCGCGGCCTGCCGTTCATCGTCCTCGAGGCCGGCGACCGGCCTGCCGCGGCGGTGCGCGAGTGGGGCCACGTACGGCTGTTCTCCCCATGGCGGTACAACATCGACGCCGCCGCCCGCCGGCTCCTCGCCGACGCGGGCTGGGTCGAGCCCGACCCGGATACGCTGCCGACCGGTGGCCGGCTCGCCGACGAGTACCTGCAGCCGCTCGCCGACGTGCCCGCGCTCAAGCCCCACGTCCGCTACGGCGCCCGGGTCCAGGCCGTGACCCGGCTCGGCGTCGACCGGCTGCGCACCGCCGGCCGCGACACCGTGCCGTTCCTCGTCCGGCTCACCGACGGTACCGACGTGCTCGCCCGGGCGGTCATCGACGCCTCCGGCACCTGGACCACCCCGAACGTCCTCGGCGCCTCCGGCATCCCCGCCCACGGCGAGGACACCGCGACGGCCTTCGTCGAGCACGCGCTGCCGGACGTGCTCGGCGCCGACCGGGACCGGTTCGCCGGCAAGCGCACCCTCGTCGTCGGCGCCGGGCACTCCGCCGCGAACACGCTGCTGTCCCTGGCCGAGCTCGCCGACCAGGTGCCGGGCACGTCCGTCGTGTGGGCGATCCGCTCGGCCAGCCCGGCCCGCACGTACGGCGGTGAGGCCGCGGACGCACTGCCGGCCCGCGGCGCGATCGGCACCCGGCTGCGGGAGCACGTCGGGGCCGGGAACATCGAACTCGTCACCGGCTACTCGATCCAGGCCCTGACCACCGCCGGGAACGGTCGGGTGACCGCGTCCGACGGCACCCGGGAGATCACCGCGGACCGGATCGTGTCGGCGACCGGGTTCCGGCCCGACCACGCCATCGCCGCCGAGCTACGCCTGGACCTCGACCCGATCCTCGGCTCCACCCGGGCCCTCGCCCCGCTCATCGACCCGAACGAGCACTCCTGCGGCACCGTCCCACCGCACGGCGTCGACGAGCTCACCCACCCGGAGCCCGGCTTCTACGCCATCGGCGTCAAGTCCTACGGCCGCGCCCCGACATTCCTGCTCGCCACCGGCTACGAGCAGGCCCGCTCCGTCGTCGCCGCCCTCGCCGGTGACTGGGACGCGGCCCGGGACGTGCAGCTGGACCTGCCGGAGACCGGGGTATGTAACAGCAACCCGGTTGTCGGCGACACCACCATCGACGCCGCCGGCGGCGGGTGCTGCGGCCCCACCCCGGTCGCCGCACCGGCCGGCCGCGGCCTGGCCACCGGGATCAGCGGTGGGCTCCTCGCGGCACCGCTGACCCTGCTGCCCGTCGTCAGCCCCGGCGGCGAGCAAGCCGGCGATGCCTGCTGCAGCTGACCCGTCGCCGAGCATGACCACCGACACGCCGGTGGCCGCGACCGCCAAGGCTCGCGGCCACCGGCCGATCTTCCACGGCTGGCGGATCGTCGCCGCGTTCGCCGTCACCCAGACCGTCGGGTACGGCTGCCTCTACTACGCCTTCGCCGTCCTGCTCCACCCGATCGCGACCGACCTGCGCACCAGCCCCGCCGCGGTCACCGGCGCACTCACCACCGCGGTCCTGGCCTGGGCCGCCGCCGCGATCCCGGTCGGCCGGTGGCTGGACCGGCACGGCGGCCGCGCGCTCATGACCGCCGGGTCACTCGCCGGCGCCGCGCTGCTCGTCGCCTGGTCCCAGGTCGAGACGCTGTGGCAGCTGTACCTCGTCTTCGCCGGACTCGGCGTCGCCATGGCCATGGCCCTCTACGACACCGCCACCGCGGTCATCGTCTCCTGGTTCGACGCCGACCGCCGCCCCCGGGCGATCCTCGCGATGATCGTCGTGGCCGGGTTCGCCTCCACCATCTTCATGCCGCTCACCGGACTCCTCGAGCAGCACCACGGCTGGCGCACAACCCTGCTGCTCCTCGCCGTGCTGTACGCGGCGGTCGCCGTCCCGCTGCACGCCGTCGTCCTACGGCCGCCAGCGAAACGGCACGCTGGAACGCCACGACCGAGTGCCGCCGAGCGGGCCGCGGCGGTCCGGGCAGCCCGTCGGGACGGCCGGTTCTGGTGGCTGGCGGCCGCGTTCGTCGCGCACAGCGCCGCCATGAGCGCCATGACCATCCACCTCGTCGGGTTCCTGACGAGTAGAGGTCACCCGGCCACGTTCGCCGCCACCGTCGCCGGGCTGCTCGGCGTCCTATCCGTCACCGGGCGGCTGCTGCTCACCGGCGCCCGGCGCCGGCTCCGCCTGACCACCGTCGTGGCCGGCGTGTTCGCCGTCCAGGCCGTCGCCGCGGCCACCCTGCCCCTGGTCGCCGACAGCCGGGCCGGCGCGGTGGCCGTGGTGGTCGCGTTCGGCGTCGGGTTCGGCGTCGCCTCCCTCGCCTCGCCCGCGCTGCTCGCCGACCGGTACGGCACCACCGGCTACGCCACCATCGCCGGCACCCTCAACACGCCAGTCACCCTCGCCAGAGCCGCCGCCCCGCTCGCCGCCGCCGCCCTCGCGTCCGCCGCCGGGTACAGCACCACGCTCATCGCGATCGGCGGTGCCTGCGCGGTCGCCGCGGCGGGGATCCTGGCCCGCGCCGGCACGCCCCCACCGACCCAAGGCCTCGCCAGGCGCAGTTGACGCTGGCGTCGACCACGCCACCACCGACACCTTCGTGCGCGGGCGGGTGAACTCGATCGTGATATCTCAGGCGGGGGTGTCGGGCCAACCCGCGGCGTCGAATACCGCGATCGGGTCGAGGTAGTCCCGCCAGTGCGTCACCTTGTGGTCCTTGACCGTAATGATGGAGACGAAGCGGTTGTTGTACGGCCGGCCCGTCTGCGCCGATTCGCCGTGCACCTCGTATTCGAGGACGACCACCGACGCTTCCGGATCCCGGTAGACGCGGAGACTGTCAGCGCTGTGCACCGTCATGTAGTCGTCGTAGTCGCTGTACAGGTCGATGACGTTCTGTCGCCCTTCGACGCGCCTGGGGTAGCCGGGCACCGAGATGATGTACTCGAAGACCACATCGTCGGCGAGGAGGTCGAAGTAGTCCTCGCCGTCGGCGAGACCTTCGAGCCCTTCGCGGATGATGCGGAAGAAGGGGCCGTCGGCTCCGAAATTGGAGCTGTCACGGCTGTACTTGGTCACTTGTCCTCCGAGGTCCAGGCGGCGGCGCGCCGCGCGAACGCTTCGAAACTGGTCGGCGGCCGGCCGGTGACGGTCTCGATGTCGTTGGTGGGCGTGGATCCGGTTCCGGCGATGATGGCGCCGGTGAGCCACCGAAGCATCGCGGCGTAGTCGGCGGGCACGCCGGCGGCGACGGCGCCGTTGATCCAGGTTTCCTGATCGAGGTCCTGATACACGACGGGATGTCCGCTCACGGCGGCGATGGTCGCGGCAACGTCGTCGAAGGTGATGGCCTGCGGTCCCGTTAGAGCGTAGCGGGCGCCTGCGTGTGCGTCAGGGTTGAGGAGGGTCTCGGCCGCGACCGCCGCGATGTCGGCCGCGTCGACGAATGCCTCGGTACCGCCACCGCTGGGGACGCAGAGCGTTCCGTTGATGACGGGGAGGTGATCGTCGGTGAAGTTCTGCATCACCCACGCGGGGCGCAGGATCGAGTGTGTGAACGCCTCCCGGCCGGCGAGGTCGGTCTCGACGGCCGCGACGTCGATTTCGCGTGGCGCCCGATCGCCGTTGTAGGTGCTGAGGAGGGTGACGTGACGCACGCCGGCGGCCTCGGCGCGGTCCAGGAACGCGGCGACCTGATCCGCATACCGCACCCGCATCACGGGTGTCACGAGGTAGACGCGGTCCGCTCCGGCGAGGGCGTCCGTGTAGGTGGCCGGGTTGTCCCAGTCGAACAGCAGGTCGCTGCCGTGCCGGGACCCGGTGCGGACACGTGCTCCGCGATCCGCGAGGTGCTTGGCGACGAGCGAGCCCGTCCTGCCGCTGCCGCCGAGGACAAGTGTCGCTGGTGATCTGAACATGTGCTCAGTCTTTCGCCGCTGGAGTGAGCGTATCAATGCGCTATGCGCTGGATTTATTGTGTGATCCTCTCAAAGCGTTGACTTCATGGAGCGTCACTCACAATCTGGGACTGTGGATCTGCTGTACGACCACCTGATGCGGGCGCGCGCGACCGGGGCGGTCTTCGCCCGCACTGTCGTCATGCCGCCATGGGGACTGCGGTTGGGCGGCTCCATCCAGCTCGCCGTGCACGCTGTCACCCGGGGCCGGGCGTGGATGTGGCTCGACGACCCGGCGAACGCGGTGGAGCTCCTGCCCGGGGAGATCACCCTCGTGCGCGGCGGGTCCGCTCACCACATCGCGCACGCGCGGGGTGCCGACTGCATGGAGCCGGATGAGTTCCGGGCCGAGCACGCACAGAGCGCACCCGCCGCCGACCCCGCCGCGACAGTGTTCCTGTGCGGTGCCTACCAATTCTCCGGCGATGTCGGCAGCGGGCTGCTCGACGCGCTTCCATCGGTGCTGACGCTCTCGTCCGCGATCGATGAACCACTCCGCGACGTGATCATGCTGCTGTCTCGCGAACTCACCACCGTGGAGCCTGGTCAACAGACCGTGCTGGATCGCCTGCTCGACGTGCTGCTCGTCCTCGCCCTGCGCAGCGACTTCCGGCGCAGCGCAGCCGCGCCGCGGTGGTACCGGGCGTCCGCGGACCCGCGGCTGCAGACCGCCCTGCAGGCCATGCACGAAGACGCCGGTCACCCCTGGACGGTGCCCGAGCTTGCGGCGATCAGCGGCCTGTCCCGGGCCGCTTTCGCGCGAGCCTTTCGGGACACGCTCGGGCAAGCTCCATTGCAGTACCTCACGGACTGGCGAATGACGCTTGCCCGAGACCACCTGCGCGCCGGCGAACTCAACCTCGCGGGCATCGCCGCAGCGGTCGGATACGGTTCACCGTACGCCTTCGCGACCGCCTTCCGCCGCCACCACGGCATCCCGCCCGGGGCGTGGCGACAACGGCAATCAACGGAGCCTCTCACGCTCGACAGCGTCGGTGACTCGCCAGCACGAGCCGAGGCCGACCGCTGACCCCGGCGATGACGGTGGCGCACGACCCCAATCGGCATCGGATCCCTTCGCCTCATGTCGCCGGCCACTGTCCCCACCGCGCGTCGACCCAACCGGCTTGACGTTTTCCCATATGGGAAAATATGGTGGCTGCCATGGCACGAGCAGCGACGACGTCGGACGCGTTCAACGCGATCGCCGAGCCACAACGCCGGGACATCCTGGCGCTGCTGCGGGCGGGTGAGTGGCCGGTGACCGACCTGGCCCAGGAGCTGGGGATGAGCCCGCCGCGGGCGTCCAAGCACCTGCGGGTGCTCCGGGAGGTGGGGCTGGTGCGGGTCCGCGGGGTGGGCAAGCAGCGCCTCTACGGCCTGGACGCCCGCGGGCTGCGGCCGGTCCACGAGTGGGTCGGCGGGTTCGAGCGGTTCTGGAACGAGAGTTTCGACCGGCTGGACACCTACGTGCAGGACCTCAAGCAGGCACGGCAGGAGGCATGACCGATGGCAGGGGCAGGGCAAGAAACGCGGGCGGAGCCGGCGACGGCCGACCGGGAGATCGTGATCTCCCGGGTCATCGACGCCCCGCGGGAGCTGGTGTTCCAGGCGTTCACCGAGGTCCGGCACCTGTCGCGGTGGTGGGGTCCGGAGGGGTTCACCACCACCACGCGGTCCTTCGAGTTCCGCGTCGGCGGAGCCTGGGACTTCGTGATGCACGGGCCGGACGGGACCGACTACTCCGAGTGGATCACCTGGACCGAGATCGTCCCACCGGAGCGGATCGCGCTGCAGCACGGTGAGTCCCGCGACGACCCGAACGCCTTCGAGTCGGTCCTGACCTTCGCGCCGGAAGGTGCGGCGACCCGGATCGTCATGCGCACGGTGTTCCCCACCAAGGAACTGCGCGACGAGGCGGTCGAGAAGTACCACGCGATCGAGGGCGGCCAGCAGACCCTGAGCAGCCTGGCGGCCTACGTCACCGAGATCGTTCGGAAGGGAGCGGAGGGCTGATGGCCGGGAAGGTGTTCTTCAGCGTGTCGATGTCGCTGGACGGTTTCAGCGCGCCCGAGTCCCTCGAGGACTTGATGGGGCAGCAGTGGATGGAACTGCAGCAGTGGATCTTCCCGCTGCGGTTCTTTCGGGAGAACCTGAAGCTCGGCGAGGGCGGGGAAGAGGGGCGCGACAACGACATCGTGCGGGAGACGTTCGAGCGCACCGGCGCGAGCGTGATGGGCAAGCGCATGTTCGACGCCGGCGAGGCGGCGTGGCCGGAGGAGGCGCCGTTCCACACGCCGGTGTTCGTCGTGACGCACACCAAGCGTGACCCCTGGGAGCGGCCGGGTGGGACCACCTTCCACTTCGTCAACGACGGCATCGAGGCCGCGCTCGACCAGGCCCGCGAGGCCGCCGGCGACCGCGACGTCCGCATCGCGGGCGGCGGCGCGACGATCCTGGAGTACGTGAACGCCGGCCTGGTCGACGAGTTCTCGATCGCGCTGTCGCCCGTGCTGTTCGGCTCCGGAATCCGCCTGTTCGACGGCGTGGATGCGTCCAGGGTCGCGCTGGAGCCGGTCCGTTCGGAGCCGTCGCCGCGGGTGACGCACCTGACCTACGCCGTGCACCCACGGTAGCCGCGCCACCACTCCACCCTAGCGACCCGAGCACCCACGGCGCACACGCTCGAATCAGCAAGCAACCTCGCCAGCCTCGCCGACGGCACGAGCTCGAATCGTCTGGACTGACCACCCACCAATCAGGGCACCGCGATGGCCGCCGGGCGGACAATTCGCGACGCCGTGAATTCACCGTATGCCGCGCCGCCGGGGGTCAGGCGTTGCCGCGCGCCATCGCGATCAGGCGGTCGAGCACGGCGCCGGAGCTGACGCGCAGGCCGTCGTGCTCGTGCTCGTTGGTGACCCACACCCGGGCGTCCTTGATCGCCTCGGCGGTGCGCAGGGAGAGCTCGCGGTCTACGTACATGTCGTCGTGGTAGACGGCGGCGGCCACCGGTACCGTGTTCGCCGCGAGGGCCGCCGGGTCGTAGAGCGCGGGCCAGGACGGGCGGGCGGCGAGCAGTTCGGCCGCCTCTCGCAGCGGGGCCAGGGCCGGGTCCGTCTCGAACTGCCAGGGGTAGATCATCTCGCCGGTGAAGAGGACAGGGGCGTCGCCGGCGAGCGCGGCGGCGGCGTCGAAGGCCGGGTGTTCGGCGCGCAGGCGGTGGGCGGCCCAGGCCGTGGCACCCGCGCCCTGGGCGTAGCAGGCCTCGTGCAGCACCGCGTAGAGCGGCGTCGAGGCCAGGCTCAGGCGGTGGTGTACCTGCGCGAGGAAGGCGTCGGAGAGCACACCCGGGGACTCGAAGGCGTCCTCGGTCAGGTAGTGCAGCTCGTGCGAGCCGGTGCTGCTCCCCAGGGCGAGGCCGAGCGACTGGAAGGACGCCGCCGTGAGCGGGGCGCCGTCGGCCAGGCGGACGTCGTGGGTCAGCAGGTGCTCGGTGATCGCGCGGACCGCGGCCACGTCGTGCGGGTACCGAGCGTAGTGGGCCGCGTTCTTCGCCGCCACGCGCGGGTACGTGGCGCGGTAGACGTCCTCGGCGGTGGCGGTCAGGCCGGGCAGGCCGCCGGTGATGAGCACCTCGCGCAGTCCGGACGGCGCGTGCGACAGATAGGCGACCGCGCAGAAGCCGCCGAAGCTCTGGCCCAGCACGCTCCACGGTGCGTCGCCGAGCAGGTGCCGGCGCAGCAGCTCGGCATCGCGGACGATGCTGTCGGCGCGGAAGTGGGAAAGATACTCGGCCTGCTCGGCCGGGCCGCCGCGGCGCAGCACCGAGTGACGGCTGACCCGGGCGGAACGCCCGGTGCCGCGCTGGTCGAGCAGCAGGACGCGGTAGTCGCGCAGGGCACGGTCCAGCCAGCTGTCGCGGCCGATCGGGCGGGGCGACGGGCTGCCGGGGCCGCCCTGCAGGAAGACCAGCCACGGCTTGTCGCCGCCGTCGGTCGCGACGACCGAGCGGGCGAAGAGCGAGATGGTCTCGCCCGCCGGGGCGTCGTGGTCGAGCGGCACCTCCAGGACGTGGTCGGTCAGGACGGTGCCGGGATGCCGGAACGAGCTCATCCCGGCACCGTACCGCTGTCACCGGCGTCGATCCTCGGCCCGTGCCGTCAGCCGACCGGCGCCCGCCCGCGAGCCAGCGCCGGGACGCGCGGCTTTCATGACCCGCTCCTCTCGCGTGCGTATCGCGCCCATCGTGCGGCGAGGGGCCGGTCGCCGGTCGGGTCGAAGGTCCCGCGGCGGTCGCTCCAACGTCCCTGTTTCCGCGCGGTCGCTCGTTCGATGCTCGACTCGGGGACCTTCCGAGGAGGGCGAGATGACCGCAGCGAGCATCGTTGTCGGGTACGACGGGTCGATCGAGGCCCGCGAGGCCGTGGACTGGGCGGCCGTCGAGGCGGCCCGCTCCGCGACGCCGTTATTGATCGTGTACGCGTACCAGTTCGCGTGGCCCTCCGCGCACTACGAGGGCGACAGCGCCGTGATCGCCGTCGAGGCCGAGGAGCGCGCCGAGCGCACCGTCGGCGAGGTCGTCGAACACGTGCGCAAGCACCACCCCGGCGTGTCCGTCACCGGCACGTCCGTGCACGCGGCGCCCGCGCCGACCCTGCTCGACCTCACGGAGTACAGCAGGCTGCTCGTCGTCGGCAACCGCGGCGCCGGCGGCATGGCCAACCTGTTGCTGGGCTCGGTGAGCCAGCAGGTCGCGACCCACGCCCGCGGCCCGATGGCGGTGGTCCGCGGCCGCGCAACGGCGACCGATGGCCCGGTCGTCGTCGGCGTCGACGGCTCGCCATCGACGGATGCGGCGCTCACGCTGGCGTTCGAAGCGGCCGCGGCACGCGGCACGGAGCTGATCGCGATCCGGGCGTTCGCACCGCCGAGCCCGGTGGTGGTACCACTGAGCGCGGTCGAGGCTGCGGAGCGCGAGGCCCTGGAGTCCTCCCTGGGCGGTTGGCGGGAGAGGTATCCGGACGTGAAGCTCGAGACGCTGCTGGCACGGGGCCGCCCGGCACGGGTACTGGTCGAGGCGTCGCACACCGCCCAGCTGGTGGTGGTCGGCAGCCGCGGCCACGGCGGCTTCGCGGGCCTGCTGCTCGGCTCGGTCGGCCAGCATCTCATGCACCATGCCGAATGCCCGATCCTGATCGCCCACCAACCACAGGCGGCGTGACGACCGGGCCCGGCGCGGCGCGCGCCGGCTGGTATTCGCGACCATTGCGGCGATCGGCGACAACCTCAACGGGTCGCTACTCGTGGGGCCCCTGACGATCGGCCGCACCCGCGGCCACGAGCAGCGTCGCCGTCTCGTCATGGCCGCCCCGGACGGCCCAGTCGAGCGGCGACAGCCCGTTTCCGTGGTCCTCGCGGAGGTTCGGGTCCGCGCCATGCGCGAGGAGCACGCGTACGACGTCGGTGCTCCCCCACGCCGAGGCACCCGTCAACGGCGTGCCCTGCTCACCACGCCCGCTTTCGAGGTCGGGGTCCGCGCCGGCCTCCAGGAGAAGCCGTACCGCCGCGGGCGCGCTCTGCACGGCCGCCAGATACAGCGGCGTCGTACCGTCGCGGCCCGGCGCGTTCGGGTCGGCTCCCGCACGCAGAGCCGCAAGCACACCCGGCAGATCGTCGCGCAACAGCGACGCCATCAGGCGGGTGGTGAGCTTCTTGCGCCGCCGAACATTCATCGGTACTCGTTCTACATCATCCCTGCGCACTTCACCGGCCGCGACGTCCTCGAAGTCGCGGCGGGCACCGGATACTGGACTCAAGGCAACGCCGCCACTATCCCCGCGCCAACGTCCAGTTTCGCGGCGATCCGCACGCTGCGGCTACGCCGCGCCGTCTTTGGCGGCAGGCACTCTGGTGGGCTGACCCGGCGCAAGCCGGGTCAGCCCTGGAGCCTTGTTGATCATTCCTTCAGAAGAGCCGCGCCCGTTCTACTTCTTGGACTTCGCGGCGGCGGCGGCCTTGACCGTCGCGGACTGCAGCGCGTTCTTCACCAGGGGCGTGTAGCCGCTGGCATGGCCCGTCTGATTGGGGTGGTAGGACTCCGACGTCGGGTTCGAGATGCCGTTGATCCACTCGGTCGCGTCGCAGACGGCGTGGCCCTTGAAGCTGGGCCGGGGATCGGCGAACGCGAACCCGTGTGCCACCGCCCGGCTCTGGATGGTGGTGGCGAGCAGGTCCGCCGTGTGGTTCAGCTCGACCTGCTCTCCGGGGCTGATGCGGGACAACGACTGGCAGTCGCTCTCGTTGAACAGACGGGGGTAGCCGACGATCACGACGCGAGCGTTGGGCGCCAGCGCCCGGATCCGGTTGTAGAGGTTGTCCAGCGCACCGGGCAGTGTGTTGGTGATGTACGCGTTGGCGTTGTTGATCTCACCCCAGCAGGTGTACGGCCACGGCAGGGCGCATTTGCTGATGACGCTGCCGAAGCCGGCGTCATTGCCACCCACCGACAGGGTTATGTGGGTCGTCGAGGCGGAGAGGCTGCCGAGCTGGGTGTTGAGCACATCGCCGACCTTCGCTCCCGAACAGGCGGCGAAGACGAACGTGGTGGCCCCGATCTGGCTCTTGACCAGGACCGGATACGCGTACTGGGAGCGTTGGCAGCTTGTGCCGTCCGAGTAGTAGCTGCGGGTGCCGACACCGGACGAGTACGAGTCGCCCAGCGCGGTGTACACAACGGTGGCCGCGTGTGCGGGCAGGCCCCACGCCACGGATGCCGCGAGGGTGACGGCGAGACTGGTGGCGAGAGTGGCGAGGCGCTGTTTCCAGCGGGACGCGGGGGTTGCCAAGGCGTTCCTCCTGAGGTAGCAGCCCACCGTGACTCGCATCGACACATGTCGAATGGACGGTGGCCACTACTTTGAGGGCAATCGCCGTCGATGGCAATAGTGGATCAGCTGAAGCCTGTCCCAACAGGAGGTGCTCGTCCGCCCGCGAGCGACAGCGGCGGCGCGGCCGGCGTGCGGCATCCACCAGGCATGGCGTCGAGCGCCGGAGCGCTCGATCCTCAGGCGTCCTGGCGGGGACGGAGGATCGGGTCGATCTTGGTAAGTGAAAGCCAAGGTTCCGACAGTGGGCGGGAAATCGGCCGCGGAGCCCGCATCATGTGTCGCAACCTGATCATCGACGCGGGAGCGGGCATGAAGCGCGGAAACATGTGGACCCTGGCAGTCGGCGGGACGGCCGTACTCGCGCTCGCGTTGGCCGGGACGACTGGATGCCGCGGATCCGCGACGACCGGGGATACGGCGACGGGGCGCTCGGCCTCCGTCGGCCCGAGCTCCGACTCCACTACTGCGGCCACCACCACGCCCGCGGCCACCACAGGCGAGCCGTCGACCAACTCCTCACCGGTCCTGGCCGACGGCCGCAGCGCCGCCTACATCACCGGCCTGGACACCACCCACAACACCGTCACATTCGACCTGATCGAGTTCCTGACCGGCGACGCGGCCCAGGCGGCGTGGAAGAAGGAGCATCCGGAGGACCCCAACGGCCTGGACAACGACTACATGATCGTCAACAACAACAAGACGTTGCGGACGCTGCCGGTCGCCGCGAGTGCTCAGTGTGTGGTGCTGAAGACGCTGGGCGGCACGGACACCAAGACGATCAGCTTCGCCGCCTTCCCCGCATTCCTGACGCAGCAGAACAAGGGGATGGCGCTCACCCCACCGAACCTCGCGGTGCTGCCGTTCTGGCTGACGGTGCAGCACGGGACCGTCATCAAGTTCGAGGAGCAGTTCCTGCCTTGATGCACGAGCGGGAACCCGGGCCGGCGGCGCAGGCCCGGGTCAGCCGTCGGATGCAGAGCTCGATGCCGCACCGGAAACGAGCATCCGATGTGGACATAGTGGCGCCTGAAGGCACCCGAGTCGCGGGCGTGAATCGCCCTAACCGGTCCGAATCGGAATTGGCTAGAACGAGGTTGTACTTGAATTCGCCGCCCTCCTATCCTGCGATGGCCTTGAGGGAGGACATGGATGTCGACTTCAGTTGCACCGGCAGACACCCGCATGATGGCCGTCGTGCACCGGGCACTTACCCGCGACCTGCAGCGCGTCGGTGACGCCGTCACGGCGAAGCCCTACCCGCAGGGGCGGCGACGCCAGGCGCTCGGCGAGCATGTCGCGTGGCTGATGCGCTTCCTGCACGAACACCACACCGGCGAAGACGAGGGCCTGTGGCCGATGGTGCGCGACCGCAATCCCGACGCCGGGCCGCTGCTGGAGTCTCTCGAGGCCGACCATCGCGCGATCGCTCCGGCTGCCGAGCGGCTCGCGGCCGCCGGACAGGCCTACTCCGGGTCTACCGGCGATGTCGAGCGTGTGGAAGTCCACGACGCGCTGCAGGCCCTGACCTCGGTCCTCGTCCCGCACCTGGAACGCGAGGTCGCCGAGGCAATGCCGGTGGTGTCGGCGAGCATCACCCACGCGGACTGGCATGCCTGGGACCAGGAACGCAACGTCAAGGGCAAGCCCCTGTCGGAGCTCGGCTTCGTCGGTCACTGGCTGCTCGACGGCATCGACCCGGAGGGCTACCAGCTCGTCGTCGGCGAGGTACCGGCGGTGCCGCGGTTCATACTGCTGCGCTTCTTCGCAGGCCCCTACCGCCGGCGTGCCGATCTCCTCTGGCGGGCCGGCGAATAGGCGGGCAGCCCATGCGCATCGCAGCCGCGTACCGGCGGCACTATCACTCACCGATCCGCGAGGAACGTGCGGCCAGGACGCGCGCGGCGGTACTCGCGACGGCGACCCGCCTGTTCCGCGAGCGAGGCTGGGCCGCTACCGGCATGCGCGACATCGCCCACGCCGCGGGAGTTGCGGTCGAGACCGTCTACGCCTCCTTCCCGTCCAAGGCCGACCTGTTGGTGACTGCGCTGGAGGAGGCGCTTGTAGGCGACTCCAGCGCGGTCCCACTGACGCAGCGGCCCGAGTTTGCGGCGCTCGGCGAGGGTGCCCGGCCGGCCCGGGTGGCGATGGCGGCGTCGCTGCTGACTGACGTGCACCACCGCACCGCCGCGCTCTACCTGGCGCTGCGCCAAGCGGCGCCCGGCAACAGAAGCCTCGCCGAGCATCTCGTCATATGCGACGCCCGCCGGCGGCAGAACATCGAGCATGGCCTCACTTTCGTCAAGGGCGCCGCCCTGACGGGCGAGGAACGCGACGGGCTGACCGCAGTGCTCGACGTCGACGTCTACCAGCAGCTCGTCGTCGGCTGCGGGTGGACCCAGCGGGAGTACGAGTTCTGGGTGGCCGGAGTCATCGACAAGCTCCTCGGCCACTGAACCCACCAACCGCACTGCTCCTGGCCGGCGTCTGCCTGGTAGTCCTGGGCCGGAGTCGCAGCACGGCCACCCTGCCTCGATCGTGACGGCGTAGCGGTGAACGTGGCGGGTCCGGCCCCGGGCCCGCCACATTCCCACCGAGGCGGTGCACACTCGACGAAGGTCGTGGCGTTGTACGCCGGCACGGGCGGGGAGCGGCGCGTAGTGACGTGAGCCTGGAGGCCGCGAAAGGGACACCGACGGCGCCGAACAGGTAGGAGGTCAACATGCCAGCGCCCAGAGTTCTTGACGGCGCCATGGTCGAGCTGTACGCGCAAGTGGGTGGCGCGCAGCGGCCTACTCGTCGGACCAGGCACTCGGTCGACAGATTTGAGGAAATGGTATCCAACCTGGCGATTGCGCGATATGACCGGGACTCCGATTACTACCTGTTCTACTGCTCCGCCGACTGGGAGGTTCTGACGGACACTTGTCACCCAACCAGGCAGGAGGCCATAGATCAGGCGAACTTCGAATTCGAGGACTTGGAGTTCGTTCCGCGTGCACCTGGAACACCGACGCCCGAACCGTTCACGCGACGCTGAAGAGTTCTCCGTCCGTGTTTCCGGTACAGTGCGGGGAGCGGGCGTTCCAACCCACTCCCCGCACTTGCGCCGCGTGCCTTCCCGTCCTCGGGTGTCGCGTCCGAACGTCACGTCTACGCGCCGAAGACTTCGGCCATTGACTTGCTCGCCTGGCCGTCCGCGGCGCTGCGCGTGCGCAGGATCGCCCAGCCGACGAGCGCTCCAGCCACGGCCGTCAGCGTGAGGCCGGCGATGGTGACGGCCTCTTGGAACTGCGCGGCTTGCTGCGTGCTCCAGTCCGATGTGGCGATGTCGCCGGTGAAGAGGGCCGCGAGGATGGTGCCGGTAACGGCAATGCCGACGCCGGAGGTGACCTCGGTGGCAGTGTCGGTAAGCGCGGCGCCGATCGTGGTCCGGTTCTTCGGCAGGCCACGCAGAACGTTGACCCCGGCGACAACGCCGACCACGCGCATCCCGGCGGCCACGAGCACGAGCGCGACAGCGACCCACAGGTATCCGAAACTGCTCATCAGGCCGTAGACGGCAAGTCCGAGCACGACCGCGGCAGCGCTGAGCCATGCGGCCCGCTCGAGACCGACCCGTTGCACGAACGGATTGATGAACAGGCCGCCCGCGACGAGAACGACGACCTGCGGCAGCATGCCGATCGCGGCATGTGCGGGCGTCCAGCCCCAGGCGAGCTGCAGTTGCAGCGTCACCATGTAACCGAGACCGGCGGTTGCCAGCCCGGCGGCGGCCTTGTAGGCCAGGCCGCTCGAAACCAGCGGGCGAGCAACGAGCTTCAGGTCGAGAAGCGGGTAACGCGCCGAACGCTCGCGCAGGACAAAGAGGATCGCTCCTACGACGGCCGCGGCGGTCGCCGTCCACGGCGCCCATGAGCCGGAGCCTTCGTTCACGAACAGTGTCGGTGCGACGAGGGTGAGCACGATCGTCACCGTGCCCAGCACCGCACCGAGGACGTCCACCGGGTCGCGGTGCAGATCAGCCGGCTCGTCCGCAGCGATGCCCGCTCGTACACCGATGATGGCGAGCGCGGCGATCGGCACGTTCACCAGCAGCAGGACCTGCCACGGAGCGATCGCGAGCACGAAACCACCCACCGTCGGGCCGATCGCGAGCCCGACCAGACCCACGGTCGAAATGAGGGTCGTCGCACGGACGCGCAGGCTGTCCTCGTCGAACAGCCGGAAAGTCAGCGCCAGCGACCCGGGAGTCGTCATCGCCGCCGCGACCCCCATCACCGCGCGGACGACGATCAGCTGCTCCGCTGTCGTGACGAACGCGGTCGCCAGGCTCGCAACACCGAGCAGCACCAGACCGATGAGCATGATCCGCCGGCGGCCGAACCGGTCGGCCGTCGCACCGAACACCAGCATCAACCCGCCGAACACGACCGCGTACGCACCCGTCACCCACTGCAGCGCGATCGTCGACGCATGCAAGTCGCGTCCGATCGTGGGCAGCGCGACGTTCAAGATCGAGTTGTCCAGCATCTCGAACAAAAACACCGCGGACAGTCCGGCCAAGGCCATCCAAGCTCCCCGCAAGGACCGGGGAGAACCAGGAGACCTCATCACTGGTTCCTCGTGCTCGCGTACGTGTTCGTGACGTTGGGCGCCCATGCGCGCTCCCTCCGCGTGGAGTGATTATTGGAGTCTAATCCATAATTTTGGTCCACTCTAATTTTGTGGCTTGGTAGACTCCGGGAGTGGCTGGAACCGGACTTCGTGACCTCAAGAAGGCGCGCACCCGCCGGCTCATCGCCGAGACCGCGGCCCGGTTGTTCGCCGATCGGGGCTACGAGCGGGTGACGGTCAGTGAGATCGCGCGCGAGGCGGAGGTGGCGGAGCAGACGCTCTACAACTACTTCCCGACCAAGGAACAGCTGGTCACCGACCGCGAGCAGCAGATACAGGACCGGCTGAGCGACCTGATCCGCTCCCGGCCGGCGGGAACCAGCCCGGCCGCCGCCATCCGCGACTTCGTCCTGCAGACGGTGTCGGAGATCCGCGGCGTGCCGCCGGAGATAGCCCGCGGCACGCTCGGCTATCTGGCAGCCATCAGCCCCGCGGTCAACCGGCTGGCCCTGGAACTGACCGACCGCCAGGCCACCGCGCTGGCCGCGGCGATCAGCGACACGATCCCGATCGCACCGGAGATCGCCCGCCTGCAGGGCATCGCGCTGGCTGGCGTGTTCCAGATCATCATCAGCGAGTCAGGCCGCCGTACCCGAGAAGGCCAGACCCCGGCCGAGATAGCCGACGCGTTGCGCCCGGAGATCGAAAACATCCTCACCGAACTGGACCGCTGGCTGACCCGATAACTTCCTTCTCCTCGGAGGGGTCCTGACCGGCAGGCTCAGGTGCCCTCGATGCCGATGCGGGCGTGCAGCGTGTCGGCCCACAGGTCCGCGGTGTAGACCTCCGTGCCGGGCTGGTGCTTGCGGCCGCCCTCGACGAGCGGACCGGCGTCGACGGGTTCGAAGCCGATCTGCTCGACGAGGTCGAAGACCTGCCACTTGGCGTCCGGATCGTCGCCGGAGACCGGGATGCCGTACCGGCGGTTCGCCCCGGCCGATCGCCCATGGTCGCGCAGGTGGTCCCAGCGCATCGCGTTGAACGCCTTGACCACGTGCGCGCCGGCAAGGTGCCGCTGCAGCAGCTCGCTGCTGGTCACATCGCCGTGCTCCAACGCTTCGTCGTGCCCGTCGCGTTCCGGGTTGTAGTTGGTCGCGTCGATCACCGTTCGGCCGGCCAGGGCCTTGGCGGGCAGGTCCCGATAGTGGCCGAACGGCACAGCGACGATCACGACGTCGCCGTAGCGGGCCGCCTCCTCCGCGGTGACGGCGTGGGCGTGACGGCCGAGCTGATGCTCGAGGTCGCGCAGGGTGTCCGGACTTCGGGAGTTCGCGATGGCGACGTCGTCGCCGGCCGCGGTGTACAGGTGGGCCAGCGTAGAGCCGATCTTGCCGGCGCCGATCACACCGATCTTCATGCTTGTCACCTACCCCCTGACGGCCCGTTCACGCGATAGGCCGTCAGGGCGCGAACCGCTGCAGCCCGCGACTTACGAGCCCGTCGGCTTCAGCCAGGCGGCGGACTCGCCGGCCAGTCGTCCGCCGTCTGCCGGAGCCGACGCCAGCACGATCTGGCCCCAGGTCGATGGTGGGGTGAACGGCTCTTCGCCGAAGACGGTGACGCAGACGAGTTCACCGCGCCGGTAGGCGAGCACGTCAGGTCGTCCCGGTACGGCCAACCAGCGCAGTTCGTGGTCCGCCAGTTCGCTGGCGAGCGCTTTGCGACTGGTCAGCGCATCAGCGTAGAGGCGCAGCGTCGAGTTCGGTGTCCGGAGTTGTTCCGACGCGGCGTATTCGGCGTACCAGGCCGGCTGTGGCAGCCAACTCTGTGGCCCCGGGCCGAAGCCGAGTGAAGGACCGTCGGCTTGCCACGGCAGGGGCACGCGGCATCCGTCGCGGCCGTGCTCGGCGCCGCCGGAGCGGAACCAGATCGGGTCTTGACGTGCGTCGTCGGGTAGGTCCAGCACTTCGGGCAGGCCGAGCTCTTCTCCTTGGTAGAGGTAGACCGACCCCGGTAGGGCGAGGAGCAGCATCAGTGCCGCACGGGCCCGGCGCAGTCCGCCGGCGATGTCCACGTCTCCCCGGGCTCGGGCGACGTTGCCGACCGGATCGGCGGAGCTGGGTGGATCGGCGGCGCGCAGGCCGAACCGGGTGACCGCGCGGTGGACGTCGTGGTTGGCCAGGGTCCACGTGATGGTGGCACCGGTGGCGGCGATCTCCGCAAGACCGCGGGACACCGAGGCTCGAAACGCCGCCGCATCCCACGGGCACATGAGCAGGTCGAAGTAGAACGCCTGCGGAAGCTCGTCCGGGCGAAGGTAGGCGGCCAGATCCGTCACCGTGGGCACCCATATCTCGCCGACGAGGGTCAGATCCCGGCCGTACGAGTCGGCCAGCGCTCGCCATCGCCGGAGCACCTCGTGCACCTCGGGCTGGTTCTGCGCGTAGCCGTTGTAGTCCGAGTCGCCGTCGGGCGGGAACGTCCAGTCGGGCAGGTCGGCCCGCTTGACGAGCATGTGTGCCACGTCGATGCGGATGCCGTCGACGCCCCGGTCGAACCAGAACCGCAGCACCTTGTCGAAGTACTCGACGACGTCGGGATTGCGCCAGTTGAAGTCGGGCTGGCTGGGATCGAAGCTGTGGAGGTACCACTGGTCGGTACCGTCGACGCGGGTCCATGCGGGCCCGCCGAAGACGGATCGCCAGTTGTTGGGCGGAGCGGCACCGGCGTCGCGGCCGGTGCGGAAGATGAACCGTTCGCGTTCCGGTGAGCCTGGCTGCGCCTCGCGTGCCGCGACGAACCATTCGTGCTCCACGGAGCAGTGGTTGGGCACAAGGTCCATCAGCACGCGCAGGCCTCGTCGATGTGCCTCGGCCAGCAGCGCGTCGAACGCCGGCAGGCCGCCGTAACGGGCGTCGATGTCGATGTAGTCCGCGACATCGTAGCCGTGGTCGGCGCCGGGGGATGGATAGCACGGGTTGAGCCAGAGGCCGTCCACACCCAGGCTTGTCAGGTGATCCAGCCGCTGGGCGAGACCCACGAGGTCCCCGATGCCGTCCCCGTCCGAGTCGGCGAAGGAACGGACGTAGACCTGGTAGATCACCGCATCGCGCCACCAGGCCCGATCGGTCGTTGTCATGAGGTACTCCTGGTCGAGGGGCGAACGATCGGTCAACGAGGGAGGAAAACGACTTCCCAGACGTTCAGCGGCGGGAGATCCGCCTCGACGTGCTCGCCCTCCCTGACGGCGGGCACGTCGGCGAAGGCCGGGCTGCGATCGGGGTCCGCGACGCGTATCGTCGGCAGCTCCGGCGTGCACAGACGCGCCCGCAACCGCAGACCGGTCACCGGCGGCGGCGGGGTCTTGGGAGTGTCCCAACCCGCCTCCTCCTGGCCGGTGAGGTTGATCAGGTGAATGACGGTGCCGTGCGGCGTGTCGACGACCCGGCGCCAGACCGTGCCCGGCCGGGCCTCGTGCGACATGGTGATGCCGTCGGGGCCGATCACGTCGATCTCGTCGTTGAGGCCGCCGACCACCGATCGGGTGATGTCGGACAGTCCGGGGGCCAGCAGGACGTCGCCGGCGGCCACCAGCAGGTCGTACCAGCGTTGGAGCATGTCCAGTGTGGACGGAAGGGCTCGATGGTTGCGTACGTAGTACGGATCGACCAGCACGCTGCCCGACTCGCCGGCGAGCAACTGGGTGGCGCCGTGCGAGAACGCGGTCGCCATGGTGAACCGGGTCGTGAGGTCGGCGACCTCGGCCGGGTGGTTCGCGTAGACCGTCTGGTAGGCGGCGAGGACCGCGGGCCGGGTCGGGGCGAGCGTGCGCGACCGAGTCGCCACCGCCGCCAGATCGGCGAGCGTGTGGTGCGGATCCCAGACCTCGGTGTAGGTGACGTTCTGCGGACTGGCGGTGGTGACCCAGGCCGGGAAGTCGTTGACGTTGTTGAAGACGAGGGTCGCCTCCGGCAGTGCGGTTCGGACCGCCTGGATGAGGGTGTCGAATGCCCGTGCCACGTCGACCGTCCGCCCGTCCGTACGCATCGCGTGGCGCGGCCATCCGTACTGGTCGAGGTGGAAACCACTGAAGCCTCCGGCACGCACAGCCGCGCGCAGGTCCTCGGTGAAGTGCGACAGCCACGCCGGGTCGCTGGGATCGACCAGTTGCAGGAAGTCACCGAGCGCGTAGGGCGTGCCGTCGGGCTTGACCAGCGCGATGTGCTCCCACGCCGGCCATTCGTCCTTGCCGACGGCGTACACGGCGGCGTAGCCGATGGGCAGCGTGCCGCCGTCACGAAGCCCGCCGGCGAGCCGTTGGACGGTGTCGATGGAGACCGGCTGGCCGAGCGGGTCTTCGTATTCGGCCGGGCCGACCAGGTTGGCGTGCCGGTAAGCCCAGTCGTAGAACTGCGCGCCGCTGAGGTGCAGCCGGCGAAAGTGAGACCGTACGGCGTCGATGTCGCGGTTGGGCGCGAAGCTTGCCACAAACCCGTACCGCAGCCGCGACACCGGGTCGGCGAGGATTTCGACCGCGGTCCACTGCGTGTCGTGCTGGTCGTCGAGCAGCGCGACGGCGTAGCCGCCCTCGGGCAAGACGGGCAGGACGAGTCGGTGCACACCGGATGGCACGTCCGTCGTGGCAACCTCGACGCCGAGGTGCGACACGCTCAACCGGCGTTGGTGGCCGGCCGGCGACACGTCGATGTGGACGCTCTCGCCGGGCAGGTAGGAGGCCTTGCTCGGGAGCAGCATGGTTCGTTCTCCTTCAGGATTTCAGTGCGCCTGAGGTCAGGCCGGTGACGAAGTGCTTCTGGCCCAGCAGGTAGACCAGGACGACCGGACCCACGCCGATGAGCGACGCGGCGAACACGAGGCTCCAGCTCGTGAGGTGCGAGCCTTGAAACTGGGCGATGGCCAGGGGAAGTGTGCTCTTCTCGGGGTCGGTGATGCTGGTCAGCGCCCATGAGTACTCGTCCCAGGCGGCCAGGAAGGCGAAGACCGCGGCGGTGGCCAGGGCGGGCCGCGAAATGGGCAGGTACAACGCGACGAAGCGGCGCAGCGGGCCAGCTCCGTCCACTGTCATGGATTCGTCGAGTTCGACCGGCACCCGTTCGAAGAAGCCACGCAACAGGAATGTGTTGAAGGCGATGCCGCCGCCGACGTAGAAGACGACCAGGCCGGTGCGCGAGTCGGTGAGGCCGAGCGTGGTGGCGACCAGGAACTGGGGAATGAGGATGACGATGCTGGGCACCATCAAGCCGAGCATCAGCGTCCAGAACAGCAGCGTCCGACCCGGAAAGGTGAATCGGGCGAAGGCGTAGGCGGCCAGCGCCGACAGCAGCGTGGTGAGCAGCGTCGTGGCGCAGGCGACCATTGCCGAGTTGGCGAAGTATCGGCCGAAGTCGTTGGTGTTCCACGCCTCGACGTAGTTGCCGGCAGTGGGATGCTCCGGCAGCAGCCTGGGCGGCCAGGCGAAGGCGAGCACGTTCGGCGTGAACGAGACGCTGATCATGTACACCAGGGGCAGCACCATGATCACGGCACCCGCGCCGAGGGCCAGCAGGCGTGCCCCGGCCGCGATTCGGCGGGACACCGGCGTGGAGATCATTGCACCCCCCTGTCGAGGCGGTTGAAGATGGCGGTCTGGGTGATCGAGATGATCAGCACGGCGGCGGTCATCAGCACGGCCAGCGCTGAGCCGTATCCGAAGTCGAGAAAGTCGAAAGCCTGCTTGTAGACGTAGGTCAGGGGCATCTCGGTCTGTCCCGCGGGTCCGCCGTCGGTGAGGAGCAGGACCTGAATGAACGCCTGGAGACCGCCGATGCCGAGCAGGATGGTCACGAAGAGCAGCGTGCGGCGAAGGGCGGGTAAGGTGATGTGCCACAGCCGGCGCAGGTAGCCGGCGCCGTCCACAGCGGCCGCCTCCAACTGGTCGGCCGCGACTCCCTGCAGTCCGGCCAGCAGGATCACCGCCGTCCAGCCCACGCCCTTCCAGATGCCGAGCGCACAGAGCGCAACCATGGCGGTCCAGCGTGAATCGAGCCAGCCCACCCGCTCTCCGGAGACGCCGAGCGCCTCGACGAGCAGCCAGTTGAGCGCGCCGTCGTTGGCGAAGAGGTAGCGGAACAACAGCGAGACCACGACCCAACTGGTGACGACGGGCAGGTAGAACAGCACGCGGAAGAGCGTGCGACCCGGCAGCCGGTTGTTGAGCAGCAGCGCCAGGACGAGCCCGAGGACGATCTGGCCGGGCACGGTGACGAGCATGTAGACGGTCGCGTTGACCACGCTGCGGCCGAACTCCGCGTCGCCGAACGCCCGGGCGTAGTTCGCCCCGCCCACGAAGGGGCTGTCGGCGCCGGGCATCGGGCTCCACTCGTACAGGCTGACCTGGACCGCTTTGCCCATCGGAATCAGCATGACCGTGACGAAGAACGCGATGGCGGGCGCGAGGAGCAGGTATGGGACGAGGCGGGCGAAGAGTTGCGCGCGGCTGCGGCCTCGCGGCGATGCGAACTTCGGGGGGCGTTGCCCGGCGCGAGGGCGCCGGGCAACGGTGGGCACGGTGGCTGACATGCCGTTTCAGTCCTTGGCGAGCAGGGTGTCAATTTCGGCAGCGGCGGAGTCCAACGCCTGCTGCAAACTCGTCTCGCCCTTGAACGCAGCCTGCAGCTTCTTCTCCAGCAGGTCGTTGATCTTGCTCCAGGAGGGCACCGGAGGACGCGGACGCGCGGTCTTCAGCTGCTGCGCGAACGGCCCGAAGGTGGGGTTGATCGCGGCCTGGTCGAGGTCCTTGAGCACCGACATCTGGCCCGCCTTGGCGAACTCGGTCTGCGCCTCGTCGGACAGCAGGTAGCGCGTGAACTCCAGGGCAAGGGCCTTGTTCTTGGAGTTCTTGAACACGACGGCGTCCTCGCCACCGACGACACTGATGCTCCCGCCGGGGCCGGCCGGGACCGGCGCCACCTGAACCTTGAAGTCCGGGTGCTGGCTGGCGAAGATCGGGTACATCCAGGGGCCGTCGAGGATCGTCGCGTACTTCCCGGTCGGCAGGCCGGTGGATCCGTCCACGCCGCCGGTGGCCCCGGTGATGTTGTTCGCGATCTGCTTCTTCTTGTACAGGTCGTAGAGCAGCTGCACCCCGGCCAGGGACTGCGGGCTGTTGAGGTGGCCGGTCGCCTTCGTGTAGTCGGCGTCGGTGATGTCGCCGCCGGCTGACCAGATCCAGGGCAGGATCTGCCAGCCGCCGAGCCCGCCCTCGTAGAAGGCCTGCACGTCCGTGCCGGCGAGCTTGTCGCCGAGCGCCGTCATCTCTTCGAACGTCGCGGGCGGCTTGGTGACACCGGCCTTGGTCAGGGCGTCCGCGTTGTACATCAGCACGCGGGTGTTGGTGTCGAGCGGAAGGCCGTAGTAGCCGTCGCGGTACTTATTGGTGGCCAGCGTGCCCGGGAACACCTTGCCCGCGTAGGTCTGGAAGTCAGGCATGGATGTGTCCAGCTTGTCGAGCAGTCCCAGCTTGGCCATCTCGCTGACCCACGCGATGTCGGCGCGCAGCACGTCCGGTCCCTGCCCGGCCGTCGCCGCGGTCAGCACCTTCTGCCGCAGGTCGCTGTCCTTGACGGAGACGTCCTTGACCGTGGTGCCCGGGTGTTTGGCCTGGAAGCCAGGGATGATCACTTCGCGGAGTACCTTGACCTCCTTGGCGTCGCTGCTGTAGCCGTGCCAGAAGGTGATGGTGCCGGACAGCGCGTCCCCTGACGAGGAGGGCTTGTCCTGTCCACCGCACGCCGACAGCGACATGGCCACCGTGGCGAGCAGGGCGGTGCCGGTTGTCAGCATGCGCCGGCGGGTGAGTACAGTGTGCACGATGCTCAGACTCCTATGGGTGGGGGAAGGGGCATGGTGACCGGGGTGCAGCCCGGTTCACCGCAGGCGGGCCCAGGGTCAGCGGCCGTTGCTGGACACGGGACCGAGGAGCGGGTGCTGGATGGCGACCGCCGCCGACCCCCGTGCCCGAATACGGTCGGGCAGCGGACGGATGAGATCATGTTGCGCTGCGGGATCCGCGTGGCCACCCACTCCGATACCGACGCGGTCCCCCGGTCCGGACGAGTCAGACCGGACCGCTCCGGTGGTCGTGCCGGCGGACAAGCCGAGCGCGGCGGCGATCTCCGGCCAGGCGATCGCCCCCTTGGTAGGCACAGTCACGAAGCCGCTCGCCGCGGTCGCGTCCGCGACCGCCGTGGGTGTGGCCAGCAGCATCATGCCGAGTAGTTAAACTCATGTTAATTGCATTCGTCAAGAAAGAAAGTCCCGGAACTCTCGGTCCGGCCGGGGCCAGCTATCGCCGCCGCCGCGGCTGCTCCCCCAGCACGTACGTCTGGATCGCCATGACGGCGGCGCCCCGGCACCACTCGGTCGCGTCGCCGTCGAGGATGTGGATGTCGAGGGCGCCGGCGCGCGGATCCCGGTCCTGCTGTATGCCTTGGGAGATCGCGGCGGCGGCCACCCGCGCAAGCCGGACGCCCTCACCACCAAGCAGAATCAGCTGGGGCACGGTGAGGTTGCCGACGGCCGCGATGAGACGGCCCAAGCCGCGCCCGGCGTCGTCGATGATGCGGCGGGCTGCCGGGTCGCCGGCCTCCGCCAGATCGAGACACGCATCGTAGGTGAGCGGCCGGTTGAGCACGGTGGACACGGACTTCACGATGGAAGGCACCGCGAGCAGCGCCTGCGCGCAACCCTGGTGACCTTCGGGACACATCGGACCGAACGGCTGCAGGGGCCAATGGCCGACCAGGCCCACACCGGAGTCCTCGCCGACCACGATCCGGTCGTGAATGACGACGCCGTAGCCCACACCAGCCCCAACCGTGAGCACGGCGAAGCGCTCCAGTCCCCTCCCGGCGCCGAACCAGTGCTCCGCCTCGGTAAGCGCCACCAAGTCGTTCTCGACGACCGTCGGCAGACCGGTCCGCTGCTTCAGCATGCGGCCCAGCGGGATCCGCGCCCACCCCAGGAAGGGCGCGCGGACTACCTCGTTCTGGTCGTTGACCAGGCCTCCCAGCCCAACTCCCAGCGCGGCGAGGGCCGGCACACCGGCGGACAGTTCGAGCACGAGGGCGGCCACGACGTCGGCCACCTCCTCGGCATCGCGACTCGCCAGGCTCCGGGCGGCCGAGGCCACCACGTTGGCACGCAGATCAGTGACCACGCCCAGCGCCTCTTCGCCGGTGAGTTTCACCCCTACGAAGTGGCGCGACCCGGCGATGACGTCGAGCGGGCGCGAGGGGCGACCGGTTCGCCCGTCACTGCGCTCCTCGCCCTCCACGAGCAGACCGCTGTCGAGCAGCGGTGCGCTCAGACGCGAAAGGGAAGGCTGCGACAGCTCCAGCCGGCGCGCGATCTCGGTTCGCGAGAGCGGCCCATGGATCAGCACCTCGAGCATCACGGCGAGCGAACGGTCGGCAGGAGGCGACCAGGCGGGCGCTGGCTTCGGACGCGACGGCTCGGTGCCCCTGGAAGGTTTCATTACAAAAGTATGTCACGGTTTCTTACTTCCGCAGTACAACAAATTAGCGCCGGCAGGCGCTGGCCGACGCCGACGTGATCTGTTCGTCGTCCGCAACGGCGGGCCGCTGGCAGCTTGGACAACCTGCTCGCCGCGCGGGCCGAGGCGGGCAAGGTCGCACGCAGAACAACTGGCCATTGACCATCGACGATTTGCGCCTTACCGTCTTGCTGCCCCCAACGGATGCCCCGCCAGGCGTCCGCTCCACCTCCGGAGGAATCATGTCTCGCAAGCTGCGTTCCTGGTGTGTGTCACTGGCCGCGGCCGGCGCCCTCGTCGCCGCACCCGTGCCAGCGTTCGCCGGCCCTGTCATCGACCCGGCCCCGATCGGGCCCAACCAGTCATTCGTCGGCCTGGTCAACGACCAGACCGCCAACGCCACCATCCGGATGGCCTGCTTCGGCCCGGTGCGCCCGGGCCAGACCGGCCATCCGATGGACGGCCAAACCGTCAAGGTGCTCCCGGTGATCGGCCCGAGCCCCGCCGAGGCCGGCTATACGGGGAGCGCCGCCAACTCGGTGTTGGTGAACTTCGGCCCCGCGTCCAGTGGCAGCAGCCCGATCGTGCTGCAGATGTGGGCGGTCAGCGCGAAGATCCCGACCACGCTGGTCTTGCCCTGCGGCGGAACCGGCACCGTGACGTTCGCGCCCTCCCCGACCAGCGCCACCGCCCGCTCCGCCACGGTACAGGTCGTCTTCGTCGGCCAGCCGTAGACGCGGACACCGGACGTGCCCCGGCCGATCGGTCGGGGCACGTCGGCGTTTCCTGGCGACCAGCCTCAGGCGCCGGCC
Source organism: Dactylosporangium sp. NPDC048998 (assembly GCF_043197855.1). NCBI lineage: Bacteria > Bacillati > Actinomycetota > Actinomycetes > Micromonosporales > Micromonosporaceae > Dactylosporangium > Dactylosporangium sp. NPDC048998. Next base: position 165,413 of record NZ_JBICTV010000012.1, read on the forward strand.
GGGTACGGAGTACGCCCGACCGTATGCAGGTGGCGCAGCGCCTGGGCGTAGGAGTCGAACAGGCTCGTCTGACAGTACGCAAGGCCGTGCCTGCGGCAGAACGATTCGACGATTGCCTGCGCGTGGCGCAGGTTCGGTCGGGGCATGCTGGGGAACAGGTGGTGCTCGATCTGGTAGTTGAGGCCGCCGAGCATGAAGTCGGTCAGCCGGTGGCCGCGTACGTTCCGCGAAGTGAGCACCTGGCGGCGCAGGAAGTCGGTGCGGTCACCGGCGGCGAGGACGGCCATGCCCTTGTGGTTCGGCGCGAAGCTGCACCCGAGGTAGAGCCCGAACAGACCCTGCTGGACGAGGATGAACACGATCGCGCGGACCGGCGAAAGTACGAGGAAGACCGCGCCGAGGTAGCCGACGATGTGGCTGGTGAACAGTACCGACTCCCACACGCGGGGACGTCCGGTGCGACCCAGCAGGGCGCGCACGCTGGCCACGCGCAGGCTCAGGCCCTCCAGCAGGAGCAGCGGAAAGAAGAAGAACGCCTGGTAGCGGTACGCGAACGCGGCGACGCGGCCGCGGGCGCCGGCCTGGCGGGAGGTGAACGCGAGCGCGCCGATCTCGAGGTCCGGGTCGGCGCCGTCGGTGTTCGGGTGGGCGTGGTGCCGGTTGTGCTTGTCCACCCACCAGCCGTAGCTCAGCCCGATGGCCAGGTTGCCATGTAGCAGCCCGAGCACGTAGTTCGCCCGCCGGGACGCGAAGATCTGCTTGTGCCCGGCGTCGTGGCCGAGGAACCCGAGTTGGGTGAAGACGAACGCGAGGAAGCCGGCGGCGATCAGGACCCACCACGAGTCCCCGATGAGCCCGAACGCCGTCCAGCCGGCCGCGAACAGCAGACCGGTGATGGTGATCTTCCAGATGTAGTACCCGGTGCGGCGCTCCAACAGTCCGGCGCCGCGGATCTGGTGCAGCAGATGCGCGTACGGGCTTCCGGTGCGGGCTTGCGTCGACGCTGTGGACATGACGACTCCTCGGGGGCGGGTGCTGCACACACACCGACCGCGTGCCCGACCGCCGAGGGGCGGCGGGCACGCGGTCGGCGGCCGGTTCAGATGACGCGGATGTTCGCGGCCTGCGGGCCCTTGGCACCCTGCGTGACGTCGAACTCGACCCGCTGGTTCTCGTCCAGGCTCCGGAAGCCGTTCGAAACGATCGCCGAGTAGTGGGCGAACAGGTCCGCGCCACCGCCGTCCGGGGTGATGAACCCGAAGCCCTTTTCCGCGTTGAACCACTTCACAGTACCGACAGTCATGTCTTCTCCTTCGAAGGCTGGATCCGGGACCCACGCCGTGCGGGCCCAGGTGTCGCGGTGTTGATCGCCCCCCGGAGATGACCGGAAAAACACAGAGCGCCCAGGGGGATCAGATACCCACCAGGCGCTGGCAAAGTATTCGGAATCACAACTGCAACGGGACACACCGTAGCACGCCCGGGCGGGCCCAAGCCCTACGTAAGTTACTCTCCGGAAAGTTACGGTCCCGTAAATCCTGTCGTTCACCCTTCTCCTGGTAGATGCTCGCCGACGGCTCCGGCGCGGCGCTCGTGGAGACGCGGGCCGCGCTTGCGGTCCTTGACGTGGGCGTAGGCCATGAGCGCGAACAGGACTGTGAGCAGGACTACGGACGAGCCGAGCGTGCCGAGGTCCAGGCCGCCCTTGGCGGTGGGCTTGGTGAGGAAGTCGCCGGCTGTGGCGCCCAGTGGTCGGGTCAGCACGAACGCGGCCCAGAACAATGCGACATTCGGCACAAAAGGAACGCACTTGAGGGCGAGCAGGGCCGCGAGGGCGCCGGCGATGAGCAGGGCGCCGCCGCCGTAGCCCAGCCCGGAACTGTCGGACAGGAAGTCACCCATCGAGGTACCCAGCGTGTTCGATACCAGGATCGCTGCCCAGAACAGCGCCTCGCCGCGGAACGTGTCGATGTCACGGATCGCAAACGTGAGCCCGGTGTATCGCCACGCCACGAAGATGGCGATCAACAATGCGACGAGAATCGCCGCGCCGGTCGGGTAGCCAAGTCCCAGTCCTTGCGGCCCCCACCCGAGCGCGTCGGCGCCGGCGGGGAGGTACTTGGCGGTCGCGTCGCGGTTCATGAAGTCGGAAATGGTGGTGCCAGCCATGCTCGTGGACAGAATGACCGTCCAGTAGGAGAAGGGGTTGTACCTGCGGGAGCGCAACTGCACGAGCAACGTGACCACGAAGATGCCGAACAGGGCGATCGTGGTCAGGAAGTACCCCAGTTCGAGGGTTTGGGCGAACAAGTCCCCGGCGGTTTCCCCCAGCGTGGTGGCGGCGATCTTCATGATCCAAAAAGCGAGAGTGACCTCGGGCAGCTTCTTCATGAGGTACCGGCCGCCGCGGGCGAGATGCGCGCCGGTGGCGTCCCCGGTCTGCTTCATGAGCGTTCCTTCGCACCGGTCGGGCCTTGTCGAGTCCTCCATCGACCCCGTCGCATCGCGCCCGCGCAAAGCGAGTTCGCGGACAGGCCGGGCCGGTGCCGGGTCGTCAGAGCCTGCCCTTGTCAGGATTTCCGGCCGGGTGCGGTACGAGGACCTGCACGTCGAGGTTGCCGCGGAGCTTGCCCCGTAGCGCTGAGAGCAGGTCGGCGAGGGCCGGACCTTTGGCGTGCGCCGATCGCGCCTGCTCGGATTCGTACTTTTCGATCATGACGAGCCGGTCGGGTCCCTCGTTGAGGGCGTAGAGGTCGACGCCCGGTTCGTCGTGCACCTGGGCGACCGCCGCCTCGAAGGCCGCGATAACTTCGGCACGGTGCTCGGGCAGGGGATGGGCCGTGGCAACAACGACGACGCTCATCTCAGTGTTCCCTTCTGTCGTAGTTCCAACGTCGCGAGCTGCCTGTGCGAGCCGGTCGGCGTCGCGGCCGGTGAGGATGACCTCGGCACCCTCGGCCCGGCCGCGTCGAGCGGTCTCCCGACCGCTGCCCGCGCTGCCGCCGATCACCACGACGGTCTGGCCGGCCAGCGCAGGCTCGCCTGGGCTGGACACCGCAGGGGTGGCGTTCGCGTCGGAAGGCGGCTGGTGATCTCCTGAAGCAGCCATACATTGCTGTCCGGGTCGTTGAACGAGGCCCGCGAGCGGCAGGTACGGCGCTCGGGATCCAGACCGTTGACCGGGCCCTCCGGTCCGATGTGGAAGAAGTCACTTACCTCGATACCGCGTTCTGGATGCTGACCGCCTCCCTCAGTGGTACACGGGACTTCCTCGATGGCGCCACGGAAGCCGGTAGCCCCCTCCACCCCAACATCCCACACGCTTGCGATCGGGCCGTCCGACCCAAGAAGGTTCGCCCGGCACGGGTGGCAGCGCCTCACCCCGCCCTCGCCGAACAGCACGGTTGGGGCGCGGAGTGCCCCTCGGCTCGGAATGACCTCGGTCATGAGGCGCCGGCGGATCGGGTGGATGGCCGCGACCAGCCGACAAAGACACCCGGCGATTTGGCCTTTCGACGATGTCGACGCGCGTCACGCAAGGTGCATGCTCGATCGACGAAGCGTCCCCGCTGCGACCGGTGGCGATTCCGGGCCGCGTCATCCGAGGACGAGAAGATGTCTCCGAAACGGTCACTGGCCGACGACGGCCTCGAACAACCAGCGGGAACCGGCTATGAGCGGCTGCTCCAGCTCGTCGGCACCGCGCAGGCGCAGGAAACCGTTCCGTTCACGAAGGTGCTGACCCGGCAGATCGCACAGGTGGACGGGGCGGTGCATCAGGGCTTCCGGTGCCTTGCGATCTGCGCGCGGAAGGGCGACGGCGTCAGCTACCTGGCCGACCTGGCCGCCGCCACGGTGCGCGCGAGGCATCGGCAGCTGACGGTCCTGGAGATCCAGGGCGGCGCGCTCGGCGGTCTGCCGCCGATCCTGCGGACCCTGCCCCGCGGCGCCGTGGCCAAGGCGGCCCGCCGCAGCGGCGTGGCGACCACGTTCCGGCCCCCGAATCCATGGCTGACGGCCGGGCTCATCGCGTTGTGCGCGGCGCTCGCCCTGCCCATCGCCCTGCTGCAGTCGTACCTGCAGGCCGTGCCGCAGGTACACGGGGGTCTCGGCGCGCTGTTCAAGCCTGCGTCGATCGCGGTCACGATTGGGCTGGGCGCGATGCTGGTCGGCGGGCAACTGCTGACGAACTGGCTGCGGCTCAACCCGGAGAAGCCGCTGATGGCCCGCCTTGCGGAGGATCTGCGCGACGGAACCGACAGCGACGCGTACGAGCGCTTCGTCGACGAGCTCGCCGTCGCGTTTGCCCGTAAGGCGCCCTACCGCGCGGTGGTTGTCGACGACTGGACGAATGTCGACGCGCTGACCACGAAGGTCATGCGGCGCTACCTTGACCTGTACGTGAAGATTCAGATGCCGGAGCTCTGGGTCATGCTCGACGCAGCCGACGATCCGGCGAAGAGCACGATCAAGCTCGACGTGACGACGGCCCGGCTGCGGCGCGGCGTTCCGAACGGGCACACGCCGCTATCCGGTCGGCGCACCCAGCTCTACGACCTGCTGCCCCTCGACGTGCCGGCCAGCCTGGCGCTGGTAGCGGAGCACGGCCTTCCGCCCGAACGGGCCCAATTCACCACGATCAAGGGGATGCTGTCCGACGACTCACTGTCTGTCTCGGCGATGCTCGGCGAGATCGTGCCGCTCGGCAGTGAGCGGACCGACGTGCGCCTGTTCGCGGCGTTCGAGCTCTTCCACCTCCTCGCCGCGGACTCCGCGATCTCCGGCAACGTCACCTGGTCCGACCGCTACCTCGCGACGACGCTGGGCCGCGGCGACCTCGTCCGCTCGGCCGTGCTCCGGCTCGTCCTGAGCCAGACGCCGCTGACCCGCCGAGACATCACGAGCCGGCTTGTGCGGCTCCGGAAGGACTTCGGTCCGCTGCTCAAGCTCGAGGACACCGACAACTCCCTTTCCCTCAGCGTGGACCCGCGCGCCGGCCGGACCCTGCGGTCCGAGTGGCGCGACCGGGCGGTCGCCGATCCCGAGCTCCTGCACCTGTACTGGGGCCTCTACTGGTTCGACCTGCGCGGCCAAGAACGCACGGACGCCTTCTGGACCGACAAGACGGCACGACACCTGTCACGGCTGGGCGGGCCGACCGAATACGCCCAGCAGTTCCGCGGCGACGCCGAGCAGATCCAGGCCGCGGTCTTCGAGGCTCTGGTCGCCACCGCCCGGACGGCGCTCGGGTTAACCATGGTCAACTACGTTCCCGAACTGGTCCGCCTCGCGGAGCTCTACCGGCCCCCGGGCCCGGCCCCGCTGCGTCGGCTGCGGCGGCTGTGCCGGGACAGCTACGCCGTCCTCGGCGACACCCGCATCCTCGGCATCCTGCTCGACCTCCTCGGTGAGGAGCAGCCGTCGGCCGCGACGCTCGAGGCCGACGCGCAGGACGAGTTCGTCGCGCTGTTCGCCGAGTCGATCGTGACCCGTCGCCTCGGAGGCCTCGTGGACGTCCTGGGCCGCCGCGACCCGGCCGTCGCGGGCCTGCGCCGTTTCGCCTGCGCCAACGGGATCTGGATCGCCCTGTCGCTCGACCCGCTCGTGAAACCCGGAGCAGCCCGCTCGCTGTCACCGGCCGGAACGCAACCGGCGTCCTGCGGGTGGCGAACCGCCTCGCCGACGACCTCGGCGCCACAGTCACCTCCCAGGAGTGGGACAACTCCGACGTCGTTGCGCTGTCATTGTTGCTCTGGTGCTGGGCCTGGGCCGGTGACGAGCAGCGGCGGAGCGACGATGTGACAGCCGACATCGACGGCACCCAGTTCGCCGACGTGCTCGAGACGTCCTGGCTCGTCGCCGAGGAGATCGGGCTGCGGCGGACGAGGAGCGAACTCGCCTCCCGGTACGACCTGATGGTCGACATGCTGGCCGAGGAGCTGGCCGTCATGACGCTCGCCGCCTGCTCGTTCGCCCTGGTCCGCTGGCCGCGGGGCATCGTCAACCCGATCCGCGCGCGGTTAGAGGGTCTGCGCACGACCTTGCTGCAACGGGCCGACGCCCCGTCGGACGTGCTGGACGGCGACCAGCCGGACAAGGCCGCGCTGGGCTATGCCATCGTCCGCCTGGCCTTGGTTGAGCTTGTCTGGCGACGGCTGGGATTCGAGCAGGTCGCCGACGGCCTAGCGCTGCGCTTCGCCCAGATGAGCTTGTCACTGAGCTCCGAGGAGGAACTCATCACGCGCCTGACCGACCACTTGCGCCGGCCGGGCATCCAGGGCTTCCTAGCCAACGCCACCCTGGCCGAGCGCACCGCCGAGGCCCAGGAGCTCTCCGCCGAGATGCTGCTGCACGGCGCGCGGGCACTGCTCGGCGCCCACGTCGGCGAGCGCCTCTCCAGCGAAGCGGCCGTGCTCGCGCTGTCCCGGGTGCACGCCTACGAGGTCGGCTATGACGACCTGCTCGACTATCTGCTGGCCCCGCTGCGCATCGATCCGCAGACGACGCGCTTGATGTGGTTCATCGGCGAGGTCAGCGACGAGGACTTCAAGACGATGGCAATCTGGTTCGGCAACATCGCCCGCGGCCACGCGGAGAGCGCGGACACGCTGCTGGAGCCGCTGCGCACCCGGGGCGCGCACATGACCAACCCCACCCAGCGGCAATGGGTCGTCGACCTGCTCGACCTCATGGCCCTGCAGCTCGAGCCCGGCAACGTCGACGTCGAGCTGGTGATCGCCCAGTGGCAGGAGAGGGTGACCAGCGCCTTCTTCCCCGCCGTCCTGTTACGGCTGTTCCGGCAGCCCGGGCCGTATCCGGCCGCCCTGACGACGGCCGCGGTGGAGGTGCTGCGGGCGCCGGAGACCTACACGCTCTCCGGCATCGTTGGCCTGACCAGGATGCTCGTGCTGCGCACCACCGCGAACAGCTCCGCCGGTGGCGGTCTCAGCGGCGAGCTGGACAGCGAACTGGCGCTGAATGCATTGAAAACCGTTTATCCAGAGTTCGAGACGGTGCTGCCGGTCGACGACAACCTCTCGATCCTCGAGATGCTCATCGAGCACGACCCCGACCATCGGGTGCGCCATCGCAACCACCATGCGTACTGGCTGCAGATCCAGCTCGAGCTCTACGAGCAGCGGGCCATGGTGGACCGCATTCAGGAGGGCCGGTGGGCCCTGATGTTCCTGGACTACGTCGGCATGTTCAGCTCGTACGACCTTCCGGCAGTGCCCGCATCGGCACCCGCCGAGGAGGTGCTGAGCATCGCAGTCGTGCAGCGGCTGGCCGATCGAGCCGCCAACGCGATCGTTCTCGTCGACGGGGAGCCCGCGGTCCACCTCGACTTCCTCCGCGCGATCCGGGCGCTGTTCGAGTCGCAGTTCAGCAACGCCGACGAGCTCGAGGAGGCGCGGCAGCGCATCGACCAGATCGCCCAGGCGGCCATCGGCCAGCTGTACAGCCTGCTCGCGACCCTGGACTCGGTGCCGACGAACATCAAGGCCATCCTGCGGCGGCACCGCGAGTTCGTGAAGGATCGCCTCGCCGAGGGGCAGCGCGGTATCGCGGTCGGTTGACGAGCGCCGGCTGCGCTTGATGCAGGCAAGATGGATCGATGGTGACGATAAGACGGTTCGACAACGCCGATGCCCTCGCCGTGGCGGGGCTCATCGAACGCTGCCTGCGTGAGGTCAACAGTCGCGACTATCCGAGCGAGGTCATCGAGCGGATGTGCGACCACTTCACCGAACAACGCGTCAAGGAACTCGCCACGCAACGGCAGATGTTCGTCGCCGAAGCAAACGGGATCGCCGGCACGGTCTCCCGCGACGGCAACAAGGTGTACACCATGTTCGTGCACCCCCGGGCCGCCGGTCGCGGCATAGGACGGCTCCTCATGCGCCACATCGAGGCGCTGGCCGTGATCGACGGCTACGACCACATGGAAACCGGCGCGAGCATCACAGCGCATGACTTCTACCGCCGGCTCGGCTACATCGACGTCCGCTCCACCGAGACAGAGTTCGGCTTGAACTACGTCCTGCGCCGGGATCTGCCCTGACGCAAGCAACCACCGAAGCCGGACGGCAGGTGCGCGCTCACGCCGCCGAGCGTTGCGATGCGAGGTATGCCACAGCGCGCCCGATTGCCCGATCACTAACTGCGCACTAGATGCGCACTTGTCCTGCCTAACGTCCCCCATGTCCTATCCGGTCGATGGTTCACAGGGGGACCACCATGAGCACTCCCGCTGCCCACGTCGTACTCGTTCACGGAGGATTCGTCGACGGCTCGGGCTGGCAGCAGGTTCATGACCTGCTCATCGCTCGAGGGTTTCTGGTCACCGTCGTTCAGAACCCAACGCTGTCGCTGGCTGACGATGTGGCTGTCACGCGCCGCGCGATCGATGCCGTCGACGCGCCGGTGGTCCTCGTCGGCCACTCCTATGGCGGTGTGGTCGTGACGGAGGCCGGCGATCACGACCGAGTGGCGGCGCTCGTCTACATTGCGGCGTTCGCACCGGATCGCGGTGAATCCGTCAACACGCTGATCGCGAACCCGCCGCCCGGCACGCCGGCGCCGCCGATCACGCCGCCGGTCGACGGCTTCCTGTTCCTCGACAAGCAGAAGTTCGCGAGTGCCTTCGCGGCCGATCTGCCGGAGGGCCTGGCGTTGTTCATGGCCAACTCGCAGGTTCCGTGGGGTGTCGACGCGCTTGGTGGTGCCGTCACCCGACCGGCCTGGCGCGACAAGCCCTCGTGGTACCTGGTCGCGACCGAGGATCGCATGATCCCGCCGCCGGCCCAGCGAGCAATGGCCGACCGCGCGGGGGCGACGGTCAAGGAAGTCGCAGCCAGCCATTCGCTGTACTTGTCGCAGGCGCGCGCGACGGCAGATCTCATCGCGGAGGCCGCGCATTCGATCGGGTGAACGCACGTGCCGACGGTGGCGAGTTGCCTGTCGGGCCAATTCCTTTGCCCCCCAATTCCGTGAGGAGCCCCATGAGTAGAAATGTTTCCCGCCGCCAGGTACTGGCCGCTGGAACGGCGCTGGCCGGGTCGGCGGCGATGATAGCCAGCCCGCTGGGAACGGCCGTAGCGGCCGCAGCCCCAACGGCTACCAGTAAGGAGAACCCGAAGGTGAAACCGACAATCGTCTTGGTGCACGGCGGATACGCCGATTCGTCGTGCTGGAACGCGACCATCCAGGAGTTGCAGCAGAAGGGCTACACCACGATCGCGGGGTCGAACCCGCTGAGGGGTATCCCCACTGATGCCCCCTACATCGCTAGTCTGCTGGACTCCATCAGCGGGCCGATCGTGCTGGTCGCACACTCCATGGGTGGAACCGTCATCACCAACGCCGCCGCCGGAAAGGCCAACGTCAAAGCGCTGGTCTACGTCGCCGCTTTCGTGCCCGACGTGGGCGAGACGCAGGGGGACCTCATCAACAAGTTCCCGGGCAGCCAGGTCTTGCCGGTGAGCGTGCCGGTCCCCTACACGAAGGCCGACGGCACCACCGGAACCGACCTGTACCTGAGCAAGGACGGCCAGGCCGCCTTCGCCGCCGACGTGTCAACCGCCACGTTCCGGCTCCTGCAGGCCACCCAGCGGCCGTTCGATGCGGACTCCTTCATCTATCCGACCCAGGCCGCCGCGTGGCGGACGATCCCGTCGTGGGGGCTGGTCGCCGGCCAGGACAAAGCGATCCCGCCGGACTGCGAGCGCTGGATGTACAGCCGTGCGAAGGCCCGCAAGGTCGTCGAAGTGCCGACCTCGTCGCACGTCGCAATGATCAGCCACCCGAAGATCACCGCCGATCTCATCGAGGACGCCGCCAAGGCGACCTGCTGAGGCTCGCAACACGTGCCCCGGTCCACCGCCATGGGCCGGGGCACGCTTCGCATCGCCGCCAGGCGAGAGCGGCTGACTCGTTCGACCGCAGCATTGCGGCTGTCCAGCAGGACGAATTGAGCTCGGGAGCTGCTAGCCTCGACCGCGCCCCTGGCAGTCGGCCGGACGGGCGAGGCAGAGGTGCACAGCGTTTGGGTGGAATGGCGCAAGAAGAGCACGAGACCGGCGGAATAGTCCGCTTCGGTCTTTTTGGCTACGTCCGCCTTGTCCGCGACGGGGTTGCCGTTGAGATCACTCAGCCCAAGCAGCGCGGGATCCTCTCGATGCTGCTCGCTACACCGAGCGAGCTGGTCACGCTCTCGGAATTGATCGACGCGCTTTGGCCGGGCGAGCCGGCGGCGTCGGTAGTCAATCAGGTACACAGGCATATCGGTGCCCTTCGGCGGCTCTGTCAACCAGGTCTGCCGCCTCGGCACAAGGGCCGCTACATCACCTCCGCGGGCCGCGGATACCGTCTGATACTCGACGCGGAGAACTCCGACGTGCTGCGATTCCGCGCGCTCGTCGAACGAGCGGTGCGTCTGGTCGACAGTGGCCATCGGCGCGATGCGCTCCGCCTCTACCTTGCGGCACTGGACATCGCGAGCGCCCCTGCAGGCGACGATCGGCTACGCACTCTCCCCGTGTTCGTCGGCCTGGAGGATGAACGCATTCGGGCCATCGTCGCCGCGGCTACGCTCTGTGAGACCTCTGATGACCACGCGGCGGTGCTGCCGGTGCTTCGTGCGGCTGGCAGTCGACATCTGCTCGACGAGTCCCTTCGCGCGCATGAGATTGCCGCGCTGCATCGGACAGGTCGCCTCGCTGAGGCGCTGGCGGTCTACCGGACAGTCCGCGAGGCGCTGCGAGACGAGCTCGGCACGTCACCTGGTGCGGCACTCGAAACGGCACACGCGCTTGCGCTGCGCGACGGAGCCTCCGAGGAATGGTCCACCCTCGGCCCCACGGACACCGTTCCGGCGCAGTTGCCCAGCCCTCTGCCCACCTTCACCGGCCGCCGAGCGGAACTCGCCGCCCTTGCGTCTGATCGGGTCGCTTCCGGGCGCCTACTCATCACCGGGATGGCCGGCGTGGGCAAAACCTCGCTCGCGCTTCGGCACGCGGCCGACGTCGCAGACCACTTCCCTGATGGCCAGTTGTACGTCAACCTTCGAGGGTTCGACGCGGCGGCCCGCCCGACCGATCCGCTCGATGCCCTTCAGGACCTCTTGCACGGCCTCGGCGTGGTGGCCCAGACGATGCCCGATTCGCTCGGGGCCCGATCGGGATTGCTGCGCAGCCGCCTGGCCAGCCGGCGAGTACTCCTGGTACTCGACAACGCGCGCGACTACCACCAGGTTGAGCCCCTCCTGCCCGGCGCGGGTGACAACCTGACGATCATCACCAGCCGCAATGCCCTGACGGGCTTGGTGGCGTTCAATCAGGTCGAGCCGATCGTGCTTGAGCCATTCGACGATGAGGAAGCCGTCGAGTTCTTCGTTCAGCGGCTCCCCCGATACCAGGTCCGGGATCACCGCGAAGCCCTGGTACGACTCGGGCGAGCCTGCGGCGGTCTTCCCCTCGCACTCGCGGTTGTGGCTGCGCGAGCCCAGGTCAATCCGCACTTTCCGCTTGATCTGTTCGTCTCAGAGTTCGCTGTGGGGGGACCTGTACTCCCCGTGCTGAGCGCCGGAAGCGCGGAGGTGGACCTCAGTAACGTCATTTCCTGGTCACGGCAGGGTCTGACCGACGATGCCGCACGGGTGTTCGCCGTTCTCAGCGCTCACCCGGGCCCGGAAATCTCGGCCGCTGCCGCGGTCAGCATGTCCGGGCTAGATGCCCGCCGAACGCGCGAGGTGCTGGACGAGCTCACTCGCGCCAACGTGCTTCGTCCGACGAGGCCCGAACGGTACGCATTCCATGATCTCGTTCGCGAGTACGCGACCGAACTGCTTGGCGACGGCTTCGCCGACGCCTCTCGCCGCCTCGTCAATCACTACGTCCATTCGGCCGGCCGTGCGATCGCCAGCTTCGGGCAGACCCCGACAGCCAGGGCCGCCGATGTGCTGAACGGCGTGGTCGCCGAGGAGTTCATGTCAAGCACTGGCGCAACGGCGTGGTACGCGGAGCACCGGCACGTCCTGCACGCCGCCTTCCGCCGAGCACTCGACCTGGGCGACCACCGGTCGGCGCTCCTGCTGATGCTCGACTGGCGGCCGATGAGCCAGGCGATTGATGCCCGGCGCGACATGTTGCCCTTCGCCGACCTCGCGATCGCAGCGACTGAACACGTCGACGATCTCGCAGTACGAGCCGAGGTCTACCGGGATGCGGCCTCCAACTTCGCCCGCACCGATCAGCACGGCCGCGCCCGGACGTACTTCGAGAAAGCCGTCGCCGCGTATCGCCAGTCCAGCGATGCTCTCGGCTTGGCCGCTGTCTATCGCAGCATGGGCGTCACGCTGCCGATGGATTCGGCCGAGCGGATCGCGATGCTCCAACAGTCAGTGGCGGTCGTCCGTGAACTCGATGACCAGCCGACTCTGGCCATGTCGGTCCATTCCCTAGGACTCGGATACCTCTGGGCCGGGCGCTGCGAGGACGCGCTAGCGGCGTTCGATGAAGCTCGGCGGCTTGCCGGCCCGGCGGGAAACCTCCTCTCTCTCGAACCGCACATACTTTCGGGTCGTTCACGGGCGTTGGCGCGGACGGGTCGCTTCGAAGAGGCGGCCGATGACGCGGAGCGCGCATTGAAGGTTTTTCGCCGTGACGGTGCCGCCCATGCTGAGCTGCGGCTGCTCCACTCGCATGGTGCGGTCCTCGCTCAGCTGGGCCGATCGGACGAAGCCGCCGGGGCGTGGCGTCGATATCTGGCCCTTGCGACCGGACCCGAACACATCCGCGAAACCAACGCGCTCGATGATGACACTGACGGCGCTACAACCATCGCGCGAGTCAGGGCTCAGCTTGCGGCCTTGAGTGCAAATTCTCGCTGAAACGGCAGCTCAGCACCTTAATTTAGGTCGTGTATTGACTTGCCCCGGGTGCGGGCATAGCCTCCGGTAGATCTGTTAACAGTCTTGACAGATCCGACCTCTGCCGTCACCCACGCGGTCGGCCGGGGACTGCTCCCGCCCGACACGCGGACCACCCCAACCACACGGTCCGGTGCGGGCGCCGCCCAGAAAGGGAGCCGCACGTGACACCCTCAACCACCGCCCGACGCCGGCCGCGCCGCCGCGTCGGGTTCGCCATCGCCGCGACGGCCGCCACCGTCATCGGCGTGACCGCCGTCGGCATGACGGCCGCCTCGGCCGCCTCCAGCGGGCCGATCACCGGATTCGGCGGCAAGTGCGTCGACGTCGCCGGCGCCAGCTCCGCCAACGGCACCGCGGTGCAGCTCTGGACCTGCAACGGCACCAACGCCCAGGCCTGGACGGTCGGCAACAGCGACAACAGCATCCAGGCGCTCGGCAAATGCCTCGACGTGACGGCGGCCAGCACCGCCGACGGCGCCAAGGTGCAGCTCTACGACTGCAACGGCACCGGCGCGCAGAAGTGGACGGCCAGCAACGGCCAGCTCGTCAACACCAACTCCGGCAAGTGCCTCGACGCGACCGGGGTCAGCTCGGCCGACGGCACCCGGCTGCAGATCTGGACCTGCGGCGGCGGCGCCAACCAGAAGTGGACGCTGCCCGGCGGCGGCCCCACCAACCCGCCCACCAGCACCCCACCGAGCACCACCCCACCGACCGCCAAGGCGTTTCCCTTCGCGCCCTACATCGCCACGTTCATCGGTGACGACGTGGCGAAGTTCGCCACCGACAGCGGGCAGAAGTTCTACACCCTCGGATTCGTCAACGGCACCGGCAACTGCCAGCCGATCTGGTCAACCGACGACAATCGGTTGCGGACCAACGTGGCCCGGCTACGCGCGATGGGAGGCGACATCATCGTCTCCTCCGGCGGCTGGGACGCGGATGACCTGGTCAGCCACTGCACGACACCGGCGGCCATCGCCGCCGCATACCAGAGCGTGCTGACCGCGTACGCGACGACGTACCTGGACATTGACGCCGAGCACGGCGACGTACACAACAACCTCGACCGCGCGGTGGTCGACAAGCGCAACGACGCGCTGAAGATCATGCAGGACAACCTGCGCGCAGCCGGCAAGACGTTCCACCTGTCGTTCACGCTCGGGGTCAGCCCGGCCAGCGGCCTCAGCGGCGAGAACCTCTACGTCCTGCAGTCGGCGGTCGCCCGCGGCCTCGAATTCGAGGTGGTCAACCCGATGACCATGGACTACTACGACGGCGTGTCCGGCAGCCGGATGGGTCAGGCCAGTATCGACGCCTTGAAGAAGGTTCAGGGCCAGCTGAAGACACTGCTGCCCGGGCGCAGCGACGCGCAGCTGTGGGCCATGATCGCGGCAACCCCGATGATCGGCCAGAACGACGATCCGACCGAGAAATTCACCCTGGCCGACGCGCAGCTGCTGCTCGCCTTCGCTCAGCAGCAACACATGGCCCGACTGAGCTTCTGGGCGATCAACCGCGACTTCGGATGCGCCACCGGCACCCTGAGCGGTACGTGCAGCGGCATCACCCAACCGAACTACGGCTTCAGCAACATCTTCCGGCAGTTCACCGGCTAAGCAGCGCCTCGACCTGCCCAACCAGGACACGCACGGCAACGTCCGTACCCGCGGTGCTGTGCCGCATGCCGCGGCACAGCACCGGCGCGGTGTCAGCTGAGCCGGAGCGGTAGCGGTGTGGCACCGAGGGTGGAGACTTCGACCGCGGTGCGGACCTTCGTGGTGTAGCCGGCCTTGGACGCGGTCAACGTGTAGGTACCGACGGGCGCGGTGATGCGGTAGTAGCCCGCGGCGTCGGTCGTGCCGGTGAGCCCGCCGCCGGCATTCACCGTGGCGCCCGAGATCGGCGTGCCGCCGGTGGTGGTGACCCGCCCGATGATCGTCGGCGCGCTGACCGGGCTCGCGCCGATGGTGACGGTGATGACGGTGTACGAGTGTGCCGGGAACGTGTGGTCGAAGCTCGCCCCGACGCCGGTGATGGTGCTGGTCGCGGTCTGGATGAGACCGGGGTTCTGCCAGGTGTTCTGGTCGAGGTAGCCCGGCGAGGTCACCGTGGCGACGCTTGCCGTGGACCCGATCGCGCCGGCGCCGGTGAGGTTGATCGTCGAGGTCTGAACGGCGGCGGGGTCGCGGTTGACGACCGACAGGTACAGTTTCGTGCCGTCCGCCGACCGTGTGGTCGTGACGTCGAGTACCGGTACGCCGCTTCGGGCGGGCAGGTTGCCGAGCGCGGGCGCGTTGTACGTGGGGCCGGTGACGGCGGTGTCGAGCAGCAGCGGGCCGCGCTGGGTGGCGGCCAGCTTCTGCACCAGATATCCCGGCGTGACGAAGCTGCCACGGTTGGCCAGCCGGATCGCGCTGCCGTCCCAGAAGTTCACCAGCGCCGACGCGCCGTTGATCTCGTTCGCGTCCGCCCGGCGCATGAACAGGTTGAGCAGCCCTGCTTCCTGCAGGGCACCTTCGACGGTGCGCGTGCGGCGGTGTTCCTCGTTGAAGTACATCGCGTTGTGCTCGGTGACGGCGAGCTTGATGTCGCGGCCGCCGCCGCTGGCCAGGATGGTGTCGGTGGCGGTGGCCATGCGGTCGCCGATGACCGTGGGTGCACCGACCGACGCCTGGTAGACGGTCAGGTTGTCGTAGTTGGCGGGCAGTGGCTGCGGACTGTAGTAGTGCACCGACAGGTGGTCCATCCGGCTGCCGGAGGTGGTCAGGACCGTGGTGTTCCAGGTCTGGTCGTTGTTGGTGCCGTCGCCGCCCTCGCCGATGAACGCGATCGTGGAGTCCTTCGCGGCCATCGCGTCCCGGAAGGTGTTGTAGCTGGCGGCGTAGTTCGCCGCCGACGTCCAGCCCGGCGTCCACGCGCCCCAGACCTCGTTGCCGATCTCCCAGGTGTGGACGTTCCACGGCTGGCTGCGGCCGTTGGCGGCGCGCTGCGCGCCGTAGGTCGTGGCCGCGCTGCCGTTGGTGTACTCGACCCAGTTCGCGGCTGTCGACGGGGTTCCGCGGCCCCAGTTGACGTTGAGATAGACCGGGATCGCGAGGGCTGCCGCCAGCGCGAGGACCTCGTCGGTGCCGACGTCGTTGGTCAGCCAGAGCGCGTCCCACTGGTTGTAGTGCATGGGCGGGCGGTTGTCGCGCGGGCCGATGCCGTCGGTGAAGGTGTAGCTGTCGGCGATGATGCCGCCGGGCCAGCGGATCGCGCCGGGCTTCAGGGCGGTCAGCGCGTCGACGAAGTCCTTGCGCCAGCCGCCCAGTGTCACCTCGGCCGGGTCGAGCGGCATGACGCTGACCATGTCGATCCACAGCGTTCCGGTGCCGGCCGTGCCGAGGAACAGTTTCGCGTAGGGGTCGGTGGTGGTCGAGGTCAGGGTCGCGGTGAACTTGGTCCAGCCGGAGCCGATGCCGCTGAACGTCGTGGCGGCGTACGCGGGATAGCTCGCGCTGTCTCCGACGTCCGGTCCGAGCGTGACGGTCACCGGGCTGCTCAGGGCCGTCTGCTTGAGATAGGCGCTGACCTGGTACGCGCGGCCGGCGGTGACGGCGATGGCGCCCTGGCTGAGGCCCTTGCGACCGGTGGTGTGCTGGGTGATGTCGATGCGTTGGGCGTAGGTGCCGTTGTAGCCGGTCCGGTCCTGGCTGTAGACGGCCTGGTCGGCGTAGCCGTCCTCGGCCCAGCCGTCGGTGCGCCACCAGGTGAGGTAGTCCCACTTGGTGACGGAGGTACCCCAGCCGTAGAGGAAGGCCGAGTAGTCGCCGTTCGGGACCGCTGTCGTGGAGGCGAGACTGTACGCGAGCCGGCCGTTGGCGAAGAAGTTCACGGTGCGCCCGGCGCCGGTCCACCGGCCGACCTCGACGCGCAGTACCACGGGCAGGCTGATCGCCGGACCGGTCCAGGGGGTGACGCCGTCGCCGTAGACGCGCAGCGTCCCGCCTTCGACGCCGAACTCGACGTACTTGGAGAAGTCGCCGCGCCCGGTGCCGCCGTAGATGTTGAGCAGGCCGTTGGTGCCGGTGTACGAGTCGAGCTTGGCCTCGACGGTGTAGTCGTAGACGTCGGACTCGGAGACCGGTTGGGACATGATGCCGTAACGACTGTTCGCGGCGCCGTTGATCACCATCTGGCTGTTGGACATGCTGGAGGTGCCCCAGCCGCCGGCGAGGGTGGAGTTGGTCCATGCGGCGCTGATGCCCGGCCCGCCTTCGAAATGGTTGTCCCAGCGGTCCAGCATGTGCACTTGTCGGACATTGACGGAGTCCCAGGTCGTCGTCGAGGTGCCGTAGCCGTACAGGAACAGCCGGAAGTCCGGTGCGGGCACGTCGAACCGGGTAGCCAGCTCGTGGACCTTGGTGCCGTTGAGGTAGAACCGGAACAGCCGCCCGTTCGACCAGTACGGGCTGATCTGGACGGTCAGCGTGGCGGGCAGGGTGACCGCGCCGCCGGTGAAGTTGCCGGTACCGTCGCTGGTGAAGACGCGGGCGACGCCGGCCTCGACGCCAAACTCGATGAACTTGCTGAAGTCCCCGGCGCCGGTGCCGCCGTAGATGTTGAGCAGCCCGTTGGTGCCGCTCACGCCGGTCAGCCGGGCGTCGATCGTGGTCCAGTCGGTGGAGCTGTTGCGGATGTAGTCCGACAGCGCCCCGTAGCGGGAGTTCGCCCCGCCCGTGACGGTGAGGCTGCCGCCGCCGACGGCGACCGTGCCGTTGCTAGCGCCTTCCAATCGGGTGGGCGTCCATCGTGGGGAGAGGGTCGTTCCGTCGAAAGCGTCGTAGGTCCCGTCCGGGGTCATGGTGAGGTAGTCGGCGGTGACGGCCCCGGACCAGCCGTAGAGGAAGGCGCGATAGGTTCCGGGCAGGCCGGTGAAGCCGGACAGTGTGTGCACGAGCGTGCCGTTGTAGTAGAAGCCGAGGGTACGGGCGGTTCCGGCCAGCCCGGAGACGTCGACGCGCAGGGTGGCCGGCGTCGACGCGGCACCGCCGACCCAGGTGGGCTGGCCGTCGGCGAAGACCTTCAGCACACCGCCCTCGATCGCGAACTCGGCGAAGTGGCTGAAGTCGCCGGCTCCGGTCCCGCCGTAGATGCTGAGAATGGCATTGGTCCCGGTGTACGAGATGATCTTCGTCTCCACGCTCACCGTGGCGTACCGGCTGTCCGGGATCGGGTTGCTCATGATCCCGTACCGGCCCGGCGTACCCGCGGTGATCAGCACGTTTCCGCCGGTCAGGGCGACGGTGCCGGCGGGCGCGCCGTCGAGGCTCATCGGCGTCCACCGGGAGGCGTCCAATGTGGACCCGGTGAAGCCGTCGTAGAGGGTGCTGCGGGCCGACGTCACCTGCTCCGTCTCGAAGGAGCGGTCGGCGACACGTTCGGCCCAGGCGCCGTTCATCTCGTCGGACGCCCATTCCATCATCTGGCCGGTGACACCGGGCTGGACCACGCCGATCGGCGCGCTCGCGTCGACGGAGATGACGTTGGCGCCGACGGCGGCGGCCGATTCGGGGATCGCGGTGGCGGCCGCGACGAGACAGAGGACGGAGAGGGTGCGCAGTAGCGCGCGGTGCATGGCGTCTCCTTCGCTGGGAGTGCCGCTGCCCTGGGTCAGGCGGCAGGTGCGAGGCGGAGCATGGTCCAGGAGACCGGCGGGAGCGCGGCGGTGAGCTCGCCGTCGGTCAGGGTGCTGGCGTCGCCGGTCCGCGGCTGGACGCGGTCGGGGTCGGCCACGTTGTTGGTGTGCAGCAGTTCGTCGGGGACGCCGCCGAGGACGAGGTGCTCGACGATCCGCAGGTCGGGCAGTGCCCGCAGGTGGGCGGTGAGTGTGACAGCGTCGGTTTCGCTGCGGTTGACCGCGAGGACCGTCAGGTGACCGGTGTCGGGGTCGTGGGTGGCGACGACATCGGCGACCGGCACGTCGCCGTGCTGCGCCGTGTCGTAGGTCGGGGTGATCGGCTCGACGCGCAGAACGGTGCCCCGGGCGTGCCGGGCGGTGAGCGCGAACGGGTGGAAGATCGTCTGCCGCCACGCCGGGCGGTCGGGTTCGGCCCGGATCGGGGCGATGATGTTGACCAGCTGGGCGAGGCACGCGACGCCCACCCGGTCGGCGTGCCGCAGCAGGCTCATCAGCAGCGAGCCGACCACGACCGCGTCCTCGACGGTGTACTCGTCCTCGATGAGCCGCGGCGCCTGCGCCCATTCGAGGTTGGTGTGCCCGGCGAACCGGCTCTCGTACCAGATGTTCCACTCGTCGAAGGACAGCTGCAGCCGCTTGCGGGAGCGCTTCTTGGCGGCAACGTGGTCGGCGGTGGCGACGACGCCGTCGATGAACCGGTCCATGGCCGCGCCGGAAGCGAGGAATCCGGCCCTGTCCTCCCCGTGCTTCTCGAAGTACGCGTGCAGCGAGATGTAGTCGACGTGCTCGAAGGTGTGGTCGAGGACGGTCGCCTCCCAGGAGCCGAAGGTGGGCATCCGGTCGTTGGAGCTGCCGCAGGCGACCAGCTTGATGCCGGGGTCGACCTGCCGCATCGCCTTGGCCGTCTCGGCGGCCAGAGCACCGTAGGCATCGGCGCTCTTGTGGCCGACCTGCCACGGACCGTCCATCTCGTTGCCCAGGCACCAGAGCTTGATCCCGTGCGGTTCGGCGACGCCGTGCGCCCGGCGCAGGTCGGACCAGTGCGTGCCGCCCGGGTGGTTGGTGTACTCGAGCAGGTCACAGGCTTCCTGGATGCCACGGGTACCGAGGTTGACCGCCATCATCGGCTCGACCCCGGCGCGGCGCGTCCAGGTCATGAACTCGTTGACCCCGAAGGCGTTGGTCTCCACCGACCGCCACGCCAGGTCCAGCCGGCGGGGACGGTCGGCGAGCGGGCCGACGCCGTCCTCCCACCGGTATCCGGAGACGAAGTTGCCGCCCGGGTAACGCACGACGGTGATGCCCAGCTCCCGGACCAGCTTGAGCACGTCGAGACGCAGCCCGTCGGTGTCGGCCTCGGCATGGTCCGGCTCGAAGACGCCGCCGTAGACGCAGCGGCCCATGTGCTCGACGAACGAGCCGAACAGGCGCGGGTCCACGGCCGCGATGCCGAAGGCGGGGTCGAGCGTGACAGTGCAGGTGAGCACGACGGTACTTCCCATCTGGTTCGGGGTCACTTGAGGCCGGTGGTGGCGATGCCCTGTACGAAGAAGCGCTGGGCGAACAGGAACGCCACGGCGAGCGGGGCCAGCGAGATGGCCGCGCCGGCCATGAGCGCGGCGTGGTCGACGCCGGACTGGCTGGAGAACAGGGTCAGCGCGGACGGCAGTGTCCGCATGTCGAGGGTGCTGGAGACGACCAGGGGCCAGAGGAAGTCGTTCCACAGGGCCATGAACTGGATGACGAACAGCGAGGCCAGCGCGGGGCGCGCCAGCGGCAGGACGATCCGCCAGTAGATCTGGAAACTGTTGGCGCCATCGATGTGGGCGGCGTCGTCGAGCTCGCGGGGCAGGGTGCGGAAGAACTGGCGCAGCATGAAGATTCCCAGCGCGCTGGTGGCCCGCGGGATGATCAGCCCCTGGAACGTGTTGAGCCAGCCCAGGTCGAACAGGGTGAGGAAGACGGGGATGATGGTGATCTGGAACGGCACCATCAGCGTGGCCAGGATGACCAGGAAGATCGCCTGGCGGCCACGGAATGTCAGCCGGGCCAGGGCGTAGCCGGCCAGCGAGTCCAGGAAGACGAGCAGGATCGTGGTTCCACCGGCGAAGATGAAGGTGTTGAACGCCAGCCGGGCGAACGGCAGCTGCGAGAGGACCGCGTGGAATCCGGCCAGGCTCCAGTGGCCCGGCCACAGCCGCGCCGGGTCGGCGTAGAGGTCGGCGGGAGTACGCACGGAGACCCCGACCATCCACACGAACGGCAGGATGGTGGCGGCCGCGGCGACGGCGAGCACCGCCCAGGCGGCGTAGCGGATGATGTGCCGCAGGACACGCAGCGCACCCGGCAGCCAGGCGGGCGCCGCGACCGGCTCACTCGTCATCGTCGTGCCTCGCAATCCGCAGCTGTAGCAGTGATACGGCGAGGATCAGCAGGAACAGCACCCAGGCGATCGCGCTGGCGTAGCCCAACCGGAACTCCACGAAGCCGCGCTGATAGAGATAGGCCACGATGGACTCGGTGTGGAACAGCGGCCCGCCGCCGGTCATCACATAGACCAGGTCGAACAGCTGCAACGAGGTGACCGTCGAGATCACCGTGGTGAACAGCAGCGCCGGGCGCAGCTCCGGCAGGATCACCGCGCGCAGCCGTTGCCAGCGTCCCGCACCGTCCAACGTGGCCGCCTCGATGAGCGTGTGCGGCACCCCTTGCAAGGCGGCGAGCAGCACGATCATCGCGAAGCCGGCGCCTTTCCAGATGCCGACCGCCATCACGGTGGGCAGCGCCAGCTTCGTGTCGGTCAGCCAGCCCGGACCGGTCAGCCCGGCGGGCTCCAGCCAGGCGTTGACCAGACCCACTTGCGGGTCCAGGAGGAACTTCCAGACCACGCCCACAACGGCGAACGAGGCGATGGTCGGGAAGAAGAACGCCGATCGCAGCAGCGAGGTCAGCCAGGTGGTGCGCCGCAGCCACAGCGCCAGGGCCAGACCGCCGAGCACCTGCCCGGTCGTCACGACCACCGCGTAGAGGCCGGTGACCATCAGGCTGTTGCGGAACCGCTCATCGCCCAGCAGCTCGCGGTAGTTGCCCAGGCCGACCCAGGTGTGGGTCTGCTCACCGACGGTCCAGTCGTGCAGGCTCATCCAGCCCGAGCGGACGATCGGCTCGGCGATGAAGACGCCGATCAGCAGCAGGCTCGGCGCAACGTACAGGTACGCCGGATTGAAGCGCATCCGGCGCCGGACCCGGGGTGGCGCCGCGCGCCCGGTGGCCGGGGTCAGGGTGGCGGTGGTCATGCCGTCCTTCCGGTGGAGAGCCAGTCCACCGCGAAGGCGGTGGACTGGCCATCGTGTCAGGGCTTGCAGCCAGTGATCTTGTTGATCGCCTCGGCGGCGGCCTGCGCCGCCGGCTCGACCGGCTCCCCTCGCGTGATCTTGCCGATCAGCGGCACGTAGACATCGGCATCGATCTTGGCGGAGGTACTCAGGCCGGGCAGGTAGAGCCGGGCGTGCGGCAGCCCGGCGGCGAACGGCGCCACGACCGGATTGCTCGGCGTGACGTCGGTGCGAACCGGCGGGAACCCGGACGCGTCACTGAAGGCGGCCTGCGCCGTCTTGCCGGTCCACCAGGCCAGGAACTCCAGCGCCTGCGCCTTGTGCTTGGTGGACTTGCCGATCGCCAGCGGTACCGTCGAGGCCAGCGTGACCGGCCCACCGGCGCCGACCGGGATGGCCGCGATGCCGAGGTCGATCCCCGCCTCCTTGAACCCGGCCGCGGCCCACGGTCCGTTGATCTCCATCGCAGCCTTCTTCGCCGAGAACAGCGTGTCGGCGTCGGCGCCGGTCTGCCCGACCGGACTCACCTTGTCCTTGGCCACCAGATCGGCCCAGTTCTGCAGCGCCTGCACGCTGGGGGCCTGGGCGATGGTGGCACAGCCCTTCGCGTCGACGATGTCGCCGCCGTTCATCCACTGCAGGATCGGCCACATCTGGATGGTCGCGTGATCGGCGAGCGAGATGCCGTACTGCGTGACCTTGCCGCCGTCGGTCTTGGTCAGCTTCTTCGCGGCGGCGGCGAACTCGTCGGCCGTCGCCGGCACGGCGACGGCGTCGGCGGACAGCATCGCCTTGTTGTAGTAGAGGACGAGGGTGGCCATGTTGGCCGGTGCGGCGTACAGCTTGCCGTCGATGGTGAACGCGGTGGTGGCCGCCTTCGGGAACAGCGTGGTGTTGAGCTTGCCGTCACCGTCGCCGACCGCCTCGTCCAACGGCAGCAACGAGTTCGTCTTCGCGTAGGTGAACAGCACGCCCGGATCGAAGTTGGGCGTTGCCAGGTCCGGCCCCTGTCCGGTGGCCCAGGCGCCGGGCAGCTTCTGCCCGATGGCGTCCCAAGGCTGCACGTCCATCGTGACCTTGATCTTGGGGTGGCTGTCGTTGAACTGCTTGACCAGCGCCTCGTAGGCGGGGCGGTCCGGGCCGGTGAACCCGGTCCACAGGCTCAGCGAGACGACGCCGTCGTCCGTGCCGGCTGTACCCGAGCCGCATCCCGCCGCCGTCAGCAGGCCTATGGCAAGAACTGTAGCGATCTTCCATGGTGATCTCATCGGATCGACCTTCCGTCCCAGCTCAGGAGATTGCAGCGATGTTCCATCGTTGGAACGACGTTGTAAAGACCTTTGGAGAAATTCGTTACAACGTTGTATCGTGGATCGGCAGGGCCCGAAAGCGAGGATGATTGATGGTCGCCAGGCTCAAGGACGTCGCCGCGCGCGCCGGCGTCTCGGTGAAGACGGTGTCGAACGTGGTCAACGGATACGCGTTCGTCACGGAGGCGAACCGCCGCCGGGTTCAGGAGGCCATCGACCACCTCGGCTACGTCCCGAACATCGGCGCCCGCAACCTGCGCAAGGGCCGCACCGGGTTCCTCACCCTCGCCGTGCCCGAGCTCGTCAACCCGTACTTCGCCGAACTCTGCGGGCTGGTGATGAGCGCCGCAGCACGGCACGACTGGACCGTCCTCATCGAGCAGACCGGCGGCGTGCGGGATAAGGAGATGGCCGTCATCAACGTGGCGCACCGCTCGCTCGTGGACGCCATCATCCTCAGCCCGATCGGCCTGCGCCCCACCGATCTCGCGCAAGCCGCCACCGGCACTCCCCTGATCCTGCTCGGCGAACGCGCCCTGCACGCACCGGCGCACCACGTCGCCATCGACAACGTGGCGGCCGCGACAACCGCGACGCGGCATCTCGTCGACCTCGGCCGCCGCCGGATCGCGGCCATCGGCGACCAGCCCGGCCGGCACGGTACCGCCGCGCTACGCCTCAACGGATACCTCGGCGCCTTGCGGGCCGCCGGGATCACGCCCGATCCCGCACTGACCGTGCGGGCCGAGGCCTACAGCCGCGCCGAAGGCGCCGCAGCCATGCGTCACCTGCTCGATCTGCCCGAGCCGCCAGACGCCGTCTTCTGCTTCAATGACCTGCTCGCCGTCGGCGCACTCAGCGCCGCCCGCGACCGCGGCCTCAGCATCCCCGGCGACATCGCCGTGATGGGCTTCGACGGCGTCGACGAAGGCAACTACACCGCGCCGCGGCTGACCACGATCGCCCCCGACAAGGCGGCGATCGCCGTGGCGACGATCAACCTCGCCCAGGCCACAGTCCACGACGGCCCCGAGCACCCGCAGGACATCGTCACCCCGTTCACCCTCGTCGTTCGCGAAAGTACCGTCGCCTGACCCGCCAAGCGGTGCCGCGGCGTGCCGGCCCGGCACCGTTGCATTGAGCGTTGTCACGGTGCGGTGTCCGTCGTCCTGTGTGCCCCGACGGGCAGTCCTTGAACGGACAGTTCCCTGACTCCGAATTGCCTCGGGGGGTGCTGTTCGTGCTCTCCGGCGGGTATGTCGACCCGCAGGCCGAGCATCACGGTGAGGGCCACCGGTGCGACCGCGGCGGCCCACGCCTGCGGGCTGCAGGCCGAGGGATACGGCACGGGTCCGAGGCCGGTATCGGCCGGGTGGCCGCCGAACAGCTCAGGCAGGCGGCCGCCGAAGTGGGGTGCCGCGGCGAGGAGGCCGGACAAGAGCCGCGCGGCCTGCTCGGTCCGCCCGGACCGGTGCAGTCCGTAGGCGGCGATCGCCGTGTCGTGGGGCCACACCGATCCGGCGTGGTAGGACAACGGGTTGTAGCCGGCAGTACGTGCGCTCAGGGTACGCAGCCCATAGCCACTGAACAGTTCCGGGCCGATGAGACGCGCGGCCACCAGGCTTTCCTCGTGCTGCGACAGGATTCCGGTGCCGAGGAGATGGCCCATGTTCGAGGCGGGTCCGTCCACCGGCCGCTTGCGGCCGTCGAGTGCTATCGCCGGGTAGGCGCCGTCGGGGTCGTCGATCCAGAATGCCTGGCGGAAGCGTTGAGCGAGCGTGCCGGCCCAGGCTCGCCAGCCGTCGGCGCCGGGCCGCCCGAAGTGCTCCAGCACCAGCGCGCCTTGCATCGCGGCTTCGTAGGCGTAGCCCTGCACCTCGCACAGGGCGATCGGCGCGGTCGCGCGCGTGCCGTCGGCGAAGCGGACGGCGTCGTCGGAGTCCTTCCACCCCTGGTTCGTCAGGCCGACCGTGTTGCCGGGCAGGTATTCGAGGAACCCGTCACCGTCGGCGTCGCCGAAGACGGCCATCCATGTCAAGGCCGCTTCGGCCGCGGGGAGCAGGGCGCGGACCTCGTCCTCGGGCATGCCCCAACGCCACGCTTCGGCCAGGGTCACCACGAACAGGGGTGTGGCGTCGATACTGCCGTAGTACACCGGCGGCAGCCAGGTCGCGCCGTCGACGGGGCGGAGCTCGTGCGGGATCTTGCCGGGCTGCTCCTCGGTGGCGCGGTCCACGGCTCGACCCTGGCGCCGCGCCAGGGCTCGAAGGGTTCCGGCGGCGACACGCCATCCGAGCGGCAGGGACATCCG
Source organism: Dactylosporangium sp. NPDC048998 (assembly GCF_043197855.1). NCBI lineage: Bacteria > Bacillati > Actinomycetota > Actinomycetes > Micromonosporales > Micromonosporaceae > Dactylosporangium > Dactylosporangium sp. NPDC048998. The sequence continues at coordinate 190,983 of NZ_JBICTV010000012.1, forward strand.
TGCGGCCCACAGCGAGTCGCGCCCGAACAGCGTCAGGTACCACGGGCATCCTGCGGCGAAATACGCGTCCCCGGGATCGGCGGAGTCGGCCAGCAGCAGTGCTTTCAGGTCGGCAAACCCTGTGCACACCATCTCATCGAAACGGTGATCGGCGCTGTGCACCTGGGGCACGGTGAGCAGAGCGTCCGGGTCGGCGACCGGCAGCGGCACAAAGGAACCCCGGGATCGCGCCGGCTCGCTCTCCATGTGAACCGTGACCTCTGCCGACCAGCTCTGGCCGGGCTCCAAGGTCAGCGGCCAGCTCACGGTCCCGGCCTCCGGTGCCACGTCGGCGACCGTCTGCTGCTCGGTGACCACCAGCGAAGCGGCGTAGCCGTCCTCGGAGCGCCAGATCAGCCCGTCCCGGCCGGTCCGGATCTCAGGCGCCACCAGGGCCGTTGGGTACCCGGCCCGGACCAGGCCGATCGGTGCCAGGTCGGTCCCGGCGGCAAGGATCAGCGTCGTCGACAGCGTGGCCCGGGAGGAGTTGACCACGGTCAGTCGCTCGACTCCCCGATCGGGAAGGACGGTGCGGTGGCGTTCAAGCGTCACGGTCGGATCGCCGGTGGCGTCGCCGAGACCGAAGAGCCGGGCCAGGAAGCGGGCAGAGTCCGAGCCGGTCAAAGCGCCTGCGATCGGACGAACGTCCGCGCCCTCGATTGTCACGGTCAAACGTGCGAGAGCGCGACGGTCGGCGATGTATAGGCCTTCCACGCCCCCAGCGGTCTGTCCGCTGTGCCGGGACAGCCACTGGACCGGAGCCGCAACGGTGCACAGGAGGTCGTGCACGTCAGGCTGGTTGTGCGGGACGGCTCCCGGAGACTGCGGATCCACCGGCGCCGACGAGGTGGAACTGACGGTTGTGGATGCGGCCACAGCGGACTCGATTCTGTCAGGGAGGGGCAGGATTCTGTAGCGGCGGGCCGGCCAGCAATTTTATCGAAAAACCTTGAGCGGGACGATACCCTAGGCGATGTGACTACGGGAGAGGGGTCGAGGTGAGGACAGCGCCCGCCCAGACCGCGCCGCAGCGGCCGGGGGCAGAGACCGTGACGATGGCCGACGTGGCCGCGGCCGCTGGTGTTTCCAAGCAGACCGTCTCCAACGTGCTGAACTACCCGGAGAGGGTGCGGCCTGAGACGCGCGAGCGGGTCGAACGCGCGGTGGCCGAATTGGATTTCCAGCCGAACCGCCTGGCGCGGGCGCTGAAGGCAAGCTCCAGCGGGATGATCGCGTGCCGGATCGAGCCGATTGCCTCGGACGCCCTGACCTCTTGGCAGGACCGTTTCCTGCACGCGTTGGTGGAGGCGGGCCAGGCCTCAGAACGGCATGTGATGTTGTTCGCCGCCGACGACGCGGAGCAGGAGGCGGCCACGTGCATCCGGCTGTGGCGGACCGGCACGGTCGACGGCGTGGTGATCTGCGACCCGCGGCCGGACGACATCCGGCCGGCGCAACTGCTCGTAGCCCAGGTGCCGTTCGTCTGTTTCGGTCGCGCCTCCGAGCACGGCGGCGAGGTGTCCTGGGTCGATATCGACAACACCCGCGGTGTCGAGCTGGTCGTCGACCACCTTGTCGATGCCGGGCACCGCCGGATCGGGTTCCTGGGTTTCCCCGACGGCCACCGCGTCGGGGACGACCGCTCGAACGGCTGGGTGGCCGCGATGGATCGGCACGGGTTGCTGGCCGGCAGCTACCGCTTGGACGTCCGGGGCCAGGACACGTTCACGAGCGGGGCGAAGATGGCCCGGCAGCTGCTGGAGCGCGCGGATCCGCCGACCGCGCTGATAGCTGTCTCCGACACGCTGGCGGCCGGCGCACTGCAGGCCGTGCGTGACCTGGGACTGACGCCGGGCGACCAGGTGGCGCTGGTCGGGTATGACGACACCCCGTCGGCCGAGGTCATGGACCTGTCCAGCGTGCGCCAGCCGCTGTCCCATGCCGGTGCCGAGATCGTGCAGGCGCTGATCCCGGGACAAGCCGGATCCGCGCCGCTGTCCGTGCTCCTGGAACCGGAACTGATCGTCCGGGGCTCCTCGCGCCGCGGTCTGACCCGGCGGCGCGAGGAACCGGCGATTACTTGACGCCGCCGGCGGTGAGCCCGGCGACGATGCGGCGCTGGAAGAACAGGACGGCGACCACCAACGGCAGCGTCACCGCGACGCCTGCGGCCATCTGGCTGCCATAGGGCTGGTCGTAACCGTAGCGGCCGTTGAACAGCGACACGATGACGTTGGCCGTCATCATGTCCTTTTTGTTCACGACGCTGACCGCGAACAGGAACTCGTTCCAGGAGGCGATGAACACCAGGATCGCGGTTGTGAACACCCCGGGGGCAGCCAGCGGAAGCATCACCTTGACGAAGGCATTGGCCGGGGAGCACCCGTCGATTTCGGCAGCCTCCTCCAACTCGCGTGGCAACTGCTGGAAGAACGCGGTCAGGTTCCACACGGCCAGCGGCAGCCCGAACGTCAGGCTTGGCAGCACCATCGCCTGGTAGGTGTTGATCCAACCGACACCCGCGAACAGCTTCAGCAGCGGGATCAGCAGCGTGATGCCGGGGAACATGGCCGTGGCCGCGATCAGGCCGAGCACGACCGGCTTACCGCGGAACCGCAACCGAGCCAGCGCATAGGCTGCGCAGGACGCCAGCACCAGCGTGATCACCGTAGTTGCGCCCGCCACGACCAGGCTGTTCAACAGACCACGGCCGAAACCGTTGGCCGGATCGAACGCGGCGGAGAAGTTGTCGAGGGAGACCGGGTTTGGCAGCAGCGCGTTGGAAAACTGGTCGTTGGGGCGCCGAAGGGCGGAGACCACCATCCAGTAGCACGGCGCCAGGCAGTAGGCGACGATGAACGCCGTCCCGGCATAGGCCAGCCGGCTATGGTGGGTGTGGGGTCGATTCATCGGACGGGCCTCTTCCGGCCGGAGGCGCCGAGGACGTCGGCGCCGAGAACACTGACGAACACCGTGACCACGGCCGCGATGTACAGGAACAACACGACCGCGTAAGCGGAGGCCGCCCCGAAGTGCAGGTTCTGCATCTCGTCCACGGCGATCATGGTGAGGGTCTCCACCGAGCCCTTGCGCGGGCCGATGAGCACGTAGGGCAGGTCGAACATGCGCAGCACATCCAGGAGCCGGAAGAGCACGGCGACGACCAGGACCGGCCGCACCAGCGGCAGCGTGATCCTGGAGAAGGACTTCCACCCGGTCGCCCCGTCCAGCCGGGCGGCCTCGTAGACCTCGGCCGGAATGGTCTGCAAGCCGGCCAGCACCAGCAGACCGATGAACGGCGCCGTCTTCCAGCTGTCCGCGATGATCACCGCGCACCAGGCCGGGAAGCCGTCAGCAGTCCACAGCACATGGGCGTTCAGCAGGCTGTTGGCGATGCCGTCGGACGCGAACACCCAGCGCCACAGCAGGCCGGAAATCGCCGTCGGAATCGCCCAGGGCACCAGGATCGCGGCGCGCACCAGGGCGCGGCCGCGCACCGCCTGGTGCATCACCAGCGCCATCGCCACCCCGATGACCGTCTCGATCCCCACCGAGACGACGGTGAACGTGGTGGTGTTCCAGAAAGCGTTGACGAACCGTGACGCCTGGTCCCCGGTGAGGGCGTCGGTGAAGTTGCCGAGCCCGAACGAGGTCGTGGTGGTCAGGTAACCGGTGGTCTTGTCGATGTGCTGGCTCTGCATCTGGAAGGCCAGCCGTACCGCGGATATGACGGGATACCCGACGACCAGTGCGAGGCACGCCATGGTCGGAGACAGCAACACCACGGCCAGCCGGCTCTTCGTCATCCGTCCGGTGGGTGTTCGTCTGGCCTGGCGGCTGGCCTGAGTCTCGGTGGCGCTGGCGGTGACCAACGCAGCCTCCTATCAACGACGGAGGCAAGGCGCGCGACGACCGTCGGCGCCTTGCCATGGGCAGCTGTCTGCTACTGGGCGTTGACCAGCGCGGTCAGCTTGGACTGCAGGTCGGCCAAGGCGGCATCCACCGACATCGACCCGGAGATCGCGGCGGCCACGTCGTTCTGGATCAAGCTGGTGGCGTCACCGTAGTTGGCGACCTTGGGCCGCGGAACCGCCGTGTCGAGCCCCGCCTTCAACGTCGCGAGGTACGGGAACTTCGCCTGCAGCGCCGGATCGGTGTACAGGTCGGGGTAGACCGGAGCGGTCGAGTTGTCCTCCAGGGCCTGCCGCTCATTGTCCCCACCCGTCAGGAACTTGATGAAGTCGGCGGCGGTGGCCTTGTGCTTGCCGTAGGCGCTGATCGCCAGGTTCAGTCCACCGAGCGTGGAGGACCCGGTCGAGGTGCCGATGCCCGGCAGTGCGGTCACCGCGAACTTTCCGGCCACCTTGGAGGATCCGTCGGTCTTGTTCGCCAGATCCCACTGGTACGGCCACTGCCGGTGGAAGACCAGGTTGCCGTCCTGGAACTGCTTGCGGCCGTCCTCCTCCTTGTAGGTCGTGGCGGTCTTGGAGATCATGCCGCTGTTGAAGGCGTCGAGCAGCGTCTGCAGCCCCGTCTTGGCGGCCGGAGTGTTCAACGTCGGCTTGCCGTCCGGGCCGATCACAGACCCGCCCGCCGACTGCACGGCTTCGCAGAAGTTCACGGTCAGGCCCTCGTACTTGTCGAACTGGCCCGCGTAGCAGTCCACGCCCGCGCCCTGCGGCAGCTTGGCGATCTTCGCGCAGTCCGCCTGCATGTCCGACCACGTCTTGGGAGCCCCGGCGCCGATCGCGTCCAGCAGGTCCTTGCGGTAGAACAAGACGCCGGCGTTGGTCTGATAGGGGATCGCGTACTGCTTGCCGAAGTACTGGCCGGTCGCCACCGTCGAGGCGATCATCGAGCTCGTCGGCACCGAGGAGGCCGGGATCTCGTCGATCCAGCGGTGTGCCGCGAACTCGGCGGTCCACACCACGTCCAAGCCCTCGACCGTGTACGCGTCGGACTTCGTCTGCGCGTTCTGCACCAGCTGCTGACGCTGCTGGTCCGCCGACGTCGGAAGCTCGATCAGCGTGACTTTCTCGTCGGGATGTGCGCCGTTCCAGGCGTCCAGCTGCTTCTGCAGCGTGCCGGTCGTGTCCTTGCCGGTGGCCAACGTGATCGGACCGCGGTCCCCCGCCGCGCCCGCGTCGTTGCTCGACGCCGAGGGCGAACACGCCGCCAGCCCTGCTGTCAAGGCTATGAGGGCGGCCACGGCGGGGCCTCGGCGCAGTGTCCTGCGCGCGATGGTGGTTTTGTCCATAATGTTTCCTTCCGACGGCGCCGCCCCGGTGGGCGTCCGGCTGGGGTGTGCGAGGCATCAGGAGCGCTGCGGCGGCTCTTTTGACCGATCCAATGTGACACCAGCCCCCTCAGACGTAGCAAGACTCCGTTATGAATACGTTGCACTCCATGACCCGCTCTTGACAGAGATGTCTCCCGATGGTTACGTCCGGCTCACGATTTTTTTTCGATCCATAGCCGCCCTGTGCAGCTTGGCCGCGCGGGGCGCGAACGGAGGAGGAGACGCCCCGAATGAGCAAGCACAGATCCCGCGGCCGGCTGGCGGCCGGATTGTCCGCCGCGCTGGTCGCGACGGGGGTAGTGCAGATCGCGTACCCAGCGCCGGCGCAGGCCAACACCACGCAGGTGGACAGCGCCGTGATCGGCTGGGACGGCGACAAGGACGCGGCGATCGTCCACCGCGACGGAAGCTTCGACATCCGCGCCGGCAAGAACATCACCGTCGGATTCGGGATCTACAACAACCCCGCCAGCCTGCAGTGGTTCAACGCCGGCGGCTACTACCCGGCGCTGGTCACGCAGTTCCAGCGCGACAACACCACGGTCACGATCACCAACTTCGGCGACAAGGTCACGATCGGCGGCAACGCCTACGTCGCCGTGTACTCCCGCGTGAGCGTCTACAACCACGACACCGTCGCCCACACCGAAGACCCGGCGCCCTCGGCCCAGCTCCTCGCACTCAGCTCGGTCCCGAACACGGTGTCGCCCGGCCAGACCGTCAACCACGACTACGTCTCCGCCATCGACAAATTCGGCAACGGCTACCCCTGGCCCGCCGACGCCAGCTTGATCGCCGCCGGCGGCTTCGACGCCCACTACGCCCACATGACGTCGTACTGGGACGCCAAGCTCGCCGGAATAGCCCAGATCAACGTCCCAGACCCGCGACTGGTCAACGCCTACAAGGCCGGCTACATCTACACGCACATCGTCAAGGACGGCAACAACCTCAACGTCGGCGAAAACGGCTACGACCAGCTGTTCGACCACGACCTGACCGGCATCCTGACCAACCTGCTGAGCCAGGGCGACCTGTCCAACGCGAAGGCCTACCTGCAGACCCTCTTCTACAACCAGTACCCGGACGCGCTGTACAAGTACAGCTGGCCGTGGGCGGTGTACCTGCAGAAGAGCGGCGACACCGCGTTCGTGTCCGCCAACTTCGGCACCATCCAGGCCAACGCGCACCAGATCGCCGCGAACGCCACCGGCCCCGGCGGGACCATGAAGGCGTCCTACGCCATCGACGCCACCGGCTACTGGACCGTCGACGACGAGTCCGCGCTGCTCGGGCTGCTCGCCTACCAGTACATCGCCGGCAAGCTCGGCAACACCGCCGAGGCCACCTGGGCGGCCAACCAGTACAGCACCCTGCTCTCCGCGGTGAACACCCAGCTCCAGTCCACCATCACCGCCAACAACCTCAGCTACATCCCCTGCGCGATCAACGCCCCGAACACCGCCAACGTGTGCGGCAACACCAACGACGCCAACTGGGCCTCCATGCTGCTGTTCGGCCGCTGGAACTGGAACGGCTATCTGTTCGGAGCCGCGAAGACCGGCCCACTGGCCACCATGGTCGATGCCACCTACGACTACGGCTTCGCCCGCCTGGCTGGCCTGCCCCCGCACACCTACGGTGGCTACGCCGGCTACAGCACCGGATACAACGCCGGCTACGGCGAAGCCGGACTGGCGAGCGCCAGACACCGCACCGAAGGCATCTACGGCTACCAATTCATGATCAACAATACGCAGAGCGCCCCGTTCTCGTGGTGGGAGGGCATCCCATCGGCCGGCCCGACCAACTGGGGCCCCGGCAACCACGCCACGACCGGCACCGGCTCCGGCCCGCACATGTGGGGCCAGGCCAACGCCTCCCTCGTCCTGCTCGATTCCCTGATCGCCGAGAAGTCCAACGGCCAGGTCATCGTCGGCCGAGGGATTCCCAACGAATGGCTGCGCGGCGGTCAGACCATCAGCGCGACCAACTACCCCATCGCCGGCGGCAACCGGATGGGCGCCACCATCACCACCAGTGGCAACGCCGTCACGCTCGCACTGAGCAGTGCCGCACCGGCCGGCGGTGTCAGCTTCGAGATCCCGGCGTTCGTCGGCAACATCGCATCCGCCAGCGCCGGCACGGTCGACAACGCCAACGGCGTCGTCACCCTGCCCGCCGGCGCCACCAGCGTCACCGTCACGATGACCACCGCGCCGGCTTTCCAGCGGCTCGGCGGTCTGAACCTCGACAGCTACTGCAAGTCCATCGGCAACATTGGCGGCGTCAGCCGCGACGGCACCACCGCCTACGACTGGAAGTGCGTCACCGACTCCGGCGCGCACGTCGCACTCGACATGAACGACGGCTGCGCATGGGGCTACCCGTACAACGAGTCCGCCTTCGCCCAGGCCGGATCGCTCAGCGACGCGTACAGCTGGAACTGCTGGAGCACGTCAGCCGTCCCGCAGCTGCCGCCGGCCGGCCCGATCACCGGGTACGCCGGGCTGTGCGTCGACGTGTCGGGGGGCATCAACACTGATGGCAGGCCCGTCCAGGTGTACACCTGCAACCAAACCGCCTCACAGTTCTGGACGGTGGCATCGAACGGCACCCTGCAGGCACTCGGCAAGTGCCTGGACGTGAGCGGCGGCCTCACCGCCAACGGCACATCCGTTCAGCTGTACACCTGCAACAGCACCGGCGCACAGACCTGGCAGCCGCAGTCCAACGGCACCATCGTCAACCCGCAGTCCGGCCGCTGCCTCACCGACCCCGGCTCGGGGGGATCCGGCACCCAGCTCCAGATCCAGAACTGCGTCACCGGAGCCGCCAACCAGCAGTGGTCACTACCGAAATAGGCCGCTTTCACGTTGGCCACACCGCCTGCGCGGTGTGGCCAACCAAAGTCATCAGGTTGATGAATTTCGATGAGTTGGAGACCAGATGCGCAGACTCCTCCCCTTGGCGCTGGCCGTCCTCGTCGCCGCTCTGGCCGTCGCCGCGCCTGCGCGGCCCGTCCTCGCGGCGGCCGACGGCTCGCTCGTCGCGACGTCCGTCACGGTCGGGTCCGAGCTTCGGTTCAGCTACTCCACGCCGCGCCCCAGCGCGACCAACTGGGTCGGCCTGTACACCGACCCGGGCAACGGCCCGGTTGGCGAGGCCTATATCGGCCAGTCCACCAAGTGGACGTACGCGCCGTCGGCGAGCGGTTCCGGCTCGCTGCCGACCGCCGGGCTGGCCCCGGGCGCGTACATCCTGTACTACCTCTACAACGACGGCTACACATGGCTCGCCCAGCCCGTGCGGCTGCAGCTGATCGCCGCGTCGGGAACTCTCACGCTCGCCTCGGCCACGGTCGCGGCCGGGACGCCGATCCAGGCCACGTACACAACCTCGAAGCCGAGCGGCACGAACTGGATCGGGCTGTACCACAACCCGGGCAACGGCCCCGTCAACCAGGCCTACGTCGGCCAGTCCGAACGCTGGGCCTACACGGCGGGCGCCAGCGGCTCCGCCTCGCTGCCCACGTCCGGGCTGGCGGCCGGCGACTACATCGTGTACTACCTGTACAACGACGGGTACACCTGGCTCGCCCAGCCGGTCAACCTCCGCATCACCGGCAGCGGCGCGCCCCACTTCCCCACGACGGCGTTCACCCTGCGCAACGCCAAGGTCGGCGTCGCCTACTCCGCCACGGTCGGCGGCCTCGTGCAGGGCGACACTGCCGGGCTGACCTTCGCCAAGACGTCCGGGCCCGCCTGGGCCACGGTCTCCAGCACCGGCGCCGTCACGGGCACGCCGAGCGCGGCCGGGACCGCCACCATCGGCATCCGCGCCACGACCGCCGCCGGGACCGCCGACGCGACGGTGACGATCCGGGTGCAGGCCGCAGCGCTCGTACCGCAGCTGCGCGCCCTGAGCTGGAACCTCTGGCGCGGCGGCACCGTCGTGTCCAACGGGCTCGAGAAGGAGCTCAAGTTCCTGCTCGAGCGAGACGTCGACGTCGTCGGCATCCAGGAGAACGAGGGCGCGGCGGCGCAGGCGCTCGCCACCGCGCTCGGGTGGTCGTACTTCCAGAACGCCGACACCGCCGTGCTGAGCCGCTACCCGATCACCGCCACGACGCCCACCGTCGCCGGATCGGCGGTCGCGGCCCGGATCGACCTCGGCTCGCGCTCGCTGCGGCTGTGGAACGCCCACCTCGGGTACACGCCCTACGGCCCATACGACGCGTGCTTCGGCCACCTGACGGTGCAGCAGCTGCTCGACCGGGAGGCCTCCTCCGGCCGCACCGGCCAGATCAACGACATCATGGCCGCGATGGCGCCCGACCTCGCCGCGTCCGCGAGCACCCCGGTCCTGCTGACGGGCGACTTCAACGCGCCGTCGCACCTGGACTGGACGGCCGCGAACTCCCGCTGCGGGTACGGCGCCGTCCCCTGGCCCTCCTCCACGGCCCCTGCCAACGCCGGCCTCACCGACTCCTACCGCCAGGCCCACCCCGACCCGGCACGGGATCCGGGCAACACGTGGTCCCCAGTGGACAAGACCTTCGCCGGTGGGTACGGGTACGACTCCCACCAAGGCGAGCCGGAGCCCCAGGACCGCATTGACTTCGTCCACTACCGCGGGCCGCTGACGGTGCTGTCCTCCGACGCGCTCTGGGAAGGCACCCCGTCCCAGTCCGACCCGTCGGGCAACGCCTGGCCGTCCGACCACGCCGCCGTCCTGACCGTCTTCGGGGTCGGCTGACCCGACCGGGGTTTCCGCACGCTTCGGCAGCTCATGCACTGCCCGACGATCAGGACTCACCAGGAAGGAGACGTCCTATGGGACGGTTCAGCCGCAGAAGCTTCGTCACGCTGTCCGCAAGCGCCGCCGCAGGCGCGGTGATGGCACCGGGAATCCAAACCGGCACGCCGGCCAAGGCCGCCGCGGCGACCACGGGCACGATCACCGATGTGCAGCACGTGGTCATCCTGATGCAGGAGAACCGCAGCTTCGACCACTACTTCGGGACCCTGAAGGGAGTACGCGGCTTCGGCGACCGCAGCGCCGTCACGACCAGCACCGGCAGCTCGATCTTCCGCCAGCCCAACGGCACCGGGTGGCAGTACCCGTGGAAGATGAGCAGCACCCTTCCCGCGGGCGGCGCGAACCCCGGCGACATTGCTCAGTGCAACGGGCAGTTGGCGCACAGCTGGTCATCGCAGCACGCGGCGTGGAACACGGGCAAACTCGACAACTGGATCTCAGGAGTCGGCAACGTCCGCACGATGGGCTACCTCGACCGAAGCGACATCCCATTTCACTTCGCGCTCGCCGACAACTACACCATCTGCGACGCCTACTTCTGTTCGGCGCTGAGCGCGACCGGACCCAACCGTACCTTCCTGTGGAGCGGCAAGATCGACGCGAACAGCAAGGACGGCGGCGAGGAGTCGGGGCTGACCTGGCAGACGTATGCCGAGGCGCTGCAGAACGCCGGGGTGACATGGAAGGTCTACCAGCGCTCCAGCGACAACTTCGGCGACAACGGCTTGGCCTACTTCCAGCAGTTCACGAGCGCCTCGCCGGGCAACCCCCGCTACGATCGCGGCATGGCCTCGGTGCCTGGCACGAAGCCCACGCACGAGGCGATCGCCGACGCCATCAGGGCCGACGTCGTCAACGGCACGCTCCCGCGGGTCTCCTGGGTGGTCGCCAACGAGGCGTTCTCCGAGCACCCCTCCGCCCCGCCCGGCGACGGCGCGCACTTCGTCAACCTCGTGATCCAGGCCCTCAACGCCGACGCAAGCGTCTTCAACTCGACCGTGCTGTTCCTCAACTACGACGAGAACGACGGCTGCTTCGACCACGTGCCGCCTCCGGTTCCCCCGGGCGGCACCACGGACGAGTTCCTCGGCGGCGTGCCGATCGGGCTCGGCTTCCGCGTACCCATGCTGGTGATCTCGCCGTGGACCCGCGGCGGCTGGGTGAGCTCGGAGGTCTTCGACCACACCTCCGCCATCCGGTTCCTGGAACGGTGGACCGCGGCGCTCGGCACGCCGGCGACCTGCCCCAACATCAGCGCGTGGCGCCGAATGGTGGTCGGCGACCTCACCGGCGTCTTCGACTTCGCCTCGCCCGTGTACGGGCTGCCGCAGCTGCCCGCCACAAGCGTGATCACCCACGCCTACTGCAAGACGCTGCCCAACCCGACCCCGAGCACCAACGCCCTACCCTCACAGGAGCCCGGCACCCGGCCGGCCAGAGCCCTGCCCTACCAGCCCAACGGATACCTCGACCGGCTCGAGTTCGGCGCCAATGGCAAGATCCTGGCCTGGTTCCAGATGGTGAACCAGGGCGCCGAGGCGACGCGCGCGGTCCATTTCTCGATCCACCCCAACGCGTACCGCAACCGCGACCCCTGGCAGTACACGGTCAACGCCGGCGGCACCGCAACCGACTACTTCAACATCGGGGCAGGCTACGGCTCAGGCCAATATGACCTGAGCATGGTCGGCCCGAACCGCTTCCTGCGCCGCCTCATCGGCAACGCCACCACCGCCGGCAAGGACGCCTTCGTCAGCAGCTACTACGCGGTGGCACCCAACACCGGGAAGCAGGCGATCTGGTTCCGGATGAAGAACACATCAGCGTCAGCGATGACCTTCACCATCACCTCGAACCAGTACCGCACGGACGGCCCCTGGACCTACCTGGTGGGTGCCGGGCAGACCGTGGACGACTGGTTCAACGCCGTTGCGTACACCAACGGCTGGTACGACTTCACGATCACCGTCGACGTCGACCCGGCCTGGTCGCAGCGCTTCACCGGCCACATCGAGACCCGCATGGCCAGCGTATCCGGATGACCACCGATCGGGGCTGCCTCGCACGACATGCTCACGCGAGGCAGCCCGGCTCGCGGTGTCATGGCAGGTCGCCGAAGAACCGCACGGCGGCCGCGAGGATCGAGGCGATCTCCGGATCGACGAGCTGGTAAACCATGTGCCGGCCTTCGTGGGCCCGTTCCACCAGCCGGGCGTCGCGCAGGACCCGCAGGTGCTGTGAGGTGAGCGTCTGCGGAGCGCCGATCGCCTCGACGATCTCGTGGACGTGCAGCTGATGGTGCACGATGAGCAGTTCGACGATGGCCAGCCGTAACGGCGCCGCGAGGGCACGGAACAGCGCACTGATTCGCTCGTGGCGCGGGACATACGGCGTCGGCATCGGCGCTCCTCGACAGGGACGGACGCGCAAACGATACTCGTTTTCATTTCGGGATAACGAGGTGTCACATTCCAATGTACGCATGCGGCGCCGAATGGTGTGGATCATGGTGCCGGCGCCGACGCGGTCAGGCGGAGCGCCCAGATGCATGGATATTAATACATTCACATTCGTTGACCGACGAACGCAGTCGTCCCTATGGTCGGCCCGGACCTCGACGCCTACCCCGGCGCTCGGGGTCAGGCGTGCGCCACCCGCGCGCGTCCAAGGCTCCTCTCCTTGCGCAACCCGCAGAAAGGGACCGACCATGACACGTCCGGTGTCACCCCGCTGGGCCGCCCGAATCGGCCTCGCCTCGCTCTCGTCGCTCACGCTCGTGACCGGCGCCATCGTGGCCCTGGCCGCGCCGGCCCAGGCAGCACCCCCCAACCCGTACTCCCCGGCGTATGCGCACCCGTACCGCCACGGCGCGGTACCCACCCGCGAGGTCAACGACCAGATGCGCGGCTACGAGGCGGCGCACCCGGGCACCGCGGCCCCGGCGACGCCCGCGGTCGGCTCCGGAAACCTCCGCTACGGCGGCGGGGTCGACGGCATCGGCGTCACCACCGGCGCGCCCAAGGTCTACCTGGTGTTCTATGGCTCCCAGTGGGGCACCACCGGCACCGACGCCAACGGCAACGTCACGTTCTCCGGCGACTCGGTGGGTATGGCGCCTCGCCTGCAGCAGCTGTTCAAGGGCGTCGGCACCAACAACGAGCTGTGGTCCGGCGTGATGACCCAGTACTGCGAGGGTGTCGCGAGCGGCGCCACCAGCTGCCCGGCCGGTTCGGCCTACGTCGGCTACCCCACGGGCGGCGCGCTCGCCGGCGTCTGGGCGGACACCGGTGCCGCCTCGCCGTCCTCGGCGACCGGGCACCAGCTCGGCGTGGTGGCGGTAGCCGCCGCGTCGCATTTCGGGAACACCACGGCGGCCTCCAACCGCAACGCGCAGTACGTCATCGTGTCCCCGCACGGCACCACGCCGGACGGCTTCAACACCCCCAGCGGCGGGTTCTGCGCCTGGCACGACTGGAACGGCGACAGCACGCTGACTGGCGGCGCGGTCAGCTCGTCCGTCGGCGACATCGCGTTCACCAACATGCCGTACGTGACCGACGCCGGCTCAAGCTGCGGCCAGGGCTTCGTGAACTCGCCCGGCACGCTCGACGGCGTCACCATCGTCGAGGGGCACGAGTACGCCGAGACCATCACCGACCAGAACCCGGCCGGCGGCTGGACCGACTCGACCGGCTACGAGAACGCCGACAAGTGCGCGTGGGTCAGCAGCGGCGCCGGTGCGTCGGCGAACGTGACCTTCTCCACCGGCACATTCGCAATGCAGACCACGTGGTCCAACGAGGTCAGCGGCTGTCAGATGACCCACGCGATCGTCGGCGGCGGCGGAACCGGCGGCGTGACGGTGAACAACCCGGGCAACCAGACCGGCACCGTGGGCATCGCGGTCAGCCTGACGCTGACGGCGTCGGGCGGGACCGGCTCCTACAGCTGGTCGGCGTCCGGCCTGCCGGCCGGCCTGTCGATCAACTCCAGCACCGGGGTCATCTCGGGCACCCCGACCACGACGGGCACGTACACCGTGACGGCCACCGCGACCAGCGGAAGCCAGAGCGGCAGCGCGTCGTTCACGTGGACCATCAACCCGTCGGGTGGCGGCGGCTGCGCCAGCCCGGGCCAGAAGCTCGGCAACCCCGGCTTCGAGACGGGTTCGGCGTCGCCGTGGACCGCGACCTCCGGCGTGATCAACAACTCGTCGAGCGAGCCGGCGCACTCGGGCTCCTGGAAGGCGTGGCTGGACGGGTACGGCACTACGCACACGGACACGCTCACGCAGTCGGTGAGCATCCCGGCGGGCTGCACGTCGTACACGTTCTCGTTCTACCTGCACATCGACACGTCGGAGACGACGACGTCAACGGCGTATGACAAGCTGACGGTGAAGGTGGGCTCGACCACCCTGGCCACGTACTCGAACCTGGACAAGGCGTCCGGGTACACGCTGAGGTCCTTCAACGTGGCGGCGTTTGCCGGCCAGACGGTCACCATCTCGTTCAGCGGTACCGAGGACGCCTCGCTGCAGACCTCGTTCGTCATCGACGACACGGCACTGACCGTGAGCTGAGCCCACAACGGCGCCCGGGGCCACCAACTCCGGGCGCCGTCCCGGCCGGATCTGAATGTCAATTTGCGATATGACAAGGCAGCCAGCTCGCCGGGGGCCCGTCGATGTGGCACTGTGCCGCTATGCCATCGGCAGCCTTGTCGAGAGAGATCGGCGGAGCCTGAACCAGCTCGGCCAAGGTGACGCGTGCGCCACACAGCGTAACCGTCATCGAAATGAGTTCTTCAGCAAGATTTCAGGGCTGCCACCCTATGCTCCCCTCCGCATTTCTACGAAACCGATGTCTGCAGGGTTGTCGTAAGGGGAGAGTTGTGTCCGTTGCCGCAAATCGGCTGGTGAGTTCGCGTGGGTGGCTGACGAAGGTGCCGGCGATCACCGCCACGTTCTGGGTCATCAAGGTTCTGTCGACGACGATCGGGGAGACGTTCGCGGACTATCTGACCGTGAACGTCGGCCTCGGTCCCGCAGTGACCGACGCGATAATGTTCGCCGTTCTCGTGGCCGCGCTCGTCGTTCAATTCCGGACCCGGAAGTACACGCCCTGGATTTATTGGTTGTGCGTGGTGCTGGTGAGCATCGTCGGCACCCAGATTACCGACTTCTTCACCGACACGCTGGGTGTGAGCCTCTATATCAGCACCACCGTTTTTTCGGTCGTCCTCGCGATTGTGTTCGTCGTCTGGTATCGGCAGGAGCGCACGCTCGCGATCGCCTCCATCGACACGCCCCGCCGTGAGGCTTTCTACTGGTGCGCGATCCTGACCACGTTCGCGCTCGGCACCGCCGCCGGTGACCTGGCCACCGAGGCACTCAACCTGGGCTTCCGGAACGGCACGCTGATCTTCGGCGGGCTGATCCTGGCTACCTGGATCGCGTACCGCCTCGGCGCCGGTCAAGTGCTCACATTCTGGATCGCCTACGTGCTCACCCGGCCGCTCGGCGCCTCGTTCGGCGACCTGCTCACCCAGGACAAGGACTTCGGTGGGCTGGCGCTGGGCGCGAGCGCCACCAGCCTGCTGTTCTTCGCGGTCATTCTCGTGCTGGTCGTCCGCGAACAGGTACTGGTCAACCGCCATGGTGTCGCTGAAAAGGGCGCCGGGCCGGTTGGCGGCCACCGCCGGGACTACGCGTGGGCCGGTGCTGCCGCCCTGGCTGTTGCCGTCCTCGGTTTCGGGCTCAGCACGGCGCACGCATCGCAGCCGACCACGGACACGCAGGCCAGTTTCGAGCAGGGCACGGTCGCGCCGGGCCAGCAGGGCGGCGGCAACGCGACCGGGACTGCGGCCGCGGCGCGTCAGGCGCACCCGACGACCCGGCTGGGCGACCTGAGCAAGTTCGCCGTAATCGTCGACGACATCCAGGGCAAGGTCGCCAAGAACGACCTGGCAGGTGGGAAAATCCGCGTGAAGGACCTCGAGGTGGCGTGGGACGACGCCGAGGCCGGGCTCAAACCGCGCGACTCCACCAAATGGCACCAGCTCGACGACCAGATCGACGCGGTGCTCACCGCCCTGCGCGCGTCGACCCCCACGCAGGCCGATTGCGCTTCCTCACTCGCGACCCTGATGGGCACCCTGAACAAGTTCGACGGCGTCTGACCTGGACGATTTCGTCGATGCGGGGAGCCTCATCCGCATGATCGAGGAGGTCGCCCGGCACGCGGGCCACCTGGGCATCGTCCGTGAGCTGCTCCACGGCTCAGCCGGCGTCACCGCGCCGGCTGAGCGCCGGGTTCCGCCCTGACCGTGGCCCGTCGGCCGTCGTCTCGGCCGTGTGTCCGGTTGCGGCCCGGGCCGTGGCTCGTCAACCGCCGACCACGCCGGACATGATGAGGACGAACGTCGTGAGGAATGCGGCCGTAGCCAGCACCGCCGCGGCGATCGTCACCGGGCGCCGACGCTCCAGCACGTTGCGGGTTGTGGGCGGCGCCGCCGGAACAGCGGCCAGGGCGGCCTGGATCCGTCCGGCGGTCTTGAGCTCCGCGGGCCGGTAGTTCCACCTCCCGCCGATGATGATCGGGCCGGCGGGCACGGTGACGGCCCGCCGGCTCTCGATCTGGATCGTAACGGCACCGCTGGCCGTCCCGCGCAGCCCCGAAACGAGGTGGCGGGGTATCGCGCGCCGGTTGAACACGGTGAGGACGACCAGCTCGGTCGGCGTGACGACCACCCGGCCGGCGAAGCTCTGCAGCGCGAACAGGATCGCGAGCGACCCGAACAGGCCGAAAGCGGCCCAGGCACCGGCCGCCGGCGCGCCGGGGAGCAACCACACGGCGACGCCGCCGGCGAAAATTCCGAACAGGATGCGGGCGGTGACGTCCCGCCTCGGAATCACCACCCGGCCGCGCCGCACCCGGACCGGCATCGTCGGCGGCTCGGTGACACCCTCCCACCGCTCATTGCGGGCAGTCACCATCCTGCCGCTCACAGCGACGAACACCGCGACGCCGGCGAGCACCGTAACCGCATTGGGGCCGTCGTGTCCTGTGATCCGGTAGCCGACCGCCGCCCCCACGCCGACCAGGACCGCCACCCCGCTGACGACGAGCGTGAGCGGCATCGTCCACACAAGGTCTCCGCGGTCATCAAGGTGAGGCATGGCCATGATCGTGCCAGAGTCCCACAATCGCCAGGACCCGTCAGGGGGCGGCGCAGACCGTCCGTGGCCGTGGCGGCCAAGCCGGCGCCGGTGGCCGGCACGACCCCGCTCGGCAGCGCCCAGTTCGAGGGCGTCGTGGAGGACATCCCGCGCCCGAGTCACGCCGGAGTCAACGAGATTTGATACACGTGCCGCGGCATGCGAGTGCGTTCCATCTGACGAAACTCGCCGGCTACGAATTCCTTCGCAAATCAATCGGACACTGCCTGCGCGGCGCCCGGCGGTATCGGCCTCTTCGATACCATCAGCTGTGACCTAGATCACTAGAATGGCTCAGGAGTCCGCATCGCGTCCGGCCTTGCTTCGGCGAGGAACCTTCGTTCCGGTGGCAGTGAGGCTGCCTTCGAGCGCCCAACGCAGCCTCCTCGTACTCCCCCAAACGGGGTGGGGAGTTTCGGGGCAGGATCGCCCTCTGGGCGTTCTTGAAGTGAGCGGGTAGCGACTCGTCTTGCGGCCAGACCCCGGCTACGGTCGCCGCATGCCTGAACTGGTCCTGCCGACCGTCCGCCTACACGCCGCCTTTCTGGAGTGCCGCGACGACTGGGGCCCTGGCCTCCACGAGGACGGCTTCGGCCTGGGCGCCGACGACGACGTGGACTCACCCGGCGGCTTCGCCGCCTGGGTGCATCAGCTGGTCCGGCTGACCCATTGGGCCGGGGAGCCCTGTCCGGACGAGAAGCACGGCTCACCGCGCTGGATCGTCGAGGACGGTGAGGTGCTCGGAGGAATCGTCCTGCGGCACATCTTCGACGACAAGATCGGTCACATCGGTTACGGCATACGCCCACTCGCGCGCCGCCGCGGGCTGGCAAGTTGGGCACTGGGTGAGATGCTCGGCGAGGCCCGCGCCGTCCTGGGCCTGGACCGCGTCCTCATCCTGTGCCTCGCGGACAACGTCGCCTCGGCCCGCACGATCGAACGCAACGGCGGCGTCTTGGAAGGCAGCCGCGACACCGGGGATGGTCCGGTCAGGCGCTATTGGATCGCCCTGGACCGGTGACCTTGACTCATCCCGGGAGCAACTTTAGGTCTGTCGCTGCTCAGCGATCCACAGCAGGTCGGTGAGCACAAAGCCGGGCAGCGCCACGTCGGCTCCCGACATGACCTGGAACGTGCCGCCGCGGGTGTCTGGAACCCAGCCGGCGTGTAGGCCGTAGTCGATTAGTGCGCGGACGTCCGCCGCCACCGGATATGGATATGACTCCCCGGCCGAGGCTGGCTGCGGCCGTTCGGTCACGTCGGCCTGCAGGACGCAGCCGGTCTTGCCGCCACCCCAGATCCGGATCCGGATGCAGCGATGCCTGCGGTGGTCCGGACCGGGCGCCGCCCGCACGTCGGCCTTCCAGGTGTACTCCCGACCGTCGATGTGCAGCTTCCGCAGTCTCGATCTCACCGTCTCATGGTTCCAGCCATAGGCTGAGCAAACGGAGCCGGCTGGACACGGACGTCATTTCACCGACCAAGACCTCGGCCCGGCGGCCGCACGCGATCGGCGGCAGAAGAGGACGCCTGCTGTTTCTTCTACTCCTGCGGTCGCGCGTTGCGCCAGAACTGCCGGGGTGCGTAGCCCTCCCGGCGCAGCCAGTGCTCGGTATTGCCTGCGATGCCCGCGAGCACCCATCGGCAAGGGTTAGCGTGAGAGACTGCCGACCATGACGACAAAGGTTCGTCGCAGGCTTGCGCTCGGACTTCTGGTTGCCGCGGCGGCTATCGCCACTGTGGCGATTCTCGCGACTGCCGACGGTGGACAGTTGCAGGTCAACCCGCCCAACGGTGGGCACGTGTATCTGCGGCCGCTGGCCCATCCGTTTCTGGGCGTCGCCATCGCCGCTGCGATGCTCGCAACGGCCGCTCAACTCGCTGTTCAGCACGCCGCTCGACGGTTCAGCGCACAGGCGGCCGCGGCACTGGTCGCGGCCGTCGCGCTGTTCTTGGGGATGCTCGGGTACTCCATGGGCGACGCGCTTTCGGACGAATCCGTCGTGGCCACGTCCGCCGACTTCAAGGTTGTGTCGTACCGATCTCCGGGGTTCTTCAGCTCTGACAGGATCGTGCTGCGAGTGCGCACCCGCGAAGGCCTCACCAGCCGCGAGGGTAGTGAGAACCTCGCATGCTTCATCGACCAGACATCCGGCGCCGGGCCGGAGTGGCTGTTCGACCGCGCCAGCTTCACGGGCAACGACGAGATCGCAGTCTTCGCCAAGGACGGCACGATGTGGCGGATCCGCTTCAACACCCGGACTCTGTCAGCCCTTGGCCCACTCGACAGGTGCACTGAGGCGCCCGACGCCTGGGCTGACTAGCAGACGCCATCACTGAAGATCTGCGGCGCCCTGGCGCGCTCGGCCGATGACCTGCTCCTCCCCTACGCCCAGCGTGCCGTGCGCATCACCCAGCTGAGCACCATGCACGTCGCTGTCACCGACAGCGGCGTGGAACTCCTCCTCGCCGAAGCACCGATCCTCGTCCCATCGGCACTCGAGGAGTTCCACGCCCGATCAGAGGTTGAAGGCCTCCGTGCCCGGTCGCGGCCGACCCGGACAGAGGCTTCCGGTGCTGCGGTCATGCTCGCGGGGTCGAGAGCAGGCCCTTGAGGAACACATCCAGCATGCCGCTCAGCGTCTGGCCGAAATCCATTGCCAGGGACGCCAGTTCCGGCTCGCGTGCGTAGGCCGTCTTCATCGCGTCGGAGGGCTGGGCGTGGGTCCAGACGGCGCCCGACATTATGAGTACGGTCGCGGCGAACTGGTGTGCCGCGACCGTGCCGAGCTCGGGGAGTCGGTCTCGGACGATGCCGGCCAGCTCCTCGACGTCGCTGATCATGGCGCGTTTGTACTTCGCCGCTACATCGGCCGAGACGTTCCGTTCCAGGACGCCCGCTTGGGCACTGAGCAGGTCGCACAACACGGGCCGTTGCTTCAGGGTGTCAAGGAGGGCCGAAACGACGCGCATGCGGCGGCGGTCCACCCCGGCGTCGCCGAGCCGTCCCAAGTCGTCCCCGAGAGCCTTGAGCCATTGGTCGAGTTCCGACGTCAACAGGTCCAGCAGGACCGCCTCGCGGGACTCGAAGTAGCGAAGCACGTTCGACTTCGCCAGGCCCACCCGACGGGCCAGTTCGTTCAGCGTCAGGTCGGCGACCGGCGCTTCACGCAGCATCGCCGACGCCGTGCTGAGGATCGCGGCGCGGCGGATCTCGCGTTGCTCATCGCTGCGGGCGCGCTGGAACGTTTCGGGCACGGCTTCATGGTAGCGCCCACCGGACCGCTGGTCTCTTGTGTGTCTTACGGTCGTCCGGCCTTCGCGACTCGCGTGATACACGTCACGCAACTAAAAGACCGCTGGTCTATTGTGAAGAGACCGACGGTCTCTTAAATTGATGTCAGCGCACAGGACGTGCGATCAGCGGAAGCCAAGGAGATCGGCATCATGAGCAGCGACAAGAAGATCAGCGACAAGAAGATCGCCGTCATCACCGGCGGCGCGACCGGCATCGGCAAGGAGACCGCACGACTGCTGGTCGCGGACGGGGTGCACGTCGTGCTGAGCGGCCGCCGCAAGGACGTCGGCGAGCAGACGATCGCCGAGCTCACGGCGAACGGCGGCAGCGCCTCGTTCCTGGTGGCCGACATGGACTCGCAGGACAGCATCAGCGCCCTGTTCGACTCCGTCGTCGCCGAGTTCGGCCGCCTGGACTACGCGGTCAACAACGCGGGCCTGGCCCACGAGACGGCCGCGATCGCCGACGCCGATCCGGTGAAGTTCCAGGAGATGCTGTCGACGAACGTGATGGGCCTGTTCCTGTGCATGCAACGCGAGATCAAGGAGATGCTCGCCGGCGGACGCGGCGGCGCCATCGTCAACCTCGCCTCCATCGCCGGGCTCAACGGCATCCCCTACAGTGGCCCATACGCGGCCACCAAGCACGCGGTCGTCGGGCTGACCAAGACCGCAGGTATCGAATACTCGGCGCAGGGTGTGCGGGTGAACGCGGTGGCCCCCGGCGCGATCAAGACCGACATCATCGCCCGCGCGATCACGCTCGGTCAGTACGACGAGGCGACCATCACCGAGATGCACCCGATGGGCCGCATGGGCCAGCCGCAGGAGATCGCCGCGGGCATCCACTGGCTGCTGTCCGACCAGGCGTCGTTCGTCGCCGGCGCGATCCTGAACATCGACGGCGGATTCCAGGCCAAGTGATCCGTGCAACGATCGGCGGACGTGACCCGCATGCGGCGAACCGCCGCATGCGGGTCGGCGCTGTGCTCCTCAAGGCCGCCGGCGCCGACATGAAAGACATCCAGGAAACCCTCGGCCACTCCTCCATCACCATCACCGCCGACACGTACACCTCCATCCACGAACTCGAGCTCGAACGCGCCAAAGCCGACGCCGCAGCAGCACTCGTCCCCCGACACCGCAAAGCGAGCTGACCACACACCCGGCGCGCCCCGGACACCGGACGCACGTTCGGCATCCGGGGCACCTGGTCCGGCTCCCCAACACACGCGCCAGGCAACCGGGTGGACCCGACATTGGACTGAGCCGACTGCCACGCCCGAACCCAGGTGCCTCGTCGCGGGGCCCGGATCGAGGTACCGTGTCCGACACGAACGGACTTCTCGAGTGGTCGCAGCGGCGACCCGCCAACGAACGGGGGCAGGCAATGGGACGCGGACGAGCCAAGGCCAAGCAGGCGAAAATCGCCCGGGAGCTGAAGTACTTCAGCCCACCCACCAACCTCACCGCGCTGCAACGCGAACTCGCCGGCGCGCCCCAGGCAGCCGACCACGACCAGGCCCACCACATCAGCGAACGCGACGACGGCCCCGCACGCTAAACGCGGCATCCCAAAAGCCAGCCGAACGGTGCACCCGGCACCACGCACGGTGAGCTGCCGGGCGGCGCTGCCGCGCTCACGGTCGAGGGAGTGACCATCCTCGCGTGGCTGCCCATGTTCGTTGTGGTGACCGGCATCCCACCGTGCTCGCGGCGCTGGCGGCCCGCAACACCCACCGCAGCAGCGTCAGGTGGCGGCGTGGTCCGGTCCGCAGCACCTGCTCCGCCTCGCACCGTCGGCCTGCCCGAGCAGCGCCCAGACCAGCCAGAAGCGGCGCCACGCGTCAAGCCTCTCGGGACGACCGGGCGGAGCACCCGCGGCCGGTCCGCGATGAGCAGCCGCACTACGGTCGCACAGCACGAACAGCTCGGCGAGCGAACCCCGGCGCGTCCAACGTCCCCACATGACCCTCGCCGGCTCACGGGTACCTGGCCATCGCGCGGGTCGGTGCGGCGCTGTCGGTCGCCGGGCTGTTCGTGGGCTGCCCGGTGCTGGTGCCGCGCTTGGGCCCGGCCTAGTGCGCGGCTGACGCAGCTGACCCCTGGCTCCCCGCCGCGATCAGCGCCTGTCGCCGGCAGGGGGTGTAACGGGTACGCCGGGCCTCAATAGCGGAATGGTGATGTGCGTGAGCGGCCCGATAGTCGCTGCGTACAGCAGGGTCCCGATCCCCACCGACCCACCGAGCAGCCAGCCGACGACCAAGACGGTGATCTCGATGACGGTGCGGACGAACCGGATCGAATGTCCCCTGGCCGCGACCGCGGTCGTCAACCCGTCTCGGGGCCCCGGCCCGAAACCTGCACCGATATACAGGCCCGTGGCGAAGGCATTGAGCAAGACGCCGGTCACCAGCAGGAACGCCTGCAGGGCAAGACTGTGCGTCGCCGGTACCAGCCAGACCGTAAGGTTGATGCACAGTCCCACCAGCACAGCGTTCGCGAGCGTGCCGACGCCGAAGCGTGCACGCAGCGGCAGCCACAGCAGCAGGACGGCGACGCTGGCGAGGATCGCCCAGGTGCCGACCTGCCCTCGGAACGTACGGGCCAGGCCTTGGTGCAGGACGTCCCACGGGTCCACACCCAGGCCCGCCTGCAGGATCAACCCGCTGCTCAACCCGTAAAGCCCCAATCCGCACAGCAGCATGGTCCAGCGCAGCACCACACGGTCGGTCGGCAGCGGCAGAAGCAGGCGCACGGCAATAACACTGGCCGAATTGGTCCGGCATCGCCAAGACCAATCCAGGATCGGTGGTATGGCGATCTCGACGTCGACATGCAGGGCGTGAGCAGCGCCCGAGGGCGCCCACCACGCCGTCGCTGCTGGGGTGCGCTGCGTGGCGTGGCCGGATTGAGCTCGCCCTGGCCGTTGACACCTGCGCCCGACCCGGTCGTCTTCATCCCGGGCCGGGCACCGGCCGGGCGCCTGATCACGCCGTCGGGCAGGCTCGGCGCCGAACCGCCTACCATTGGGGGGATGCAAGCCTCATCGTCGCGTGTGCTCGTCGTCGAGGATGACGAGAGCCTCGGCGCTGGCCTGGTTGGGCTGCTCGCCGCGGATGGGCACGAGGTTCGCTGGGCACGCCGCGCCGAGGAAGCCGGCCGGTTGTTGAACGACGGCGTCGCCGACCTGGTCCTGTTGGATCTTGGGCTGCCGGACCGCGACGGCTTGGACCTCTGCGGCGAAATCTGCGAGCGATACGCGGACACCGTCGTGGTGGTGGTGACCGCGCGCACGGACGAGGCTGATGCGGTCCGGGCCCTGGATGGGGGTGCCGATGACTTCGTCGTGAAGCCCTACCGTCCGATCGAACTGCTGGCCCGGTTGCGGGCCCATCTGCGACGGCGCGGCGAGTCGGGGCAGCCGGAGTTGCGGGCCGGTCTGGTACGGCTGGACCAGCGGTCCCGGCGGGCGTGGGTGGGGGATCTGGAGATCGCGCTGCGCCCGAAGGAGCACGAGTTGCTGGCGGTACTGGTCGCCTCCGCCGGTGAGGCGGTGCGGCGCGAGCAGCTGATGGAGCAGGTCTGGGACGAACACTGGTCAGGATCGACGAAGACCCTGGACGTGCATGTCGCAAACGTCCGTCGCAAGCTGGCCGATGCCGGCGAGCGATGGGACCGGATCGCCACACTGCGAGGGTACGGCTACCGCTTCGAGCTGGACTGACCGCAGTCAGGCCAGAGCTTCGGGCGTACCGTCCGGTGCCGGTCGGGAGGGCGGCAGCAGGAGCGCAACCCTGGCCCGGGGTGCACGGCGGCGTATCAGCAGCGACCCGCCAGCGCGTTCCACAAGGTTGGTCGCGAGTTGCAGGCCGGTGCCCGGCGTGCTGTCGTCGGGAAAGCCCGTCCCCTGGTCGGCGACCTCCACGACGATGGTCTCGCCGTAGGCTTCGACCGTGACGGTGACCGTGCCGCCGCCGTGGCGTACCGCGTTGTCGAGCAGGACGTCGAGGCTCTGGCGGAGGGCGGGGCCGGTGATGGCGACGTCGCCGGTGTGATCGGTGCGCAGGACGACAGGCCGGTCCGGTGTAGTCCAGCGACGCACCGCCTCGCCGGCGATCCGGCCGGGGTTGCAGGCACCCGTCGCGGTCGGGCTGCGCAGCGACAACAGGTCGGCGATCGTCGTCTCCAGGTCGCGAGCGCGGGTGAGCGCTGCGGCCACGTCGGGTGGTTGCTGCTCGAGGAAGAGCAGGACCCCGGCCAGTGGTGTTCGCAGTTGATGTGAGGCGTCGCGGACGAATGCGCGTTCGTGGCTCACGAGGGTGTCGATCTCGCGGGCGCTGTCCCGCAGCGCGTCGCCGGCCGCATCTGCTTCCGCGATACCCCACCGAGGCAGCCGCACGTCGTACCGACCGTCGCCGAGGTGCCGGGTGGCTGTGGCGAGTTGTTCGAACGGCCGGGAGATTTGCACGGCGGCCCGGCGTGCGAAGAGGACGGCGACGCCGATGATGGCGAGTGCGAGCGCGGCGAGGAGTCCCCAGGCCCGGTAGACCTGGGCCCGCAGCTGCGCGAGAGGAACGGCGGCGCGGACGCTGCCGGCCACGGTGGTGTCCGACAGGACGGGCATCACGACGCCCAACTCGCCGCTGTCGGATCCGTCGTGCTCGTGGCCGTCGGCGGCCCGGGACGCCAGTGCTGAGGTGGGCGGTCCGACGCCGGCGACGCGGGTGCCCCGCGCGTCGTACACCCCGATGCGGATGTCGCCCGTCCCGCGCGGTACCGGCACCGGCGTGCCGGCCTCGAGGGTGTTGTCCGGCACCGCGGCAACGGCGCGGGTGGCGTCGCGTTGCAGCGCGGTCAGGGCCTGGGTGGTGATGAGCCGGTCCAGGACGACGGCCAGCGGAACACCGAACAGCAGCAGGGCAAGGACCGTCACCAGCGCGATCGCGTCCCGCACCCGGGCGCGCAGGCTGCGGGTCCGTGGTTCTCGTCGTGGTCGCGCCATGCGTCGACTGTAGGCCGACGAAGGCAAACGCCGCCTTTACCTTCGCTTGGCTCGGCGCTGGCCAGGGCCTGTCTAGCGTCGGACATATGAGACGACTCTGCCTGCTCGTCATGGGGATGCTGAGCACGGGGATGCTGATCGCCGGTTGCGGCGGCACCGCTCCTCCGTCAGGTCAGGCGAACCCTCCGGCGTCGACGACCGCACCCGGTGCCGCCTCGGGCGGTGCACAGGCGCCCGTTCCCGCCGAGAGCAACCCAGCCGGGGATATCCCGGACAATATCGCGTTCGTCAGCTACACGAACACCGCCGGCAAGTACACGTTCACGCATCCGGAGGGCTGGGCGGAGACCACGAGGACGACGGTCGTGACCTTCACCGACAAGCTCAACGGCGTGCAGGCCATGACCGGCACTGCGACCACCCCTCCGACGGTCGACAGCGCCAAGACTCAGGATGTCCCGGCCTTGACGAGCAGCCAGGCAGCCTTCGAGCTGCGCGGCATCACGGCCGTGACCTTCCCGGCCGGTCAAGGCGTGCGGATCGTGTACCGGCGCAACTCCGCACCCGACCCGGTCACCGGGCGGCAGTACCGCGACGAGGTCGAGCGCTACGAACTGGTGTCGGCGGGCCGTGAGGTGATCATGGAGTTGTACGGCCCGGTCGGGGCGGACAACGTCGACGCGTACAAGACGATGATCTCAAGTCTGCGGCTCACGTGACGCCGCTGGAGGCGCGCGGGCTGCATCGGTTCTACCGCCGCGGCGACAGCGAGGTGGCCGCACTGCTGGACGTGTCGCTGACCTGCCAGGCCGGCGAGACCGTGGCGGTGACCGGGCCGTCCGGCTCGGGAAAGTCCACACTGCTCGGCCTGCTCGCCGGCCTCGACGACCCGGACGGGGGCTCGGTGCATGTCGCCGGCCAGCGCCTGAGCCACCAGACCCCGACGGTCGCCGCCCGGATCCGCGCCCAGCACATCGGAGTCCTGACCCAGAGCAGCGGGCTGCTCGGACACCTCAGCGTCCTGGAGAACGTTCAATTCGCGGCTGGCCTGCGCGCCGGCGGCGGGCCGTCCCCGGAGGAGGTTCTCGATGGTCTGGGGCTGCGGGCCGTACGGCGCGCCACGGTCCGCACGCTGTCCGGCGGCGAGACCGCTCGCGCGGGGCTGGCCGTCGCGCTTGCCGGCGCCCCGACCGTGCTGCTCGCCGACGAGCCGACCGCCGAGGTCAGCGCCGACGAGGAGACCACCATCCTCGAACTCCTGCGCCGGTGGCGTCCGCCCGACAGCGCGACCGTCATCGTGACCCACTCGAGCACGGTGGCCGAGCAGGCCGACCGGGTCGTGCACCTGATCGACGGGAGACTCGCATGATCCTGTCCGCCGACGCCCTCAAGGTCGCGTTCACCGGCCGGGTCGTGTTCGACGGCTTCTCCGTCGTGCTCGACGAGGGCGACCGGTACGCGCTGACCGGCCGGTCCGGCTCGGGCAAGACGACGTTGCTGCTGGTGCTCGCCGGTCTGCTGCGACCGACGGCCGGCACCGTTGATCTTCGACTCAGACCCGAGGATGTCGTCTACGTCCCGCAGGCTCCTTCGCTGGTACCCGAGCTGACCGCGCTGCAGAACGCCTCGCTCGGCCTGCGGGTCCGGGGGGTTGCTCCGGACGTTGCGGAAAGCCGGGGCCGCGACCAGCTCAGGGCACTCGGCCTCGCCCAGGCCGACGACGCGCTGCCCGCGGAGCTCTCCGGTGGCATGCAGCAACGGGTAGCCCTCGCGCGGGCGCTCGCCGTCGGGCCACGC
Organism: Dactylosporangium sp. NPDC048998; assembly: GCF_043197855.1. Lineage (NCBI taxonomy): Bacteria > Bacillati > Actinomycetota > Actinomycetes > Micromonosporales > Micromonosporaceae > Dactylosporangium > Dactylosporangium sp. NPDC048998. The sequence continues at coordinate 218,460 of NZ_JBICTV010000012.1, forward strand.
CTGTTGCTCGCCGACGAACCCACCGGTGCGCTGGATCAGGCGACCGGCGCCCGGATCGTCGACGTCCTGAACGAGTACGCCGCGGACACCGGCGCCACCGTCGTGGTGGCCACCCACGACTTTCGGCTCGCCGCTCGCTTCCCCCGACAGCTCGTGATCGCCCCATTGACCCAAGAGGACCTCATCAGATGACGCCCCGCTACGTTTTGCAGTCACTGCGTCGACGTCCGTCCGAGACGTTCGCAGCGGCCGTCGCCGTGGCCCTCACGGTCGCTTTCCTGGCCTCGCTCGGCTCGTTCGTGGCTCAGACCGGCTCGCGCCTGACGCTGCGCGCGGCCGAGCGGGTGCCTGTGGACTGGCAGGTCCAGGTCACCCCGAACGGCGATGCGGCGGCCGCGGCCGAGGCACTGGGGCGGGTCACGGGCCTCGCCGGGTTCCGCGCCGTCGACTACGCCAAGGTGCCGGGGCTGACGCTCGTCTCAGCCGCCGGAACCCGTACCACGGGCTCGGCGTACGTCGTATCGATGCCGGACGACTACGCGTCCTTCGCTCCTGGCGAGATCCGCATGCTCGCCGGCACCTCCGGCGGGGCGGTACTGCAGCAGCAGACCGCCGCCAACCTCGGCGCAGCGCCGGGCGCGACCGTCACGGTGCTGGGCTCCGGCAAGGACGTGAACGTCACCGGCGTCGTGGACCTCCCGAACGCCGACTCTTTCTTCCAGGTGGTAGGCGCGCCGGCCGGCTCCGGCGCCAGCGCCCCACCCGACAACGTGCTCCTCGTCCCGCCCTCGCTGTTCGGCTCGTTGGCGTCCGGGGCGACCGTCATCCGTCAGTTGCACGTCCGCCTGGACCACACCACGCTGCCCAGCGATCCGGCGGCTGCCGCCGACGAGATCACCCAGCGGGTAAACCACTATGTCGCCGACATCGCCGGCGGGGCTCTGGTCGGCAACGACCTCGGCGTGTCATTGTCGGCAGCACGCGAGGACGCCTTGTACTCGCGCCTCCTCGTGCTGCTGCTCGGCGTGCCGGGACTGGTGCTGTCGGCGGTCGTCACCGCGATGGTGATCTCGCTGCGAAACGACCGGCAGCGTCGTGACCTGGCCCTACTGCGCCTCCGCGGCGTCACACCACGGCGCGCCGCGACGCTGTTCGGGCTCACCGCTCTGGCCGACGGGCTCCTCGGGGCGGCCCTCGGCGCCGTCGGCGCGATCCTCGCCAACACCCTGGCGCTGGGGCCCACGGCCCATCTTTCGCCGGTCTGGTTCGGCGTCGGCGCGCTCGTGGGGGTCCTGCTCGCGATCGGTACCGAACTGGCGCCCGTCGCGCGGTTGCTGCGTGGCGAGTCCCCGACCGTGCAGGACGGGGCCACCCAACTCCCCCAGGCCCGTACCCCCTTGGCCCTGCGGCTCGGACTCGACGTGCTGCTCCTGGCCGGCTCGGCAGTGATGTGGTGGCTGACGGCGCGGGGCGGCTACCAGGTCGTCGTCGTCCCCGAAGGCGTGCCGGTCACCTCGGTGAACTACGCCGCGCTGCTCGCCCCGGCCCTCGCCTGGCCCGGGATGGCCCTGCTCATCTGGCGCGTCACCGCGTTCGTGCTCAACCGACACGTCCGCCGGCCCACCATCGACACCGCGGGCCGGCTGCCCGACCTGCGCCGCGACGTGGTCCGCCGCCGGCGGCGCCTGGTCGCCCGCGGCGCCACCGGCCTGGCCGTCGCGGTCGCCGTGACGGTCTCGGCCGCCGTGTTCACCAACACCTACGACCAGCAGGCCCGCCTCGACACCGCCCTGACCGTCGGGTCCGACGTCGCCGTCACCACGGCCCCGGACAGCACCAACACCCTCGACCCGGCGCTGGCGAACGTGCCCGGCGTCACCGCCGTGGAGCAGGTCAGCCACCGGCTCGTGTACGTCGGCCCCGACCTGCAGGACCTGTACGGCATCGACCCCGCCACGATCGGCCGGGCCGCACCGCTCCAGGACGCCTTCACCCCCGGCAGCTCCATCCGCACCGTGCTGAACAACCTGGCCAACACGCCCGACGGCGTGCTGCTGTCCCAGGAGACCCTGCACGACTACCAGCTGCGGACCGGCGACCTGGTGCAGCTCCGGCTGAAGACGGCGACCGGCAGCTACACCACGGTGTCGTTCCACGTCGTCGGCGTCATCACCGAATTCGCCACCGCGCCGCGGGACAGCTTCGTCATCGCCAACCGCTCCTACCTTGCCAAGGCGACCGGCCTGTCCGCGGTCCAGACCCTGCTGATCCGCACCAGCAGTCCGAAGCAGGTCGCGGCCCGCATCCACGCCCCCGCGGGCGCGCTCGTGAACGACATCACCGCCCCCCGCGTCGCCGTCCCGTCCGCCTCCGGGCTCGCCGCCGGCAGCCTGTCCGGCCTGGCCAGCCTGACCCTCGCGTTCGGGCTGCTCCTGGCCAGCGCCAGCGCCGGACTCATCCTCGTCGTCGGCGCCGTGCAACGCCGCCGATCCATGATCGCGCTCGCCGTCCTGGGCGCCGACAACCGGCAACGCGCCGGGTTCCTCCGGACGGAAGCACGCGCCCTGGTCATCGCGGGCGTGGCCGGCGGGCTCGTCACCGGCGCGCTGATCGCCTTTGAGCTCGTCAAGGTCCTCAACGGCATCTTCGATCCGCCGCCCCAGCATCCGGTCGTCCCATGGGCGTTCCTCGGCGCGCTGTTCGCCGCCGTCCTCGGCACCGCCGCCCTGGCAACCGAGGCCTCCGCCCGCTGGACGGGACGCATCGACGCCTCTCGGCTACGCGACCTGTGAACCACCGCCGATCTTGGCTCCATTCGAGAACCACGGTTCATATCTCTGGACCCCGTTGATAGATTGCCTGGTCATGGAGGGCTCAATCAAGTCGGCCGAGCGAGTGCTGCGGATCCTGCATCTGGTCGCCGGACATCGGGAAGGATTAGCCGCTGCTGATATCCGCGCCCGGCTCGACCTGCCCAAGAGCAGCCTGCACGGGCTGCTGCAAGTGATGACCGAGCACAGCTACCTGGCACTGGAGCCGCGCACGCGCAGCTACCGCGTCGGAATCCGGGCCTGGGAGGTAGGCCAGGCCTACTCGCGGACGCAGGACCTCGTCACGGCGGCCCGGCCGATCCTGCGGGTACTGCGTGACGAGTTGGACGAGACGATCCAGATGGCGACCCTGGACGGACTGGACAATGTCTACATCGCCAAGGAGGAGTCGGCGCAACCCCTGCGGCTGGTCTCGGACGTCGGGTTGCGCCTGCCCGCGCACACGACCGCGCTCGGCAAGGTCCTCCTCGCCGGTCTGCCGGGACACCAGGTACGGGCCCGCCTCGCCGGGGTGCGACTGCAACGCTTCACCGAAGCGACGATCAGCGACAAGTCCGAGTTGCTGCGCCGACTCGCGCTGGTGCGAACCCGGGGGTACGGAGAAGACGACGGCGAATACATGGTCGGCCTGTACTGCGTGGCGGTGCCCGTACGCACCGCGGCCGGAGCGGCGCCCGCCGCGATCAGCTGCTCGATCCCGGTAGCCCGGGCCGGCACCGGGCCCGAGCGGGCCCAGCGGTACCTGCCGGCCCTGCGCGCCGCCGCGGCCCAAATCGCCACCGCACTGCCCGCCGGGCCTTGACCGGCCCGGCACCGATCGAGTAAAACGGCCATGATACTGAACACCAGTTCATGCTGAAGAACTTGGAGAGCCATGGCCGTCCGAGTCGGAGTACTGAGCGCAGGAGCCTGGTCGCGTAGCGTCCACCTCCCGACCCTGGCCGCTCGCGACGACGTGAAACTGGTCGTGGTCAGCCGGCCCGACCGGGCGCTCGCCGAACAGATGGCACGCGACGCGATCACCGAGGCGCTGTACCGCAGCGCGGCCGGCCATGGCGAACAAAGGGTCGTTGCCCGTGGCTGAGCTGACCATGTTCGTCTATCCGTGGGACGTGTTGGACGAAGAACCGGAATCCTTGGTGGCCGAGTTGGCCGGGCGCGGAGTACGCCGGATCGCCGTGGCCACCGCGTACCACTCCGCCGAGGTGCTGCGCCCCCGCCGCCGCAAGAGGGTCAACCTGCTCATCGAACCGAACGTGGTGCACACCCCGATCAACACCGGCCGGTTCGGTCTCCTCACACCGCGGCTCGGCGCGCTCGCGGGCTGCGATGTCTTCCCCCGGTTGGCGAAGGCCGCCGCCGCCGCGGGGATTGGGCTCACCGGCTGGACGGTCGTGCTCCACCATTCTGACCTGGCTCAACGGCACCCGGACCTGGCCGGGCGCAACTGCTTCGGCGACAACTGGGCGCACGGGCTGTGCCCGAGCCAGCCCGAGGTCGCCCGGTACGCCGTTGAACTGTGTGCCGCGCTCGGCGAAACCGGGTACTTCGACACGCTGATGCTGGAGAGCCTCGCCTACCCGATGGCCGGGCACGGCCATCCGCACCAGCTCTCCGCCGTACGGCTGGATCCGGTGGGCCGGTTGCTGCGATCGCTGTGCTTCTGCTCGGCCTGCCTGGTCGAGGGCGAACGAATCGGCGTGGACGGCACCGCCCTCGCCGACTGGGTGGCGGAAACGCTGGCCACGTCGTGGAACGGGCCACTTGCCGCCGCCCGTACCGCCGACGAGGGACAGGAGGTGGCGGCGGCTCTGGTACGCCGGCCCGACCTGTACGCCTGGGTCCGCATGCGCAACACGGTCGTCACCGGACTCTTCGAGCGGATCACCACGCGGCTGCGCCCGAGCGGAGTGGCGACGGTGGCCGCGGTCGCCGGGTTCGGGCAGCCGGCCCCGATGACCTGGCAGGAGGGGCACGATATCGAGGCACTGAGCCGCGTCTGCGACGGGCTGACCCTGCTCGCCTACGCGCCCGACCCGGCCGGAGTCGCCCGCGAGATCGACTACGTGACCGGACTCGTACCGGCAGCAAACGTACAGGTGGTGCAGACGTTCCTGCCACATCAAACGTCCACAGTGGACAATTTGATGTCCATTGTGGAGCATTGCGCCGACGCCGGGATCGACCGGATCGGGCTGTACAACTGGGGCCTGGCACCAGCCGGCAGCCTCGGCTGGGTGAACCGGGTGGCCGCACTCATCGCGTCGTGGCCGCCGACCGGGGACGGTCCGGGCACGACCGTCCCCGCAGGCCGGACCAATCCGAGAGAGGCAATATGAAGGCAGTCGTCACCGGGGCGTCCAGCGGAGTTGGCGCCGCGCTCGCCGAGGATCTGCTGGCACGGGGTTACCGGGTAACCCTGGTGGCCAGGCGCGCTCACCGGCTCGCCACGCTGGTCGATCGGTATCCGGACCTAACTGTCGCGGTCGCCGCCGACATGGCTGACCCGGCGACTGCCCGGACGGCGTACGACGCGACCGCCCTGCGACCCGGGGACCGCCTGGTGCTGGTGAACGCGGCCGGCGTCTGCGGCCCGATCGCACCGGCTGGCGAGACCGACCTCGCCGAGTGGCGGCAGACTGTCGACGTCAACCTGCTCGGGCCGGTCGCGATGACCGAGGCCTTCCTGCCGCACATGATCCGGACCGGCTGGGGCCGGATCGTCAACGTCTCCTCCGCGCAGGCCCTGCATCCGCCCGCCGGACTGGTCGCCGCGTACGCCACCACCAAGGTGGCACTCAACTTCTACACGCGGTGCGTGGCCGAGCAGGTCGCTGGTACGGAGGTCGCAGCGATCGCGATCCACCCCGGCGACGTGTGGACCGAGATCTGGGAGCACATCGGCGCGCGTGCCGACCGGCTCGGCCCGGATGGGCAGCCGCTGCGGGAGTTGGTATCGCGGATCGAGGCGGCTGGCGGCGACCCGCCGTCGAGGGTGGTGGACCTCCTGCGACGCCTCGTCGACGAGCCTGCGGCCGTCCACAACGGACAGTTCCGGTACATCGAGGACGGCATCCAGGCACCATTGCCCGTCAACTGGTAGCGCTCAGCGGGCACCCAGGTCTCGCGAGATGGCCGCGGCCGTGCGCTGCAAGGGTTCCAGGAACTGGCGTTGCTTCTTCGTACCATCGGTGAGCCGGACGACCGGAACCGAACAACTGATCGCGGCCACCGCGGTGCCGCGAGCGTCGAACACCGCAGCCGCCACGCAGTAGAGCCCGGCGGTGTACTCACCGAGATCCTCGGCATACCCACGGAGCCGGACCTCGGCCATCTCCTTGCGCAGGGCCGGCACGTCCGCGACGGTCTGGTCGGTGAAGCGGGTCAGGGTGGCCCCGTCGAGGCGCCTGTCGAACTCCTCCTCGGGCAGCATCGCGAGCAGCATCTTGCCCAGCGCCGTGCTGTGCGCGGGCAGCCGGCGCCCGACATCGGACACCAGCCGCAGCGGCTGCGCCGACTCCTGTTTGGCGAGGTAGACGTTCTCCAGTCCGTCGAGCACAGCCATCTGCACGGTCTCGTCAACCTCGTCGCGCAGCGCGGCCAGATGCGGCAACGCCACCCGGGACAGGTGATGTCCGAACTGGAAGGCGTGCCCGGACTCCCAGACCCTGATGCCGACCCGGTACACCCGGGCCTGCGGGTCGAGACTCAGATAGCCTCGATCGGTCATCGCCCGCAACAACCCGTGCAGACTACTCTTCGGCAGCCCAAGAGCGGTCCGGATGGCGACGAACGTCAGTCCGTCGCGGTGCTGCGACAGCAGGTCGAGCAGGTCCATGACTCGTTCGGCGGACTTGATGGAGCCGGTCGCCTCCGTAGCGCCCGTGGCTTGCTGGACTACAGTCACGCCACCACTCTACTTGCCGCTGCCTTGGGTCAGCGCCGTCACCACATAGCGCTGGAACACCATGGTGATGACCACTGGCGGGATCAATGTCACCACCGTCGCCGCCGCCAATACCGTCCAGTTGAAGTGTTGCAGGCTCTGGAATCCAGCCAAGATTGGCGGGGTGGTGTAATCACTGGTCAGTGTCAACGCGAAGAACAGCTCACTCCACGCCTCCATGAAGACGAGCACGCCGGTGGCCACCGCCCCGGGCACCGCCAGCGGCGCGATGATGACCAGCAGGGTACGCAGGTTGGAGGCGCCGTCGACGGCCGCGGCTTCCTCGATCTCCCGCGGTACCTGGTCGAAGTAGTTCTTCAGCAACATGATCGCGAGCGGCAAGGTGAACACGTTGTAGCTGATCACCAGCGCCAGCAGCGGATGGTCCAGCACATTGGTGACCCGGAAGGCGACGAAGAACGGGCCGATGATGGCGATCCCGGGTACCACTCGTGAGATGACGACAAAACCGAAGAACGTCCGCGAACCGCGGAACGGGAACCGCGAGATGGCATAGGCCGCCGCGCCGGCGATGACCAGGTCAATGGCGACCAGCACCGTGCTCACCATCAGGCTGTGCCCCATGCCGACCACCACCCGGCTCAGCTTGCTGGTGGCGCTCGCGGTGTCGTCCCCGGCGAGCCCGAAGACCTCCTTGAAGTTGTCCAGGGTCGGCGATGCCGGCCACAGCGGTGCGGGGATCTTTCCGATGGCGCCGGGACTGGTGAGGCTGCTCAGCACGGTGAACCACAGCGGGAACAGGATCCAGAGCGTGAACGCGATGGCGGCACTGTAGATCACCGCGTACCGGATGACGCGACGAAGTCCACGCGGGCGCATCAGACCTCCACTGTCCGGTACAGCAGCTTCACCGCGGCCAGCCCACCACCGAGGGCGACCAACGCCAGTACGGTGGCGATGGCCGACCCCACGCCCAGGTTCGTGTAGAGAAACATCTGGCGGTAAATGAGGATGCTCATCAGCGTGGTGGCGTCGCCCGGGCCGCCCTGGGTCATGGTGAATACCAGGTCGAACTGCATCAGTCCATAAATGATGTTGAGAACAGTGACGACCGCCAGCACCGGCCGCAGCCACGGGATGGTGATGTGCCGGAAGCGGGTGAACACACCGGCGCCGTCCACCGCGGCGGTCGCGTGCAGGTCGGGCGGCAGGGTCTGCAACCCAGCGAGGAACAGCAGGGCGACCATCGAGGACTGCCGCCAGGTGGCCGCCAGCACCGTGGCCACCAGCGCCCACTTGGGCGAGGCCAGGAAATCGCTGTATCCGCTGATGAGATGCGTGCGGAGCAGCACGCCGTTCAGTTCGCCGATGCTGCCGTCCAGGAACCACTTCCAGATGATCCCGACGATCATCCACGGGCAGGCCCACGGGATCACCACCAGCGAGCGGACAAACCACCGGCCGGGGAAGGACTCGTTGAGCAGCAGGGCGGTACCGAGCCCGATCACGGTGGACAGCACGATGAAGATGCCGGCGAAGGCCAGCGTCAGCAGCAGCGAACGCCAGAGCACCGGGCTGGCCAACACCCGCTGGTAGTTGGCCAGCCCGACAAACTCTCCCCAACCCGAGCCGTCGGCGGGTACGTCGCGCAGGCTCTGGTCGATGGTCAGCGCGGCCGGTACCAGGATGAGCAGCAGCACCAGCGCGATGGACGGCATCGCCAGCGCCAAGCCGAACCGCCGAGCGGCGCGACTCATCGGCGAAAGTCGAGGTTTGGCCGGCCGTACCCTCGACCGGCGCTCCCGAGTCAGCACAGTCATCTGACTAGATGGCCCCGCCGGACTTGGCGCTGCGTACCGCATCGGTCAGCGCCTTGACGGTGGCCTTCGCGTCCGCTTGGCCAAGGATCAGCTTCTGCAGGATGTCCCCGCACTGCGTGGTGAACGCGGGGAACCAAGGCTCGGTACGCACCGGCACGTTGTCCGAGGACTTCTCGAAGATGTCCTGGATCAGATCAAGGTTCATGTAGTCCGGGAAGGCGGCGCGGACCTCAGCGTCCTTGAACACTGCCGGGTAGGGCGCGAGCAGGCAGGCCGCCTTCGCCCAAGCGCGGAAGACGGTGAAGTTGCCGGACTCGTCCTTCCAGCCGTAGTACTTCATCAGCTTCCAGGCCGCCTCGCGGGCGGCGCCTTCGGTCTTGCCGCCCATCTGGACGACCTCGCCGAACTGCAGGGTCTTGCCGCTGTCGCCGACCACCCGGGTCAGCACCACGTTGTCCGACTCGGGTGCCTTGGCCACATGGATGTCGCGTAGCACATAGTGGTCGGCGATCCAGAAGGCGCCGCTGCCGGTGGCCATGTTGTTGATGATCTTTCCAGGATCGTCGGTCAGTGCCGACTTCTGCACCAGCCCCTCCTGGTACATGGTCTGCCACCAGTCAAAGACGGTGGTGGTCTTCGGGTCGTCCGCGAAGGCGGGCTCCCCCTTGTCGTCGAAGGGAGTGATGCCGGCTGCCAACAGGTACGTGTTGAGGTAGTGCTCCAGCACGTCCTTGTTCCAGAAGCCCATGAACGGCGTCTGCACGCCGTTCGCCTTCAACGTCTTGCTCTGCGTGTAGTACTCCTCCAGCGTGGCCGGCGGAGCCGCGATGCCAGCCTTGGCGAGCAGCGACTTGTTGTAGTGCAACACATCCACGGCGGAGAAGTACGGGACGCTGACGACTGCGCCCTTGCTCGTCACGTACCGGCCCTTTGCCGACGGGAACATGTCGGCGACCATCTCGTCCACGCCGGGCAGCCCCCGCAGGTCCTGTGCCCACTTCTGCGCGACGAACTTCTGGGTGTTGTAGGCGAAGTTGTAGAAGACATCCACCTGCGAGCCGCCACGTAACCGGGACTGCAACGCCGGTGAATACCCGAGGCTCGGGATGATGCTCAGCTCGACCTGGGTGTCGTGCGCGCTTCCCCAGTCCGACAGGAACTTCTTGATGGTGTCCGGCTGGTAGTCCCAGCCGATGAAGGAGAGCTTCTTGTCCCAGGCCTTCGGCGAGCCCGAGCCGGACGAGCAAGCCGCCAGCAGCGGCGCACCCGCGGATACTGCGGCCGCCATCCCAGCGAGGTGAAGGAAACGACGGCGATTCAGCGACTGTACCACCTGGAGCCTCCTGGTTCATATATGTGACCGTCAGTTCAGGAACGTGGTAAGCATGGGGCTGGCGGAGACATCCATCAAGCCACCGTGACCGAGTCGTTATCCGAACCGTCACCCGGGCTCCCGGGACCCGCCCGACTCCACCTCGATCAGGCCGCCTCTTGCTTGCGCCTCCCCTGACCTGGTACTAATGCTCAATCCAGAACTTGGTTTCATGTATATGAACCATCTGGCTGACCGGAAGGGTCACATGGATGAGCGGCGCCCGAGCCCGGGTTTGTTCTCCACCCGCACGTCGATCTCCCGTCGGAGCCTGGTGCGCGGCGCGCTCGCGGCGGGCCCGACCATTCCCTCCGTACCGCTCGGCCTCGCTGCAGGGAGTGTGAAATGACCGGGAGCTTCACCGGGAAGGTCATGACCGTCCTCGGGCCCATCGAGCCGGAGGCGATGGGTAACACCCTCACCCACGACCATCTGATGGTCGACGGGTGGGGACTGCGCCAGCTGTACGAGGCGATCCTCGACGACGAGGAGATCGCCGTGGAGGAGGTCCGGCGGTTCGCCGCGGCCGGTGGCGGGACGATCTGCGACCCGACGAACATCGGGCTCAAGCGCGACCCGGAGGCGCTACGCCGGATCAGCGCGGCCACCGGCGTCAACGTCGTGATGGGCGCCGGCTGGTACCGCGAGATGGTCTACCCCGACCACATCACCACCGACAGCAC
>NZ_JBICTV010000013.1:0-211759 GCF_043197855.1 Dactylosporangium sp. NPDC048998
TCCCTCGGCCGCCGCCACATCGCCCACATCACCGGCGACCTCGGCTACCGCGCCGCCCGCGACCGCGCCGCGGCGCTGACCGAGGTCCTCGACGCCGCCGGCCTGCCCCTCGCCGCCGAACCACAGTTCGGCCAATGGTCACAACGCTGGGGCCGGCACGCCACGGCACGGTTGCTGGCCGCCCACCCCGACATCGACGCCATCTTCTGCGGCAACGACCAGATCGCCTCCGGCGCCGCCGAAGCCCTCCGCGAACTCGGCCGCACCGTCCCCGACGACGTCGCCCTCGTCGGCTACGACAACTGGGAAGTCTTCGCCACCGAATGCCGCCCACCACTCACCACCGTCGACCTCAACCTCGAACAACTGGGGGCGACGGCGGTGCAGCACCTGTTCGCGGTGCTGGACGGCGAGCAGCACTCCGGGGTGGTACGCCAGCCCGGCCGCCTGATCGTGCGCGAGTCCACCGGCGTCGCCCCGGCCCGCTGAACGATCGACCGGGCGCCGTTTCGGCCGTCAGGGGCGGCTCCAGGTCACCGGATGGTTCACCTGGCCCGCGGCGACCGTCCCGTCGGTCGCGGACAGTACCGCCCGCTTTCGGCCGGGTGGCCGACCGCTGTGTAGGCTCGCGCACCGTGGACAGCACGCCGACTGCGGTGTCCCGGATGGCGGCCGCGTGCCGTGCATTGGTGGCCGCCCCTTGGTTCAACGTCGCCTCGTTCGCCGTCATCGTGCTCAACGCCCTGACCCTCGGCCTGGAGACGTACCGCAGCGTCGTCGCCACGGCGGGTCCGGCGTTCCACGTCGTGGAGTACGCCTTCCTCGCCTGCTTCTCGGTGGAGCTGCTCATCCGCCTCGCGGCGCACCTGCCGCGGCCCGGCGGCTTCTTCCGCGACGGCTGGAATCTCTTCGACCTCGCGATCATCCTCGCGCCGCTGGTGCCGGGCGTGCGGGAGAACGTGACCGTGCTGCGGCTGCTGCGCCTGGCCCGCATCGTGCGGGCGTTCCGGCTCTTCCCGAGCCTGCGGGTGATCCTCGTCGGCATCCGGCGCAGCCTGCCCGGCCTGGGCAGCTTCCTGCTCATCACGGTGCTGGTGCTCTACGGCTACGCGATGCTCGGCTGGATGGTCTTCGGCAAGGCGTACCCGGAGGAGTACGGCACCATCGGCCAGGCGATGCTCACCCTGTTCCTGCTGCTGTCGCTGGACGGCATCACCGACACGCTGCAGGCCGGCCGCGAGGTGACGGAGTGGGGGATCGTGTACTACCTGTCGTACATGATCGCCGCGTCGTACCTGCTGACCAACCTCCTCGTCGGCATCGTGCTCAACGCCCTGCAGGAGGCGCACCAGGTCGAGAAGGAGCCGGCCCCGGCGCCGGACGCGGGCATGGAGCAGCGCCTGGCCGTCCTGCGCACCGCCCTGGAGGAGCTGGAGCGGGAGTACGCCCGCTCCAGGTCATCCGGGCACGCCGCGCTGCCGCGCCCACCGCTGCCGGTGGAGGCGGGCGCGCCGCGCTGACCGGCCGGCCGGGTCACGACGGGCGGGCGGCGATCCAGCCGAGGCGCTCGGCCCGGACGGTGAGGTCGGTGCGGCGCAGGATCGAGTGCGGGCCGTGCTCGTCGAGCAGCGCGTCGAGCGCCGCGACGTCGTCGTCGGCGAGGTCGTCGGCAAGGTCGTCGGCGAGGGCCTCGCGGGCGCGGCGCAGCGAGGCCAGGGCGTAGCGGCCGGTCGCCTCGGGCGCCGGGGCCGCCAGGTCGGCGGCGAAGCGGCGCTCGGCGCGCACCTCGAACCCGGCCCCGGTCAGCGCGGCGGCCCAGTCGGCGCCCAGGTGCGGCATGTCCTCGGCGCGGCGGTGGGCCATGGCCTCGTGGCAGCGCTCCTCCAGGCCCGGGCGGCCGACGCCGGCGTCGGCCGGCAGGAAGCGCGGGAACGACTCCAGCTCGACCAGCGCGAGCAGCCCGCCGGCGGGCAGGGCGGCGTGGATGTCGCGCAGCACCCGGCCGGGATCGGCCATATGGTGCATGGAGTTGGCCGCCCACACCAGGTCGGCCTCGCCGAGGCCGGCAGGCCAGCCGGCGTCGAGGTCGGCGACCACGGTCCGGATCCGGCCGTCGAGCCCGCGCCGCGCGGCCTTGGCGGCGAGCCGGTCGAGCATGCCGGCGTCGCTGTCGACGGCGACGGCGCTCGCCGCGGGGAACTGGGTGAGCAGTTCAAGGGTCCCGGTGCCGGTGCCGGCGCCCAGGTCGACGATCGTGGCGGGCTCGCGGCCGGCGGCGTGCTCGCGGACCCAGCCCACGACGCCGGCGTGGTATTCGCGCAGCACCTCCGCGTCGAGGTCGAGCAGTTCGGCGAGGCCTTCGCCATGGTCGTGGCCGTGGTGGCTCCGGCCGTGGTGGCCCTGGTGATGATGGCCGTGATGGTGCGCAGGCATGGGGCAACTGTAGCGATGGTGCCGCACGCGTTCGGCGCCCACGAGGGCCCGGCCGAGATCCTCGGCGCCTCGGTCAGGGCCGGATCTCGTCCCAGGGGATGGTGGCCTCCGCCTCGGCCAGGCGGCGCATCAGGCCGGCGTCCACGCCGTAGTCGACGTCGTCGATGCGGCGCACGGCGGCGGTGCCGATCGAGTTGGTGATGAACGCGGCGCGGTACGACGGCAGATCGGCCAGCAGCACCTGGGCGCGGCGCGACGGCAGGCCGGCGGCGGGCAGGCGCGGGGCCAGCAGGAGCATGGCGATGCCCGGCAGGTGCGGCGCCGTCGGCCAGGTCACGCCCGTGCCGTCGAAGAAGCCGATGTTGGCGATCGCCGACTCCTCCACCGCGCCGGTGTGGTCGGTCAGCAGGGCGTCGTCGAAGCCCTCGGCCTCGGCGCGCCGGCCGTGGTAGCCCTGGCCGAAGCCGCCCACGTGCTTGATGTGGGCGGCGGGGCGCTCATAGCGCACCGAGCGCAGCGAGACCGGGGCGGACGGCGCCGGCGCGGGCGGCCGGACGACGACCATCAGCATGAGCTCGTCCGGGCGGTACACGTTGATGCGCACCGCCGCGTCCGGCACGTCGCGGATCGCGTGGGCCAGGCGGGCGCGCACCAGGCCGGTGTCCAGCTCCACACCGAACAGCTCGCGGGTGGCGGTGGCGAGCCGGTCGAGGTGCAGCCCGAGGCCGCGCACCCGGCCGCCGCGCACCTGCATGGCGGTGAAGTGGCCGTAGTTGGCCAGGATCGGGTGGTACAGCTCCTCGAGCCTGGGCTCGCGGCCGTCAACCTCGACCCGGATCGTCGCCGTGTTCACGATCGCCAACCATAGTGCGGGCGACCGCGGCGAGGTCGAGGCGGGCGAGCATGCGGGTGCCGATCTTCACCAGCGGGCTGCCGGCCAGCTCAGTGTGGACGGGCGCGTCGCTTGGCACCCGCTCCTCCCACGTCGACTCCTCGATCGCGCCGCCGCGGTGCGGGTCGCTACACCGGCCAGTTCGGCGGGCCCCCGGCCGCCTTGAGGCAAACGGCCGGGGGCGTTGTCGCCGGGGTCAGGCGACGGGCGGCGCCAGATACGTGACCGCCTTGCCGCAGTAGCTCGGCGGCAGGGTGACGACCGGGTTGCGGCAGACCTGGACCACCACGCGGTTGACGCCGGTCGAGTTCGAGCCGGCGCCCAGGACGAACGAGAAGCTCGTCGTGGTGTTGTCGGCCGTGCGGGACTGCCGGCCCACCTCGACGTTGCCCGCGTAGGCGACGAACGTGACGGTGCTGGAGTACCCGTCGTCGCCGCAGGTGGCGGCCGGGTCGGTCGGCAGGGGCCGGTCGGCCAGCTTGCCCGAGACGGCCACACCGGCCGTGGGCAGCGGCGAGGCCGAGCCGTACTGCCAGCCGAGCGTGCCATCGGTGGAGCCGTACCGGCAGCTGTCGCCGGAGTCGGCGGCGAACGGCTGCGTGATAACGGCGGCCTGGGCAGCGGCCGGGAACGCCAGGACGGCGGCCGCGGCGGCGGCCGGGATTGCGGCGAAGCGAGCTCGTCTCATCGACGTCTCCTCTTGTCGGGGGTGCGGGGAATGTGCGGGGCGGCGCACGTGCATAGGAGATCTTCTATCCACAGGCGCGTGATCGCAAGCACCCGCGCCGCCCGGCCATCAGAGGTCGAGCGGTGCCACGACATTGGCCGCAGCGCGACAATTGACCGGCGGGCGCGGGGGGCCGGCGAGGAGCTGCGCACCCTGATGGCGTGAGGGCGATGCCCGCTTGGGAGGGCCGGCGCCGCCCCACATACGGCGCCGGCCCCCGATCACTCAGTGCAACGAGAAGGTCGACAGCCGCGCGGGGCCGCCGAACACCAGGTAGACGTCGTGCCGGCCGCCGGTGCGCGGCAGGGCGGCGGCGACGTCCGCGTACGAGTACACGCCGGCGGTCGCCGGAACGTTCACCGTGGCCAGGAGCCGGCCCCCGACCGGGTCGTCGAGGCGGACCTGGATCGAGGTCGGCGCGCCGGGGCTCGCGACGCGGGCGCGGAACGCCGACGGGTTGCCGCGCAGGTCGGCGTCGGCGTAGCGGACCCACTGCCCGGCCCCGGTCGCGGCGACCGACGTGCCGGCCGCCTTCGTTTCGTCGACGAGGATCGTGCCGCGGTACGAGTCGAAGTTCTCGGCGCGCACCGAGCGCAGGTCACGGGCCGGGATCGTCTCGCCCCGCACCCGCAGCTGGGCGGTGGACCGGATGTCGGCCGACGAGGCGCCGATCATGACGTCGTGGGTGGCGTCCTCGACGACCCAGCGGCCGCGGGTCACGTCCCAGAAGCGCAGGTCCGTCGCGGCGAGCGAGAAGGTGACCCGCTTCGTCTGCCCGGCCTCCAGGTGTACCCGCTGGAAGCCCCGCAGCTGCTTGAGCGGCTGCTCCACGCGGGAGGCGCGCTGGTGCGTGTAGAGCTGCACGACCTCGTCGCCGGCCCGCGAGCCGGTGTTGGTGACGTCGAGCCAGACCCGCACGGTGCCGCGCTCGTCCATCGTGGACGAACTCAGCTGGGGCCGTCCATAGCGGAACGTGGTGTACGACAGGCCGTACCCGAGCGGGTAGAGCGGGTCGCCGGTGGAGTACTGGTAGGTGCGCTTCGAGCCGATGACGTCGTAGTCGGTGATGGACGGCAGGCCGTCCGCGCTGCGGTACCACGTCTGGGTCAGCCGGCCGGAGGGGTTGACGTCGCCGTAGAGCACGTCGGCGAGGCCGTGCCCGGTCTCCTGCCCGCCGTGGCTGGTCCACAGCAGCGCCGGGGCGTTGGCCTGCTCCCAGTTCAGCGCGGTCGGGTAGCTGTTCTCGACCACGACGACCGTGTTCGGGTTGGCCTGCCGCACCGCCCGCACGAGCGCCTCCTGCCCGGCGGCGAGCTCGAGGTCGGTGCGGTCGTGGTCCTCGCGCCCGTTGATGAACGGCATGCTGCCCACCACGACGACGGCCGCGTCGGCGCCGGTGGCGGCGGCCACAGCGCCGTCCACGCCGGTGCTGACGACCTCGCGGGTGAACTCGGTGGCGGCCTCGGCGGTGGCGGCGCCGAGGTTGAGGGTGCCGTCGGGCTGCACGACGACGTACGGCGTGTGGTACGACGGCGCCCAGTCGAAGGCGGACTCGTAACCGGCGTAGCGCAGCACGACGTTGCCGTCGGGGCGGGCCTCGAGCGCGAACTGCTGCTGCACGAACCAGCCGTTGGGCTGCGCCTGGTCGGCGGCGAACCCGGACCAGTTGTAGCCGACGGTCAGGCCGTTGGCGACGTTGCGCAGCGTCACGATGCCCGCGCCCCAGTCGAACACGTCGAACTGGGCGCCGGTGTCGGCGGTGGCCGAGGTGGCGGCGAGCTGGCCGTTGCCCGAGCCGGAGCCGCCGGCGACGTACCGGCCGGTGCCGGCGTCCCGCAGCGCGATGCGGTCGACGCCCTCGCTGAAGGTGACCCGCGAGCGCTCGGCGATGCCCTGTCGCGGGGTCACCTGGTACGGCATGTTGCCGCCGTACCAGTCGCTGTAGACGGTGTCGGCGAGCGGCCCGACGACGGCGACGCGCCCGCCGGGGCGCAGCGGCAGCACGCCGGAGTTCTTCAGCAGTACCGTGGACTCGGCCGCGGCCTGGCGGGCCAGTCGCTGGTTGTCCACCGTGGACGCCTTGACCTTGGCGTAGGGTCCGCCGCCGGGGTCGAACTCGCCGAGGCGGAAGCGCAGGGACAGGCTCTGTTTCACGGCGTCGTCGATGTCGGCGACGGTGAGCAGGCCCCGGTCGAGCGCGGTGCGGACGGCGGTCACGGTCGCGGCCGGGTCGGTGTTGTCCTGGGTGAAGCTGTTGAGGCCGGCCTTGATGGCGGCGGCGTCCGCCTCGGCCTGGGTGGCGTAGTACGCCTCGGAGCCGGTCAGGTTGCCGGGGGCGTAAGCGTCGCTGGGGTTGAACAGCGGCCACGCGCTCCAGGCCCGGATCGCGTCCAGCTCCGGGCTGACGGTGTTGGGGCGGCCGTTGACGAGGTTGTACGAGGGCATCACGCCGGTGGCCGCGCCGGCCTGCAGCGGGATGCGGAACGCGGTCTCGTCGTATTCGTGCAGCACCCGCGGCGGCACGGAGGCCGACGTCGTGTCCCGGCGGACCTCGTTGTTGTAGGCGAGGTAGTGCTTGAGCGTCGGGGCGGCCTTCAGGTAGAAGCGATCTGCGGAATCCCCGCCCGCCATGCCGCCGGCGTAGGCGGTGGCGAGCTGGCCGGTGAGCCAGGGGTCCTCGCTGTAGCCCTCCTCGTTGCGGCCCCACCGCGGGTCGCGCAGCGGGTTGACGACCGGCGCCCACAGGTTGAGCCCGAACACGTCGGGGTTGGCCGCGTGCAACTCGCGGGCCTCGTCGCCGACGGCCGAGCCGACCCGCCGCAGCAGCGCGGGGTCCCAGGTGCTGGCCAGGCCGATCGCCTGCGGGTACTGCGTCGCCGTAGCGGTGACGACGTCGCCGTTGTGGTGGTAGTCGTTGGACCAGGCGACGCCGTGCAGCGCCTCGGTGCCGGACTTGAACAGTCCGATGCCGAGGCGCGCAATCGCGGGCTGGTACTGGTGCAGCAGCGAGATCTTCTCGTCCAGGGTGAGCCGCCCGACGAGGTCGTTCACGCGGACCTGCAGCGGCAGTCTGGGGTTCTGGAAGTCGAACTGCGGGTTCGCCGCCAACGCCACCGGGGGTGCCAGGGCCATGGCCAGGGCGACGGCGGCGACGTTGGCGACGAGTACGCGCCTGTACATGCGGTGCCTCCTGATTCAGGGGAGGTGCACGATCACCAGCTCGGTGCCGGCGTCCGCCTCGATGAGGACGCCCGCGGATTCGGGACCGGGGTCGGGAGCGAGCCGGCCGGCGTCGACGGCTGCCACCGCGGCGACGCCGGCCAGCTGCACCCGCCAGGGCGCCGCGCTCCCGCCGCGGCGCACCTCGACGACGGTCCCGGTCCCGTTGCCAGTCACACGCACGGTGAACGTGGCGGCGGGCCGGCCCTGGAGGGTGGGAATCTCAACGGTGGTGCCGGCACCGTCGGGCAGCTCGTACACCCGCAGCGTCACGCCGTCGGCGTAGTCGTAGTCGGGGCGATCGTCGCGCGCCCCGAGTGCGATGACCGAGCCGGGCCGGACGAACACCGGCAGGTCGCCGATCCCGTACCGGCGCCGGAACCAGCCCGGCCCGGTCAGCACCTCCCCGCCGCGCAGGTCCGTCCAGCGGCCCGCCGGCAGGTAGAACGTGGTGTCGCCGTCGGCGCTGAACACCGGCGCGACGAGGATGGAGTCGCCCAGCAGGTACTGCCGGTCCAGGTTGGCGCAGGCGGGGTCGTCGGGGAACTCCAGCGCCATCGGCCGCATCATCGGCAGGCCCTCGCGGTGGGCGGTGACGGCGGCGGCGTAGAGGTACGGCATGAGCCGCGCCTTGAGCCGGGTGAACTCGCCGAGCACGGCGACCGCGTCGTCGCCGAAGAGCCACGGCACCCGGTAGGACTCGTTGCCGTGCAGCCGGCTGTGCGAGGACAGCAGCCCGAACGGAATCCAGCGGGTGAAGACCGCCGGGTCCGGGGTGCCCTCGAAGCCGCCGATGTCGTGGCTCCAGAAGCCGAAGCCGGACATGGCCAGCGACAGCCCGCCGCGAAGGCTCTCGGCCATCGACGGGAACGTCGAGGCGCAGTCGCCGCCCCAGTGCACCGGGAAACGCTGGCCGCCGACGGTCGCGGAGCGGGCGAACAGCACCGCCTCGCCCTCGCCGCGGTGCTCCCGCAGCACCTCGAAGACGGCCTCGTTGTACAGGTGGGTGTAGTAGTTGTGCATCCGCAGCGGGTCGGCGCCGTCGGCCCACACGACGTCGGTGGGGATGCGCTCGCCGAAGTCGGACTTGAAGGCGTCGACGCCCATGTCCAGCAGCGCCCGCAGCCGGTCCTGGAACCAGCGCCGCGCCTGCGGGTCGGTGAAGTCGACCAGGCCCATGCCGGCCTGCCAGCGATCCCACTGCCAGACGTCGCCGTTCTCGCGGCGCACGAGGTACCCGGCCGCGGCCCCCTCGGCGAACAGGCGCGAGCGCTGCGCGATGTAGGGGTTGATCCACACGCAGATCCGCAGCCCCTTGGCCTTGAGCCGGGCGAGCATGCCGGCCGGGTCGGGGAAGGTCTGCGGGTCCCACTCGAAGTCGCACCAGTGGAACTCGCGCATCCAGAACGTGTCGAAGTGGAACACCGACAGCGGCAGGCCCCGCTCGGCCATACCGTCCACGATGGACGTCACGGTCGCCTCGTCGTACGACGTGGTGAACGAGGTCGACAGCCACAGCCCGAACGACCACGCGGGCGGCAGCGCCGGCCGGCCGGTCAGGGCGGTGTACTTGCGCAGCACGTCCCGCGGCGTCGGGCCGTACACCACCAGGTACTGCAGGACCTGCCCGGGCACGCTGAACTGCACCCGGGACACCGCCTCGGAGCCGACCTCGAAGGAGACCGGGCCGGGGTCGTTGACGAAGACGCCGTAGCCGCCGCTCGTGACGTAGAACGGGACGTTCTTGTACGCCTGCTCGCTGCTCGTGCCGCCGTCGGCGTTCCAGATGTCGACGGTCTGGCCGTTCTTCACCAGCGGGCCGAACCGCTCGCCGAGACCGTAGACCGTCTCACCGACGCCGAGGTCGAGCTGCTCGCGCAGGAACTGCCCGTCCGGGGTCCGCAGCGCCGCCATCGCCTTGCGGGGGCTGCCGGTGAGCACGCGCCCGCCGGCCAGGAAGTCCAGCCGCCACTCGCCGAGGGAGAACCGGGCGCTCAGCGCGCCGGAGGTGAACGTGACGGATTCGTCGTCGCGGGTCACCTTCGGCGCGGCGGCCGGGTCGGCCTCGATGCGGAAGTGCGGGCCGCGGTCCACGCCGCCGAGGTGCCCCGCGATGCGCACGGCGACGACGTCGGGGGCCGGGGCCGTGCACTCCACGGTGAGCAAGGGCATGTTGAGGGTGTCCCCGCGCCCGGTGATCCGCTTCGCCGGCGCGAAGACCGTCAGCCGGTCGGCGCCGATCTCGACGTCGTGGACGTGCACGGGGTACTGGGGCTCCACGCCTTCGCGCAGCTGCCAGTACCCGTCGGTGAACTTCATGGGCGCTCCATCAGTCGGTGCTCACTTGACCGCGCCCGCGGTGACGCCGCGGGTCAGGGTGCGCTGGAAGACCAGGAAGAACAGGACCGCCGGGGCGATGCCCAGCAGGGCCGAGGCGCTGGTCGTGGTGGCGTCCATCATGCGTTCGCCCTGCAGGACCCCCAGGGCGACCGGGACGGTCTGGTTCGAGTTGGAGATCAGGAAGATGAGCGGGATGAACAGCTCGTTCCACGTCCAGACGAAGAAGAACGTGAACAGCACACCCAGGGTCGGGCGGCTCACCGGGGCCACCACGCGCACCAGGGTGCGCAGCCGGCCGGCGCCGTCGATCGCGGCGGCGTCGAGCAGCTCGGGCGGGAACTCGGCCAGGACGGTGGCGAGCAGGAACGTGCCGAACGCGCTCTGGATGGCGGTGAAGATGATGATCACCGCCAGCCTGGTGTCGTACAGGTCGAACTGCTTGGCGATGTAGTACAGCGGGTAGATGAGGGCTTCCTGCGGTACCAGGTTGGCGATGAGGAAGGCGGCCAGGAACCAGTTGCGGCCGCGGACCCGCCCGATGCCCAGCGCGTAGGCGTTCAGCAGCGAGAACAGCACGCCCAGCACGGCCACCGCGGCCGAGATGAGGGCGCTGTTGAGCAGCTTCTGCCCGAAGTCGACGCGGGTCCAGAACGCCGAGATTCCGGAGAGGTCCAGGCGCCCTGGCAGGCCCAGCGGGCCGCCCGCGGCGTAGTCCTGCGGCGTCTTCACCGCGTTGAGCACGATCAGCGCGAACGGCGCGAGCACCAGCAGGACCACGACCAGCAGCACGCCCAGCACCAACCAGCGCCCGAACCAAAGTCTCATTTGGCCTGCACCCGGATGAACACGAACGTCAGCAGCACGATGAGCACGGCCAGCACGGTCGACATCGCGGAGGCGTAGCCGACGTTGGCGCGCTCGAAGTAGTTCTGGTACGCGAAGTAAGACGGCACCAGCGTGGCGTTGCCCGGGCCGCCGCGGGTAAGCACGAAGATCTGGGCGAACACCTTCAGCGCCGCGATGGTCGTGGTGATGAGCACGACCGCGATCTCCGGGCGGATCTGGTGCACGGCGATGCGGGTGAAGCGCTGCCACCAGCCGGCGCCGTCGAGCGACGCGGCCTCGTACAGCTCCGGGTCGACGCGCTGCAGGCCGGCCATGAACATGACGACCGGGTAGCCGATCTGCACCCAGAGCATGACGGCCATGACGGTGTACAGCGCGTACCGGTCGTCGCCGAGCCAGTTGCGCGCCAGCGCGCCCACGCCGGCCTTGTCCAGGATGGTGTTGAGCGCGCCGTAGCTCGGGTGCAGGATCCAGCCCCACACGATGCCGGTCACGGCCAGCGGGAGCACCTGCGGCAGGTACAGGCCGGAGCGCAGCGCCCGGGCGGTGCGATCGCCCAGGCGCGGCGCCACGTAGTCGAACAACAGGGCGGCGAGGAACAGCCCCAGCAGGGTCGGCACCACCGCCATGGCGACGATCATCAGCACGATGTTCTGGAAGGACTTCCAGAAGTTGTCGTCGTGCATGAGCCGCTCGTAGTTGGCCAGGCCGGTCCAGCGTGGGGAGCCCACGCCGGACCACTCCGTGAAGCTCGTGCCGATCGTCATGAGCAGCGGGACCGCCACGACGAGCGTGCACAGGGCCAGGCCCGGCACCAGAAACGGCCAGTACCCCTTGCGGTTCATCATCCGCCGACGTTCGCCCGGTTGTCGTTGTACGGCTTGGCGATCTCGTCGAGGACCGCGTCCGGCTTGGCCGAGCCGTTGATGAGCTTCTGCACGCCGGCGACGAGCACGTCGTAGTAGCCGGGCGCCGGCCAGTCCGGGTAGAAGGCGATCCCGTCGTCCTTCGTGACGGCGTCGAAGTTGGCGATCAGCTCCTTGCTCTTCGCGTCGGTGATCTTCGACGTGTCCGCCGCGACCGGGATGCCGCCGGAGTTGCCGAGCAGGTTCTGGATCTCGGGCTTCATCGTGATGTCGATGAAGTCGTACGCCAGCTGCTTGTTCTTCGCCTTGGCCGGCACCACCCACAGGTTGCCGCTCGAGCCCGGGTGCAGCTTCGTGCCCGGGAACAGGAACGTGCCCCAGCCGAAGGTGGCCTCCTTGACCATCCGGCCGTACCACCAGCTGCCGGAGATCATGATCGGCGACTTCTGCTGCTCCCACGCCACGCCCATGTCCTCGGCCTTGATGCCGGCCGAGTTCTTGTCGACGTAGCCCTTGGCCACCCAGTCCGCGAACGTGTTCGCGGCGTAGCTCAGCTGCTGGCCGTGGAAGTCGACCTTGTTCTTGTACAGCTGGAAGTCCTCGACCCACGCCCGGTCCGCCTTCGACAGGGCGAGCAGGTAAAGGATCTGCTGGGCCGGATACTCGGCGCCGCCGACGGACAGCGGGGTGATCCCGTTGCGCTTGAACGTGTCCATCGCCGTCTCCAGCTCGGCGATCGACGTCGGGACCTGCACGTCGTACTTCGCGAACAGGTCCTTGTTGTAGTAGGCCATGACGTACTCGGCGTAGTTGGGCACGCCGTACCACTTGCCGCTACCCATGACGCCGCGCTGGTCGTAGCGCGCGGTGGTGGCCAGGCCCGGGGTGAGCGCCTTGCTCCAGCCGCGCTTGTCCGCCTCGGCCGACAGGTCGGTGAGCAGGCCCTGCTTGGACAGCAGGCCGGCGCTGGCGTTGCCCTTGTTGTACTCCATGACGTCAGGCGCGTCGTTGGAGTTGAGGATCATGTTGGCGCTCTGGCGGATCTGCTCGAAGCTCTTCTCCTCGAACACGACCTTCGCGCCCGGGTGGGACGCCTCGAACTGCTTGATGGCCTCGTTCCAGGCGATGCCCATGGCGCTGTTCGCGCCCTCGTAGTGCCACAGCTTGAGGGTCTTGCCGTCGCCCTGCTGCTGGTCGTCGCCGCCGCACGCGGCGAGCGGGCCGGCGAGGGCGATTATGGCCGCCGCGGCTAAGGCGGCGCTGCGGATGCGCGTGAACACGTCTGCTCCTGGTGTGGGGTGAGGGCACGGCGGGGGTGTCGCCGTGTGCTTGTTCTCGCAGCGGTTCGTGGGCGTTGTCGTCTCAGCCCGCTTCGCGGCGTCCCGAGGGGGTTTGTTCGGAATCCTGTCGAAGCGCTTCGACAGTGAAGCTACGAACTCACCGGCCGCTTGTCAACAGCCGGTCAGCGACGCCGAGGTCCGGGGCCCCGCGAAACGGAAACTTCCAGCCTCAGCCGGACACCGCGCCGAGGCGCCGGGCGACCGCGTCGCGGACGGCCGCCTCCGTGGGCGTGGCGACCCCGGCCGCCTCCGCCATCCGCCGCAGCGACGTCATCGTGACACCCGGGAGCCGGCAGGCGGTGAACCGCTCGTACACCCCGAGATCGGAGTCGATGTTGAGCGCGAACCCGTGGCTGGTCACGCCGCCGCGGATGCGCATCCCGATCGACACGAGCTTGTGGTGCTCCGGCGTCCACACGCCGACGAGGCTGTCGGCGCCCTTGGGGGTGTCCCGGCGTACCGTCGCGAAGCCCAGGTCGGCGAGGGCCGCGACGAGGCCGAGCTCGAGCCGGCGCACGACGTCGCCGGGCCCCCGCTCGCGCAGGTTCATGACGAGGTAGCCGACGAGCTGTCCCGGCCCGTGGTAGGTCGCGTGCCCGCCCCGGTCGACCTCGATTGTCTGCAGCGACCCGTCCTGCGGCAGGTCCTCCGGCGGCGTGTGCCGGCCGTACGTGACGACGGGCGGGTGGGTGAGCAGAAACAGCCGGTCGGGCGCGGTCCCGGCCTGCCGCTCGGCGACCCAGCCGCGCATCGCCTCGATCGCCTCCGCGTATCCGACCTCGCCCAGATCCACCCGCACCATGCCCGTCACCGTTCGATTCTGCCTCGCCTGCCGCGCAGCCCTGCAGCACCGCAAGACGGAGGTCAGCGTGTGGTTCGCACTGGCCGGCGCGCTGCTGGTGCTGGCCGCGGTGGCCCTGGCGCAATGGTGGAGCCGGGCCGAGAGACCGGGGGGACGCCGGCAGCCCGTGGTTTGACGCGCGTAGCCCGGGTAGGGCCGGGACCATCATGCGGACTTCGAACGGGCTCCGGCTGCTGGTCGGATACGACGGCTCACCCGCGGCGAGCACGGCCATCGACGCCGGCTCGCTGCTGCTGCCCGGCGCGCACGCCGTCGTCGCCCACCTGTGGAGCCCGCCGTACGCGGACGCGGGCCTGCGGCGGCGGTTGTGGACCGGCTCGCGCGACATCGAGACGTTCGTGGACGCGGTCGAGCGCGAGGGCGGCCGCGAGGCCGAACGGCTGGCCGAGGTCGGGGTCAAGCTGGCCGTGGCCGCGGGCTGGAGCGCCGAGCACCTCGCGAGGCGCACGTACGGCGGCGAGGGCGTCCAGCTCGCGCAGATCGCCGACGAGACCCGCGCCGACGTCATCCTCGTCGGCTCCCGCGGCCTGCGCGCCGGGCGGGCCCTGCTCGGCAGCGTGTCGGACATGGTCGTGCACTACAGCTCCCGCCCGGTCATCGTCGTGCCCCACCCGCTGCTGCTGGAGGAGTACACCGCCCTCGCCCAGGGCCCCGCGCTGGTCGGCTGGGACGGCTCGAAGCACTCGGCGCTCGCGTGGCGCCGTGCCCGCGAACTGTTCGCCGGCCGCCCGGCGATCGCCGCGACGGTCGGCCCGGACGGCGTGGCGACGGTCGCGCCGGCCGACCCCGACGCGGCCGGCGCGCCGCCCGCCACGGAGCCGCAGGAGCAGCCCCGCCACCTCCGCGCGCGTACCGTGGCCGAGTCGCTCGGGGCGTTTGCGCGCACGAACGCGGCTGCCGTCCTCGTCATCGGCTCCCGCGGCCGCTCGGCGACCCGCGAGATCCTGCTCGGCAGCGTCGCCAAGGCGACGCTGCACCACGCCCACCGCCCCGTGATGGTGGTTCCCCCGTCCTGAGTGAACGGCCTGACCGGCTCGCCGGGCGGCGGCCGGGCGTCCCGCCGCCGGCCACCCGGCCGGTCCACCGCGGCCGGGTACATTTGCAGCCCAGCGGGGGCGGCTCCCGGCCGCAGGTGCCCGCGAAGCGCTGTGGTTGCCCCCGACGGAGTGCTGAGGGAGTCGTGACATCTGAGGTCAGGTCACCGCGCAGGCGCGGGCCGCGAGCCCTGCTGCGCGAGGCGCGCTCGCTGCCGACGGTGTTGCTGCTGGCGTTCTGCCTGTTCGCCGGCGTCCCGGCCGCCATCGGGCTGACGCCACCCCAGGATCTGACGGTCGCCGGCCAGAACCTGTCGGTGGGCGCCCGCGTCCCCAGCCTCACGGTCTCCGGCCCGGCCCGGCTGGTGCAGATCGGCAACACGCGGCTCGACATCGCGCCGCTGCAGGTCTACGGGCCACTGCGGCCGCAGGTGACGCTCGGGCCGATCCAGCGCAACGAGGCGGCGGCCGCCGCGGTCAACCCCAGGTCGGCCTCCCGGACCCGCGGGACGGCGGTGTCCGCGCTCGGCGCCGGGTTCCTGCGGTGGTACGCCTGGGCGACGCTCGGCCTGCTCGCCATCACCCTCGCCGCGACCGCCGTCGCCGCCTACATCCGCATCCTGGCCGTCCTGCGCCGGCAGAGCCGGGCGGTGCACCGGCAGCTCACGGTCGCGGAGGTGTGGCAGAACGGCGCGGGGCAGATCCGCCGGATGGCGTTCCTCGCCGTCGCGGTCACCCTGCTGGGCTGGGCCGGCGCCGGGACGCTGGCGTACGCCGGCACGGTGCAGGGCCTGCGGGGCGTGCGGTCGCTGTCCGACCTCGTCGGCGCCGACCGGCTGCCGCCGCTGGCGGTGGGCCCGAAGGTGACCGGCTACACCGGCGCGGTGATCGGCGACTCGCGCGCGGCCCGGCTCGGCGGCGCCCCGGTGCCCGGCGCCACCGAGGACGACACCGCCTGCGGCCGCAGCGCCGACTCCCTCGCCGCCGAGATCGGCAACCTGCGCGGCCAGCGGGTGCTCAACCTGGCCTGCTCCGGCGCCTCCATCCCGCGCGGCCTGCTCGGCCCGCAGGTGCAGGGCGGCCGCGTCCTGCCCGCCCAGGTCGGGGTGCTGCAGCAGGTGGAGGGGCTGAAATACGTCGCGGTCGTCATCGGCCCGAACGACCTGTACTGGGGCGACTTCCTGCAGTACTGCTACGCCGTGTCCGACTGCCAGGACAAGTTCACCCAGGGCGAGTACGACTACCGGCTGGCCGACTTCGACCGCGACTACGGCGACCTGCTGCACAGACTCAACGACCTGCCCGGCCGCCCGCAGGTCATCGTCGTCAACTCCTACGACGTGTTCAGCCCGGACGCGGACTGCGCCGACGCGCGGGGCCCGGCCGGCGTGGCCGGGCTGAACCCGAACAACATCACCCTGCTGGCCAGCCGCAACAAGGGGCTCAACGACGTGCTCGCCGCCGGGGCGCGCAAGTACGGGTTCAGCCTCGCCACCCCACGGCTGACCCCGCTGTGCACGGACGGCGGCGACCGGCTGGGCGCCGACCTGCAGGGGTTGCAGGACAGCGACCCGTTCCACCCGACCGGCATCGGATCGATCCGGATGGCCGCGGCGGTGGCGCAGGTCATCCGGGCGGACGGGCGCGCCTGACCCGGGCGGCGCCCGGCGGGGATTCAGCAGGTCGTGGTCCGGCGTACGGTGACCGCGGTGCCGTCGTCGGTGGCGTCCACGACGACGCTGACCGTGCCGTCGCGGTAGGCGACCCGGTTCGAGGCGGCCACCGCGAAGACCCGCGCACCCTGCGGCACGGCCACCCGGTCGGCCAGCCGCCCGCTGTCGGTGCTCGCGCTGTACGCGGCCACCGTCTCGATCCGCCCACCCGGCGCCCCGCCCGGGCACGGTACCGACGCCGTGTCGAACCCGGCCGGCGCGGTGCCGAGCGCGGCGAGCACGGCGCCGATCGCGGGCACCGCCGGGTCCCCCGGCCCCGGGCTGGCGTCGGTCACGGCCGCGGGGCCGGCGACGCAGCCGGTCTGTGCCTGCGCCACCAGCCACCCCGGGCCGAGCTCCCGCACCGACAGCTGGACGCCGCCATCCGCCGTGGCGGCCAGCGGCCGGGCCCAGCCCGACGGCGCCGTGCCCCGCTGCGGCCGGTACGCCGCCCCGAGCTGCTGCTCGATCCGCGTGACGGTCGCGTCCTCCTGCCCGCCGGGCACAAACAGGTCGGCGGCCCGGCTGTACCGGCCGCCGCCGCGCAGCACGCCCAGCGAGCAGGTCGCGGCCCGGACCATCCCGCTCACCGCCACCGCCGCGTCGGCACCGGCCGCGGTCAGCACGTCCGCGACGCCGCGGTCCATCGCGGCCACGCTGTCGCGCACCTGCGGGTCCCGCGAGGCGTCCCACCGCCACACCGCGGTCGCCGCGGCGCCCAGCACCAGCAGCGCCCCGAGCGCCGACCCCGCAACGACCAACGCGCGCCGCCTCGACATGCCCCGATTGTGCACCCGGCCGCCGCGCGCGGGCCGGCCGGGTCGGCGAGCGGGCCAGGTCAGCGGCCGGCGCCGGCCACCGCGAGCGGGAGCCGGGTCGGGCTGACCATGATCCACGGGTTGCGGAACTCGGCGGGCTCGGCGGCGTCGACGGCGATCTCGCCGTACCGGCGCAGCAGGATCTCCATGGCGATCCGCGCCTCCAGCCGCGCCAGCGGGGCGCCGAGGCAGAAGTGCAGCCCGTGGCCGAAGCCGAGGTGCGGGTTGGGCGTGCGGCGCGGGTCGAACCGGGCGGGGTCGGCGAAGACCCGCTCGTCGCGGTTGGCGGCCGCGAGCCAGGTGACGATCACCGCGCCGGCCGGGACAGCGGTCCCGCCGACCGTGGCGTCCGCCGTCGCCCGGCGGACCAGGCGCGGGAACGGCGTGTACAGCCGGACGACCTCCTCGATCGTGCTGGGCAGCAGCGCCGGGTCGGCCCGCACCTCGGCCGCGGCGTCCGGGTGCGCGTCGAGGCACAGCACCGTGTTGCCCAGGGTCGCGGTCGTCGTGATGTGCCCGGCGAGCAGCAGCAGCCCGGCGAACCCGACGATCTCCTCGTCCGACAGGTGCTCGCCGCCGGCCTCGGCGACCACGAGCCGGCTGATCAGGTCCCCGCCCGGGGCGGCGCGGCGGGCCCGGATGTGCCCGAGCAGGTAGGCGTTCATCTCGCGGACCGCCGGGGCGACCTCGGCCACCGCCTTCGTGCTCGTCAGCCGTGACAGCGACTCGTCGGGGCCGGCGTCGGAGCGGTCGAACAGCCGGTCGGCCCAGCTGCGGAACAGCGGGCGATCGGTGGCGGGGATGCCGAGCAGCTCGGCGATCACGATCACCGGCAGTGGGTAGGCGAGGTCCTCGATGAGGTCGAACCGGCGCTCCCCCGCCCGGTCGTCCAGCAGCCCGTTGGTGACCTCGGCGATGCGCGGCTCCAGACCCGCCACCATCCGCGGCGTGAACGCCTGGCTGACCAGCCGCCGCAGGGTGTCGTGGCGGGGCGGGTCCATCCGCACGAAGTTTCCGCGCTGGAACAGGTCCAGGTCCTCCTGGCGGGGCATCAGGTCACCGAGATCGGAGGAGAACGTCGCCGCGTCGGCGAGCACCGCGAGGGTCTCGGGGTGCCCCAGCACCGTGCAGCACCGCTCCTTCTCGTCGTAGTGCGCCGGGCCGTTCCGGCGCGACCGCTCCAGCCAGGCGTGCAGGTCGGGCAGGGTAGGGGTGGGGGTCGGCATCGCTGATCACGCTCCCGCCGTTGTGGGGTCACGGGTCGGCTCAGGGTTCGCTCGGGCCTACCCGGCCGCCCCGGCACCAAACCCGGGCCCCGCCCGCGGCGCCCCCGCCCGCGACCGTCCGGCCGCGGCGCTGGCCGCCGCTCACCCCCGGGCGGCGGCCGGGCCGGCGCTGTCGCGCGCCGTCAGCACCGGCGGGACCAGCGTCGCGCCGGGGACCGCCCGGCCGTCCAGCTTCGCGGCCACCAGCTCGACCGCGCGGCGGCCGATCTCCTCGGCCGGGATGCCGACCGAGGTGAGCCGGGGCTTCGAGCGCTCCGCCAGGTCGTCGGGGCCGATCGTCACCACCGACACGTCCCGCGGGACGGCGCGGCCCAGCGCGGCGAAGGCGTCCAGCAGCAGCGGTACCGCCGGCTCGTTGTGCACCACGACCCCCGTGAGGTCCGGGTGGCGGGCCAGCAGCGTCTCCAGCGTCGCCTGGACCGCGTCCGGCGAGGGCTCGCACGGCACCGTCGAGCCGGTCAGGCCGCGCCGGCGCAGGGCCTCGTCGAAGCCGGCGGCGGTGCGGCGCGCGAAGCCCAGCTCCCGCTCGTACACCTCGGGCGGGGAGCCGATCAGGGCGACGCAGCGGTGGCCTAGGTCGGCGAGGTGGTCCACGCACGCCGCGCCCGCCGCCGCGAAGTCCAGGTCGATGCAGGTCAGGCCGGAGCCGTCGGCCGGGAAGCCGATGAGCACGGACGGGCGGCCGAGGGTGCGCAGGCGCGGCAGCCGAGGGTCGCGCTCCTCGATGTCCATGACGATGAGCCCGTCCGCCAGCGAGCTCGCGGCGACCCGCTCCAGGCCCTTCTCCCCCTCGTCCTGGGTCAGCAGCAGCACGTCGTGGTCGAAGCGACGGGCGGCGGTGACGACCGAGATCACGAACTGCATGAGGATCGGCACGTAGAGGCCGGTGTACAGCGGCATGATCAGCGCGATCACGTTGGAACGGTTGCTGGCCAGGGCCCGGGCGCCCGCGTGCGGGTGGTAGCCGAGCACCTCGATCGCGGCGAGCACCCGTTGCCGGGTCTCCTCCGAGATCGTGCGCTTACCGCTCAGGACATACGAGACGGTGCTCGGGGAGACCCCCGCCTGCCGCGCCACGTCACCGATCGTCGCCATGGGCGTCACGGTAGCGGGTCGCGTGTGCCTCGTCCCGCACCGGCGCCCGGCGTTGTCGATCAACAGCGCCCCGGCCGCGGCCGGGGCGCCGGCCCGCCGCTGTGGTCTCGCAGCGGATTTGCGGCGAGTGGGACGGTCTCGGGAGATCGGCGCGGGCATGCCCGGATTCAGGAACGTTCCACTTCCCGCCCGGTTCTGGCCCGGACCGCCGCGCCGGGCGGCGGGGTCAGTGGCGGTGGCGGTCGTAGCGGTCGGCGTCGTCCGTGGAGAAGGCCTTTGCGAGCAGCGCGGCGATCGCCACACCCACCACGGCGATGCCGACCTGGACGCCGATGACCAGCCAGTCGTACTCGTGGCCGCGCACCACGAGGTGCTTGTCACTGTGCAGGTCCCAGCGGTCCGCGGCCCAGGTGCCGGCCACGGCGGCGCCCATGCCGATGAGGACCGTGAGGATCAGCCCGATCGGCTGGCGGCCGGGCAGCAGGATCCGCGCCACGATCCCGATGACGGCGCCGAAGACGATGGCGGCCAAGTAGTCCTGGATGTGCACCGGATGCCTCCTCCAGCCAGGGGGTGCTCACCGTGCATTGTTCCGCGCCCGCGCAACCGCGAAACGTGACGGCGGCCGCCGGCCGGTGGCGAGGACCAGGGTGGGCGTTCCACCGGCGCGCGAGGTGTGGCACCCGGCCGGGCATGCGCGCGTACGGTTCGAGGTATCGGCTATGGGAAGGGATGTCCCGTGATGCAGCAACGCAGCTTCGACGTCGTCGTGGTCGGCGCCGGGCCGGGGGGCGAGGTCGCGGCCGGGCGGCTCGCCGAGGCCGGCCTCGACGTGGCGATCGTGGAGGACCGCAAGGTCGGCGGCGAGTGCTCGTTCTGGGCGTGCATACCGTCGAAGGCGCTGCTGCGCCCCGGCGAGCTGCTGGCCGAGGCGCGCCGGGTCCCGGGCGTGGTGGAGGCGGTCACCGGGCCGCTGGACACGGCGGCGGTGCTGCGCCGCCGCGACGAGCTGATCAACGGGCTCGACGACAGCGGGCAACTGCCGTGGCTGCAGGAGCGCGGCATCGCCCTGTTCCGCGGGCACGGCCGGCTCGACGGCGAGCGCCGGGTGGCGGTCGGCGACGTCGTGCTCGAGGCGCGGCGGGCAGTCATCCTCGCCGGCGGCACGTCGCCCGCGATGCCGCCGATCGAGGGGCTCGCCGAGGCCTCGCCGTGGACCAACCGGGACGCCACCACCGCGCGGACGCTGCCCGGGCGGCTGGTCGTGCTCGGCGGCGGCGTGGTCGGGGTGGAGATGAGCCAGGCGTACGTCTCCCTCGGCACCGAGGTGACGCTCATCGAGGGCGAGCGGCGGCTGCTGCCGCGGGAGGAGGAGTTCGCCTGCGTGCAGGTGACCGAGTCCCTCGCGGAGCAGGGCGTGGACATCCGCACCGCGCAGAAGGCGACCTCGGTGCGCCGCGACGGCGACGCCGTGGTCGTCACGCTCGGCGACGGCGCGACCGTCTCCGGCGACGAGCTGCTCGTGGCGACCGGCCGGGTCCCGGACACCGGCAACCTGGGGCTGGAGACGGTGGGGCTGTCCCCCGGCGGGTACCTGAAGGTCGACGAGCACACCCGCATCCCCGGCAAGGACTGGCTGTACGTGATCGGCGACCTCAACGGCCGGGCGCTGTTCACGCACATGGCGAAGTACCAGGCGGCGCTCGCCTCCGGGCACATCCTCGGCCGGCCGATGGCCGCGACGCACCTCGCCGACGGCACCGGCGCCCCGCGGGTCATCTTCACCGATCCGCAGGTGGCGGCGGTCGGGCACACCACGGCCACGGCCGAGGCGGCCGGGCTGAAGGTGCGGGTCGTGGACCTGCCGACCTCCGGCAACGCGGGCGGCTCGTACTACGGCCGCGGCGCCCGCGGCACCAGCCGGTTCCTGATCGAGGAGGAGCGCCAGGTGATCGTCGGGGCCACGATCACCGGCTCCGAGGTCGCCGACTTCCTGCAGGCGGCGACGATCGCGGTGGTGGGCGAGGTACCACTGGGCCGCCTGCGGCACGCGATCCCGGCGTTCCCGACGCGCAGCGAGATCTGGCTTTACCTCTTCAACGCGCTGGGCCTGTGAGCCGCCTGTGAGCCGCCTGTGAGCACGGGGTGACCGCACGGCGGTCGCCCCGGGATCACGAGGTGAGCAACGGGGCCAGCTCCTCCAGTTGGCGCAGCGCGTCCTTGGCGCCGGCGCCCAGGGGCTGGATCAGGACGTGGTCGGCGCCGGCCTCGCGGTGGGCGTGCAGCCGCTCCACGATCTGCGCCGGCTCGCCCCACGCCACGATCGAGTCCACCAGATGGTCGCTGCCGGCGCCGGCCACGTCCTCGTCGGTGAAGCCCAGCCGCTCGAGGTTGCGAACGTAGTTCGGCAGGGCCAGGTAGCCGGCGGTGTGCCGCCTGGCGGTCTCGCGGGCCACACCGGGCCTCGCCTCCACGACGACGGCCTGCTCCGGGATGAGCAGCCGGTCGGGGCCGAGCACGGCGCGGGCCTGCGCGGTGTGCTCGGGCGGCACGAAGTACGTGTGCGCGCCGTCGGTGCGGTCCCGGGCCAGCGCCAGCATCCGCGGGCCCAGCGCGGCCAGGACCCGCGGCGCCGTCGCCGGCGGTGCGTCCGGCGCGCCGTCCATGCCGTCGAGGTACTCCCCCATGCGCTCCAGCGGCCGCCGGTAGGTCTGGCCGGTGCGGTCCACGATCGGGGCGTGGCTCACGCCGAGGCCCAGGACGAACCGGCCCGGCCACGCCTCGACGAGCGCGGCCGCGGCGGCCCGGGCGGTCGCCGGGTGCCGGGCCCAGATGTTGGCGATCCCGGCGCCGGCCACGATCCGGGACGTGGCCGCCAGCCACACCGCCTCCTGCGCGAAGATGTCGTTGCGGCCGACGGCCTCGCCCTCCCACAGCGAGCCGTAGCCCAGCTGCTCGATCCGGGCCGCCGCCGCGCGCTGGTCCGCGGCCGGCTCGCGCGACAGGGCGCCGAGCCACACACCGGTCGGGCCGAGAGCCTGCCGCGCATCGGTCACGGTCTGCGATTCAGCCATGCCCGTCCCCTTCCCGCCCGACGCCGGATCATGCTGGCGCGGAGCGCTCAGCGCTCGGCCTGCACGGTCAGGGTGACCGACCCGACCCGGATCGTGTCGCCGGGCGACACGCGGACGGCCGCGCTCACCGGGCGGTCGTTCACCGTCGTGCCGTTCGTCGAGCCGAGGTCGGTAACCGTCAGGGCCCTTCCGTCGTACTGCAGGCGAGCGTGCCGCCGCGAGACGCCCTCGTCGCGCAGGCGCAGGTCCGCCTGGCGGCCGCGGCCGATCACGGTGACGCCGGCCTGCAGCGTGTACCGCCGGCCGTCCCCGACGAGCAGCCCGATGCCCCGGCCGGCCTCGTCGCCGCGGCGGGTCCGCGCCTTGCGCACGTCGGCGACGACCCGGAACTCCCCCGCCGGCACGTCCTCGTCGGGCTGCAGGTCGACGACCACCTCGTCGGCGACGCTCCAGCCCTGCGCGGCGAGCCACTCGGCCTGGGAACGGGCCAGCGACGCCGCGTAGGCGCTCACGTGCTGGTGGTCGGCCGGGGCGACGAGCACGAGGTAGCTGTTGGGGGCCAGGGTCTGCTCGCCGAACTCGGCCTCACGCTGCATGGCGCGCAGAATCGTCAGCCGGTTCATCTGCCGAACTTTAGCCGTGCGGGTTCATGGGGCCCGTCCCGTACGCCGCCCGGGCGAGGCCGACCAGGTCGTCCAGGAACGCGGGCGGGTCGTCGCGCCACCACGCCAGCCAGACGTGGATCGGCGGGGCGTCGCGGACGCGGCGGTACGCCACGCCCGGCCGCGGGTTCTGGTTCGCGGTCGCCTCCGACGTGATCCCGACGGCCTGGCCGGCGGCGATCAGCGTGAGCCACTCGTCGACGCCGTGCGTGGCGCGCACCGTCGCCGGGGCGCCGCCGGGGTGCCACAGGTCGACGGTGGTGGTGCCGGTGCGATCGTCGATGGCCACCGTGTACCGCGCGAGGTCCTCCAGCCGCACCGTCCGGCGCCGGGCCAGGGTGTTGTCGCTGGCCACCGCCGCGTAGCGGGTCTCGACCCCGACGAGGGCCGTGTCGAAGCGCGGGTCCTGCAGGGCGCGGCGGACCACGGCCACGTCGGCGCTGCCGTCGCCGAGGCCGGCGGCGGGCGTGTTGGACTGCACGAACACCAGCGGTACCGCCGGATGACGAGCGGCCCAGGCCCGCTGCAGCCGCCGGGTGTGCTTGCCCATCGCCGCCCAGGCGTAGCCGACCCGCAGCTCGGTGCGGGACCGCTCCACCGCCCGGCGCAGGTGCGCCACCTCGTCGAGCACCGCGCGGGCGCGGGCCAGCACCTGCGTGCCGGCGGCGGTGAGGCGCACGTGGCGGGTGGTGCGGTGCAGCAGCCGGGCGCCGAGGGCCGCCTCCAGGGCGGCGACCGCGCGCGACACCGCCGCCTGCGACAGGCCCAGGGCCGCCGCGGCGTCGGTGAAGGTGCCGGCGTCGACCACCGCGACGAACGCGCGCAGCTGCCGCAGCTCCAGATCCATGCGTACAGCGTATGGATCGCGCGGCCGGCGCATTTCTCCTCCCGTCCGCGCCGGCCGAGACTGGCGATCGTGAACAGGCCGAACCTCGACACGAGCGGCGCCCTCGCGACGATGTTCGCCGGCGCCGCGGGCAACCAGGCCGGCGCCGCGCTGGGGGCGCGCGCCTTCGACGCGATCGGGCCGGCGGGCGTGGTCGCGGTGCGCCAGTTCGTCGCCGCCACGGTGCTGCTGCCGGTGGCCCGGCCCGACCTGCGCCGCTTCACGTGGGCGCAGTGGTGGCCCACCCTGCTGCTCGGGCTGGTCTTCGCGACCATGAACCTCAGCCTGTACACCGCCGTCGACCGCGTCGGGCTCGGCCTGGCGGTGACGCTGGAGTTCCTCGGGCCGCTCGCGGTCGCCCTCGCCGGCTCGCGCACGGGCGCCGACCTGGCCTGCGCGATGATCGCCGGCGCCGGCGTCTACGTGCTGGTGCTGCCCGGACCGGGCAGCGACTTCGCCGGCGTGGGCCTGGGCCTGCTCGCGGCGGCGTGCTGGGCCGCCTACATCCTGCTCAACCGGCTGCTCGGCGCGCGGCTGCCCGGCCTGCAGGCGCCCGCCGCCGCGACCGCCGTGTCGGCCACGCTCTACCTGCCGGTCGCGGCGCTCATGCTGCTGCACGGCCGGTTCGGCGCGGCCGCGATCGCGTACGCGGTCGGCGCCGGGGTGCTGAGCTCGGTCGTGCCGTACGCCGCCGACGTCATCGCGCTGCGCCGCGTCCCGCCGCGGTTCTTCGGGCTGCTGCAGAGCGTGCACCCGGTCCTCGCCGCCCTCGCCGGCGCGCTCATCCTCGGCCAGGTCCCCGCCGCGCACGTGTGGCTCGGCATCGCGATCGTGGTCGCCACCAACGCCGTCGCGGTCGCGATCGCGGGCGCGGGCGCCCGGGCGGCGCGGGTCTCTGCCACGGCGGCGGGCAGCACAAGCGGGCCCCCGGTGTCGTGGCCCGCGCCCGCCGGTTCGACGCCCCCGGGTGAAGCGTCGTTTGGCCCTCGGGCGACCGGGTAGGCGAGGCGAGGTGATGATGTCTCGCGCCGCCCCGCACGGCGCCGGCCGGGCGTGGCCGCCATGGTGAGCGGCGTCGCCCTGGGCGCCGTGCACGAGTTCGTGGCCGGGCGGCTCGACGACACGGGCCAGGCCGCGCTCGCCGACCAGATCGCGGCGCTGGTGGGCCAGCCCGAGCCACCGTCGACCCCGATCGCCTCCGCGCTGCGCCGGGTCATGCAGCACGTGGGCGGCGACGAAGCGCTGCTGGCCTGGCTGGACCGGTTCCCCGGCCGCCCGCGCATGATCGCCCGCATCCTCGGGCTGGTCGCCCTGCTGGACCGCTTCGGCGACCGGCTGGCCGTGGTCGTGGCGTTGCGGGACCTGCGGGAGCGCACGCCGTACCCCAAGGACCTCGCCGGCCACCTGCCCGCCGTCACCGACGAGGAGACCCTGCCGGGTCTCGGCGGCGAGATCAAGATGCTGCTCGGCGAGGACGATCTCGCCGAGGCCGGCCGGGTCGCCCTGGCCGGCGCGGGCCTGCTCACGAAGATCGCGCCGCGTGTCGCGGACGTTCCCGGCGTGGAGGATCTGGGCCCGCCGGCCGAACGGTCGCGGCAGGGGCTCGAGGAGGCGCTGAGGGCGCTCAAGGAGGCGCGGCAGGCCACGGGGTCGCCCGGGGGCGCGCAGGCCGCCCGCACACGCACAGAGGGGGGAGCACGGCCATGACGGCAACCAAGCACTGGACTGTCGAGATCGTCATCGGCGAGCACGACGGCCAGACCCACGCCGAGGCGCGGCTGAGCGCCGAGGACGACACGCTCATCACCGGTGCCGGGGACGCGCACCTGCACCCGGCGGACGACAACATCCCGGAGATCGGCGACGAGCTCGCCGCGGCCCGGGCCCTGTCCGACCTCGGCCACCAGCTCCTGCTGACGGCCGCCGCCGACATCCAGGCGGTCACGGACGAGCCGGTCCGGCTGGCCGGCTGACGGCGACCGGCCGCCCGACGGGCCGCCATGCCGGCGTGGCCTCTGGCGGCTTCAGGCGCTCGGACGACCCTTGCGGCTCACGCCTGCGAGTCCTTCTGGGCGATGGCCATCATCTTCTGGATCGCCTGTCGCGTCACGCCCAGCTCGCGGGCGAGATCCGCCTGGTTGAACCCCTCCGCCAGCAGCTGATCCATGATCCGGCGGCGCTCGCGGGCCAGGTGCTGCGCGATCCGGGCGTGTTCGATCGCTCGAGACCGAACGTCTTTGAGCTGGGCGATCAGGTCGGCGTGCGCGGGAGTCTCCACCGATTTGCTCATATCGACAGCATGACAACCCCAGGTTGTCAGTGTCAACCCCCGGTTGTCACGGTGGCGGAATTCAGCCACCGCACCGAGTCGGTGACGGTCCGCCATGGGTCGATGTTGTCGGCGCCGTGCGGGCCGGCGAGGGTGACGGTGAGCAGCTGCCGGTCGTGCCAGAACTCGTACCGCTCGACGTCGTCGTTGACAATCTTGCCGGTGACCGGATCGGCGGGGGCGTCGGCGCGGTAGGTGATCAGCAGGGCGGTGCCGGACCGGCGCTGCACGGTGGACACCGAGCCGGCGGCGAAACCGGGGGTCTTGCCGGCCAGCGCGTCCAGCGCGGCGGTGCCGTCGGCGGTGGTCGGCGCGGCGGGGCTGCTGCCCAGGGTCACGGTGATGGTGTTGAGCTTGTCGGTGAACGTGGCGGTGTCGCCGATCTCGGTGCGCGCCCAGCCCTCGGGGACCTTGACGGCGTACTGCTCGCCGACCGGCCGGTATTCGCCGAACGCCCGATTGTCGGGGATGTCGCCGGCGCCGCCGGTGTCGCCGCCGGCCCCGCCGCAGCCGGCGAGCCCGATGAGCGCGGCGACGCCGGCGGCCGCGAGGAGGGAAGCCTTGCCCATAAACCGGGACCTTACGGGCGAAACACTGAAAGAATTCTGAATTAGACGGTCGCGGGCGCCAGGCGCGAGGCGTGCCAGGCGGAGCGGACCGCGTCGATCAGGGTGTGCCGGGCCCGCCAGCCCAGCTCGCGGCGGATGCGGCCGACGCCGGCGATGACCTCGGCTGGATCGCCGGGGCGGGGCGGGCCGACGACGTACGGCACGCGGGCGCCGCAGACCCGCTCCACGGCGGCGATCACCTCGAGCACGGAGTGGCCGCGGCCGGTGCCGACGTTGTAGACGCGGGCCATCGGCGCGGCGTGGATCGCGGCCCCGGCGGCCAGGTGCGCGGCGGCGAGGTCGGCGACGTGGACGTAGTCGCGCACGCCGGTGCCGTCGGGGGTGGCGAAGGCGTCGCCGGTGACCACGAGCGGCTCGCCGGTGCGCGCCGCACGGAACACCAGCGGCAGCAGGTTGGTTGCGCCTCGGTCGCCGAGGTGCGCGGCGGCGGCGCCGACGGCGTTGAAGTACCGCAGCGCGACCCACGACACCCCGGGCGCGGCGGCCATCGCGCGCTCGGCGAGCAGCTTGCTGTCCCCGTACGGGTTGAGCGGCGCGGTCGGCGCGTCCTCGGTCACCAGGGCGGCGGCCGGGGTGCCGTACACCGCGGCCGAGGACGACAGCACGATGCTGCCCACGCCTGCCTCGGCCATCGCCTCGAGCACGGTGGTGACGACCGTGACGTTCTGCCGGTGGTACCACTGCGGCTTCTCGAACGACTCGGGCACCGACTTGCTGCCGGCCAGGTGCATCACGCCGGTGATGCGGTGGCGGCGCAGCGCCGCGCGGACCGTCTCCGGGTCGCCGGCGTCGCCGACGAGCAACGGCACGCCGGCCGGGACGCGGCGCGGGTCCCCGGTGGACAGGTCGTCGAGGACGGCCACGCTCTGCCCGGCCGCCTGCAGCGCCGCCGTGACGTGCGCACCGATGTAGCCGGCGCCCCCCGTGACCAACCAGGTCATGCGGCCTCCGCTGTGCTCCGGACCGGTCATGCCGTCACCTCCGCTTCGCTCCGGCAGCGGCATGACTTACACCCGCATTCCCGATGACCGGCCCCTCCGCTCCGCTCCGGACCGGTCATGCCGTCACCTCCGCTTCGCTCCGGCAGCGGCATGACTTACACCCGCAATCCCGATGACCGGCCCCTCCGCTCCGCTCCGGACCGGTCATTGGCCCACCACCGCGTGCTCGCGCAGCGGGCCGAGGGTCAGCCGCCGGGCGGCGGCCCACTCGATGAGGCCGGGCAGTGCGCCGAGGGTGCGTCGCCACGAGCCGGCGGCCGAGGTGCAGTCGCTGTCGTGCAGCAGTACCGTGCCGCCGCCGACGAGGGGCCGCGTGACGGTACGCAGGATGGTGTCCGGGGTCGCCCGCGCCTCCCAGTCGCGGCCCCAGGCCGTCCACAGCACCGGGGTGAGCCCGAGGCGGCCGCACGCGCGCAGCCCGGCGGTGGTCAGCACGCCGTAGGGCGGGCGGTACCAGCGCGGCAGCGCCCCGCTGGCGGTCGCGACGAGGTCGCGGGCGCGGGCGATGTCGTCATAGGTGGCGGCGGCCCGGCGGCGCAGCAGCATCCGGTGGTGCCAGCCGTGCACGGCGACCTCGTGGCCGGCGTCGACGAGCTCGCGGCCCAGGGCCGGGTCGAGCCGAAGCATCGAGCCGAGCAGGAAGAACGTGGCGCGCACGTCGTGCTCGGCGAGCACCTTGAGAAAGTGCGGGGTGGAGCGGCGGTCGGGGCCGTCGTCGAAGGTGAGCGCGATGTGGCCGGGGCGGCCGATGCCGGCGAGGTCGGGCAGCACCGCGCGGCGCAGCGGGGTCAGCGTGGCGAGCACCGGCGCGGCCAGCACCACGTCCCCGGCGTCGATCCGATTGCTCCGCTCCGGACCGGTCATGCCGTCACCTCCGCTTCGCTCCGGCAGCGGCATGACTTGCACCCGCATTCCCGATGACCGGCCCCTCCGCTCCGCTCCGGACCGGTCATGCCAGCACGTCCTCGGGGCGCTGCGCGGCCGGTGCGAAGGGCCGCGGATCGCGCAGCGCCTCGCGCAGGCCCGCGGCGAGGCTCCCGCGGTCGCGGATCCAGGGGACCCAGCCGATGCGGTCGAGCACCTCGGCGTTCGTGCGGCCGTGGCCGGGCAGGCAGCGGTACGTCACGACGGGCCGCCCGGCGGCGAGCGCCTCCAGGGACGACAGGCCGCCGGCGTTCTGCACGACCACGTGGCTGTCGCGCATGAGGGCGGGCATGTCGTCGACCCAGCCGAGGGCGTCGCCGAACCCGCCGCGCTCGATGCGGCGACGCAGCGGCTCGTTGCGGCCGCACACGACCACGGGCCGGGCCAGGCCGGTGGCGGAGATGTCGGCGGCGGCCGCCTCGATCGCGCCGACGCCCCAGGCCCCGGCGACGACCAGCGCTCGCGGGAACCCGGCCGGCGGCGGGGAGTAGGCGAAGCGGGGCGACACCGCGGGCGCGACGACGCGCACGTCGGCGGCGCCGTGCTCCTTGGCCTGCCGCGCCGCGTCGTCGTGCAGCGCCAGGTGTACGTCCACACCGCCGCAGACCCACAGCGGGTGCACGGAGAGGTCGGTGAGGTACGTGTACACCGGGACGTCCAGCCGGCCCTGCTCGCGCAGCCGGCCGAGCACCTGGCTGGCCAGCGGGTAGGTGGAGATCACCGCGTCGGCGCCGCTGCCCACGGCGTCGAGCACGGCCCGGTCGGCCATCGCGGTGAGCCGGGTGGCCAGCGCCGTGGAGCCCCGGGCGCCGGACAGGGCGAGCAGCCAGCCCCACGTCTGCGGGGCCGCGGTCAGCTGGCGGCGGTACAGGCCCCGCAGCACCCGCCCGGCGCGCCGCGGCAGCAGGTCCACGAAGTCGTACCGCTCGACGGTGACGCCGCGCCCGGTCAGGCGACGCGTCAGCTCCGCCGCCGCGCCGTCATGTCCGGCGCCGAAACTCGCCGAGATCACCACCATCCGCTTGTTCATGCGCCGGATGTTGGTGGGGTCTGCCTGAAAGAACGCTGAACGCGCACCCGGCATATCCCATATTCCGGATTTATCCTCGTACCTCCTGACGGAGGTCACATCGCCCGGGGCGGCGGGGAGTTGAGGTCAGCGGCGCACGCTCAGCGGCCGGCGATCGCCGGCGGTACGGCGCTGACCCGCTCGGCGAGCGCGTCGACGGTGGCGGCGAGCCGCTGGACCTGGGCCGGCTGCAGCGTGTCGTAGCCGGCGTAGCCGTCGCCCTGCCGGTACTTCGCCAGCTCCTGCTCGACCGCGGCGAACTGGGCGTCGAGGCCGGCGTCGTAGGCGGGGCGCAGCGCCGCGATGACGGCCTTGCACCCCTCGACGTTGGCGGCGAAGTCCCACAGGTCGGTGTGCGAGTAACGGTCCTCCTCGCCGGTGACCTTCTTCGTGGCGACCTCGTCGAGCAGGCTCTTGGCGCCGTTGGCGATCTCCAGCGCGGTCAGCGACACGCCGCCGAGGCGCCGCTGGAGCTCGGCGACGTCGGCCAGCAGCCGGTCGGCGACCCCGGCGACGGCGGCGAGGTCCTCGCCGTCCCACAGCGCCTTCTCGATGCGGTGGTACCCGGTCCACTCGACGCCCGGGTCCAGGTCGCCGTCGCGGGCGTCGATGCGCGGGTCGAGGTCGCCGAAGGTCTCCGCGACCGTCTCGATCCGCTCGTACGGGGTTCGCGCCGGCGCGTACAGCGCCTTCGCCCCGGCCCGGTCGCCGGCCTTGACCGCGGCCACGAACCGCCCGGTCTGCTCCGCGAACGCGGCGGCCTGCTGCTGGACGTACTGCCGGTAGTCCTCGGCCGCCCGCGCGAGGGCCGGGTCGGCGGAGGCGGACGCGCGCGGGCCGGTCACGGTGAACGCGCCACGGATCCCGGCGCCGGTCATGCCCGGGCGGCACGAGGTCGTGTACGCCCCGGCGGGCAGGTCGACGCGCAGGCTGCGAGTGACGCCGGGCGGGATGTTCTCGACCTCGCCGACGACGCGGTCGCCCGCGGCGTACACGTAGAACTCGGTGACCTTGCTGCCCCCGTTGCGCACGTCGAACACCCGCACGCCGGCCGGGGCGCTGTCCGCGCTGAGCTTGCACTCAGTGTCGGTGGCCGTCACCGCGATGTCGCCGCCGCCGGACGGCTGGGCGCCGCCGTTGCAGGCGGCGAGCAGGGCGAGGACCGCGGCGGCCGCGAGCGGCGGCAGGGCACGGGGACGCGACACGAGGCACTCCGAAAAGTCAGGTGAGGCTAACCTCGCTAACGTCCTACATGTTGTCGGCGAAAGTCAAGTTCCCCCGCATCGGTACCGTAGCCGCGTGAACCGACCGGATGGCGCCCCCGAGCGGCGGGCCTGGGGCTCGCTGGAGTCGGACACGATGGCCGTGCTCTGGGCGGCGCCGGGCCCGCTCACGCCGGCCCAGGTGCAGGAGGCGCTGGGCGGCGGCCCGGCGTACAACACCGTGCAGACGATCCTCACCCGGCTCCACGAGAAGGGCCTGGTGCGCCGCGGCCCGAGCCCGCAGGCCGGACGGGGCCGCCGCGGCCACGAGTACTGGCCGACCG
The DNA here is from genome assembly GCF_043197855.1 of Dactylosporangium sp. NPDC048998. NCBI lineage: Bacteria > Bacillati > Actinomycetota > Actinomycetes > Micromonosporales > Micromonosporaceae > Dactylosporangium > Dactylosporangium sp. NPDC048998. The sequence goes on from NZ_JBICTV010000013.1 coordinate 31,591, forward strand.
ACGACGCCGCCACGGCCGCGGCCCGCCGGATGCGCGCGGTCCTGGACGGGCCCGGCGACCGCCTGGCCGTGCTGCGCCGGTTCACCGCCGGCCTGGACCCCGCCGACGCGGCGGCCCTGCGCGCCCTGCTCGACGAGCCCGCCGGCGGCGGCGACCCGCGCGGCGCGCCGTGACCTGGCCGGTGTACCTCCCGCTGCTCCTGCCGGCCCTGCTGCTGCCGGCGGGTCGGCTCGCGGCCGCCGCGAGGCGCCCGGAGCGCGCCGCCCGGGCCCTGGCCGCCGCCGCGCTGCTGAGCGCCGGGTCCGCGGCCGGCTGCGTCGCGCTGCTGGCCGCCACGCTCGTGGACGACCTGCCGTCGCTGGAACGGCAGGAGCAGCGCGCCTTCGCCCTCGGCCACGCCCTGCCCGAGCCCGTGCCCGACTGGGCCGGCGCCGCGGCGGCCCTCGCCCTGGCCTGGCTGCTGTACCGGGTGGCGGCCGAGACCCGGCGCCGTCGCCGGGTGGCGGCCGACCTGCACGCCGCGGGCCGCCCGCACGACGGCCTGCTGGTGGCCGGCTGGGCCGCACCGCACGCAATCGCGGTGCCGCCGACCCGCCGCCGGCCCGGCCACGTGCTGGTGACCAGCGGCCTGCTGCGGATGCTGGGGCCCGCGGAGCGCGATGCGGTGCTCGCCCACGAGCGCGCCCACCTGGCGCTGCGCCACCACCGCACGGCCGCCATGGCCGGCCTGGCCGCGGCGGCCGACCCGCTGCTGCGCCCGGTGTCGGTGGCCGTGGGCCTGCTGCTGGAGCGCAGCGCCGACGAGACCGCGGCGGCCGCGGTGGGCTCGCCCTCGCTGGTGGCCCGCACGATCGCCCGGGTCGCCCTGGCCGCCCACGAGGACCCCGGCCCGGGACACGACAACCCCGGTAACCTCCTTGCCGCGACCGGCAGCGATGTCGTACGCCGCGTCGAGGCCCTGACGCGGCCCGGCGCGCTCGGCCGCGTGCACGCCACCCGCGCCACCGTGGCCCTCGCCGGCGCGGCCGGCCTGGCCCTGGCCTCCCTCACCGCCGCGGGCGCCGCCCTCGCCGGCTTCCTCGACGTGGTCCGGGCCTGGCTCCCGGTGCTGTGACCTGCCGGTCACCCGGGCAGGTGCAGGCGCAGCAGCGCGCCGCCGGAGGGGGCGTCCTCCACGGTCAGGGTGCCGCCGTGGGCGGTCACGATGTCGCGGGCGATCGGCAGGCCCAGGCCGGTGCCGCCCGCGGTGCGCGAACGGTCGTCGTCGAGGCGGACGAACCGGCCGAAGATGCGCTGCCGCTGCTCCGCCGGGACGCCCGGGCCGTCGTCGGCGATGGTCAGCTCGGCGGTACCCCCGTCCGAGCGCAGCGTCAGCTCGACCGCCTGTTTCGCGTGGCGGGCCGCGTTGTCCAGCAGGTTACGCAGGACGCGCTGCAGGTGGTGAGCGTCGCCGCTGACCCGCACCGGCGCGACGCGGGCGGTGACGCGCAGGTCCGGGCGCTCGGCGGTGAGGCGCTCGCGCTCGGCGTACACCAGGTCGTCGAGGTCCACGTCCTCGCTGCGCAGCTGCAGCCCCTTCTCGTCGACCCGGGCGAGCAGCAGCAGGTCGGTGATGAGGCGGGCCATGCGCTCGCTCTCGCGGTGCATGCGGGTCACGTGCGCGCCGGCCGGCGGCGGCAGGCCGGCGGTGGCGAGCAGGTCGAGGCCGGCGTGGATGGTGGACAGGGGGCTGCGCAGCTCGTGCGAGGCGTCGGCGACGAACCGACGCTGCGCGACGGTGGCGGCCTCGATCCGGTCGAGCATCGTGTTCATCGTGCTGGCCAGCGCCGCGATCTCGTCGCCGGTCTGCGGCACCGGCAGCCGGTTGTGCAGGCTGCGGCCGGTGATGGTCTCGGCCTGGCGGCGCATCGCGTCGACCGGGCGCAGCGACCGCCCGACGAACAGGAACGTGGCCACGCCGACCGTGAGCGTGAGCAGCGGCAGGCCGACGAGCAGGGCGCCGAGCGCCGCCTCGGTGCCGTCGTCGATCTCGTCGATGGACTGCCCGACCAGGACGGTGCGCGGTCCGGCACCGGTGTCAACGCCGAGGGCGGTGATGCGGAAGTACTCGTAGTGCGCCACGCTCAGCCGTCGCTGCTCCTGCTCGCTCTCCCCCGCCGGGGGCCGCAGCGCCGAGATCGGCCCGGCACCGGAGATCGCGGCCGAGGCCGCCACCACCCGCCCGGTCGGGTCGACGACCTGCGCGATGGTGCGGTCGCGCGGCGACGGGCTCAGGACCGCCAGCAGCGTCGCGCGGTCGCTGTCGTCCAGCGTCCCGGCGATCTGCGCGGCGCGGTCGAAGGTGTTCTGGTCGACGTTGCCGGTGAGGATGAACCGGGCCGCGACGACGAACGCGACCCCGGTGAACACGGAGGCGACCGCGACCACGGCCGAGGCGGCCAGGGCGGAGCGCATCCGCACTCCGAGCCGGTTCCGGATCCGCTCCACGACGCCCCTCATGCCCCCGACGCTAGCGGTACGGAACTGAAGAGCTCCTGAAGCACCGCCCGTTCCCTGCGCGGCCCGCTGCACAGGCCTTTGAGCGAACTATGGCCGCCACGGCCCCCTGCGGGCCATCGGGGAGGTCCCTGAGCGTCCCCCCAAGTCAGACGGCGGGTGACGGTGCGTGACCGAGCTCACTCGGAGCCGAAGCCCGGGCCGGGGCCGGGGCCAGCAGCAGTACGCACGCGGCCGCGAAGAAGGCGACGAGGAGCCGGCCGTGCCAGGCGTCCGGCATCGGCACCCAGCGCGCCAGGAACAGCCCCAGGCTGGCGGCGATCGTCCACCAGGGCGACGACCAGCGGGAGCCGACGAAGTCCCACACGAGCGTGCCGACCACGAGCCCCGCGATGTAGTACTTGTTGCCGCCCGGCTCGAGGACCAGCCGCGCGGCGACGGCCAGCAGCGGGATCGCCGCCCAGCGCCCGCGCCACACCGCCAGGGCGCCGAGGGCCAGCGCGAGCGCCAGCTGGGCGGGGCGGTCCCACGGCGGGGTCCGCGGGTCGCGCACCCCGATCACGCGCAGCGCCGAGACCGGGCGGTTCTCGATGGTGTACCGCAGCGCCGCGCTCGTGTGCGGGTCCCCGGCGAAGAACGGCAGCCACGCCACGGCCAGCACGAGCCCGAGCACGACCACGGCGGCCAGCTGCGCCCGCCACCCGGGCAGCAGCAGGAGCAGCGCGGCGAAGGCGAGCGCCCACGGCTTGGCATCGGCGGCGAGGCCGAGCAGCAGCCCGGTCACCCACGGCCGGCCGGATCGGGCCGCGCGCAGCGCCGCGACCGACAGCAGCAGCGCGAGGACGTCGTCGACGTGGACGACGCCGACGGCGAGGAACATCCACACCGGCACGAAGTACAGCGCGGCCTGCGCCAGCCGGGTGCGGTCCCGCTCCGGCCGCAGCCCGCGGACGAGGTACACCACGAACAGCCCCGCCGCGGCGCCGAGCACCTGCCAGCCGAGCATCGCCGCGGCCGGCCCGGCCGGCAGCAGCGGCAGCACGGCCAGGAACGCGAGGGGCCCGATCTGCAGCACCGGCGCCGCGGCGTAGAGGTGCAGACCGCCGGCGACCCGGTCGTGGGCGTCGGCCAGGGCGTGGGCGCCCTGGACGAAGAAGGGCCACGACGAGCCGCCGCCGATGACCATGACCGCGAACCACCCGGCCGCCCACGCTGTCACCAGCGACGCTGCGGCCCGTGCGGAGAGGCGCATGTCAGGAACCGTAGGAACGCGTTCCTGAAGGATCTCTGAATGGCTATATCCAACGGGTATACCCACTGGATATACTGCCGGGCATGACGGTGCCGTACGCGCTGCTCGGCCTGCTGGAGGGCACCACCAGGCACGGCTACGACGTCAAACAGGCCTACGACCGCCGCTTCGGCGGCACCCGCCCGCTGCGGGTGGGGCACGTGTACCGGATACTGGCCCAGCTGGTGCGCGACGGGCACGTCGCCGAGGCCGGCACCGAGCCGGGCGCCGGGCCGGAGCGCAAGCGCTACGCCATCACCGAGGCCGGCGTCACCGACCTCGGCCGCTGGCTGGCCGAGCCGGAGGAGCCGCAGCCGCAGCTGCAGGCCGTGCTGTTCGTCAAGGTCGTCCTGGCCCTCATGTCCGGCCGCCCCGCCGAGGAATACCTCGACGCCCAGCGCGACCTGCACCTGGCCCGGATGCGCGAGCTGACCGCCGCCCGCCGCGCCGCCGGCCCGCAGGCCGCGCTACTGGCCGACTACCAGCTCTTCCACATCGAGGCCGACCTGCGCTGGATCGAGCACGCCGCCGGCCGCCTCGACGCGCTGCGCGCCGAGGAGGGGCAGTGAGCGCGGCAGAAGGCTCTTCAACCTGCTCTCAGGATCTGCTCGCCAGGATTTCGCTCCATGCAGCTGCTGACCTATCCCGAGGCGATCGTCGTCGGGCTCCTCCAGGGCGTGACCGAACTGTTCCCGGTGTCCAGCCTGGGCCACAGCGTCCTGCTCCCCGCGCTGATCGGCGGCCGGTGGGGCCGCGACCTGGACGTCTCGGCCCCCGAGTCGCCATACCTCGCCTTCGTCGTCGGCCTGCACGTGGCCACGGCCCTGGCCCTGCTGCTGTTCTACTGGCGCGACTGGGTGCGCATCGTGGGTGGGTTCTTCACCTCCATCCGGTACCGCCGGATCACCACCCCCGAGGAGCGCCTCGCCTGGATGATCATCCTGGCGACCATCCCGGTCGGCATCACCGGCCTGCTGCTCGAGCACACCTTCCGCACGGTCCTGGGCCGACCCGTCCCGGCGGCCGTGTTCCTGACGCTCAACGGCCTCATCCTGCTGGGCGCCGAGCGCCTGCGCCGCCGGGCGGCGCGCGCCGCGGAGGCCGAGGTGGTGGTCGAGGCCGCGATGGCCGAGGTCAGCACGGGCAGCGTGTACCGCAGCCGTGCCGGCGCCGCGACCGCACCGGACCGCACCACCGGCGACCCGGACGAGCGCCTGGCGGCCGGCACCTTCTGGCGGGCCGTGCAGATCGGATCGGCCCAGGTCCTGGCCCTGCTGCCGGGCATCAGCCGCTCGGGCGCGACGATGGGCGCCGGGCTGCTCAAGGGCCTCTCCCACGAGGACTCGGCCAGGTTCTCGTTCCTGCTGGCCACCCCGGTCATCCTGGCCGCGGGCGTGCTCAAGCTGCCCGACCTGTTCGGCCCGCTGGGCAGCGGCATCCACGGTCAGGTGCTGGCCGGCAGCGCGGCCTCCTTCGTCGCCGCGTACCTGGCGGTGCGGTTCCTGACGAAGTACTTCGAGCACCGCACCCTGAACCCGTTCGCGATCTACTGCATCGCCGCCGGCCTGGCGAGCCTCGCCTGGCTCACGCTGCGCTGAACGGGCTCAACCTCACTCCTGGCCGAGGACCTCGCGGATCCTGGCCAGGAGCGCGGCCTCCGTGAACGGCTTGGTAGTCCCCCCGATCAGGCCGTCCGCAGCACGGCCGCGACCGGGCGGCGGGCGCCGAGCAGGGACGGCACCGCGGTCAGCGCCAGCACGCCGAGCACCGTCGCGGCCGGCAGCAGGACCAGCTGCCACCACGGCGGGGCGACCGCGCCCTCGCCGGTGGCGGCGCGGTAGAGCTGCACGCCGAGCGGAAGGCCCGCCAGGGCGCCGATCGCCGCGGGCAGCACCTGCACCACCGACAGGCCGGCGCCGATCCGGGCCGGGGTGGCGCCGAGCGCGCGGGCCAGGGCCGAGGCGTGCCGCGCGTCGGTGACGGTCGCCCAGGTCATGAAAACTGTGTTGACCGCGGCGAGGACGAGCAGCATCACGGTGAGGGTGGCCGTCACCTGGCCGAGGCGCTCGGCGCGCAGGTTGTGCACGCCTGCGGCGTACCGGGACGTGACCGTGGCGCTGGTCAGGATCGTGGTGAGGCCCGTGACGGTCACCGCGGTGCTGATGCCGAGCAGCACGGCCCGGGACGGGCGGCGGGCCACGAGCCGCAGGCCGAGCAGCAGCGGTACCGGCAGACGGGCCGACACGGCGATCAACGCCGGGCTGCGGCGCGGGCGGCGGGCCGGGTCGCGCAGGGCCGCGACCGTGCTGGTGCGGGCGGCGCGCAGGGCCGGCCCGGCGGTGGCGGCCAGCGCGCACGCCAGGGCCGCGCCGACCACGGCGGCGACGGTACCGGGGGTGAGCGCGGGGGCGTCCGGGGCCCCGACGAGGCCGGCGCCGGGGGCGGCCAGGCTCGGGGCGAGGAGCCGGCCCGCGAGCAGCCCGGCCGCGGCGGCGCCGAGGGCCAGGGCGAGATGCTCGACGAGCAGGACGCCGGCGATCAGGCCGGGGCTGCCGCCGACGGCCTTGAGCAGGCCGACGCGGCGGGTCTGCTCGACCATGCGGCGGCCGGCGAGCACGGCGAGGCCGGCGACCGCGAGCAGGGCGAGCAGACCCGCGCCGACCTGCAGGGCCGCCTGCTCGGTGCGGACCAGGCCGCTGTCGGCGTCGCGGATCTCCTGCCAGGACAGCACGAACGGCGCGGCAACGCCGGGGCCGGGGCGGGTGTCGTGCGCGGCGGCGAAGGCGGGCGCGGCGGCCGGGTCGGACAGGCGCAGGCCGACCAGGTACAGCACGGTGGGCGTGGTCGTCGCCAACGTGCCCGCATCGGCGTCGGTCAGCCAGACCAGGCCGATGTCGAAGGCGCCCGGGCCCGGGGCCACGCCGGCGAAGCAGAAGATGTGGCACAGGCTGCTGGGGTACGCCGGCAGCGCCGAGCCGACCGCGATGCCGCCGACGCGGAACGTCCGGCCGCCGAGGCCGATCGCGTCGCCGACCCGCACGCCGGTCGCCTCGGCAAAGCCGCGCTCCACGACGACCTCGCCGGGGCGGACCCAGCCACCGTCGACCAGCATCGGCTGGTCGACGGCCGAGGCCTGTTGACCGGCCAAGGCGTCGCGCCCCTCGGCCTCGACGGTCACGGTGCGGCCGCCGGCGGTCATCGTGGTGTGCAGGAGCCGGAACGGGCCGCCGTGGGCGGTGACGCCGGGCGCCGCGGCCAGCTCGTCGACGGCGCCGGGCTCGAGCGGGGCGCCGTCGTCGCGGACGAATCCGGCGATCGCGTCGGGGCCGGCCGAGGCCGCTTTCGTCCGCTCGTACGGCCGGTCGGTCACCCCGCGCAGTGTCAGCCCGAGCGACAGGGTGGTCGTGGCGGCGGCGAGCACGAGCAGCACGAGCGCGGCCTCGAACGGGCGGCGTCGCAGGTCGCGCCGGGCGAGGCGGAGCACGAGGCGGAGGCGTCCCACCGGCTCAGCCCTGCGCGCCGAGGGAGCCGGACAGGTCCGGGAGCTGCGACAGTACCGTCTGATCGACGAACGCGCCGTCGCGCATCTCCACGATCCGGTCGGCGGTCGCGGCGATGCGCGGGTCGTGCGTGACGACGACGAGCGTCTGCCCGGCCCGGTGCAGCGCGTCGAACAGGCGCAGCACGTCGAGGGTCGCGGCGCTGTCGAGGTTGCCGGTCGGCTCGTCGGCGAGCACCAGCAGCGGCTCGTTGGCCAGCGCCCGGGCGACCGCGACCCGCTGCCGCTGCCCGCCGGACAACTGCGCGGGCAGAAACCCGGCCCGATCGGCGAGGCCGACCCGGTCCAGCAGCTCGAGGGCGAGCGCCCGGGCCGCACGCGGGGACCGCCCGGCCAGCAGGGCCGGCAGCTCGGCGTTCTCCACCGCGGTCAGCTCGTCGACGAGGTGGAAGGCCTGGAAGACGAAGCCGATCCGGTCGCGGCGCAGCCGGGCCAGCCCGCGCTCGCCCATGCCGTCGGTGCGCCGGCCGTCGACGGTGATCTCGCCGCTCGTGGGGCGCTCGAGGCCGCCGAGCAGGTGCAGCAGCGTCGACTTGCCGCAGCCGCTGGGGCCCATGACGGCCACCGTTTCGCCGCGGGCGACGTCGAGGTCGACGCCGTCGACGGCGCGGACCAGGCCCGCTCCCGCGCCGTACTGCTTGCGCAGCCCGCGGGTCCGCAACACGGTCATGAAGGTTCCTTTCGGGAGGTCCAGCGCCGCTCGCAGGCCTGCAGCCAGCGCAGGTCGGCCTCGAGCCGCAGGACGAGGCCGTCGAGCAGCAGTGCCGCGTCGGAGCCGTCAGGCTCGGCGAGCCCGGCCCGCTGGGCGTCGCGCAGCCGGCGCAGCAGCTCGCGCCGCTGCGCGTCGATGAGCGCGACCGGGTCGGCGAGCCGGGTGGCCGCGGCGGCGACGAGCTTGAGGTGGAAGTCGGTGGGTGCGGGTCGGGGCCAGGCGACCTCGGCGAGCCAGTCGGCGACGCGCCGCTGCCCGGCGGGGGTCAGCGCGTAGACCTTGCGGTCGGGCCGGTCGGCGCCGTCGGCCGCCTCCCAGCGGACCAGGCCGGCTTTCTCCAGCCGGGTCAGCGTCACGTAGATCTGCCCGGCGTTCATCGAGTCGCCCAGCGGGCCGAGGGCCTCGCGCAGCCGGGCACGCAGCTCGTACCCGTGCGAGGGCTCCTTGGCCAGCAGGGCGAGCACCACGTCCTGCATCGCCACCCCTAGATAACAGTTATCTAATGGATAACTGTTATCCGCGGCGATGTCAACTGGCCGCGCGCGTTCAGCGTCGCCTCAGGATCGGCCTGTGATCCTCTCGGCCATGCCGATGGAAAAGTCCGCAATAGTCCGTATGGCGAATAAAGTTCCAGAGGTCACCGTGTACTTCTGGATCATCAAGGTGCTCGCCACCACGGTCGGCGAGACCGCCGCCGACCTGCTGAACTTCCAGCTCCACCTGGGCCTGGGCGGCACGACGCTCGTCATGACGGCGGTGCTGGCCGGCGCCCTGGTCCTGCAGTTCCGGGCCCGCCGGTACGTCCCGTGGCGCTACTGGCTCGCCGTGATCCTCGTCAGCGTGGTCGGCACGCTTATCACCGACAACCTCACCGACGTACTCGGCGTGCCGCTGCCGGTGAGCACCGCGGTCTTCGCCGTCGCGCTCGCCGCCACGTTCGTCTGGTGGTACCTCAGCGAGGGAACCCTGTCGATCCACACCGTCCACACCACGCGCCGGGAGGCGTTCTACTGGGCGGCGATCCTGTTCACGTTCGCCCTCGGCACCGCCGCCGGCGACCTGCTGTCGGAGCAGGCCCAGCTGGGCTACCTGGTCGCCGCGGCCCTGTTCGCCGCCGCCATCGCGGTCATCGGCCTGGGCTTCCGCCTGCGCCTGCTCGGCGGCGTGTTCGCCTTCTGGGCCGCGTACGTGCTGACCCGTCCGCTGGGCGCCTCCCTCGGCGACTGGCTGGCCCAGTCGCACGCCGATGGCGGCCTGGGCCTCGGCACGGTCGGCCCGAGCGCGGTCTTCCTGATCGCGTGCGTCGCGCTGGTCGCGTACCTGACCCGCAGCGGCGTCGACGCGCCCCGCGCCCAGCGGCCGGCCGCGCACGTGACGCAGCCGGTCCGCCGCTGACCGCCCGGATCGCGGCCTCGGCGCCACCAGGCTCACCGGAGGCTCACCGCACGTCGGTCACGCCCTGCACGCCGGCCAGCCGGGACAGCAAGGTCGCCTCGCGCAGCCGCCGCGGGACCGTGGCCGGGTCGCCGCCGAGCGTGACCCACCCGGCGGTCACGGTCACCTCGACCCGCGGCCCGGCCCCCGCCGGCTCCAGCGCGCGCAGCGCCGCCGCGGCGATCTCGGCGTCGCTGCGCGGCAGGACCTCGGGCAGGCGCACCTCCACGTCGTCGACGACCGCCCGCACGCCCGGCACCCGGTGCCCGGCGGCGACGGCGGCCCGGCGCTTGTGGTCGCGGTCGACCCAGCCGGCCAGGGTCAGCACGCCCCGGCGGACCGCGACCGCGATGTCGTTGGGCCACAGCCCGGGATCGCCGCGCAGCGCGTCGAGCACGCCGCGCTCGACGTCCTCGTCACCGCGGTCACCACCGCCCATGGCCGCCACGGTGGCGCGGCGGCGGGTGAAGCGACCTCACCCCGGCGCCGGTGACGATGGCCCTCGTGAGCGAGGCCGAGACACCGGACTTCGCCGGGGCCTACCCGAGCCTCGGCGAGCAGCACCTGCGCCCGCTGCGGCGGGCCGGCCGGGTCCGGGACGTCGAGGCCGGCACGATCCTGGTCCGCGAGGGCCAGCGGGAGCGCGACTTCACCGTCGTGCTGCACGGCGAGGCCGGCGTCTACGAGCGCTTCGGCCGCACCGGCCAGCGGCTGATCCGGGTGCACGGCCCGGGCCGCTTCCTCGACGAGCTTGGCCTGCTCACCCAGCAGGCGTCGTACGCGACCGCCGTCATGCTCCACGACGGGCAGGTGCTGGAGGTCCCGCTGCCGGACCTGCGCCGGATCACCGCGCAGGACCCGGTGCTCGGCGACCTCGTTGTGCGCGCGTACGTCCGCCGCCGCGACCTGCTCGTCGGCGACGCCGCCGGCGTCCACGTCCTCGGGTCGCGGTACACCCCGGACACCCGCCGGCTGTGCGAGTTCGCCGAGCGCCACCGGCTCCCCTACGTCTGGACCGACCTGGAGGAGGACCCCGACGCCGACCGGCTGCTCGCCGAGCTCGGCATCCCGCCCGGGCAGACGCCGGTCGTGCTGCGCGGCGACGGCCCGTTGCTGCGCAACCCGACCGACGCCCAGCTGGCGCAGGCGGTCAGGCTGGTGCCACCGGTGGGCGCGGTGCCGGACCTGCACGACGTCGTCATCGTCGGCGCGGGCCCGGCCGGCCTCGCCGCGGCCGTCTACGCCGCCTCGGAGGGGCTCGACACCGTCCTGCTCGACGCGCGGGCGGCCGGCGGGCAGGCCCGCACGTCGTCGCTGATCGAGAACTATCCCGGCTTCCCGGCCGGGCTGTCCGGCGGCGAGCTCGCCGACCGCGCGATGACCCAGGCCGAGCGGTTCGGCGCCGCGATCCGGGTGCCGGCGCGGGCCGTCGGGCTGCGGCGGGAGGGCGGCGACCACGCGATCCGCCTGCACGGCGGCGGTGAGCTCGGCGCGCACGCGGTCGTCGTGGCGACCGGCGCCCGGTACCACACCCTCGAGCTGGCGAACCAGGCGAAGTACGCGGGCACCTGCCTGCACTACGCGGCGACGTTCGTCGAGGCCCGCCTCTGCCGGTCGATGCCGGTGACCGTGGTGGGCGGCGGCAACTCGGCCGGGCAGGCGGCGGTGTTCCTGGCCGGCAGTGCCGCCGCGGTACGCCTGGTGATCCGCCACACCGACCTGGGCCGCGACATGTCCCGCTACCTCGTCGAGCTCATCGAACGCCACCCGCGCATCACGGTGCTGCGCGGCACGGAGGTCCGCCGCATCGAGGGCGACTGCGGCGGGCTGCACGCGGTCGTCGTCGCGGACCTCGCCTCCGGCCAGGAGCGGACCCTCGACACCGGGCAGCTGTTCGTGCTCGTCGGCGCCCAGCCGCGCACCGGCTGGCTGGACGGCGCGCTGGAGCTCGACGAGCGCGGGTATGTGCGCACCGGCGCCGCCGCGCTCCCGGCGATCGGCCGCGAGCAGGCCCCGGCGGTGCTGGAGAGCAGCCGGGCCGGCGTGTTCGCGGTCGGCGACGTGCGCAGCGGGGCGGTCAAGCGGATCGCGTCGGCGGTCGGCGACGGGGCGACGGTCGTCCGCCTGGTCCAGGACCACCTCACCGGCCGCACACCGGGCCGCCACGGGTAACCGTAACCGGCCCGGCGTGCGGCCGGGGCCACGAGCGCCGCGCACCGAAAACTGTCGTACCCGGCGGCTACGATCGTGCCGAACGCGACGCGTGGCCGGGCCACCCGCCCCGGCCGGGTGGCGTCAGGAGGCGGACGGCGCCGGGGCGGCGCTCGTGGGCGTCGTGGCAGCCGGCGCGGGTGGTGCGGGCGGCCGGATCTTGCCGTTGCGGCCGCCGTAGCGGCCGTCGTCGCCGCGGGAGTTCGGGCCCCAGCCGTCGCGGCCGCCGCCGTAGCGTCCGTGGTCGCCACGGTCGTGGATCGGGCCGTGCCCGTCGTGGCCGAACCCGTGGACCACGGCGGCACCGACCGCGGTCACGCCGGCGCCGAGGACGCAGCCGAGCAGCAGCGCGGCGCCGGCGATCACCGGCCCGCGACGGCCGCGCAGGCCCGAGCGCCAGCCGGCCAGCGGCGGCACCGCCCCGGCGATCGGCGCGCCCGGCGGCGGCCCGACGGGAGGGGGTGTTCCGACGGGCGAGGGCGACCCGACGGACGGCGGCGGCGCGGCATGCGCCTGCTCCGCGGCCGATGGCGCTGCGGCGGCGTGCGCCTGCTCCGCGGCCGGTGGCGCCGCGGGCTCGTGTTCCGGGGCCGCCGGGGGCTCGTGCGCCGGCCCCTGCAGGTTGGACTCCTCCTCGGCCGGGGTGTTGTGGCCGGCGGCGTCGTCGCTCATCGTGGACTCCAATGTGTGGCCCGGCGGCGACAGGGGGTCGCCGCAACGATGACCAGCATCGGGCGGCCGCCTAAGGACACATGGACGGCCATCATAAGAATTGCGTGAGAGCGAGTCCGCCGCCGGCTGTCAGTCCTGGCGCCCGGAGGTCCCGGGGGGTTTGGGCGCGCTGAGGCCGTAGTGCACGCCGAGCATGCGGATCAGAAAACAGATCGCCGCGGCGCCCAGCGCGGCCGGCAGTCCGTAGACGCCCGCCCGGACGGTGGTGACGGTGATCGCGGCGCCCACCAGGGCGGGGATGGCGTACAGGTCGCTGTGCAGCACCGACGGGATCCGCCGGACGAGGGTGTCGCGGATCGTGCCGCCGCCCACCCCGGTGACCACCCCCAGCAGGACCGCGGGCCCGACCCCGAGCCCGAACGCCAGTGCCTTGCTCGCTCCGATGACCGCGAACACGCTCAACCCGATCGCGTCGAGCACCACGATCGGTGTCTCCAGCCGCTCCAGCCGCCTGCTGAGGGCGAACGCGATCAGCCCGCCGGCGGCGGCGAGGGCGACGTAGCGCCAGTCGCGGAACGTGGCGGGCGGTATCGAGCCGATGAGGACGTCGCGGATGACGCCGCCGCCCAGTGCGGTGATCATGCCGAGGGCGACGACGCCGACCACGTCGAGCCGTGCGGCGCGTACCGCCGTCAGCGCGCCGTTGAGCCCGAAGGCGAAGGTGCCGGTCAGGTCCAGGGCGAGCAACAGCGGCGGTTCGAACGTCACACCGGCCCGCATACCCAGACAGTCAGCGGGAAGTGCCATACCAGCGCGCGAACCACGGAGAGGCGATGACCGCGAACACCTCGACCGAAACCGTCGTCATAGCCGAGCGGTGCTGGGACGGGCTGGCCGAAACGCCGTCCGCCCACACCGAGGTCGTGGTCCGGGGCGGGCGCATCGCCGAGGTCGGCGAACGGGTCGAGCGGGGCGCGGGGCAGGTGGTCGACCTCGGCGACCGCATGCTGCTGCCCGGCTTCATCGACTGCCACATCCACACCACGGTGGATCCGTCCGGCCTGCTCACCGCGTTCGCGACCGAACCGGCCACGGTCATCGTCCTGCGGGCCCTGCCGGTGCTGCGGGATCTGCTCGATCGCGGGTTCACCACGGTGCGTGACCTGGCCACCTTCGCGGCCGAACCGATCACGATCCACCTCCGCGACGCCCTCGCCCGCGGCCTGGTCACCGGGCCGCGCATGCTCGTGGCCCCGCACCTGATCTCGGCCCGCGGCGCCCACGGGGACATCTCCACCCTGCTCGCACCCGAATACGGCCGCGAGATCGGTGTGCTCGCCGACGGGCCCGCCGCGGTCACCCGCGCCGTGCGCGAGGAGATCCGCGCCGGCGCGGACTGGATCAAGTTCGGTGCCACCGGCGGGTTCGGCACACCCACCGACGACCCCGGGCAGGCCACCTACACGCAGCCGGAGATGGACGCCCTGGTGGCCGCCGCCGCCGACCTGGGCGTGCCGTGCACCCCGCACGCCTACGGCGACGACGGCGTCGCCCGCGCCGTGCGGGCCGGGGTGCGCTCGATCGAGCACGGCAACCTCGCCTCGGCCGAGACCTTGTCCCTGATGCAGCGGCGCGGGGTGTTCCTCGTTCCCACCCAGTTCATGGTCCTCGACGCGCTGGACCACCTCGACGACGATGACTACTGGCGGGGCAAGGACCCCGCCGAGCGGGAGAAGTTCCGCCGCTATGCCGGCCAGTTGCGTGACAGCGCCCGCAACGTCGCCGCCAGCGACGTGCGCATCGCCTTCGGCACCGACGCCGGCATGTTCCCGCATCACCAGAACTGGAGAGAGTTCCCCGCCATGGTGCACACCGGCATCACCCCGCTGCGGGCGCTGCGGGCCGCCACCAGCACCGCCGCCGACCTGCTGCAACGGTCCGACCTCGGCCGGATCCGGCCCGGCGCCACCGCAGACCTGATCGCCCTGCCCGGCAACCCCTTCGACGACATCGACGCCACCGGCGGTGTCGACTTCGTCATGCACGACGGCGTCGTACACCGCCCGGCCGCCCTGTCGACCTCTTAGGGAACTCTTAGCCGTGCGCGCCGGTCCCTCTCACGGACCGGGCCGATCGTTGGGGCCATGCCGACCACGACGACAGTCCCGGTCACCACCGCACGCCGGCCCGCCGTGCGCCCGGCGCCGCGCTGGTGGGCCGACGCCGGCGCAGTGGCCGCCGCGGCGAGCCTGCTCGTGGTCACCGCGCTCTGGGTGCGCAACCGCGGCCTGCAGGAGCTGGCGGGTGCCTGGCCGGACGCGCTGTCGTCGCTGGGGCGCCTGACCGGGCTGATCGCCTCCGACCTGCTGCTGTTGCAAGTGCTGCTCATGGCGCGGGTACCGCTGGTCGAGCGCGCCTTCGGCCAGGACCGCCTCGCCCGCTGGCACCGCTGGACCGGCTTCACCTCGTTCCACCTGATGATGGCGCACATCGTGCTCATCACCGTCGGCTACGCCGGCGCCGCCGACGCCGGCGTGCTCGGCGAGCTATGGGACCTCGTCGTGGACTACCCGGGCATGCTGCTGGCCACCGCGGGCACCGTCCTGCTCGTCATGGTCGTGGCGACCTCGATGCGGGCGGCGCGCCGGCGGCTGCGGTACGAGTCCTGGCACCTGCTGCACCTCTACGCCTACCTCGGCGTGGGTCTCGCGCTGCCGCACCAGCTGTGGACCGGCGCGGACTTCGTCGCCTCGCCGCTGTCGCAGGCCTACTGGTGGACGCTGTACGCCGTGTCGGCGGGTGCGGTCCTTACGTACCGCATCGGGCTCCCGGTGTGGCGCAACTGGCGGCACCGCCTGGTCGTCGACCGCGTCGTCGCCGAGGGGCCGGGGCTGACGTCGGTGTACCTGCGCGGCCGCCGCCTCGAGGGGCTGCCGGTACGGGCGGGCCAGTTCTTCCAGTGGCGCTTCCTCGACGGCTCGGGCTGGTCCCGCGCCCACCCGTACTCGCTGTCGGCGACCCCGCACACCGGCGTGCTGCGCATCACCGTCAAGGACCTCGGCGACGGCAGCGCCCGCGCCGCCGCGCTACGGCCCGGCACCCGGGCGCTGATCGAGGGCCCGTACGGCGGGCTCACCGGCGACACCTACGCCGGCGGGCCGGTGCTCATGCTGGCCTGCGGCATCGGCGTCACCCCGCTGCTGGCGCTGCTCGGCGAGCTGCCCTACGCCCCGCGGCAGGCCACGCTGGTCTACCGTGCCCGCAGCGAGGCCGAGGTCGCCTTCCGCGCCGAGCTGGACTGGCTGGCCCGGCACCGCGGGGTGCGGGTGGTGTACCTGCTCGGCCCGCGCGCGCCGCGCCCGTCCTGGCTGCCCGCGTCGGCCGCGGGGCTCACCGACGCCGCCGCGCTGCGCCGCCTGGCCCCGCACGTGGCCGCCTCGCACGTATACGTCTGCGGCCCGGACGCGTGGACCGCCGCCGCCCGGGCCGCGGCGCTGGCCGTCGGGGTGTCCCCGGACCGCGTCCACACCGAACAGTTCGCCTGGTAGGGCGCCTGTCATGAACCGCCGGGCGTGGCTAGAGCAGATCATGGGGCTCCGCGTGGCCCGGTCCGTGATACAGCTTTCGGGGGTGACCGATGGCGACGGAGGCGGGCGTGCGGATACTCGTGGTCGACGACGACGGTGCGGTGCGTGACTCCCTGGCGCGCACGCTGCGGTTCGAGGGCTACCAGGTCGACACCGCGCACGACGGCGCGCAGGCCCTCGCCGCGGTGCGCGCCGGCGAGCCCGACGCGGTGATCCTCGACGTGAGCATGCCGGTGCTCGACGGGCTGCAGGCCTGCCGCGAGCTGCGCGCCGACGGCGTGCTGGTGCCGGTGCTCATGCTCACCGCCCGCGACAGCGTCGGCGACCGGGTCGCCGGCCTGGACGCGGGCGCCGACGACTACCTCGTCAAGCCGTTCGCGCTGCAGGAGCTGCTCGCCCGGCTGCGGGCGCTGCTGCGCCGCTCGATGCTGGCGGTCTCGGTCCAGCCGTCCCGGGCGGCGCCGGGGGGTGCGGTGGCCACCGGCGGGCTCGCCTTCGCCGACCTGCGGATGGACCCGCAGACCCGGGAGGTATGGCGGGGCGAGCGGCAGCTGCGGCTGACCCGCACCGAGTTCGCGATCCTGGAGGTGTTCCTGCGCCACCCCCGGCAGGTGCTCACGCGCGAGGTGCTGTTCGAGCATGTCTGGGGGTACGACTTCGGGGAGACCTCCAACAGCATCCACGTGTACCTCGGCTACCTGCGCCGCAAGCTGGAGGCCGAGGGCGAGGCCCGGCTGCTGCACACCGTGCGCGGGGTCGGGTTCGTGCTGCGCGAGGAGCCGCTGTGAGGGCCGCCGTGACCGCGTGGTGGCACCGCCGCACCCTGCATGCCCGGCTGTCGCTGCTGGTCACCGGCGCGGTCGCGGTGGCCGTGCTGGTGGTCGCGGCGGTGGCGTTCGCCGCCGTCGCCGGGATTCAGCGCCGCCAGATCCAGGCGCAGCTGGCCGCCGACGCGCAGGCGATCGCCGCCCAGCCCGACCAGTGGCGGGCGGGCACCGCCCCGCTGCCCGGCGGCGCCGGCTACGAGCCCGACGACCAGGGCGGCCCGAAATTCGGCCCGCCGGGCGCCCCGGGCGCCCCGGGCGCCCCCGGCGCGCACCGCCGGTCGCGCGACCTCGGCGCCCGTTGGCAGATCATCGACGCCGACGGCAACGCGGTGAGCGACTCCGCGTCGCTGCCGCTCACCGCCGGGGCCCGGCAGGTGCTCGCCGGGCAGCGGCGCTCCGCGCAGGAGCAGGTGAACATCGCCGGCGACCGCTACCTGATGCTGACCGTCCCGGCCAGCGGCGGCGGCGTGGTGCAGGTCGCGATCAGCGAGGCCCCGGGCGTGCACACCCTCGCCCAGCTCGGCCTGCTGCTGGCCGCCGGGTGCGCGGTCGGCATCGCCGGCGCCGCGCTGCTCGGCCGCACGGTCGCCCGCGCCGGCCTGGTGCCCGTGCAGCGGCTGGCCGAGGCCGTCGAGGACGTCGCGGTCACCATGGACCTGACCCATCCGGTACCGGTGCACGGCGTCGACGAGATCGCCCGGCTCGGCCGGTCGGTCAACACCATGCTCGGCGCCATCGACGCCTCCCGCCGCGCCCAGCGGGCCCTCGTCGAGGACGCCGGGCACGAGCTGCGCACCCCGCTGACGAGCATCCGTACCAACGTCGAGCTGCTGCTGGCCGTGGACCGCCGGCCGGAGCTCGCGCACCGGCTGCCGCCCGAGGAGCGCGCCAAGCTCCTGGCCGACCTCGAGGCGCAGGTCGGTGAGCTGGCCACGCTGACCACCGAGCTGGTCGAGCTGGCCCGGGAGGAGACCACCCGCGAGGAGGCCGAGCCGGTCGAGCTCGCCGACGTCGTCACCGCCGCGATCGAGCGCGTGCGCATCCGGGCGCCGGGCCTCACGTTCGCCGCCGACCTGGCGCCGGGCACCGTCGAGGGGCGCCCCGGGGAGCTGGAGCGGATGGTCGTCAACGTGCTCGACAACGCGGCGAAGTGGAGCCCATCCGGCGGTACCGTCGGCATCGTGCTGCGTCCGGACGGCGCCGGCGGCTGCACGCTCACGGTGACCGACGACGGCCCGGGCATCGACGAGGCCGACCGGCCGCACGTCTTCGACCGCTTCTACCGCGCCGTCGCCGCCCGCGCCATGCCCGGCTCCGGCCTCGGCCTGGCCATCGTCGCGCAGACCGCGGCCCAGCACGGCGGCACGGTCGCCGCGGCGCCCAACGACCCGCACGGCACGGTGATCACCATCCGGCTGCCGGTTTTCTCACGCGGTTCTTAATCGCCGGCGGCAAAGTTCTTACCCTCCCCGCCGATCGTGGATCCTGCCCGGCCACGACCGACGAGGAGCTCGAACATGAGGCGATCCGCAGCAGGGTGGTGGCGCCCGGCGCTCCTCGTCGCCGGGGTCGCCCTCGCGGCGGTGGAGCTGCGCGGCCACCTGCCCTCCCCCGCCGCCACGTGGCAGGCGCTGCGCGGTGCCGCGCCCGGCTGGCTGCTGGCCGCCGCCGCGCTGTCGGTGCTGTCGATGGCGGCCTTCGCCGAGCAGCAGCGGCACCTGCTGGCCGCGTTCGGTGTGCGGATGCCCGCCGGGGCATCGCTCGCCCTCACCTACGCCCGCTCGGCGATGGCCGCCGCCCTGCCGGCCGGCTCGGCGATCTCGGCCGGGTACGCGTTCCGCCAGTTCCGTGCCCGCGGCGCCGGGCAGGGGATCGCCGCCGCCGTCATGCTGCTGTCGGCGCTGGCGTCGATCGCCGGCCTGGCCCTGCTGTACCTGGTCATCGCGGCGGGCCTGCCCGTCTGGGCGCTGTGGCTGCCGGCCGTGGCCGCGGTCGCCGCCGCGTGCGTGCCGGTGGTCCGCGCCGCGCGACCCGCCGCGGTCGCCGCGGAGCCCGCCGCCGAGGCGCCCGCCGCCGGTGGGCTGCGCCGCACGCTGCGCCGGACCGTGACGCTGGCCGCGGCCGTACCCGCGCGCCGCTGGCTGACCGTCCTGGCCATCGCCGCCCTCAACTGGCTCACCGACCTGGCGTGCCTGCTCGCCTCGATGCACGCCGTGGGCCTGACCGTGCCGGCGCGCACGGCCGCGATCGGCTATCTGGTCGCGCAGCTCCTCCGGCAGATCCCGGCTACCCCGGGCGGCGTCGGCGTCATCGAGGCCGCCCTGATCGTCGCGCTCACCACCGCCGGCGCCGGCGCCGCACCGGCCGCCGCGGCCGTGCTGATCTACCGGGTGCTGTCCTGCTGGAGCGTCCTGCCGATCGGCCTGGCGTGCTGGAGCGCCCTGAAGACCCGCATCGCGACGGCCGCCGAGCCGCAGCCGATGCTCGCCTCGGGGCCTATCGGTCGGTGAGCGGTTCCAGCAGCTCGGCGGTGGCGCGCTGGTGCAGGTGCCGCGCCCAGTCCAGGGCGGTGGCGTCGAACCTGCGATCGCGGATATGCGGATCGGCCCCCAGCGCGAGCAGCCGCGAGGTCCTGCGCCTCGCCGAGCTGGGCGCGACCGTCGAGCGGCCCGATCCCCCGGCGTCGGGCGCCTGAGGGGCCGGAGCGGGCCTCATCCGCCCCGGCCGCCCGGCCATCAGCGGGACCGTCACGGCAGGGGCGCCGGTCGCGGCGCAGGTCACGCGCGGCGGGTCGAGGCGGTGTCCGGCGGCGCCGGGACGCGGCATATGGTCTTGGTGCGCCGGGCGTCGGGTGTCGCGGTGCGCAACGCCGAACCGGGTGCCGGAGGGACGTCGCGAATGTCGTTGAAGATCGGGGTCGGCCTGCCCCAGCTCAAGAGCTTCGACCCGACCACCGCGGTCACGCGGGCGGCGCGGGCGGCCGAGGAGATCGGCTTCGACAGCGTGTGGGTCTTCGAGCGGCTCCTGCTGCCCGAGGACCAGAGCGGCGAGCACGGCCTGTACGGCATGCCCGGCGTGCCGTGGCCGGAGCGCTACGGCGGGATCCTCGACCCGCTGGTCGCGCTCACGCTGGCGGCCGCGGTCACGGACCGCGTCGAGCTGGGCACGTGCGTGCTCGTGGCGCCGCTGCACACGCCGGTGCGCCTGGCGCGGACACTGGCGAGCATCGACGCGGCCGCCGGCGGGCGGCTCGTCGCCGGGCTGGGCACCGGGTGGAGCATCGACGAGTTCGCGGCAGTCGCCCCACGGCCGTTCGCGGAGCGCGGCGCCGCGCTCGACGAGTTCCTCGACGTCGCGGCGGCGGTGTGGGGTGCCGACCCGGTGTCGTTCCGCAACGAGCGGTACGAGATCGCGCCGGCCGAGGTCGGCCCCAAGCCGGCCCGCCGGATCCCGGTGTACGTCGGCGGCCACTCGGACGCGGCCCTGCGCCGCGCCGCGCGCCGCGCCGACGGCTGGTTACCGACCGGGTTACCGCCCGCCGCGGTCGGCGGCGTGCTGACGCGGCTGCGGCAGATGACGGCCGACGCGGGCCGGGACCCGTCGGCGATGGGCTGCACGTTCCAGGTCGGCGTCGGCCGGACGGACGAGGTGCCGTCGGAGGGCCGCAAGCCGTACACCGGCAGCGTCGAGCAGATCGTCGGCGACATCGCGGAGCTCGCCGAGGCGGGGGTCGACCACGTCTTCGTGACGGCGGCGAACGTGGCCCGCGACATGGACGAGTACGTGGACGTGGCGGCGGACTTCCACGCCCGGATCCGGGCCGCCGGGCTGTAGGCCGGCGCGGGTCAGGCGATCGGCGGGCCCGCGCAGTTCTCGGCCGGGGCCGTCGCTGCCGCCGGCTCGACGTCACCGGCCTCATCGTCGACGCCGCGCTCGGCCGGGCCGCTGAGGTCGCGCCGTGAACCACGCCGCTGGGGCGGCGACCATCCACTATGGACTAACTCGGTGGCTGGAGCGGTGGTGAGCTGGTAACATTCTTCGCTCCACGGCGAGTGAACGTTGCGGCGCGGCGGGAGGGGGCCAGCGGCATGCGAGTCAGTCCCGCGCTGCGTGCCGTCGCGGCCACGATCGCGCTCGGCGTCTGTGCGCTGCTGCTCGGGCTCTCGCATTCCCACCTCGCCGTGCCCGGCGACACGTTCCAGGTCGCGCGGGCCGCACACACGGCGGTCGTGTCCGGTGCCGAGGCGTCGCAGGGGCGCAAGCACTTCCAGCCACGGGACGGGGCGTCGCCCGGGCCGCGCTGGTTCGCGCTGGCGCCGTCCTCGATCGATCTCGAGCCATGCCTCGCGGCCTCCGCGGCGGCGCCCGCCGCCGGCGGTGCCCACACCGGGCGGTCGGCCGAGACCGCGGGCTGCCGGGGCCCACCCATTTCCTCCTGAAACGCAAGGCGTCCTGAAGCCGTGACCCGATCGGGTCGACGGCTCCGTCCCGTTTTGTCTTTCGGAGGTACTCAACCATGTCGTACATACCGTTGCACCACACGCGCGCCGCAGCCCAGCACGCACCGCCGGGTAAGGCGTGAGTGCCGTCGCGGCGATCGCGATCTTCACGATCGCGTTCGTCCTCATCGCCACGGAGAAGGTCCACCGCGTCGCGGTCGCGCTATGCGCCGCGGGGCTGATGGCGCTGCTGGGCCTCGTGCCGGGCAAGGACGTCTTCTTCTCCGAGCACGCCGGCATCGACTGGAACGTCATCTTCCTGCTGCTCGGCATGATGATCATCGTCGGGGTCGTCAAGCAGACCGGGCTGTTCGAGTTTCTCGCGATCTGGGCGGCGAAACGGTCCGGCGGGCGGCCGTACAAGCTGCTCGTGATGCTGATGGTGATCACCGCGGTCGCCTCGCCGTTCCTGGACAACGTGACCACGATCATGCTGGTCGCGCCGGTGACCGTGCTGGTGTGCCGGAAGCTGGGCATCCCCGCCGCGCCGTACCTGATCGCGGAGGCGCTGGCCTCCAACATCGGCGGGGCGGCGACGCTCATCGGCGACCCGCCGAACATCATCATCGGCAGCCGGGCCGGGCTGACGTTCAACGACTTCGTCGTCCACATGGCGCCGATCGTGGTGGTGCTGTTCGCCCTGTTCGTCCTGCTGGCCTGGGTGATGTTCCGCAAGCGCTTCGAATACCACCCGGAGCGCGTCGCCGAGATCATGGCGCTCGACGAGCGGGCGGCGATCACCGACCGGCGCCTGCTGGTGCGGTGCCTGGTCGTGCTGGGCATGGTCGTGGCCGCCTTCTCGCTGCACACGGTCATCCATGTCGAGCCGGCCATCGTCGCGCTGCTCGGCGCGGGCCTCATGGTGCTGGTCTCGCGCGTCGAGACCGCCAAGTACCTGGAAGAGGTCGAGTGGTCGACCCTGGTCTTCTTCATGGGCCTGTTCGTCATGGTGGGCGCGCTCGTGGAGACGGGGGTCATCCACCGGATCGGGACCTGGGCGACCGGGCAGGTCGGCGACAACTACTTCGTCGCCGCCAGCGGGCTGCTGTTCGGCTCGGCCGTGCTGGGAGCGTTCTTCGACAACATCCCGTACGTCGCGACCATGGCCCCGATCGTCGAGGACATCGTGGCCACGACGGCCGACCCGGAGACGGGGCGGTCGCTGTGGTGGGCCTTCGCGCTCGGCGCCGACTTCGGCGGCAACGGTACGGCGGTCGCCGCCAGCGCCAACGTCGTCGTGCTCGGCATCGCCGCGCGGGCCGGGGAGCCGATCAGCTTCTGGCAGTTCACCCGCTACGGCATCGTCACCACGGTCATGACCACCGTCATCGCGTGGGGCTACGTCTGGCTCCGGTACTTCTCGTGACGACCCATTGAGGGAGGCAGCATGCAATCCGTCCGCACCCCCCTGCCGGGGGTCGGTTCACTGCACGTCCTGCACCTGCACGACGGGCGCCGCATCGGCGTCATCCGCCGGCACGACCATCGGCGTGAGCTCGTCGTCTACGACCCGGCCGACGCCGGCACCCGCCTGACCAGCACCCTGCTCACGGCCGTCGAGGCGCAGGTCCTCGCCGGGCTGGTGGAGTCGGACGGCCCGCCGGTGCACTCGGCGCGGCTGGAGCACCTCGGCGCCGGCCTGACCGTCGTGCAGGTGCTGATCAGCGCCGGGTCGCCCTGGCTGCGACGGCCGTTCGGCGACATCGCCGTCGAGGGCGCCGTGATCGCCGCCGTCATCCGCGACGAGCGGGTGCTGCCCGCCCATCCACGGCCCCGGTGCGAGCCCGGGGACGTGCTCGTCATCGTCGGGCACTCGGACGCGGCGTTCCGGGCGCTCGACGCGCTGCTCGCGGCGTAGCGGGCCGGGTTCCGGCGGGCGCCCACCACGGGCGTCCGCCGGAACGCGGACGGCGCGCGGGCGCGGTGGTCAGGACCCGTCAGGACCGTGGCCGGGCGGCGCGGCGGGCGCGGTAGGCGGCGGCGTTGGCACGGTTGCCGCAGCCGCCCTCGCAGAAGCGGCGGGACCGGTTCTTGGACAGGTCGACGAGAACGTCGTCGCAGTCGTCGGCGGCGCAGACGCGCAGCCGGTCCAGCTCCTTCATCCGGATCACGTCCAGCATCGCCATCGCGAACTCGACCTGCATGCGCACGTGGAGGTCGGCGTCCGGCGGGGTCGCGTGCATGTGGTAGTCCCAGCCGTCGTGCTTGACGAGCTGCGGCAGCGCGTCGGCCTCGCGCAGCATCGCGTTGACGAGCTCGGCCGCCTCGTCCTCCCCCGCCCCCCACAGGCGGCGCAGCCGCGGGCGGAGCGCGCGCACGGCCTGCAGCTCGGCCGCGTCGTGGCTGCGCCGGCCGGTCCAGTTCCACGGGGCCAGGAACGCGTCCAGGGCCGCGACGTCGGGCAGCAGCTCCTCGCTGGTGCCGGTGTTCACGGTGGCGGCCGCGGCGACGAGCGCCAGCTCGGTGTCATGAGCAAAAAGCATCTTGACTCCTTATTCCGATCCGCACTACCGTTCGCGTCATGAGCGTAACGCGTTTTGCCGATGACCGACGCTCGCGGGGTGCCCTCGGGCTCGGGCTGGCGCTGCTGTCGGCGGCGGCGTTCGGCACCGCGGGTCCGTTCGCCGGGTCCCTGATGGCGACCGGGTGGACGCCGGGGGCCGTGGTTACGGTCCGCATCGGCATCGCGGCGCTGGTGCTCACCGTTCCGGCCCTGATCGCGCTCCGCAAGCACCACGGGCCGCCGCGGCGCGCGCTGCCGCAGGTGCTCGCCTTCGGGCTGGTCGCGATCGCGGGCGGCCAGCTCACGTTCTTCAACGCCGTCCGGCGGCTGGACGTCGGGGTGGCGCTGCTGCTGGAGTACGGCGGAATCCTCCTCGTCGTCGCGTGGCTGTGGCTGCGCCACGGACAGCGGCCACGACGGCTGACCGTCGCCGGCGGCATCGCCGCCCTGGCCGGCCTGGTCCTGGTCCTCGACCCCGGCGGCGGCCTCGACCCGGTCGGCGTGCTCTGGGCGCTGCTCGCCGGCGTCTCCCTCGCCGTCTACTTCACGATGGCCTCGCGCGGCGAGGGCGCGCTGCCACCGCTGGCCCTGGCGTGGGCCGGCATGGTGGTCGGGGCGCTGGCGCTGGCCGCCTTCGCCGCGGCCGGGCTACTGCCGTTCCACACCGGCACGGCCGCGGTGACGCTGCTGGACCGGCGGGTGAGCTGGGTCGTGCCTATCGTCGGGCTGGCGCTGGTCGCCGCCGCCCTCGCATACGCCGCGGGGATCGTCGCGTCCCGGCTGCTGGGCGCCCGGGTCGCCTCGTTCGCCGGCCTCACCGAGGTGCTCTTCGCCGTGCTGTTCGCGTGGGTGCTGCTCGGGCAGGCGCCGGGCGCGTGGCAGCTCGCGGGCGGGCTGGTCGTGCTGGCCGGCATCGCGCTGGTGCGCGCCGACGAGCGGACCCCGGCGCCCCGGGAGCGCGACGAACGACCAGCCGCCGCCGAGCTGATCGGCCCCGCCGCGTAAGAGCGACCGCCAACTGGCTGGTAGCGCGCGGCGGCCGGGGCGTGCGGGGCGTTCCGTGATGTGAGCGCCAACAGGCAAGAAATCGACCGTTGCGAGTCCGCAGTGGTTGCGCTATGTTAGCGCTCACATCCGCGGGACTCCGCCACAGGTCCCGCCCGGCGCGTCGGCAGGCCTCGATGGAAGGAGGCGCGCAGGGCCGCCACCCGGCCGCCGCATCGATAGATCATCTTCGCTGTCAGACGCGCCGGTGAGCCATGCCCGGCGACGGTCCGCCAGCCACACCCCGCATCGCAACGAGACTCCCATCGCAACGGAAGGGGTCAACCATGGCACTTCGGCTGCCATACCGAAGCCTGCGCACAACCGTCCTCGCGGTCGCCGCCGTGGGCGCGCTCGTCACGGGCGTCCTCGTGGGCGCCGGTACCTCGCAGGCGGCGACGTCACAGGCCTGTGACATCTACGCCGCGGGCGGCACCCCCTGCGTGGCCGCGCACAGCACCACCCGGGCGCTGTACGGCACCTACAACGGCGCTCTCTACCAGGTCCGCCGCGCCTCGGACAACACCACCCGCGACATCGGCCTGCTCAGCGCCGGCGGCTACGCCAACGCCGCCACCCAGGACTCGTTCTGCGCCGGCACCAGCTGCGTCATCACCATCATCTACGACCAGTCCGGCCGCGGTAACCACCTCACCCAGGCGCCCCCGGGCGGGTTCTCCGGACCGGCCTCGGGCGGGTACGACAACCTCGCCGACGCCACCCTGGCGCCGATCACCATCGCCGGCCACAAGGCGTACGGCGTCTTCGTCGCCCCCGGCACCGGCTACCGCAACAACAACACGAACGGCGTCGCCACCGGCGACCAGCCCGAAGGCATGTACGCCATCTTCGACGGCACCCACTACAACGGCGGCTGCTGCTTCGACTACGGCAACGCCGAACGCAACAGCCGCGACAACGGCAACGGCACCATGGAGGCCATCTACTTCGGCAACATCAAGGTCTGGGGCTACGGCACCGGCAACGGCCCCTGGATCATGGCCGACCTGGAGAACGGCCTCTTCTCCGGCGTCAACGCCGGCTACAACGCGGGCGACCCGACCATCAACTACCGGTTCACGACCGCCATCGTCAAGGGCGAACCGAACCACTGGTCCATCCGCGGCGGCAACTCCCAGTCCGGCAGCCTCTCCACCTTCTACAACGGCGCCCGGCCGAACGTGTCCGGCTACAACCCGATGAAGAAGGAGGGCGCGATCATCCTGGGCATCGGCGGCGACAACAGCAACAGCTCCGCCGGCACCTTCTACGAGGGCGTCATGACCTCCGGCTACCCCACCGACGCCACCGAGAACTCGGTGCAGGCCAACATCGTCGCCGCGGGCTACGCCCCGCCGACGTCGACCGGCGGCGGTACCCTCACTCCCGGCACGGCGATCTCGCTGCGCGCGACGACAGCGTGCTGCACCACGCGGTACATCACCCACTCGGGCAGCACCGTGGCCACGACGGTCATCACGTCGTCCAGCTCGTCCACCGACAAGGCCAACGCGTCCTGGATCGTGCGGGCCGGCCTGGCCAACAGCTCCTGCGTGTCGTTCGAGTCGAGGAACACCGCGGGCAGCTACCTGCGGCACCAGAACTTCCAGCTGTACCTGCACGCCAACGACAACAGCTCGCTGTTCGCCTCGGACGCGACGTTCTGCCCGCAGGCCGGCCAGAACGGCCAGGGCAACTCGTTCGCCTCGTCGAACTACCCGAGCCGCTACATCCGCCACTACAACAACAACGTGTACATCGCCAGCAACGGCGGCTCAAACACCTTCGACGCCACCGCCCTGTGGGCCGACGACGTGAGCTGGGTGGTCACCGGCGCCTGGACGCCGTAACGGTCCGGTCGCAGCGACGACAGCCGCTCCGCAACCCCGCGGGGCGGCTGTCCTGGCACTACGGTTGGCTCGTGCCCCGAACTGCGGATCCCGATGTGTGCCCACGCTGGCGGCTGACGACCGGACGGCTGCTGGGTGACCGGGCGATCGGCACCTGGGCCGCCGCGCGGGACGGCGCGGCCCTTGTGCTGCAGTAGTTCCCGTCGGCGGCCGTTCCCGACTGGCGCTACCCGCTGCGCGTCGCGGCGGCGCTGCGGGCCCAGGGCTGGCCGACCCCCGAGCCGGCCGAGGAGCCGTTCGCCGGGCCCGACGGCGCGTGGGTGCCGCGGCACCCCGGCCCGCCGCCGGACCTCGACTGACAGATCGCCCACCTGCGCAAGCACTCCGCCCTCCTGGCGGCTCAGGTGCCGACGCTCTCCATGTGACGCAGACCGGCCACCACCCCGAGGCGACGGCGACCGATTTCCCGGCCCGTCAGAGCGCGCCGCGCGGCCGTCGTTACGCTGGCGTCATGACGACGTTCGTGCTGATTCCCGGGGCCGGGGGTGCCGGCTGGTACTGGCATCGGGTGGTGCCCGAGCTCCGCCGGCGTGGCCACGACGTGATCGCCGTCGAGCTGCCGGCCGGTGACGACGGCGCGGGCCTGGCGGAGTACACGGAGGCCGTGGTCGAGGCGGCCGGCCGGCCGAGCGGCGAGCTGGTGGTGGTGGGCCAGTCGATGGGCGGTCTGACCGCGCCGCTGGTCTGCGACCGGCTGCCGGTCGCGCGCCTGGTCCTCGTCAACGCGATGATCCCGGTCCCGGGCGAGACCGGCGGCGCGTGGTGGACCAACACCGGCCAGGAGCAGGCCCGCCGCGAGAACGACCGCAGCGAGGGGCGCGATCCGGACGCGGGGTTCGATCCGCTGGTGTACTTCTTCCACGACGTCCCCGCGGACGTCACCGCCGAGGCGACGGCGGCCCAGCCGGCGCAGTCGGGCACGCCGTTCGAGCAGCCGTGGCCGCTCGAACGCTGGCCCGACGTGCCGACCACGGTGCTCAGCGGCCGCGACGACCGCCTGTTCCCGCTGGATTTCCAGATCCGCACGGCCCGCGCACGCCTCGGCATCACGCCCGAGACGCTGCCCGGCGGGCACCTGGTGGCGCTGAGCCGCCCCGCGGAGCTCGTCGCCGCCCTGGACCGGTGACCACCCGGGTCGCCCTCCCGATCGTCATGTCGGATCCTTCCTGGTCACATCGGACGGCGGCGCGAGGCCCGCCAGCGCGCGCAGCAGCGGTACGCCACCGAGGAGGGCGACCGCGACCGGGATCGCGACGGTGACCAACGCCAACGCCAGCACCATCGCCGGCGGGGCGCCCAGCGCGAGGGCGAGCAGGCAGGAGCCGGCGAACGCCAGCAGCCTGATCCGGACCCGCGTGACGGACGGCACGGCCACTCCTCGCTCGTTCACAGCAGCAGCAGGACGGGCAGCGACAGGCCGACCGCGGCCACGACGAGCCCGGCGCCGGCCGCGACGCGCGTGGTGGCCGCGGCGTTGACCAGGCCGCCCATCACCGAGCGGTCCCGGCAGAAGTGCACGAGCAGGAACAGCGCCACCGGTACGCCGAGCGAGATCACGACCTGGCTCACCACGAGCAGCCCGGTCAGCGGCGCCCCGGCCAGCAGCGCCACGAGCGCCGGCACCATGGTGACCAGCCGGCGCACCCGGCTCGGGATCTGCCAGCCCAGGAATCCCTGCATCACGAAGTCGCCGGCGAGCGTGCCGATCCCGGACGACGACACGCCCGAGGCGAGCAGCGCGACCGCGAACGCCAGCGCGGCGGCCCCGCCGGCCCGGCCGGCGATCTGCGCGTGCGCGTCGATGATGTCGCCGGTCCACGCGCCGGCGGTGAGCGCGCCGAGGCCGGCGCCGAGCGCGATCATCGCCACGTTGACGACGGCCGCGCCACCCAGGGCGATGCCGCAGTCCAGCCGCAGCGCGCGGCGGACCAGGCTCGGCGAGCGGTCGCCGGAACCCGCCGCGGCGCCGGGATCGGGCCGCCGCGCGAGCGCGGAGTGCAGGTAGATGGCGTGCGGCATGACGGTCGCGCCGACGATGCCCATCGCCAGCAGCGCGCTGCGGACGCCGTCGAGGCGCGGGACCAGGCCACCGGCGAGGCCGGCCGCGGACTGGTGCCCGACCGCGACGACGTCGTAGAGCACGCCCGCGCCGACGAGCAGCAGCGCCGCGGCGGTCAGCAGTTCGAAGCGCCGGCGCCCGCGGCGGCGCAGCTCCAGCAGGACCATCGACACCGCGGCGGTCACGAGCGCCGCCGGCGCGACCGGCATCCCGAACAGCAGGCGCAGGCCGATCGCGGCGCCCACGAACTCGGCCAGGTCGGTTGCCAGGACGACCAGTTCGGCCTGCGCCCACAGCAGCAGGCTCGCCCACCTGGGCAGGCGCTCCCGGCACAGCTCCGGCAGGCTGCGCCCGGTCGCCACGCCGAGCTTC
Organism: Dactylosporangium sp. NPDC048998; assembly: GCF_043197855.1. NCBI lineage: Bacteria > Bacillati > Actinomycetota > Actinomycetes > Micromonosporales > Micromonosporaceae > Dactylosporangium > Dactylosporangium sp. NPDC048998. Next base: position 60,767 of record NZ_JBICTV010000013.1, read on the forward strand.
GCGGACTGGAACTGCACCAGCAGCGCCACCAGACTCGCCGCGACGACCACCCACACCAGCAGATATCCGCTCGTGGCTCCGGCGGTCAGATTGGTGGCGACGTTTCCCGGATCGATGTAGGCGATGGCGGCGACGGCGGCCGGTCCGAGCATCGGCGTGAGCCGCGCCGCCCTGCGTGACGGCGCCGGATCATCGGCGGAAGCGCCCCTCTCGGCCGTGACCCGGTTCGTGGACGTCATAGACACAACGGTGGGCCGCCGCGCCGCGGCCTGCCTCACCTGCGAGCGGGAACCCGCAAGCGGGAATCGGCCTACGCGGCCGCGTGATGGTAGTCGGTGGCGGCGAACGCCTGGCCGATCCGGACGGCGGACTCGGGCGCGTCCAGCGCTTCCATGAACGCCTCGACGAAGATGGGCCGGTCGCGGGTGCGGCCGGCCATGCCGAGCGCGGTGGCGAGCTCCTCCTCTGTACGCACCTGGAAGGTGACGGCCCGCTCGTGCGGGTCGAAGGCCTCGACCAGCCGGCCGTACCGCCACGGGGCGATGCTGTTGTAGGGGGCGTCCGCGCCGAGGATGCAGCGCTCCACTGTGTACCCACCGTTGTTGATCAATACGATGACGGGGTTGAGCCCGAGGCGCAGCACCGTGGCGAGCTCCTGCGCGGTGAGCTGGAACGAGCCGTCGCCGATCAGCAGGACGTGCCGCCGGTCGGGCGCGGCGAGCATCGTGCCCAGCAGGCTCGGCAGGGTGTAGCCGATCGATCCCCACAGCGGCTGGCCCACGAACGTGCAGTCCCGCGGCAGCGGCTGTTCGGCGCTGCCGAAGTACGACGTCCCCTGCTCGGCGATCACGACGTCGCCGGGCTCGAAGAAGGCCGCGAGCTGACGCCAGAAGCGTTCCTGGACGAGCCGTTGCGACGGGACCGGCTCGATGACGGCCTCCCGCCGGCGCTCGGACAGCGGCGCGATATCGGCCGCCTTGCGGTACTGCGGCCGCGCCAGGGCCTGCAGCGCGTCCTTCATGGCGACGTGGCCGTGCCGCATCCCGCCGACCGCGGCCGCCGCCGGGTGCAGCTCGATGACCCGGGACTGGTCGATGTGCTGCGTGAACCCGCCGGTGACGGCGTCGCTGAACTCGGTGCCCACCGCGATCAGGCAGCCCGCGCGCTCGACGGTCCGCTGGACGTACGGGTCGCTGAGCTCCCCCGCGTAGCCGCCCACGAACTGCTCGTGGGTCTCGGGAAAGACGCCCTTGGCGCTGCTCAGGCAGGCCACCGGGCAGCCCAGCGCCTCGGCGAGCCCGATCACCTGGGGCGCGAGCCGGTACCGGTCCACCTCGTGCCCGACCAGCACGGCCACGGAGTTGGTGCCCTGCAACAGGTCGCCGGCCTGGCGCGCGAACGTCGCCAGCTTGCCGGGGTCGCTGGACGGCTCGGGCAGCATCAGCGGCCCGGACGGCGCCGCGATCCGCTGGCCGGCGACGTCGGAGGGCAGCATGATGTACACGGGACGCTTGAACAGCCAGCACAGGCGCAGCACGCGGTCGATCTCCATGGCCGCGTTGTCGCGGTCGAGCTGGGCCTGCGCCACGGTGTACTCGCGGGCGCATTTCGCGGCGTGCGTGAAGTCGCCGTCGCCGGTGGTGTGGTGCACGGTCCGTTTCGCCTGCATCACGAACGTCGCCGGCGTGCCGACGATCGACACGAGCGGCACCGACTCGGCGAACGCGCCGCCCACGCCGGTGAGGGCGCTCAGCTCCCCCACGCTGAACGTGGTGACCAGCGCGGCGATGCCGTTCAGCCGCCCGTAGCCGTCGGCGGCGTACGCCGCGTTGAGCTCGTTGCAGTTGCCGACCCACTCGATGCCGTCGGTCCGCTCGAGCTGTTCCAGAAATTCCAGCTGGTAGTCGCCCGGCACGCCGAAGACGTGGCGGACCCCGATTTCCCGCAGGCGCTGCAGGAGATAGTCACCGACGGTGCTCTGCGTCATCGCGGTGTCCCTTCGTCAGATCGGCACCCGTCATCCGGGCACCGTGAACACGACCCGGCGGCTTTACCCGCCGGCGGCAGGTTGACACGGCCCTCACGGGCTCGTGGCGGTCAGTTCCTTGGGTGGGTCGGCGTCCAGCAGCGTGAGCAGGCGCGCGAGCAGGGCGTCGAGCTCCTCGCCGACCTCGGCGATGCGGGCGTCGCCGTAGCTGGCGAACAGCAGGCTCGGCTGGTCGACGGCCAGTCTGGTGCCGCCGCCGGGGTCGGTGTAGAGCAGCGTCCGCAGCGGGGCGTGCAGCATGACCGACGGGTCGTAGCGGTACATCCGCTCGGCGATGGTGTGATTGCCCATGAGGTACTGCATCGCGCTCCACGACCGCACCGAGCCGGCCATCATGGCGGTGACGTCCATGGTGGAGTACCGCATGAACCCGTGCGGCGCGTTGCGCCCGGCCAGCTCCAGCGTCTCCGCCCACGAGTCCGACCGGCGAAACGCGGCGAGGTCGGCCTCCGGGACGAGTGCCTCGTAGTGCTCCCGCGCCCGGTCGTAGGTGTGCGGAAGCGCCACGACGAGCCGCCGGTCGGGGTGGTCGATGACGGTGTTGAGTCTGGTCACGTGGCGCTGTTCTGCCCGCTGCCGACCCGATCTAACGGCGACGGGCCGGCCGGCGAGCCGGGGGCGATGATGGCGGCATGGCATTTTCGACGGGGTTCACGCGGCGGTTCGGGGTGCGGCATCCGATCGCGTCCGCGCCGATGGGCGGGTCGGCCGGTGGGGCGCTCGTGGCGGCGGTTTCCCGCGGTGGTGGGTTCGGACTGCTGGGGGCCGGGAACGGGGATCCGGCCTGGCTCGCCCGTGAGGTGCCGATCGCGGCCGAGGGCGCCGCGGGGCCGTGGGGGGTCGGGCTGCTGACGTGGGCGATCGACGCGGGCGCGGTCGAGCGCGTGCTGGAGTGCGGCCCCGCGGCGGTGATGCTGTCGTTCGGTGACCCGGGGCCATACGCGCGGCGCATCCGGGACTCGGGCGCGGCGCTCATCGTGCAGGTTACCGATCTGGACGAGGCCCGGCGGGCGGTGGACGCCGGCGCCGACGTCATCGTGGCGCAGGGGACCGAGAGCGGCGGGCACGGGGCCCGGCGCGGGCGGTCCACGCTGCCGTTCGTACCGCTCGTGGCGGACCTCGCCGGGCCGGTGCCGGTGCTCGCGGCCGGCGGGATCGCCGACGGGCGGGGGCTGGCCGCGGTCCTGGCGCTGGGGGCCGCCGGGGCGCTCATCGGCACCCGCTTCCAGGCCACCGCCGAGTCCCTGGTCGACCCGGCGATCGCCGCGGCCATCGTGGCCGGCCGCGGGCAGGACACCGAGCGCAACCGCGTGCTCGACATCGCCCGCGGCTCCCGGTGGCCGGCCGAGTACACCGCCCGCACGCTCGGCCATCCGTTCCTCGACGAGTGGCGGGGGCGGGAGGCGGAGCTGGCCGCCGACGCCGAGGCCGGGCGGGCGTACCGCGACGGCGTGGCGAGCGGCGAACTGCCCCCGGTGCCGATCTGGGCCGGCGAGGGCGTCGATCTCATCAACGACCTGCCGTCCGCGGCCGACGTGGTCGGCACCCTCGTCGCGCAGGCGGAGGCGGCCGTCGCGGAGGCGTTCGGGCCCGAGCTGAGCGGCTGACCGCGGCCGCATACCATCAACCCTGATGGCCCCTCGTACCGTGCAGACCGCGCTCGGCGTCACGATCGCGCTCGTCGGCAACGCCCTCGCCGACCTCGCCACGTTCGTCGCCGGGCGCTCGGCGGGCGGATTCCAGGGCTGCAACGCGGTCCTGGGCGCCGGCGACCGGTTCGGGCTGTTCACCACCCTCGTCGTGACGTACGTCATCGCCCAGGTGGTGCTCGGCGGGGCCGCGGCCGGGCTGTCCGCCCTCGCGAAGCCCGGCGAGGCCTACTGGCAGGGCCTCGGCGGGGGCTGGGCCGTGCTCGCGCTGCTGTCCGTCCTGTCGGTGCTCTACCCGGGCTGCTGAGCCCGCCCGATCGCTACCCGGCCTGCTCGCGGCGATCCTGGAGGCGGCGCTGCTCCCGGCGTACCTCCGCGAAGGACTCCCGCTCGCGCACGAGCCACTCCGGAGGGTCGGCGGCCAGGGCGGCGATCTGCGCGGTGGTAAGCGCCCAGGTTATGCCGCCGCGGGCCAGGCCACTGTTGGACACCCGCAGCCGCGCGGCGACCACGCTGCGCGGGTGCGGCCCGTCGCGGCGCAGGTCGACGAGCCACTGCGGCGGGTTGCGCCGCAGCTCGTCGAACTCGTCGCGGGACACCTGGCCCTCCTGGAACTCCCGCGGGGTGGCCGGCAGATACACGTCCAGCTTCTGCGCGGCTGTCGCGGGCTTCATCAGCTGGGGCTGCTTCGACTTGCTCACCCGGTCAGGGTAGCGGCAGGGCTGCCGGTAGGCTGGCGAGGGAGGTGCCGTGCCCAGCAATGAGGATTCCCGCCCGGTGGCGTTCCGGCTGGCGGTCGTTCCCGGCGTCGTCATCGACCGGTGGGCCCGCACCTGGGCCGAGCGCCTGCCACACACCGCCCTGCGGCTCGTGCCCGCTGAGGCCGCGGAGGCGACCGGGCTCATGCCGGAGCGGGCGGACGCCGCCCTCGTCCGGCTGCCGGTGGACCGCGACGCGCTGCACGCCATCCCGCTGTACACCGAGACGACGGTCGTGGTCGTCCCCCGCGACCACGTGCTCAACGCGGCCGACGAGCTGACCCTGGCCGAGCTGGCCGAGTTCGGCGACCCGCTGCTGCGCCCCCTCGACGACGTGCTGCCCTGGGCCGAGGAGCCGGCCACGACGGTCGAACGGCCCGAGACGACGGCCGCCGCGGTCGAGTGGGCGGCGGCCGGCGTGGGCCTGCTCGTGGTCCCGCAGTCGCTCGCGCGGCTGTACCACCGGCGCGACCTCAAGTACCGCACCGTCACCGACGCGCCGGCCTCGAGCGTCGCCCTCGCGTGGCCGCGCGACGGGCACACCGACCTCGTCGAGGAGATGATCGGCATCGTCCGGGGCCGCACCGCGAACAGCACCCGCGGCCGCGCCGAGCAGTCCCGTCCCCCGGCGCCACGCCGCCGCGGCCGTTAGCGGCTGGCTAGCGGCTGGCTAGCGGCTGGCAAGGCCAGGTCACCCTCGGGTGGTGTGGGAGCCCGCCAGCCGGGCGACAAGCATGGAGGCTCAGGGGCGGCGGAAGGGGTGTCGGCGAATGGCTTTCCGCCGGCTTCCGGACATCGGCGACGTGGACGTAGTCTCCTACGACCCGGCGTCGGCCGGCGTGGGCGTGGTGATGGGGCTGCTCGTGGCGGCGCTCGTCGCCCTCGGCGTCGCCGGCTACCTGCTCCGCGTCGTCGTCCAGCCGATTCGCCGGACCGCGATGATCGCCGAGCAGCTGGCCTGCGGCAAGCTCGACCCGCGGCTGATGGCGACCGGGCTCGGCGAGATCAGCCGGCTCGGGCAGTCGCTCAACGTCCTCGGCGCGTCGCTCGGGCGCTGCGTCGGCGGGCTGGCGCAGCTCGTCGCGGCGCAGACGGCCCTGCGGCGGGTGGCCGTGCTCGTCGCGCGCGGGGTGCTGCCCCACGACGTGTTCCACACCGTCACCGCGGAGCTCGGCCGCCTGATCGGGGCCGACGGGGCCAACATCGTGCGGTACGAGCCCGACGGTTCCGGCACCATCGTCGCGCGGTGGGGCTGGCCGGGGCGGCTGCTGCCCGTCGGCACGCGCATCTCGCTGCAGGGCGCGAGCGTGTCGGAGCTCGTGCGGCGCACCGGCCGGGCCGCGCGAATGGACAGCTACCAGGACCGGTCCGGGCCCCTCGCGACGTTCCTGTACGAGCGCGGCATCCGCTCGGCCGTCGGGGCGCCGATCTACGTCGAGGGCCGGCTCTGGGGCGTCGTCACCGCGTCCATGGTCCGCGACGAGAGCCTGCCGCGGGACGCGGAGGCGCGGCTGGCCGACTACACCGACCTCGTCGCGACCGCCATCGCCAACGCGCAGGCCCGTACGGAGCTGGTCGCGTCGCGCGCCCGCGTGGTGCTCGCCACCGACCAGGTCCGCCGGCGCATCGAGCGAGATCTGCACGACGGCGTCCAGCAGCGGCTGCTGTCGGTCGGGCTGGAGCTGCGCGCCGCGCAGGACAGCGTGCCGGAGACGATGGGCGGCCTGCGGGAGCGGCTCGACTCGGTCGCCGACGGGCTCCACGGGGGGATCGACGACCTCCGCGAGATCTGCCGGGGCATCCACCCGACGATCCTCACCGACCGGGGGCTCGCAGCGGCGGTCAAGGCGCTGGCCCGGCGCTCCGGGGTCGCCGTGGACGTGGACGTACACCTGGACCGACGCCTGCCCGAGTCCGTCGAGGCGGCGGCGTACCGCGTGGTGGCGGAGACGCTCGCCAACGCGTCGAAGCACGCACGGGCGACGCTGGTGCGGGTGTCGGTCGGCGTGCGCGAGGCGCGCCTGCACCTGTCGCTGCGCGACGACGGCGTGGGCGGCGCCGACCCGGCCCGCGGCTCGGGGCTCATCGGCATCGGCGACCGGGTCGAGGCGCTGGGCGGTTCGATGACGCTCACCAGCCCGCCCGGTGCCGGCACGGCGCTCGACGTAGAACTCCCGATCGAATAGGTCGCGACGCCCCCGGGCCGCCGGGCGGGGCGGGTCAGCCGGGCAGGACCCGGGTCTCCCCCGGTGGAAGCGCCGGGCCGCTACCGGCCCGCGTCCAGGTTCAGTTTGAAGCCGACGTGGGTGGCGGCGAAGCCGAGCCGTTCGTAGAAGCGGTGCGCGTCGGGACGCGCCACGTCGGAGGTGAGCTGCACCAGCCGGCAGCCACGCCGCCGCGCCTCGTCGATCGCCCAGCGCATCAGCATCGCGCCGACCCCGCCGCCCCGCTCGTCCCGCGCCGCCCGCACCGCCTCGATCTGTCCCCTGGCGGCGCCGCGCCGGGCCAGCCCGGGCAGCACGGTCAGCTGCAGGGTGCCCACGACGCGCCCGGCCCGCTCGGCGACCACCAGCACCTGGTTCGGGTCCGCGTCGAGTGCGGCGAACGCGGCCCGATAGGGCGCCAGGTCATCCGGCGACTCACGACCCGCGCCGAGCGGGTCGTCGGCCAGCAGCGCGACGATGGCCGGCACGTCCGCGCCGGCCGCCCTTCGGATTCGCAGCTCCGCCACCCCGTGCCCTCCCGTCCCCATGCCGCGCACCATGCGATGCCCGGTCACCCGGTCAGGCGCAGGTTACACAGGTGCGGGCGGAGGGCCGGGCGGCGAGCCGCTCGGCGGGGATCGGCCGGCCGCAGCGCTCGCAGACGCCGTAGCTGCCGGCCTCGAGCCGGGCCAGCGCGTCGTCGAGGTCGGCGGCGCGCCGCCGGGCCGCGTCCAGTACGGCGGTGAGCTGGGCCCGCTCGTACGCGATGGTGCTGCCCTCGGGGTCGTGCTCGTCGTCGGCGTTGGACTCCCGGGATGCCTCGAAGACGCCGCGCAGGTCCTCCTCCAGCGCCCGCACCTCGTCGCCGGCCCGCTCCCGCAGCCGCCGCAGCTCCGCCCGCGCCGGGGCGACGTCACCGCCCGCCACGCCCCCAACGATACGGCGACCCCACTCGCCCGATCCTGCCGCACTTCCCGCGTGCGGTACGAATGGGCGCATGAATCTCGCCGATATCGAGCGTGAGATGGCGCGCCTGGACGCCGTCTACCGGCCCGTGGCCACCGCGCCCGTCGACCTCGCCGATCCCGCCGCGCTGCGGGACCTCGGCGCCTCGATCCGGGCGGAGCTGGCGGCGCTCGGCGTCGGCGGGCGGTCCGAGGCGGTGCTCCGCGCCGTCGTCGAAGCCTACGCCGCCGGGGACGGGACGGTCCGGACCGCGATCCGGGGGCTGTTCGAGCGGTACCCCTCGTTCCGGTGGGCGGCGCACCTGCCCCCGGACTGGGACACGGCCGCGGAGTTCCGGACCCGCCTCATCCTGCTGTGCGCCCACGACCAGGCCCCGGACACCCGCGACGAGATCCTGGCCCTGCAGGACCTGTGCGACCGTGCCCGCCGGGCCGGGATCGACGTCGACCCCGTCCTGGACGAGGTGACCGCGATGGCGAGCGACACCGACCGGTACGGCATGGGCTCGATGCGCGCGATTCTCCTCACCTACGCCCGAACTGATTGATGCGCGGCGATGGGTCGCCGGGTTATGGTTCGGGGACCACGATTGCGGCGAATCGTGCTTCCTGCCCGTACCGTCCCGAGGAAACGGAGCCATGAGCACACGGAAGCTCGCCTCCGCCGCGATCGCCGCGGCGCTGGCCATCGTCGCCGCCGGCATCTGGCGGCCCGCGTTCGGTGACGCCGTGAAGGCGTCCGGCAACCCGACGTCCGCCGCCGCGCCGGCCTGGACCGGCACCTGGGCCGCGGCCCCCCAGTCCAGCGGCACGACCTTCAACCAGCAGACGATCCGCCAGATCGTGCACACCAGCATCGGCGGCACCGCCGCGCGGATCCGGCTGTCCAACGCGTTCGGCAGCCAGCCGGTCACGATCGCCGACGTACACCTGGCCCGGCGCACGTCCGGTGCGTCGATCGACCCGGCGTCGGACCGGGCGGTCACCTTCGGTGGCGCCCCGCAGACCACCATCCCGGTCGGCGGCAGCGTCACCAGCGACCAGGTCGCGTTCGCCGTCGACGCCCTCGCCGACGTCGCGGTCAGCTTCTACCTGCCGTCGGCCACCGGCAACGCCACCGTCCACGACTTCGGCGACCAGACCAACTACGTCACCGCCGGCGACGTCGCCGGCAGCGCCACGCTGAGCGGCGCGCAGACCCGGAGCAACTACTTCTTCCTGACCAACCTCGACGTGCAGAACGCCGCCGCCGAGGGGGCCGTCGTCGCGCTGGGCGCCTCCATCACCGACGGCGTCGGGTCCGGCGCGAACGCCAACCGGCGCTGGCCCGACGACCTCGCCGTCCGGCTCGGCCGGGCGGGCCGCACCATCGGCGTGCTCAACCAGGGCATCAGCGGCAACCGCCTGCTCGCCGACGGTGCCGGCCAGAGCGCCGCGAACCGCTTCGACCGCGACGTGCTCTCCCAGCCCAACGTCAAGTGGGTCGTGTTCTCCGACGACCCGATCAACGATCTCGGCAACAGCGGCGGCTCGGTGACCGGCGACCAGCTCGTCACCGCCGCGAAGCAGCTCATCGCCCGCGCGCACCAGGCCGGGGTCAAGTTCCTGTGCTCCACGCTGACCCCGTTCCAGGGCGCCGGGTACTGGACCCAGGCCGGCGAGAACGGCCGCCAGGCGTACAACGCGTTCGTCCGGGGCGCCGGCAGCGGCTGCGACGGCGTCGTCGACCAGGACACCGCGACCCACGACCCGGCCCGCCCGACGTGGTTCCGGTCCGACCTGGAGACCGGGGACCATCTCCACCCCAACGAGGCGGGCCTGCAGGCCATCGCCGACGCGGTCGGCCTGAGTCTGTTCGGTACCGCGACACCCCCGCCGGCCACCGTGGTCAGCTTCCGCGCCCACGCCAACGGCAAGCTCGTCACCGCCGAGAACGCCGGCAACGACCCGCTCATCGCCAACCGCACCGCGGTCGGGCCGTGGGAGCAGTTCGACCGCATCGACCTCGGCAACGGCCGGATCGCGCTGCGCGCCCACGCCAACGGCAAGCTCGTCACCGCCGAGAACGCCGGTGCGGCACCGCTCGTCGCCAACCGCACCGACGTCGGCGCGTGGGAGACGTTCGACCTCATCCGCAACCCCGACGGCAGCGTGTCCCTGCGCGCGACCGTCAACGGCAGGTACGTGTGCGCCGACAACGCCGGGGCGGCGCCGCTGATCGCCAACCGGACCGCGATCGGCGCCTGGGAGTCGTTCGACCTGCTGTAGCCGCGCCGCGTTGCCTCGTTCGCGCCGGCCGGGGCCCCGGCCGGCGCGAACGGTACCGCCGCCCGCGACGGTCGCCGCCGGCTACTCCGGCAGCGCCGCGTCCGAGGTCGCGGCGTGGCGCGGGATGAACAGGGCGAGCAGGGCCGCGGCCACCGCGGCGCCCGCGCAGATGGCGAACAGCGTCCGGTAGCCGGCCAGGGACGGCAGCGCGTGGCCGGCCAGGCTGATGGTCTGGGCGGCCAGGATCGCGCCGCCGATGGCGCTGGCCAGCGAGCTGCCGACGCTGCGGAAGAGGGCGTTGAGGCCGTTGGCCGCGGCCAGCTCCGAGCGCGGGGCGGCGTGGATGATGAGGCCCGGCATGGCGGCGTACGCGATGCCGGTGTCGGCAGGTGGCCGAGGGGTGAGTTGAGACCGCCTTCACAGCGGCGAGGCACCCTACGATCGGTGACGAGGGTGACGAGGGAAGGGAGCGGGCAGATCGAGAGCCTCAGGGAGCGCAAGCGCGAGCGGAACCGCTCCGCCACCGTCGAGGCGGCGTGGCGGCTGTTCATCGAGCGCGGCTACGACCACGTCACGGTCCAGGACATCTGCGCGGCGGCGGACATCGCGCCGCGCACGTTCCACCGGTACTTCGCCGCCAAGGAGGACGTCGTCGCCGAGCCGGTCCGCCGGATGACCAGCATCGGCCACGAGCACATCGCCGCCGCGCCGCCGGGCACCCCCGCCGCCGACGTGGTGCGGCAGGCGATGCTGGCCGTGGGCCGGTTCGTGGTCGAGCACCGCGAGCTGCTCACCGGCCTGCGCACGGTGGCGCTGCAGTCCAGCCACCTGCGCTCGTCCTACCCGGGCGTGCGCCCCGACCAGGAGGCGGCGTTCGTCGCCCAGCTGGCGGCGCGCGACGGGGCGGACGGCGCGGACGGCGCGGACTGGCGGCTCCGGCTGCTCGTCGGCTGCGCGATCGCGGGCTTCCGGGTCTGGTACGAGGACTATTTCCGCGGCGCCCCGGCGGACCCGCTGGCCCATCTGGACGAGATCCTGCGGGCCGCGTGTCCGCCTGCGGCGGGCTGATCAGCGGGCGAAGACCTCAGTGCGGGATCAGGCCGCCGTGGAACGACACCGTGCCGGCCAGCGGCGCGCCGCTGCGGGCGAACTCGGTCATGCCCGAACCCTTTCACAGCCGGCGCCGCCGGCGGACCACCCCGACCAGCGGGTGACGTCGATGCCGATCAGGCTCCCCTTCAGCTCGTACCGCGGGTAGCGGGCCCGCAGCAGCCCGAGCGCCCGGCGCCCCTCGGACCCGGCCGGGTCGACCTCGCGGGCGGTGCCCTCCGCGCGCACCCACCACAGCGCGGCCCAGTCGTCCTCGTAGTGGTCGACGAGCACCGCCGCGTGCGGGTTGGCGGCCAGGTTCGCCAGGCGGCGCAGGGCGGTGTGCCGCTTCGGCTTGGCGTCCACGCCGTGGTAGATCGTGTCCCCGTCGACGGCGAACACGATCGGCACGACGTGCGGGCGGCCGTCGGGCGAGGCCGTGGCCAAGCGCGCCACCGGGGCCTCGGCGAACCGGCGCCGCGCCTCGGCCTCGATCACGCGCCCTCCTCGCTTCGCTTCGGACCGGTCACGCGCCCTCGCCGGCGAAGTCGGTGATCGCCCGCTCCCACTCGTCCAGGGCCCGCTCGACCGACGAGCGCGGCCCGGAGGGCAGCCAGTGGCTCGCGCGCTGCACCCCGGCGTCGTGCAGGCGCTGCAGTACCGCCGGATCCGCCGGTGCGGAGAGCACCTGCACGTCGATCGGCCGCTCCGCGCGGGCGCGCAGCTGCTCGATGCGCGGGAAGATGGCCTCGTCGTAGTTGGGGAACCAGGCGTCGCCGAAGGCCAGCACGCGGTCGAGCACCCCCGGGCCGACGCCGCCGACCAGGATCGGCGGGTGCGGGCGCTGGGCCGGCTTGGGGTAGGACCAGATTCGGTCGAACGAGACGTACTTGCCGTGGTACGTGGCCTCGTCCTGGCCCCAGATCGCCCGCATCGCCTCGACCCGCTCGCGCAGGACCGTCATGCGCACCCGCGGGTCGGTGCCGTGGTTGCGCATCTCCTCGCGGTTCCACCCCGCGCCGACCCCGAACTCGAACCGGCCGCCGGAGAGCTGGTCGACCGAGGCGACCTCCTTCGCGGTGATGATCGGGTCGCGCTCGATGACGAGGCAGATGCCGCTGCCGACGCGCAGCCTGCTGGTCGCCGCGGCGGCCGCGGTGAGCGCGACGAAGAGGTCGTAGGTGTGCCAGTACCGCGTGGGCAGCTCGCCGTGCTCGTAGGGCGTGTCCCGGCTGGCCGGGATGTGCGTGTGCTCGGCGAAGAACAGCGCCGACTGGCCGCGCTCCTCGACCAGGCGGGCGAGCGGCCCGGGCGCCATCGCGTTGTGCGTGGGAAAGTATCCGGCTCCGAAGTCCATGCCGTCATCTCTACCCGGTCCGCGGCCCGATCCGGGTCGAGGCGAGGATGATGCGTCCGCCGCCAGAGGTGTGACCCGGTCACGGCCGTGCCGGGGCCAGCATCTCGTCCGTGATCGGCACCATGGGCAGGCCGGCGGAGCAGTAGCCCTCGCCGTCCTCCGTGACGACCGCCGTCTCGTAGCCTTCGAGCCCGGCCAGCCATCGCAGCCCGTTGCGGCCCATCGCCATCGCCGCGGTTGCGTAGGCGTCGGCGACCGCGAGATCCGGGCCGACGACGGTCACCGATCGCAGGGCGCGGGCGGGCTCGCCGGTGCGGGGGTCGACGACGTGGAAGCCGCGCTCGTAGGTGCCGGACGTGGCCACGCCAAGGTCGGTACCGGCGAGGACGAGCAGGGTGCCCTCGCTGTCCCACGGGTGCAGCACGGGGACGTGCCACGGCCGGCCCGGCTCGGGGCCGCCCCGCAAGCGGATGTCTCCGCCCGCGTTGACCAGGTGGTTGACGCTGCCGGCAGCCGCGAGGCGGGCCGAGGCGACCTCGGCGGCCCAGCCCTTGACGTAGCCGGACGGGTCGAGGCGGCCGGTGGCGTACGCGTCGAAATACCCGTCGGTGTCCCGCCACAGCGCCGCGCAGGCGTCGAGGACCTCCCGCAGGTACGCCGAACCGTCCGCCGGCCGCAGCGTGCCCTCGTCGAGCCGGCAGACCTCGCTGTCGGGCCGGTACGTGCTGAAGCGCCGGTCGACCTCGCGCATCCAGGCGAAGAAGTCGTCGGCGAGCGCCTCGAGCGTGGCGCGGGGCAGCGGGTCGGCGATGTCGATCGCGACCATGGTGCCCATCACCAGCTCGCTGCGGCGCAGCCCGGTGGGCGTGCCCGGCGTCACCTCAGATGCCCGCCTTCGACATCGCCGAGCGGAGCGACGCCTGGTAGGCCTGGCTGGTCAGGGTCGCCCGGGAGTAGTGGATCGCCGCGAAGTTGGTCTTGTAGTTGGTGACGGCGAGGCTGTTCAGCGCCGGTATCGCGGCGGTGTTGCGGTCCCAGTTGGACTTGCTCTGCACGGCCGAGGCCGTCTTCAGCGCCCCGCCGCAGACCTGGATGGTGACGGTGACGGTACCGACGCCGGGCGAGGCGATCTGGGCGGCGCCGCCCGACGCGGTGGTGCAGGCGGCGGCGGTGGTGGGCGCCGGTGCGTTCGTGGTGCGGCCCGCGCCCGGGGTGCCGGGCGCCGCACCTTGCGTGGTGCCGAGGGCGCTCGGCGCCGGCGCGGCACTCGCGGTCGGCGCGCCCGACGCGTCGAGGACCGCGGCCGGGTCGCTCGCGGGGGCGCCGGCGGCGTCATCGCTCGACGCGACGGCGCCGGTGTCCGCGGGCGGCGACGTGCTGCCGTACTTGGCGCCGACGAGCAGCACCGTGCCGGCCAAGGTGCCCAGCAGCGCGGCGGCGGGTCTACGCACAACTACCTCCCGAAAGCCTCAGAAAGTGCCTCAGAACTCGAAGGGGTCAAGGTGGATCTGCCGGCCGGGCACCCGCAGCCGGCGCAGCGCGCGGCGGGAGGTGGAGATCAGGCCGTCGGGGCCGCACATGTACACGTCGCGCCGGCGCACGTCGGGCACCAGCTCGCGCAGGCCCCGCGGGCTGAACGCGCGCCGCGGCGCGGGGTCGTCGCGGGAGCCCAGGACGTACCAGACCTGGATCCCGCGCGCGACCGCCAGCTCGTCGAGCTCGGCGCGGAACGTCAGCTCGGCCTCGCTGCGGGCGCGGAAGAGCAGCACGGTGTCGGCGGGCAGGTCGTCCAGCAGGGCCCTGATCGGCGCGATGCCGCTGCCGCCGGCGATGAGCAGGGCACCGTGGCGCAGGCGGTGCCCGGCGGTGAACGCCCCGGACGGCCCCTCGGCGAACACCCGCACACCGGGCCGGACGTGCTGCAGGTCGCTCGTGTGGTCACCGACGACCTTGACGGTGATCCGCAGCCAGTCGGCGTTGGGCGCCGCGGACAGCGAGAACGGGTGCGCCTGCCACCATCCGCCGCGCATCAGGAACCGCCAGCGGAAATACTGGCCGGCCTCGGCGTCGAGCCGGTCCAGCCGCCGGCCGCCGATGTAGATCGACATCATGCCGGCGCCCTCCGGTACGACCTCGATGACGTGCAGCCGATGGCGCAGGTTGAGCCAGAGCGGCTCGACGACGCGGCCCCAGACGAGGCAGGCGAGGGCGAAGGCGTACAGGCTGATCCAGTACCAGCGGGCGAAGCCGGACTGCAGGTCCGCGCCGTCGGTGAACTGGTGGCCGTAGCCGAGCAGCAGCGCCAGGTAGGCGGACAGGTGCAGGTAGTACCACACCTCGTAGCGCATCCGGCGGCGGATCGTGCGGATCGCCAGCAGGCCCAGGGCCACGAGCACGCCGGTCGCGACGAACGCGCTGACCATGTCCCGGTAGGTGGTGAGCATGGTCCACGTCTCGTGTGCCAGCGACGCGTGCTCCGCCCCGGCATACCCGACGACGATCAGCGCCGCGTGGGCGAGCACGACGACGACCACGGTACCGCCCAGCGCCCGGTGCCAGATCAGCAGTTCGTGCGCGCCCACCCAGGCCTCCAGCCAGGCGGCGCGGCTCATCATCAGCGTCTGCACGATCAGGACGAACCCGCCGACCATGCCGGTGACGCGGCCCGCGGCGATCAGGGCGGCGGCGGGCGTGTCCACCGAGCCGGCCGGCGTGTTGAGCCACCACAGCTCGACGCTCGCGGCGAGGGCGAAGTAGAACAGCGTGTAGAAGAAGAGACGGTTGCCGGTGCGGGAAATGCCCGGCGCGTGGCCGTTCGCGTGCCGTGCCGCGGTGGCCGTCAAGGTGTCCGTCTGCGTCATCACCGGGATTCATACCAGGTTCCGACGCGGGAAATACCGGCAAATCGGGCGAGTAAACCAGACTTATGGGGCGCTTAGCGTGCGGTTAGCGTTGCGCCGCCCGGCGGCGGGCCGAGCTCGACGGTGATCATCGCGCCGCCGCCGGGGGCGCGCTCCAGCGCGATCCCGCCGCCGGAGGCCGTGGCGGTGCGCTCGACGATGTCCAGCCCCAGCCCGGTCGAGCCGGCCCCGCTGTGCCCCCGCCGCAGCGCGACGCGCTCGGGCAGGCCCGGCCCCTCGTCGAGGACGACGAGGCGGGCGCCGCCGCCGGCCCGGGCGAGGAGCCGCACACCGAAGCCGGCACCCTCCGGCGTGTGCGCGAAAACGTTGCCGAGCAGCGCATCGACGCACGCGGACAGGTCGTCGCGGGGCACCATGACCGGCAGCGGGCCCGGGTCCAGCCGCGCATCCACCCGCCGGTCCTCCTCGTCGGCCAGCGGCGACCAGAACGCCAGCCGCTCGCCGACCACCCGCGTCGCGTCGCACATCGGCAGGTCACCGGCGTCCATCGGGCGCCGTGCCGCCCGGATGACGTCGTTGACGGTCCGCTCGAGGGCGTCGAGCCCGGCGGTGATCCGCCGCCGCTCGGCCGGGTCCCGCAGTGACTCGGTGTCGATGCGCAGCGCCGTCAGCGGGGTCCGCAGCCGGTGGGACAGGTCGGCGGCCGACTCGCGCTCCCGGACCAGCAGCGCGCTGATCCGGTCGGCGAGCAGGTTCAGCCCGCCGCCCACCTCGCGGACCTCTGGCGGCCCTGCGCCCGGCGCGGCCCGGGCGCCGAAGTCCCCGCCGGCGAGCCGGTGCGCGACCGCGGCCACCGCCGTCAGCGGGCGGGTCAGGCTGCGCGCCAGCCGGTCCGCGACCAAGACGCCTACCACCAGCAGGGCGACGCCGAGGCCGACGAGGACCAGCCACGCGCGGCCCACGCCGCGACGCATCGCCGCGTCGCTCACGAAGGTGCGCACCACCGCCGTACCGTCGTCGAGGCCGGCGACCGCGACCAGGACCTCCCGGCCGCCCGGGGCCGGCGCGGTAAGGCTGCTGCCGTCGGCGGCCCGGACGACCGCCGCGCTGCGGGCGGCCGGCGCGCCGAGGACGTGGCCGTTGGGCAGGAAGACCGTGAAGCGGTACCCGTCGGCCGCGTTCGCCTGGTCGAGCGCGAGGGCGAGGGCCGGCTCGTCGAGCGAGCCCACCGTCGGCGCCAGCGCCTGGGCCTGGGCCACGGCCGCGTTCACCGCCCGGTCCGCGGCCGCGGAGCGCACCAGCAGGGCGAGCGGCACCAGGAAGGCGACCAGCACGAGCGAGGTGGTGGCGGCCACCAGGAGCACGAGTCGCAGTCTCATCGCGGCGGCGGGCCCGCAAACGCCACGAACTTCACCCCGATGCCGCGCACCGTGTGCAGGTACCGCGGCTCCCGGGCGGTCTCCCCGAGCTTGCGGCGCAGCCACGACAGGTGCACCTCGACCGTCTTGTCCGTCCCGCTGTACGGCTGCCGCCACACCTCGTTGATCAGCTCGCGCTTGGTGACCACCGTGCCGGCCCGGGCGGCAAGGTAGCTCAGCAGGTCGAACTCGCGGGCGGTGAGTTCGATGCGGGCCTCGTCCAGCGTCACCTCGCGGGCCGCCACGTCGATCCGCAGCCCGCCGTGCGTCAGCGGCTCCTGCGGGCCGCCGGCGGCGCGCCGCAGCACCGCGCGGATCCGGGCGTCCAGTTGGGCCGCGCCGAAGGGCTTGCTGAGATAGTCGTCGGCCCCGGCGTCGAGCGCCTCGACGATCGCCGCCTCCTGGTCGCGCGCCGTGGCCACGATCACGGGCACCCGGCTGATCGTACGGAGCATGCGCAGCACGTCCCGGCCGTCCACGTCCGGCAGCCCGAGGTCGAGCACGACCAGGTCGGGCGCGCCGTCCACGGCCAGCTGCAGCCCGCGCATGCCGTTGCCGGCCGTGGTCACGGCATGCCCGAGGTCGCCGAGCGCATGGATCAGGGCGCGCCGGATCTCGGCGTCGTCCTCCACGAGGAGCAGTCGGGCCACGGCGTCACCGTACCGGCCCGCACCTCCGGAATCTCTATGCCGGACTTAACCCGCGCTTATCCGGGGCTGTGGCAGGGTCACTCGCGTGAACCCGACCGTGCGCCGTGTGGCGGCCAGCGTGACGGCGTGGGGCGCGGGGGCCGCCGCGTCGATCGCCGTCAGCCTGGTGGCGCTCTCGTCGATCGACGCGGGGTCGGCGGTCGGCCCGGCGCAGCAGCTCGCGCCCGACGGGCTCACCAGGGTCGACACCGAGGCCGGCCCCTCGGCCCCGCCGCCGGCGCCTCCCTCCGACGCGCCCGAGCCGCCGGCCCCGACGAAGACGGCGGCGGCACCGGTCGTGCCGGGCTCGTCGCCCAGCGGCGTCCAGCGGCTGCTCACCTCGCCCGGCGGCACGGTCGTAGCCCGCTGCACCGGCAGCAGCGTCTACCTGGTCTCCTGGAGCCCCGCCCAGGGGTACCAAGTGACCCACGTCGAGCGCGGACCCGGCCGGACCGCGGAGGTCGCCTTCCGCGGCGCGAGGCGGGTCGAGATCGAGGTCCGCTGCGTGGGCGGGCGTCCCACGGCCGGCAACTGACCGGCCGCAGGGCCCGCTCAGCCCGCGACCTCGGCGCGCTTGAGCGCGGCCTCGACCACCACCGTCTCCATGTCCCGGGCGCACTGCTCGATCGTGGCGAGCGCGAAACGGTGCGTGTCGCCCCACAGGGTGTACCCGATGGCGTCCGGCACGTCCTCGACGTGGAGGTAGAACGTGCCGTCGTAGGTGTCCTCCTTGACGCCCCAGTGCCGGGTGGTGAGCGGCAGCGCGGCGCGGACCTCGTCCTCGGCCGGCGCCGGGCCGGTCCCCTCGTCGCGCGTCTCCTTGCGGCGGTCGTTGAGGTAGCACGAGAGGTCCACGTCGTCGGCCAGGTCGCGGCCGACCCGGGCGATCAGCTCCTGGTGCGCCGCCGTGTCGTAGTACCCGTGCTTGTACGCCCCGATCGCCGCGCCCCACGCCCGCGCGACCACCTCGTCGAACGAGCCCCAGGCCATGTCGAGCACGCAGTCGATCACGCAGATGCCGAACTGCCGGAGGTTGCCGACCGCCTCGGCGAAGCCGGGCCGGAACCGGTTGCTGACCACCACCTGCACCACGGCCGTGCCGGAGCCGGTCGCGCGGGCCAGCGCGACGGCGTACGCCGCGAGCAGGATGGGCCCGGACGCCACGCCGGTGCGGGCGGCGATCGTGCGGGTCGCGAGCGCCATGGCCGGCGACACGCTGACGACCTCCCAGAACCGCGGCTCGCCGGGGTCGTGGGTGCCGGCGGGGGCCGGAGCCGGGCGCGGTGGGATGCGCCCCAGCTGCCGCTCCCAGTACCGCAACGACTTCTCGCTCTGCCGCAGCGCGGCCGGCGTGCGCTGCTGCCGGGCCAGCTCGAGCGGCTGGACGCCCTCGACGGCGGCGGTCTGCCGTCCCGTCGCGGGGTCGAGGTGGGCCAGGTCGCGCACGACGGCGTCGATGCCGAACCCGTCGACGACGACGTGGTAGTACATCACGACCACGTGCGTGAGCGTGCCGCCCGAGCGGACGACCGCCATCCGCACCGGCCACTCGCCGGCCGGGTCGAACATCGTGGTCTGGTACCGCACCCGCAGCGCCTCGGCGACCGTGTCCGGGTCCTCGCCGGGCGCGACGTCGACGATCTCCAGCGCGGTCTCCCCCGACTCGGACACCACCTGCCGCGGCGCCCCGCCGTCGACCGGGTGCAGCCTGGTGCGCAGCGCCTGGTGGCGGCTCATGACGAAGCGCAGCAGCGCCGCGACCCGCTCGACCGTTTCGCCCTCGGCGGCGCGGACCGTGCCGCCGATGTTCATGGTCCGGCCGGTGCGCCGCATGAGGTCCCAGACGTCGCGCTGGGCCCAGGTCAGCTCCTCGGCGCCGGAGCCCTCGCCCCGGAACGCCACGACAACCTGGCTCGTCCCGCTCTCCACCGACCACTCCCCTCCGCCGCTGGCCCGCCAGATATTCAGCCGCGCATCCGCGGATGTCAATCGGTGGCCCGCGCCGGTTTCCGCCCGGAGCCGCGCACCTGGCGGGACGCCCCAGGGGATCGGTCCGCCGGATGTAAGGCACACGGCTACGGGGTGTCGACCACGGGAAGTTAGGGCCGCGTCAATCGGGAAGCTGGAGTGGCTGTCCGTGGCCGGGCAGGCCCCGGTCGGCCGGAATCTCCTCCTCGGCCGCGTCGCCGGCGGCGATGCCGTGACCGCGGGTCTGCTCGGCGAGGCGCTGGTAGTAGGCCGAGACCGCGGCGAGCGCCTCGCGCGCCGCGGTCAGCAGCGTGGCTCCCGCCTGCTCGACGACGTCGGCCTCGTGGATCTCGAACGCCCGGATCCCTTCCAGCACGGCGGTTTTCAGGTCGCGGAGCAGGTGGACGTCGACGTGCGCGTAGATACGGCACAACGCCGTGACCCGCCGGAGGTCGTCCCCGGCGAGCAGCAGCTCCTTGACGGCGGGCACGGAATGCCGGACCAGCGCGACATCCGGCCGCGCCGACATGGCGGCGACATCGTTGCCGAAGGACCGGACGTCCAGATGCGGGTCGCAGAAGCCGGCGGTGAGCTGCCACAGGGTGCGCAGGTCCTCGTGCACCAGCCCGTCCAGGTAGCTGACCAGGAACCGCCGGTGCGCCTCGAGGACGTACTGCGCCTTGAAGGGCGTCAGCTCCCGGGGATCTTCGCCCGAGGTGGTGACCGACGTGGTGAATCCGTAGTCGGCGGCCAGCGCGTTTTCCATGCCGACCACCAGGTACACGAACCGCACCCAGGTCCGGAACAGCTCTTCCAGCGGCAGCGCGTGCAGACCGTCCTCGGTGAGCACCACGCCCCACCGGGCGCCGAAGCGCAGCCGGCGCAGATGGCCGATCTGGTACATCGCGAGCTGGGCGTCGATCTCGGCGTGCGCGTGGTGCAGCACTTTGCGATACGCCGCGGTCGCGTCGAGCCCGACGTGGTTGCGGATGATGTGCGGCCCGCCGATGTGCAGGTGCAGGAATTCGCTGACGTCGAACACCGCGCCGCCGATGGCCATCCAGTAGCCCGCTTCGGAGGTGTTGCGCCGCGCGAGATCCGACACCTCGAAGCGGGGACCCTGCTGCGCGTGGCCCAGGTAGGTGGTGAAGACGTCCTCGCCCAGACGTCCCTCGGCCGCCAGCTGGCGGAGGAATTCGCGGCCGTCGCCGGGCACGATGTCGGTCAACGCCCGGATCACGGAGGCGGCGAATCGTGCGCTGCCGCACACGTAGACGAACGCGCCGCGGCCGCCGTCGTCGGTGGAGCGCAGCAGCTCCCAGAGCGCGTCCGCCTCGGCGCGGATCACGTCGTCCACCCGGCGCCGCTGTCCGGCCTGGACGACGTGGCGCCGGCCGTCGAAGCCGATCGCGGCGTCGGCGCGGGAGAACGCGACGGACAGTTGCAGCCGGCCCGCGGCCGCCGCCGCGTCCAGGTCTTTGTGCTCGACGAATTCCTCCGGCGTCCGGATCCCCAGATAGAGCCGGTTCTCGCCGGACCCGGTGCGCGCGGCGACGAACCCCAGGAACGGGGCGATCCCCGAACCGGCCGCGAACATGACGACGGGCCGGGCGGGATCGGCCGGCAGCCGGAACCGGGGCGTGGAGACGATCTGCAGCGACAGCCGTTGCCGGCCCTCGGTGCTCGCCCGGCGCAGGAAGTGCGATGCCGTGCCTTGCCGTTCCCGCGGGTAGGACCACGGCGTGCGGGCGGAGGTGTAGTCGAGGCCGGCGACCACCAGCCGCAGCGTGGTGGCCGGTCGGCCGGGCGGCGGCGCCGAGGCGATCGAATACAGCCGGAACGGCTCGGGCGGGATCACCGCGCAGAACGCGTCGTCCTCGTCTGGATCGGCCTTCCACAGCCGGGTGACGTCATATCCGCCCGCGTACAACAGGTTGAGGACGTCCCACAGCTCCCACTGGTCCTCCATGCGGGCGTCCACGACTCGCTGCCACGCACCCACGGCCGTCAGTTTCACCAGCCGTTTCGCCACCTCCCGCCCGATCGGCCGGAGCCGGGCGAAGTGCAGCAACGTCCGCAGCGGCAGCACGTCGACCTCGCCGTAGCCGACCCGGCAGGCCACCGAGGCCCGCCACGCCGGGGTGAGCCGCACCAGCTCGTCGCCGGTCGCCTGCAGGGCGGCGACGGTACGGCGCACCAGCTCGTCGTCGTTCTCGGCCAGCACGCCGACCCGGTCGCCCGGCAGGTGGTGCACGCCCTGCCCGGCGACGTCGATGTCCAGATAGCAGGTCCAGGCGCCGGACTCGCCGGTGACGACGCGGCCCCGGCGGGCGGTCCCGAACACCACCGGCGGACCCACCGGCGGGCGGCGCTCATCGCGCACGACGGCCAGCTCGGCGTCCACCTTGTCCCAGGTCCGGTCCTTGAACAGTCCGGTGAACCGGGCGCCGGTCGTCACCTGCCGGCCGACCTTGAACGCCACCTCGAGGAAGCCGTACGCCTTGACACGGTGCAGGCCCATCCAGCCGCGGTCGCCCACATAAGCGTCGAGCATGGCGTTGTAGATGCCGCGCAAGGTGCTGTTGCGGGTGTCCTCGACGTACTGGCGCACCGACACCTCGCGCAACGCGGCCACCAGCTCCCGCCAGTGCCGCGGGAAGAATCCGGCGAGGTAGGTGCTCTGCTGCCCGACCAGCGAGCCGTAGTCCTGGCGCTCGAGAAACGCGTCCAGCGCGTGGATCTGCGGCTGCGCGGTGCCGCTCGGGCTGGGCGCACCGTCGAAGATCGGGACGCCCGCGGTGCCGACCGTCTTGGCCCACAGCACCTGGTCGAGCGGGTGCCGGCCGCGCGGGTTGGGATCGATCTGCGGATAGATGGCCTGGGTGACGTGCTGCAGCCGGTCGAGGATCACCAGCAGCGCGCTCTCCAGCGCCACCGGGTCGTCCGCGACAACGGCCTCCTGAGCGTCCACCATGGCGCCCAGCACGGGCGTGAGCCCCATCGCGAACTCGGTGGTGACCAGGTAGAACACCCGCTCCGCCGCGTTGTTCCAGGTCGGCACGAGCAGGTCCATGTTGTCCAGCGCCCGCGGCCCGGCCGGATCGCGCAGCCGCCAGTTGTAGAAGAACAGATCGATGTACGAGACGGCCGGCAGCTTCTTGCCCAGTCGCTGCGAGACCGTGGTCCACGGTCGCAGCAGCGACTCGGGCAGGGCGGCCGGCGGATCGATCGCCATGTACTGGTAGGCGTGGGCGAACACGCCGAGCAGCGTCGAGGCGCGCAACAGGTATCGGTCGGGCAGCGCCGCGGGCCGGGCGTCGAGCACCGGCATCGCGTCGAACGCCCGGCGCAGCGACAGCCGGCGGAACAGGTCGGGGAGCCGGTCGGTCATCTCGTCCCAGGCCCGGTGCGACTCCGGGAAGGCGAGCAGCGGCGGCTCGACCGGCAGAAATCCGTGCGCGAGCGACAGGAATCCGTCGAGTTCGTGCCCGACCTGGCGGTTGTGCGCCTCGGCGGCCTCCACCACGCGTCGTGCGGCGACGCCCGGCGGCACGATCGGCCGCAGCGCGGTCAGCTGGCCCGGATCGATGAACGCCGTCGCCTCCGGGTCGAGGAACGTCCACGCCAGCTCGTATCGGCCGATGCGGATTCGATCCCCGGGGACGAGCACCCGGCGCGTCACTCGCGCGTCGTTCACGTGGGTTCCGTTGGTGCTGCCGAGATCGGTGAGCACCAGCTGGTTGTCGATGATGTCGAGCCGCGCGTGGCGCCGGGAGACGTCGCGGTCGTCCAGCACCACCGCCGACGCACCGCTGTCCCGGCCGAGCGTGGCCGGCAGCGCGCACACCCGCTCGGCGGTCTCCCGGGTGTGCCGATCGATGAGGATCAGCCGGATTTCAGGAATGGTAGATCACCGCACGGCACAGATCGGCCCGGGACAGCGTGCCCACGAGCGTCCCCTCGTCGACCACGGGAAGCCTTCGGATCCCGCGGTCGATCATCACGACCGCCGCCCGGGCGAGCTCGTCGGTCGAGCGCACCGTCGCCGCGTCACGCACGACAAGGGGGTCGATGACGCGGTCGGCGAGGGCGCGGCCCCGCTCCAGGAAGATCCGGAACGCGTCGGCGAGCGTGCCACCGGCGGCGGTCACGTCGTCGAAGCCGGGCAGCATGGCCCGCACCAGATCCTCTTCGGACAGCGACCCGACGAACCGGCCGTCGTGGTCCAGGACCATCAGCTGGCCGACCTCCGACACGCTGACCACCTCGGCCGCCCGCCGGATGGTCGCGCCGAGCCTCACATACGCCGGGAACGCCGTCATGACGTCGCTGACCAGCACGCCACCTCCCAGGTCCACCTGGAGTGTAGCCGGATCTTCCAACCCGCGATGATCAGACGATCGGCGGACATCCGTTCGGCCGGTCCGGTGCCGGGGCGCGGCTCAGGCGGTGGCGAGCGAGCCGGCGAAGAACTCGGCGAAGGGCCGCACGAAGCTCGGGCGGGCGATGTTGGCCGCGTTGTGCGCCGCGCCCTTGATGACGATCGCGCGGCCCCGGGGGACCGCGTCCGCGACCGCCCGGCAGTTCTGCGCGAAGTACACGGGGCCGCGCGCGCCCGCCGCCAGCAGGACCTCGGCGGTGATGCCGGCGTAGTCGGTGGCCGGGCCGTCGTGCTCGAAGATGCGGCGGACCTCCGGCGGCGCCGTCGGCGCCAGCTCGGCCAACCGGCGCCCGATCGGCGTGCGCAGGAACAGCCGGGTCATGGCCAGGGCGGCGCCGAACGGGACGCGCGCGGCGAAGTCGTCGGGGTAGGTGTCCCGGACCATGACGGTCAGCCCGCGGGCGATGTCGCCTTCCCGCACGTACGCCTCGAACGGCTCGATGAAGGCCGCGGACGGGCGGCCGAGGATCGAAAGCCCCGGGTCGTACACCGCGATCCGCTCCAGCGGCAGGCTCAGGCCCGCGCGCAGCGCGACGAAGCCCCCGCCGCTGTGGCCGAAGACGCTGCGGGCGCCGGTGTGCTCGAGCACGGCGGCGAGGTCGCCGACGTCGGTCTCGACGGTCTCGGTGCCGTCCAGCGGGGCGGTGTCCGGCCGGCCGCGCCGGTTGTACAGGTGCACCGTGAACCGGTCCGACAGCGCCCGCGCGAGCCGGTGGTAGTCCGACGCCTGGACGCCGCCGCCGTGCAGGATCACGATGCCCGGCCCGGTGCCGATCGTGTGCACCGGAATGGTCGCGCCGCTGGCGCCGGCGATCGTCTCGGTTCGCATCGTGATCCTCCCCCATTAACTGCATACAATGTTCGCAGTTTAGCCGTCCGGGCCGCCGCAGGCAACGCCGCGCCCCGTGACGCGGGTGATTACCCTCGAGGCGTGCACCCGACCAGCCAGCAGCGCCTGCGATCGGCGCTGTTCGACGGCCTCGTCTCGCTCGCCGTCGCCGGGCTGACGAGTCTCGGGCCGCTCATCAACGGCGCGCCGCGCCCGACGATGCTGCTGGGTTACCTCATGGCCGTCGTGCTGCTGGTGCGGCGCCGGCGGCCGCTGGTCGCCATGGCCGTCGTCAGCCTCGCCGCCCTCGCGCAGGTGGTGCTGTTCCCGCACGGGATCGACCCGCTGCCGTACGACATCGCCGTGCTCATCGGCATGTACAGCGTCGTGAAGTACGCGCCGCGCATGCTCGGCGCGTGGCTGGCCGCGGCGACCGTCGCCATCGGCATCGCGATCGAGGTGGTCCGCAACGCCAACGGGAAGAACTGGTGGACCATGGCCATCTGGTACGCCGGGGTCTGCGGCGGCGTGTGGCTGATGGCCTACACCGTGCGCTCGCGGCAGGCGTACGTGCGCAGCCTCGAGGAGCGCGCCGCCACCCTGGAGCGGGAACGGCAGCACCTGGCCCAGATCGCGGTGGCCAACGAGCGCGCCGACATCGCCCGCGAGCTGCACGACGTGGTGGCGCACAGCCTGGCGGTGATGATCGTGCAGGCCGACGGCGGGCGCTACGCGTTCGACTCCGACCCGGCGCAGGCCCGCGCCGCGCTGTCGACGGTCGCCGCCACCGGCCGCGAGGCGCTCGAGGACATGCGGCGGCTCGTGCGGGTGCTGCGCGGCGCCGACGACGCCGTGGCACGCGACGAGGATGTCCTCGGCGAGGGGGCGGACGACCGGCGCCGCCTCACGATCGAGGGCCTCGGCGCCATCGCGGCGCGGGCGCGCTCGGCCGGGCTGAGCGTTGAGCTGGAGGTCGGCGGGGAGCGGGCGGAGCTCACGCCGGCGCTGGAGCTGGCCGCCTACCGCATCGTGCAGGAGGCGCTGACCAACGTCCTGCGGCACGCCGGCCGGCACGCCAACGTGCGGCTCCGTGTCCGGTACGGCCCCGAGGTGCTGGAGGTGTCCATCGTGGACGACGGCGGCGAACGCCCGGCGGGCGCCCCGGCCGAGCGCGGCGAGGCCGGCAACGGCCTGATCGGCATGCGGGAGCGCGTGGCGGTGCACGGGGGCCGGATGGAGGCCGGCCCCCGGCTGGACGGTGGCTGGTCGGTGGAGGTGTGCCTGCCGCTCGGGGGCGCCGCCGAGCAGGAGGCGCGGTGACCATCAGGCTCGCCGTGGTCGACGACCAGCCGCTGGTCCGGGCCGGGTTCCGGATGATCCTGGCCACCCAGCCCGACCTCGAGGTGGTCGGCGAGGCCGACGACGGCGCCGAGGCGCTGCGGCTCGTGCAGCGGCTGCGCGCCGCCGGCACCGCCCCGGACGTGGTCGTGATGGACATCCGCATGCCCGTCCTGGACGGCGTCGAGGCGACCCGCCGGCTGTGCGCCGCGGCGCCGGCGCCCCGGGTCATCGTGATCACCACGTTCGACACCGACCAGGAGGCGTTCGCGGCGCTGCAGGCCGGCGCCAGCGGGTTTCTGCTCAAGAACGCGCCGCCGGAGGACCTGCTCGCCGCGATCCGCGTGGTGGCCAGCGGCGACGCGGTCGTCGCGCCGCGGGTGACCCGGCGGCTGCTGGAGCGCTTCGCCGGCCAGCTGGCCCCGGCGCCGGCCGACGACCGGCTGGAGCAGCTGACCGAGCGGGAGCGCGAGGTGCTGCTGCTGGTGGCGCAGGGCCTGTCCAACGCCGAGATCGCCGACCGTCTGGTGGTCGCCGAGGCGACGGTGAAGACCCACGTCGGGCGGATGCTGGCCAAGCTGGGCCTGCGCGACCGGGTGCAGGCGGTCGTGCTGGCGTACGAGACCGGCCTGGTCCGCCCGGCGCGATGAACGGCGCGGTGACGGCGCGATGAGCGGCCCGCCGGCGCGCGCCGGCGGGCCGGTCCAGGCAACCGGTCAGGCGACCGGTCAGGTCTCGGCCATCGCCGCGACGATCGACGCGCGGGCGGCACGGCGCGCCGGCAGGACGGCGGCGAGCATCGCGGCGACCGCGGTGGCGGCGACGAGCAGGACCAGCCAGCCCCACGGCACGACGATCACCGGGCGCAGGCCCGCGAACGCCTGCGCGACGACGAGCCGGCCGTAGACCAGGCCGTAGGAGATGCCGACGAGCGCGCCGACCACGCCCATGAGCATCGCCTCCACCAGCAGCGTCGCGCGCAGCTGGCCGCGGGTCAGGCCGAGCGCGCGGACGGTCGCCGACTCGCGGGTGCGTTCGACGACCGACAGGGCCAGGGTGTTGGCGATGCCGGCCAGGGCGATGACGATCGCGGTGCCGAGCAGGCCGCCGAAGAGGGCGATGAGACCGTTGACCGCGTTGTCGAGGTCGCTGGACAGGTCGGCGAGGCTGCTGACCTGGATCTGCGGGTACTGCTCACCGAGGCGGTCCAGCGCGTCGCGGGACGCCACCGGGCCGGCCGAGGGAGCGGCCTTCGCCATGACCGTGGTGTCGCCGGTGGTGCCGGCCAGCGCCGTCAGGTCGTCCCAGGTGAGCAGGGCGTCCAGCGGGCCGCCGCCGGGCACGCCGGACGTGGTCGAGCCGACGACCCGGAAGGTCGCCTGCCGGCCCCCGACGGCGACGGTGATCGTCTGCTCGTGGGCCTCGTGTGCCAAGGCCCGGCCGCCGTTGACGATCGCGGTGCCGGCGGTGAGGTCGGACAGTGAGCCGCTGGTCAGCTCCGGGCGGATGACGCCGCCGAGGGAGCCGGGGTCGATCGCGGCCAGCCGCACCGTGTGGCCGCCGGCGGTCGCGGTCGCCGTGCGGGTCTCCACGACGGCGGAGAACTCGGGGCGCTCGCGCAGCGCCTGGGCGTAGGCGGGCGGGATCGGCGCGGTCTCGGCGCCGTCGCCGTCGCCGGTGCGCAGGCCGGTCATCACGTAGTCGACCGGGTAGTGGCCGGCGAGCTGACCGGCCGCGGTCGCCTTGATGCTGGCGATGAGCACCGTGAACAGCGCGATGAGCCCCACGCCGATCATGAGCGAGGCGGTGGTGACGGCGGTACGGCCGGGATTGCGCCGGGCGTTCGCGCCCGCCAGGCGCACCGGCGGGCCGAACAGCCGGGCCGGGCCGGCCGCGACGAGCGCGGCCAGCGGGCCGACGAACAGCGGGGCGAGCACCAGCACGGCCAGGAACGTGACCACTCCCCCGGCGACGATGACGAACGTGCCCCGCTGCGCGTCGGTGTCGTGCCGCCCGGCGGCGGTCAGGGCGATCCCCGCGGCGGCGACGACGGCCGCCACGGCGAGGCGGACCACCGTCGCGGCGCGGGAGCCGGTGCGCACGGTGGCCAGGTCGCGCAGGGCGGCCAGGGGCGAGGTCCGCGTCGCCCGCAGCGCGGGCAGCAACGCCGCGGCGACGGTCACGAGCACGCCGACGGCGGCGCCGACGAGCAGCGGCCCCGGCGCGAGGACCACGGCGTGCACCGGCACCCCGAGGTTCAGGACGCCGTTGAGCAGCCCGAGCAGCGCGTAGCACACGCCGATGCCGAGCACGTCGCCGGCGACCGCGCCGAACAGCCCGACGAGCGCCGACTCGAGCAGCACCGAGCGGAAGATCTGCCCGCGGGTGGCGCCGACGCAGCGCAGCAGCGCGGTCTCGCGCACCCGCTGGGCGAGCAGGATCGCGAAGGTGTTGGCGATGACGAACACGGCCACGATGAGCGAGACGACGCCGAAGATCAGCAGTACCGTCTGGAACTGGCCGGCGACCTGGGTGGCGTCGTCGGCGAGGTCGCGTCGCCGCTGGTCGCCGGTGACCACGACGGCCCTGCTGGCCCCGCCGGCCGCGGCGCGGACCCGCGCGGCGAGGTCGGCCTGCGACAGGCCGCCGCGGCCGCGCACGACGATCTCGGCGTAGCCGGTGGCGCCGGTCAGCCGGGTGATCTCGGCCGCGGGCAGGCCCACGACGCTCTGGCCGGAGAACTGCTTGGCGGTACCGAAGCCGATGATGCCGACGAGGGTGTAGCGGTGCCGGGCGCCGTCGCGGTCCAGCACGGTGATCGCGTCGCCGGCGGCGAGGTGCTGGTGCGCGGCGGTCTCGTCGTCGAGGACCGCCTCGCCGGCGGCGGCCGGCAGCCGGCCGGTGAGGTCGAAGGCGCGCAGGTCCGCCGGGGCGTCGGTGGACACGGCGAGGCCGGCGTTGCCGAAGTTGCTGATCACCCGGCCGCGCGCGTCGAGCATCGGCAGCGGCTGCACCATGCGGGCGTCGGCCTCGGCCACGTCCGGCAGGGCGCGGATCGCCGCGGCGACGTCCGCGGACAGCTGCGGGCGCTGCGCGCCGTCCTTGCCGGCGGCCCCGGCGGGCGGCTCGACGGCGACGTCGACGTGCCGGGCGGTGCGGGAGAACTCGTCGTAGAACCCGGCCCGGGCCGTGTCCGAGAAGATCATGGTGCCGGCGACGAACCCGACGCCGAGCACGACGGCGAGGGCGGTGCCGAGCATCCGGCCGGCGTGCGCGCGCAGGCCGGCGAGGGTGGTGCGCAGCATCGCTCAGCCCCCCAGCCGCTTGAGCCGGTCGAGCACGTCCTCGGCGGTCGGCTCGACGATCTCGCCGGCCAGCCGCCCGTCGACGAGCAGTACCACCCGGTCGGCGAACGCGGCCGCCACCGGGTCGTGGGTCACCATCACCACCGTCTGGCCGAGCTCGCGCACGCTGCGGCGCAGAAACCCGAGCAGTTCCTGGCCACTGCGGGAGTCGAGGTTGCCGGTGGGCTCGTCGGCGAAGACGACGTCGGGCCGGGGCAGCAGCGCCCGGGCGACGGCGACCCGCTGCTGCTGGCCGCCGGACAGCTGCGCCGGGCGGTGCCCGAGCCGGCCGGCGATGCCGAGCACGTCGACGAGGGTGCGCCGCCACTGCGGGTCGGCGTGGCGGCCGGCGAGCTCCAGCGGCAGGTTCATGTTCTGCTCGGCGGTCAGCGTCGGCAGCAGGTTGAACGCCTGGAACACGAACCCGATGCGGTGCCGCCGCAGCCGGGTCAGCGCGCGGTCGCCGAGGGCGGTGAGCTCGGTGGCGGCCCCGTCGCGGTCGTAGAGGCGGATGGTGCCGCCGTCGACGGTGTCCAGCCCGGCGGCGCAGTGCATCAGCGTCGACTTGCCGGACCCGGACGGCCCCATGATGGCCGTGAACCGCCCGGCCCCGAACTCGATGCTGACACCGTCGAGCGCGCGGACCGCGGTGTCACCGGAGCCGTACACCTTCACCAGCCCCTCGGCGGCCACCGCGGGCGTTGTCGTACGGAGCGTCGTGGTCATACCGCGACGGTAGGAGACCGGCCCCGCCGCGGGCGTCGGCATCGGGAGCGCACTTCGGGTACGCCTCAGGTCGTACCCCGGCCCCCGCCGCCGCGACCTACGGCCTACGCGACCCGGCTCCGCCCCGCCCCGTGTGGGGCCGGCGAAACCGGGTAGCGGCCCGGGACCAGCGACGTTGAGGGAGACGGCATGGAGACCTCGGCCACGTTCATCGGCACCGCGACGGTCCTGTTGCGGCTCGGCGGTTTCACGGTGCTCACCGACCCGAACTTCCTGCACCGCGGGCAGCGCGCCTACCTGGGGCACGGGCTGTGGACCAAGCGGCGGACCGAGCCCGCGATGGAGGCCGGGCAGCTGCCCGAACTCGACGGGATCGTGCTGTCGCACCTGCACGGCGACCACTTCGACCGGGTCGCGCGGCGCACCCTGCCGCGCGACGTGCCGGTGCTGACCACCCGGCCGGCGGCGCGGCAGCTGCGCAAGTGGCGCTTCGACGGGGCGGTCGGGCTGCGGGACTGGGACGACGTCGTGCTGCGGCGGGCCGGCGAGTCGCTGCGCGTCACCGCCGTGCCGGCCCGGCACGGGCCCACGGGGGTACACCTGGCCATGCCCGCCACGATGGGCAGCATCCTGGACTGGGAGCGCGAGGGCGAGCGGCGGCTGCGCCTGTACATCACCGGCGACACCCGGTTCAGCTCGCGGCTGCTGCGGGAGATCCCGCGCCGCTTCGGCGACATCGACGCGATGCTGCTGCACCTCGGCGGGACCCGCCTGTTCGGCGTCCTGGTCACGATGGACGCATGGGAGGGGGTGGCCCTGTCACGGATGGTGCGGCCGCGGCGGATCGTGCCGATCCACTACGACGACTACCCCGTGTTCCGCGACCCGCCGTCGAACTTCCTGCAGCTGGCGGCGGCCGGCGACCTGGCCACGGCGGTGTGGCCGGTCGTGCGCGGCGAAACCGTGGGCCTGCTGCCGCAGCCGGCGCCGGCCGTCACTCGCTGAGGCGCCGGCGCAGGAAGCCCAGCGCGTGGGTCAGCAGTCGCGAGACGTGCATCTGGGACAGGCCGACGCGCTTGGCGATCTCGGTCTGGGTGAGGTTGCCGTAGAAGCGCATCGCGAGGATGCGCTGCTCGCGCTCCGGCAGGCGCTCGATGAGCACGCGCAGCGCCTCGCGGAACTCGACCAGGTTGTACTCCGACGGCTCGCCGCCGATCGTGTCGGCGATCGTGGTCGACTCCTCGGCGGTGTGCGTCGGGGTGTCGAGCGAGACCGGCCGGTACGCGTCCCCGGAGCCGAGCACCTCGATGACGTCCTCCTCGCCGGTGCACAGCTGCGCGGCCAGTTCGGCGACCGTCGGCGAGCGGCCCAGCCGCTGGGTGAGCTCCTCGCGGGCGTGGGTGACCTGCAGCCGCAGCTCCTGCAGGCGGCGCGGCAGCCGCACGCCCCAGGTGCGGTCGCGGAAGTGCCGCTTGATCTCCCCCGCGATCGTCGGCGTGGCGTAGGCGCCGAACTCGATGCCGCGCTCCGGGTCGAACCCGTCGACGGCCTTCACCAGCCCCAGGGCCGCCACCTGGACCAGGTCGGCCAGCGGCTCGCCGGACCCGCCGTAGCGGCGGGCCAGCCGGCGCGCCGTGGGCAGGCACGCCTCGATCACCTCGTCGCGGATGCGCCGCCGCCGCGGGTCGTCGGGGGCGAGCCGGTGCATCCGGGCGAGCAGGTGGGTCACGTCCGGGGGCCAGTGCCCGTGGCCGACGTGCAGCTCCTCCAGGGCCACCGGGTGGCGCTGGCGCTGGGTGACCGGCCAGTCCAGCTCGTCGTAGGCGCCCAGCTGCTTGGCGACCCCGGCGATCTCCACCGCGGTCAGCACGGTCCCGGCGGTGCCGGTGAGGCGCACGTAGCCGTCGAGCTGGCCGGCGCGGCGCTGGAGGTACGTCATGACCTTGATCGCGGCCGGGTCGAGCAGGCGCAGCCCGGAGCCCTCCAGCGCGATCCGCCGGGATCCGGCGTCGAAGCGCTCGAACACGACCTGCCGCAGGTAGGGCACGGACGCGTAGTCCAGGACGCCGGTCAGCTCCAGCAGGCTCTCGTTGCGCCGGGTGGACAGCGCCACGGCCAGTTCCATGGCACACACCTCCCCCCGGCGCCCCCGGCGGAGCACGGAAAATACGGCCTACCCCGCCGGGGGGCTGGACAAACTGCGAGTAATCAGGAACAGCCGGGGCGTGGGCCGTCGGCGGTTTGCCGGCAAGGGCGGCGGGTAGGGCGCGGCCCGTCCGCAACCGTTCACGATGCCGGGAGGCGATGGCGCATGTTCGATCCGCAGCAGCGCAAGGGCAACATCACCGAGGATCTCGTCGACGTGCTGCTGGCCCAGCACGCCCGCATCGAGGAGCTGTTCCTGCTCGTCGCGGTCGGCACCGGCGACGCCCGGCGGGAGGCGTTCGCGGAGCTGGTGCGGCTGCTCGCGCTGCACGAGCAGGCCGAGCGGCAGATCGTGCACCCCGTCGCCAGGGAGGTGCCCGGCGCCGGCGACCTCGTGGTCGAGGACCGCCTCGCCGAGGAGCGGCAGGTGGGCGAGGTGCTCGAGGACCTCGCCGGCGCGGGGATGGACGCGCCCGACTTCGAGGAGGCGGTCGTGCGGCTGCGTGAGGCGGCGCTGCGCCACGCGCGGTACGAGGAGCGCTACGAGTTTCCGCACCTGCGCCGGCACGTCCGGCCCGGCCGGCTGCTGGACCTCGCGGCCGAGGTGCTCGACCTGCAGCGGCGGGCCGCGACGGCGGCCTGAGGCGCGCCCCGGCGGGAGGTCACGACTCGCCGCGGCTCGCGCCGGTGTAGTACTCGAACAGCATCGCCGCAGCCCCCCAGATGGCGATGAACAGGCCGACCGCGGCGATCCACAGCTGCCACAGCGCGACGCCCAGCGCAACGACGGCCGCGCCCAGGCCGATGGCGGCCGGCCAGTACGAGAACGGGCTGAAGAACCCGACGTCGCCCGCGCCGTCGGCCGGGGTGGCGTCGTCCCGGTCCTCCGGGCGGAGCGGGATGCGCCGCGAGACCAGCCAGCAGTCGCCGCCGATCAGCACGCACAGCGCCGTCGTCAGCCCGAGCGCGACGATGCCGACCCGCTCGGCGTGGCCCATGATCGTGGCGGTCATCACCCAGTACACGATGGTGAACGTCAGCATGATGGCGGCCAGGAGGCCGAAGAGGCGGGCCTCAGTGCGCATCGGTAGGCCCGTACCTGCGGTCGAACGCCGGCCGCTCGGAGCGGATCCGCGGCAGCGACTCGAAGTTGTGCCGCGGCGGCGGACAACTGGTCGCCCACTCCAGCGAGTTGCCGTGCCCCCACGGGTCGTCGACCCCGGCGACGCGGCCGTAGCGGTAGGACCGCCACACGTTCCACAGGAACGGCAGCGTCGAGGCGCCGAGGATGAACGAGCCGATCGTCGAGATCGTGTTGAGCAGGGTGAAGCCGTCGGTGGGCAGGTAGTCGGCGTACCGGCGGGGCATGCCGCGGGCGCCGAGCCAGTGCTGGACCAAGAAGGTGATCTGGAAGCCGACGAACATGGTCCAGAAGTGCAGCTGGCCCAGGCGCTCGTCCATCATCCGTCCGGTGATCTTCGGGAACCAGAAGTACACGCCGCCGAACGCCGCGAACACGATCGTGCCGAACAGCACGTAGTGGAAGTGGGCGACGACGAAGTACGAGTCGGTCACGTGCCAGTCCATCGGCGGGCTGGCCAGGATCACCCCGGACAGGCCGCCCAGCAGGAACGTCACCAGGAACCCGATGGCGAAGAGCATCGGCGTCTCGAACGTGAGCTGCCCGTGCCACATGCTGCCGATCCAGTTGAAGAACTTGATCCCGGTCGGCACCGCGATGAGGAAGCTCGCGAACGAGAAGAACACCAGCAGCACCTGGCCGGTGGCGAACATGTGGTGCGCCCAGACGCTCATCGACAGCACGGTGATGGCGATCGTCGCCCCGACGAGCCCCTTGTACCCGAAGACCGGCTTGCGGCTGAACACCGGGATGATCTCGCTGATGATGCCGAAGAACGGCAGGGCGACGATGTACACCTCGGGATGGCCGAAGAACCAGAACAGGTGCTGCCACAGGATCGGCCCGCCGTTGGAGGGGTTGTAGACGGTCGCGCCGAGCTTGCGGCCGGCCTCCAGCACCAGCAGGGCGGCGGCGAGCACCGGGAACACCATGATCACCATCAGCGCGGTGAGCAGGATGTTCCAGGTGAAGATCCCCATCCGGAACATCGTCATGCCGGGCGCGCGCAGCGTGAGGATCGTGGTGATGATGTTGACCGCGCCGAGGATCGTGCCGAGCCCGGAGATGACCAGGCCCATGACCCACAGGTCGCCGCCGAGGCCCGGCGAGTTCTCCTGGCTGTTCAGCGGGGCGTACCCCGTCCAGCCGTAGTCGGCCGCGCCGCCCGGCGTGACGAACCCGGAGATCACCAGCGTGCCGCCGAACAGAAACAGCCAGTACGACAGGGCGTTGAGCCGCGGAAAGGCGACGTCGGCGGCGCCGATCTGCAGTGGCACCACGAAGTTGGCGAAGCCGAACACCAGCGGGGTGGCGAACAGCAGCAGCATGATCGTGCCGTGCTCGGTGAACAGCTGGTTGTACTGCTCCGGCGACAGGAACTGCAGGCCGGGCCGGGCCAACTCGGCCCGCATGAGCATCGCCAGCGCCCCGCCGATGATGAAAAACGCGAACGCCGTCACGAGGTACAGCACCCCGACGTCCTTCGCGTCGGTGGTGCGCAGCATGCGCGTGAACATGTTGCCCGGCAGCGTGCGGCGCACGATCGGTGCGCCGGCCCGCGGCGGCTCGATGCTCCTGGTGGCAATGTGCATCCGCCGGACGTCCCCCTTCATCGGCTACCCGGCGACGCGCTTCCCATCCGCGACCGGGTGAAACCCGGAGCCGCCCGCCTCCCGGGCGAATCAGCCTCCCGGGGCCGGCGGGCTCGCAAGTTCTTGCACCGATAGCTTCGGTTCTTGCCGTCATCCCGGTGCCGTACACGCGCACCGCCGAAGGGGTCTCCGACAGGCACGCCGGCGGCTGCGGCAGCCAGGGCTCGGCGGCGCCGCGGCCCGTTTCCGGCCGGGGGCACGGGGTACGCGGCCGTCATGGCGCACGACCTCACGACCCGGGCCGAACGGCACCTCAGGCCCGCGCGGGCCGGGGTGCTCGACACCGTGCGGTGCGCCGGGCTCGTCCTCGCCCCGATCGTGGCGCAGGGCGCGATCCGGCGGCGCAACCGCGTGGTCCGGCTCGTGCGGCGGCTCGACCTCGACCGGCGCGGCGCCCGGCTGCTGCGCGGCCTGCGCGCCCGGCACGGCGACGGCCCGCTGCGGCTGGCGCTGCCGGGGCGCCCGGTCGCCCTGGTGCTGGACGAGGCCGGGGTCGAGCGGGTCCTGGCCGGCTCGCCGGAGCCGTTCGCGCTCGCCACGCGGGAGAAGGTGGCGGCGCTGCGGCACTTCCAGCCGCACGGCGTGCTCATCTCGACCGGGTCGCTGCGCCAGGCCCGGCGGCACTTCAACGAGACGGTGCTCGACGCCGGCGCGCCGCTGCACCGCGCGGCCGGGGCCATCGCCGGGAAGGTGCGCGACGAGGTCGAGCGGTTCGACGACGGGCGCATCCTGGACTGGCCGGCGTTCGCGGCGATGTTCGACCGGATCGCCCGCCGGGTCGTGCTCGGCGACGCGGCCCGCGACGACATCCGGGTCACCGCCGAGCTCAACCGGCTGCGGGCGGCGGCGAACTGGGCGTACCTGCGGCCGCGGCAGGAGGGCCTGCGGCAGCGCTTTCAGCGGCGGATCGACGCCTACGTCGCCCGGGCCGAGCCCGGCACCCTGGCCGGCACGATCGCCGGCACCCCGGCCGTCGCGGGCGTCGACCCGGCCGGCCAGGTGCCGCACTGGCTGTTCGCGTTCGACGCGGCCGGCATGAGCGCCTTCCGGACGCTGGCGCTGCTCGGCTCCGACGCGGGACGCCAGGGCACCGCGGCACGCGACGAGGCGCCGCTGTATCCGTTCGTGCGCGCCTGCGTCCAGGACACCGTCCGGCTGTGGCCGACGACCCTCGTCGTGCTGCGGGAGAGCACGGCCGAGACCGACTGGCACGGCGCGTCGCTGCCGGCCGGCACGTCGTTCGTCCTGCCGAGCTCGTACTTCCACCGCGACGAGACCACGATGCACCAGGCCGACGAGTTCGCGCCCGAGGTGTGGCTGAGCGGCGGGGCCCGGCGCAGCTGGTCGGTCTTCCCGTTCAGTGCCGGGCCGGGCGCGTGCCCGGGGCGCAACGTGGTGCTGCTGACGACGAGCACCCTCATCGCGGTACTGCTGAACCGCCTCGGCCCGCTGCGGACCCTGCGGCCGCTGCGGACCCCGCTCCCCCGGACCCTGGACCACACCGGCCTCCGCCTGGAGCTCAGGGGCTGACCGGCCCGGCCGGCCGAGGCGGTAGCGTGGCCCGGTGATCGAGACCGACCCCGGCGGTCACCTTCCGTGGCTGCACGATCCCGTGTGGTTCGCCGACGGGTTCGCGTGCTGGTAGCGCACTGTCATGGCGTGCCGGGGCCGTGGCGCGGCAACGGTTCTGGCAAACTGCCCCAATGCAACGACCGGCGAAGCGCTTGACCGTCGGACCTCACCCACCCTCCGTCTACTGGCGCCGCCGCGCGCTCGTCGCCGTCGGCCTCGCCGCGGTGGTGCTGCTCGGCTGGCTCGCGGTGCGCGGCTCGGGCGGCTCCACGCCGGCCGCCGTGAGCACCGCGCCCGCGGCGGGAACGGGTCAGCAGCCGACCTCGGCCACCTCGGCCACCTCGGTCACCGCGGCCCCCGGCGACCTCGCCTCGCCGTCGTTCGTGCAGGCCACCCCGGACACGAGCTCGGCGCCGGCGGTGGACCGCAGCCCGCCCCCGCGCGACGTCGCGCCGTGCACCGACGACCAGATCGCCGTCACCGCGTCCGCCAGCCCGTCGCCGGGCGTGTACGGCGGGACGTTCACGTTCTTCATCGCCATCGTCTCCAAGGCCGACGGCTGGTGCTCCCGCGACCTCGGCCCGGGCGCGCAGGAGATCCAGGTCCTGAAGGACGGCGTGCTGATCTTCACCTCCGACTACTGCGGCCGCGCCCGCACCAGCGACGTGCGCGCCTTCGCCGCCGGAGACGCGGTGCGATACGGCTACAAATGGAGCAGCTACCGGACCACGCCGCACGACTGCGCGTTCGCCAAGACCCCAGCCCCGCCCGGCACCTACCAGGTCGTGGCCCGCGTCGGCACGAAGGTCAGCGCACCGGTGGACTTCGTCATCAACCGGTGACCGCCTCGGCCGCCGATCGCCACGGCCGCCCGGCCGGGGCTCAGCGGGCGCCGGCCGAGTCGCCCGGGTGCAGGGCGGCCCGCTCGGCGGCGTGGGTGACGTCGGCGGGCTCCAGGAGGCCGACGAGCACGCCGCCATCGGCGACGAGCGCGGTGCCGGCGCGCGACACCTGGTTGGCCACATCGGCGAGCGGCTGGGACGCCTCGACCACGGTCACCGCGGTGGCCGGCCGCGCGACCTCCGACACCGGTGTGACGGTGCGCTCGGCCGGGGGAACGCGGGCGAGATCCGCCAGGCGCACAAGGCCGCCGGGGTGGCCGTCCGGGGTGCGCAGGGCGATGACGTACTTGCCGGGCACCGCGTCGGCGGCGGCCACGGCCTCGGCCACGCTGCTGCCCGTGCCGGCGTACGGGACCATGGTCTGCATGGCCGCGGACACCGGCGTCCGGCCGAGCTGGGCGCGGTAGCGTTCGTTGGCCGCCTCGGCGGCCGCGGCGGCGATGAGGAACCACCCGACGAGGATGAACCAGAGGCCGCCGAACATCCCGGTGACCACGACCTGCACGAGCCCGAGGGCCATCAGGCCGATGCCGATCACGCGGCCCGCGCTGGTCGCGGCGAGGGCGGCGCGCTGCCGGTCGCCGCGCCACTGCCACAGCACCGCGCGCAGCACCCGGCCCCCGTCCAGGGGCGCGCCCGGCAGCAGGTTGAACACGGCGAGCACGACGTTGATCCCGCCCAGCCAGCCGATGACGGCGACGATGCCGGCCGGGGCGCCGAGTGCGCCGAGGCCGACCGCGAGCCCGCCGAAGCCGCCACCCAGCAGGGCGCTGGTGGCCGGCCCGGCGCCCGCGGTCAGCAGGTCGGCCCGGGCGGTGGGTGCCTCCTGGCCGAACTCCGCGAGCCCGCCGAGCAGCCACAGCGTCACCTGCTCGACCCGGATGCCGAAGGCGCGGGCGACGAGCGCGTGCGCAAGCTCGTGCGCCAGCAGCGAGAGCAGGAAGACGACCGCTCCGGCGGCGCCGAGCAGCCACGGCACGACGACGGGCAGCCGGGGCGCGGAGGCCGGGACGATCGTCAGGGCGAGGATCTGCACCAGCAGGACCATGATGACGACGACCGACCAGTTCACGCCGATCCGGATGCCGGCGATGGTTCCCAGACGCAGGTTCTGTTTCACGGCTCCCTCCGACCCAGTAGCGGCGCCCACATTCATTTTCCCGTGCCGGAAGGCCGCCGGACAGGCCAACCGGGCCGCGGCCCGAAGCATCGGACCCTGGCGCCGCCATGCGGAAATCCGCCGCGCTCCGGGCCGCCACCCGTCGGATCATCCGGCCCGTCCGATCGTCCGGCCGGCGCCGTACCCTTGGCGGAGGTGCACGCTCGGCGGGGCCGGCCCCGCCGCAGGACATGCGGGGCGGTGGCGCCCATGCCCAGTTGGCTCAGTCGGGACCGGATCGCGCTCGCCGCGGCGCTCGTGGCGCCGCCGGCCGTCTGCGCGGCGCTGACGCCGCTGCGCACGTCGGTCTCCGGCGCAAACCTGGCCCTGGTGCTCGTCGTGGTCGTCGTGGCGGTGGCCGCCTTCGGCAATCGCCCGGCCGGCGCCCTGGCGGCCGTGTCCGCCGCCGTGTGGTTCGACTTCTTCCTCGTCCGGCCGTACTCCACATGGAGCATCGCCAACCCCGGCGACCTCGCCACGATGGTGCTGCTCCTCGTCGTCGGCCTGACGGTGTCGCAGCTGGCGGCCCGCGCCCGCCGGCTGCTCCTCGTCACGATCACCGACGCTGAGCAGCTGGACCGGATCCATCACACCGCCGAATTGGTCCGCTCCGGCCGCAGCGGCCCGGACGTGGCCAACCAGGTGCGCGCCCAGCTGGTCGACGTGCTGGGCCTGCGCGCCTGCCGATTCGAGTACGGCCGGCTGCTCGGCCACCCGGCGCGACTCGAGCGCGACGGCAGCATCGCCGCGGGCGGGCTGCGGCGGCACCTCGCCCCGGAGGAACTTCCGGACGAGGACATCGAGCTGCGGGTCGGCGCGGGCGGGCGCTTCTACGGCCGATTCATGCTCCGGCCCACCCCCGGCCGCCCCGTCCCCGTGCGGGCCCGGCTCGTGGCGGTCGCCCTCGCCGACCAGGCCGGCGCCGCCTTCGACGCCGCCCGCGCCGCGGAGCCCGACCGCCCGGCATGACCCTTGGCGTTTGCCCTGGCCATTCCGCGGGGACCTGGAGCCGATATGGGCGAGATCAAGGTCGGTACCGCGTCGTGGACGGACCGGACGCTGCTGGAGTCGGGCTGGTACCCGGACGAGGTGACCACCCCGGAGCAGCGGCTGGGCTACTACGCCCGGCAGTTCCCGCTCGTCGAGGTCGACGCGACGTACTACGCGCCCCCGAACGAGCAGACGACCCGCCTGTGGGCCGAGCGCACGCCCGCCGGCTTCACCTTCAACGTCAAGGCGTTCAGCCTGCTGACCGGCCACCCGACGAAGGTGACGGCCCTGCCGAAGGACCTCCGCCCGGAGACCGGGAAGGCCAACGTGTACCCGCGCGACCTGCCGGCGCAGGCGTACGAGGACGTGTGGTCGCGCTTCCTGACCGCGCTGGACCCGCTGGCGGACGCCGGCAAGCTGGGCCTGCTGCTGTTCCAGTTCCCGCCGTGGTTCACGATCCGCCGGTCCAACAAGCAGACGCTGCTGGAGGCGGCGGCGCGCTGCAAGCCGCTGCGGATCGCCGTGGAGTTCCGGCACGCGTCGTGGTTCGACGGCGACAACGAGCGCGAGACGCTGGACTTCCTGCGCACGCACGACCTGCCGTACGTCGTGGTCGACATGCCGCAGGGCCACCGCTCGTCGGTACCCCCGGTCGTCGAGGCGACCTCGGACCTAGCGGCGGTGCGCTTCCACGGCCACAGCGCGCGCTGGACGAGCAAGGACATCCACGAGAAGTTCGGCTACCTGTACTCCTCGAAGGAGCTCACGTCGTGGGCCCCGAAGCTGCGCTCCCTGGCCGAGCGGACGTCGCAGACGCACGTGTTGATGAACAACTGCTACTCCGACTACGCCCAGCGCAACGCGGCCGAGCTCATCGACCTGCTCGGCGGCTGACCGGGGCCGCAAGCACGGGTCAACAACCCTTGCGGGGGCGCGTCAGGCGGTCAGCGGCATGACCCGGGCGAGGCGGATCGAGGTGCCGTTCGCGCCGGCGGCGGGGTAGGCGGCGCTGCCGTCGGCGTACGCCTTGAACGCCTGGTAGTTGTGATCCCTGACGTTGACAGTGAACTGGCCGCCGACGGGCTTGCCGGTGCCCGCGTCGTACGCCTGGGCCGCCATCGACGAACCCGACTCCCACGCCAGCAGCATCCGGCCGGCGCCGTAGCCGACCAGGTGCGGGTGGGCGGCCCTCGCGGCGGTTCGGACCGTCGTGTCGGACGCGCCGGTGGTGAAGTGGTCGAGGCGCACCTGGCCGCCCTGGCTCCAGGCGGTCCAGTAGCCCTGCCCCTTCGCCAGCACCAGGTCGCCGCCGAACAGGGTGTTGTCGCACGCGCCGGAGGCCACGGTGCGGTAGGGGTGCGGCTGGGCGATGCGGCAGGCGTTGTCGGTGGCGCAGACCATCGCGTAGTGGCCGGTGCGCGGGTCCCAGAGGATGCGCGTGTCCCAGCTGTGGCTGCACCCCACCTCGAAGCTGTCGCGTTGGCCGGGCACCAGGGCGCCGCCCGGGCCGACCACCTGCATCCGGTCGCCCTCGTGGATGTCGACGCAGTCGCCGTTCTGCACGGTGATGGCGACGCT
This sequence comes from Dactylosporangium sp. NPDC048998, assembly GCF_043197855.1. Taxonomy (NCBI): domain Bacteria; kingdom Bacillati; phylum Actinomycetota; class Actinomycetes; order Micromonosporales; family Micromonosporaceae; genus Dactylosporangium; species Dactylosporangium sp. NPDC048998. The sequence continues at coordinate 101,857 of NZ_JBICTV010000013.1, forward strand.
GAAGTACGCCGCGTAGTTGGTGCCGTCGGAGGCCAGCCGGCCGTGGTGCTGGTACCACCACACAAACCTGGCACCGTTGTCGTAGCCGCCCAGGCTCGCGCCGAGGTTCGTGACCTGCCGCTGCCAGACCTGACGGCCGGCGTTGTCGAACCGGATCATGTGCATGGTGTTGCACGGGCTCGACGAGCCGCCGCACAGCGGGCCGTCGTGGCAGGTGCCCTTGCGGGTCAGCAGCACCACGCCGCCGTTGGCGTCGGCGTGGACGTCCTGCAGGTCGATGCCCTCGAAGCTGGTGGCGGCGCCGACGAGGTGATCGTCGCAGTCGAGCCGGCCCAGGTACACCCGGCCGTTGGTGCCCAGCCACGCCAGCCACGATCCGCCGGCGGGCGTCGCGGCGATCGCCATGGGCAGCGGCTCGGTGTCGCCCTCCCGGCCGTATCCGGTCACGGCCGTCCCGACGTTGACGTCGGTCACCTTCACCACCGGCGACTGCCCGGCCGGGCGGTCGCAGCCGCCGTTCGCCGCCGACAGGGCCGCGCTGCCCGCGGCCGCCGACGGGCCGGCGCCGCCGCCCGCCGACGCCTGCGACTGCGTCCGGTCGGATCCGGTGCCCGAGCCGGCCGGTGAGCCCTGGGCCGGCTCGCCGGGCCCGGACGCGGAGAAGGCCGCGACGGCGCCCAGCGCGGCGACGACGACCCCGGCGACGGCGGCGATCACCACGCGACGCCGGCGGTGCGGGGGTGGAGAAGGCTGCGTTGCATCCACGTGTGCGTGCCCCAGTGCGATTGACGTTGCGGCGCGAACGACTATAGGGCCCCGGATCCGGCGTGCAGCGCCGCGCGCGGGCCGCTAAGGAAAACTTCATCGGGACCAAATCCCCCGCATGGCGCGGCCCGGCCCGGGTAGCGGCACCCGGCATGAATCGGTTCGTACGGCAGTGCGCCGCGCTCGTCGGTCCGGCGGTCGCCGCGGTGCGGCACCGGCGGTACGACCGGCTCTGGCTGGGCCCGGCCGCGGCGCTGTTCGTCGCCGGCCTCGCCGTGGCGGTGCGGACCGGGCCGGGAAGTGCGTTCGTGGCCCGCTGGGGCGTCACGCACCCGGGTGACCCGCTGCTCGCCACGGTGTGGCGCCTGCCGCTGTCCATGTTCGCCCCGGCCGCGCTGCTGCCGTTCTGGTTCGCGGTGCTGCAGGTGCTCATCGTGTACTCCGTGACGCAGGCCGCCGTCGGCGCGTGGCGCACGATCGGCGTCGCGTTCGCCGGACACGCCCTCGCCACGCTGTCGGCGCGGGCCTGGATGCTGGCCGGCCCGCCGGTCGGCGTCGGCCACGCTCTCGCCCACTACGCCGACGCGGGGCCGTCGGCGTCGGTCGTGGCGCTGCTGGCGTACCTCGCGGTCACCCGCCGCATCGCCTGGGCCGTGGCCGCCCTGATCGCTTACCACGCCACGGAGGTCGCGCTGATCTCCGGCCTGCCGCCGCGCGAGCACCTGGTCGGCACCCTCGTCGGCGCGTGCGCGGCCGTGGCCGCGGTACCGGCGACCGCCGGGGCGGCCGCCCGGCTCCGCGAGGTCACCCGCCGGGCCGGGCGGCGATGCCGCGTGGTCACACGTCGCGGCGGCGCACGGCGACCGGCGCGAGGACCGCGGCGACCACCGGCCAGGCCGCGTACACGATGAACGACACGGGAACGACTGGCCCACCGTGACCCACGCGCCGCCTACGATGAGCCCGTGACGGCCCCCGACCCCACCGACCTGGTCCGCCGCGGCTACGACGCGATATCGCACCGGTACCGCGGCGACGACGACGAGCCCGCCGGATACGCGGCCTGGCTCGCCGACCTGCACGAGCGGCTCCCGGCCGGCGCCGCCGTGCTCGACCTGGGCTGCGGCTGCGGCGTCCCGGTCGTCCGGAGCCTGACCGAGCGCGGCCACGACGTCACCGGCGTCGACCTGAGCGACGTGCAGATCGAGCGGGCCCGCCGCCTGGTGCCGCAGGCCACGTTCCTGCGCGCCGACGCGACCACGGTCGCCTTCCCGGAGCGGTCCTTCGACGCGGTCGTGTGCTTCTACGCGCTCATCCACATGCCGCTGGACGCGCAGCGGCCGCTGATCGCCCGGATCGCCACCTGGCTGCGCCCGGGCGGCATCCTGCTGGCCACCACGGGCGCCCACGAGTGGACGGGCACCGACGAGGGCTGGCTCGGCGGCCCGGCGGCGATGTGGTGGAGCCAGGCGGACGCGGCCACGTACCGCGGCTGGATCACCGGCGCCGGCCTGGACGTCGACGAGGACGTGTTCGTGCCCGAGGGCGACAGCGGCCACCAGCTCTTCCGGGCCCGCCGACCCCGTTAGCGAACCCATCCGCGACTGCATGGACGCCCGCGCGGCGGGTAGCCGACCGTTGGAGGCTACGGCCTCGGGTCGAACGTGCCTGCCCTCGGGAGGGATCGAGATGAGCGCGACGGCGACGACGTGGCGGATTCCGGCGGTCGGGGTGGACCTCGACGGCGACCTGACCGTGCCCGACGGCGCAGAGGGGCTGGTGCTGTTCGCGCACGGCAGCGGCAGCTCCAGGCGCAGCCCGCGCAACCGGGCGGTCGCCGGCACGTTGCAGCGGCGCGGCCTGGCCACCCTCCTGGCCGACCTGCTGACCCCGGACGAGGAGCAGTACGACGCCAGTACCGGCGGGCTGCGGTTCGACATCGCGATGCTCGCCCAGCGGCTCACCGGCATCGCCGACTGGGCCGGGCGCCGGCCCGAGACCGCGGGGCTGCCGCTCGGGCTGTTCGGCGCCAGCACCGGCGCGGCCGCCGCGCTGGTCACCGCCGCGGCCCGGCCCGGCGCCGTGCGGGCCGTGGTGTCCCGTGGGGGCCGCCCCGATCTCGCCGGTGAGGCGCTGGCCGCCGTCGCCGCGCCGACACTGCTCGTCGTCGGCGGGCTAGACCGGACGGTACTGCAGCTCAACGAGGAGGCCCGGGCGGCCATGACCGCCCCCGTCGAGCTGCGCATCGTGCCGGGCGCCTCCCACCTGTTCGAGGAGCCCGGCGCCCTGGACCTCGTTGCCCGGCACGCCGGCGAGTGGTTCGCGGCGCACCTGGTGCCCCCGACCGGTCGGAGCGACCGGGCATGAGGACGTCGTACCGCACCTTCGCCGACCGGGCCACGGCGGGCGGCGAACTGGCCGACCGGGTGGCGCGGCACCTGGCCGAGGCACCCCAGACCGACCGGCCACTGATCCTGGGCCTGCCGCGCGGCGGGCTGCCGATCGCCGCCGCCGTGGCCGACGCCGTCGGCGGCGACCTCGACGTGCTGATCGTGCGCAAGGTCGGCGCGCCCCGGCATCGCGAGTTCGGCGTGGGCGCGATCGCCGAGGACGGGCCCGCCGAGTTCGACCACGACGCCCTGCAATATCTCGGCCTCACCCCGGCTGACCTCGCCGGCACCGTCGAGCGCGAACGCGCCGAACTGCGCCGCCGCGCCCGCCGGTACCGCGGCGAACGCCCCGCGCCGCCGGTCGCCGGTCGCACCGTGGTGCTGGTCGACGACGGGCTGGCCACCGGGGTCACCGCCCGCGCGGCGGCGCGCTGGCTGCGCGCCCGGCGGCCGCGGCTGCTGATCCTCGCGATCCCCGTCTGCTCCACGCAGGCGCGCGACGCGCTCGCCGGCGAGACCGACGCGGTGCTCTACCTGGAGGCGCCCGATCCGTTCTGGGCCGTCGGGCAGTGGTACGACAACTTCGAGCAGCTCACCGACGACGACGTCGAGCGGTTCCTGACCCACCGGGTCCGCTGAGGCTGCGACGGCCGCGGAACCGCGACGGGCCTCACCCGTACCGGGGGATGAGTTCGGGCCATGGGAGTACCACGCTGAGGATGTCAGATCAGCCCGGGTCCCCACGCGTTGCTGGAGGTGGGCGATGGACATCACGTTCGGCCAGATCGTGGTCTACACAATATGGTTCATGCTGGTGTTCGCCTGGATCTGGTTGATGGTGAGCATCCTCGCGGATCTGTTCCGGGATCCTTCGATGTCCGGCTGGGGCAAGGCCGCCTGGACGCTCTTCCTGATCGTCCTGCCGTGGATCGGGGCGCTGACGTACCTGATCGCGCGGGGCCGGTCGATGAACGAGCGGGCCGCCGCACGGGCCCGTCAGCAGGAGGCCCAGATGCGCCGGTACATCCGGGAGGTCGTGAACGAGCCGAGCGCACAGGGCGAGTCACAAGGCGAGTCGAGCTCGGCGGACGAGCTGGCCAAGCTCGCCGATCTGCGTCAGCGCGGCGTGCTGACCGATCCGGAGTACGACCGGGCCAAGGCGGTGCTGCTGGGGTCCAACGGCAGCGTGGCGCGGCCGCGGGGCTGACCCGCCGCCATGTTTGCGCCGCTTGCGGCTCGGGCAGCCTCAGGCCCATGACGACGACGATTACCGCCGACAACATCCGTGCGCTCGCGCAGTCCACCGACGCCGACCCGGCGCTGGCCGTGGCCGATGAGGGCGTGCGCCTCGTCCCGGAGGCCGAGGAGGCCGACGGGCACATCGTGTACACCAAGGCCGACCTGGTGCACGAGTACGGCGAGGAGATCACCGACGTGCAGGCCGAGGTGCTCGCGGCCGGGCTGACCGCGCAGCTGCTCTGAGCGTCGCCCCGCGCGCCGCGCCGGCGCGGTGGGCGGCCAGCAGCGTCGCGATGCCGGTGGAGTCCAGCAGCGTCAGGAGCACGGCGCGGCCGCGAGCTGAGACGCCGCGCGACAATCGTCCCGTCGATGTGCGCAGCGTCAGCGACCGATCGCATCGAGTTCCGCCACGGCGTCGTCGGGCAGGTAGAGGCCGGCGCCGGCGATGTTCTCGCGCAGGTGGGCCACCGTCGAGGTACCGGGGATGAGCAGGACGTTCGGCGAGCGCCGCAGCAGCCACGCCAGGGCGACCGACAGCGGCGTGGCGCCCAGGCGCTCCGCCACCGCATGCAGCGTCTCGGACTGCAGCGGCGAGAAGCCGCCGAGGGGGAAGTACGGCACGTAGGCGATGCCCTGCCCGGCCGTGAGCTCGACGAGGTCGTCATCGCCGCGGCGGGCGATGTTGTACAGGTTCTGCACGCACACCACCGGGGCGATCCGCTGGGCCTCGGCGAGTTGCTCGGCGTTGACGGTGCTCAGGCCGAGATGGCGGATCAGGCCCTGCCGCCGCAGGTCGGCGAGCGCGCCGAACTGCTCGGCGATCGAGCCGGCCTCGGGCGCCTCGAGGCCGCCGACGCGCAGGTTGACCACGTCGAGGGTTTCCAGGCCGAGGTTGCGCAGGTTGTCGTGGACCTGCTCGCGCAGCTGCGCGGGGGTGCGGGACTGCGGCCAGCCACCTTGCTCGTCGCGGCGGGCACCGACCTTCGTGACGATGTGGACGCCGGCCGGGTACGGCGCGAGCGCCTCGCGGATGATCTCGTTGGTGATGTGCGGGCCGTAGAAGTCCGCGGTGTCGATGTGGTTGATGCCGAGTGCGACGGCCGTGCGCAGCACGGCGAGGGCGGCGGCGCGGTCCTTCGGCGGGCCGAAGACGCCGGGGCCGGCCAGCTGCATGGCGCCGTAGCCGAAGCGGGTGAGGTCGAGGTCGCCGGTGCGGTACACCCCGCCGGGAAGGTCGTTGCCTGTCATGCCTCCACGGTGCACCGGCCGGGGGTGACCAGGCAGGGTCTCCCGGCCGGCTACAGCCACGGCTCGGCGTGCCGGCCGCTGATCGGCAGGCGGTGGAAGGGGATCGGCCGGTCCGCCGACCACGGCGCCGGCGGCGCGGTGGTGAGCGAGGCGAAGCGCAGCAGGGCGGCCTCGTAGCCGGCCCGGCACCCGACGAACTCCAGCCAGCACCGGTCGCGGTCCGACCGTAACCGGGCGCCGGCGGCGCTCAGCCGGTCGCAGGCCGCGTCGAACTCCGCGCGACTGACCGCGATCAGGCCTGGCGACCCCGGCACCGGGCCGCGGGGCATGTGGAAGTAGTCCCCGATCCGTTGCAGTGCGAGGCTCCCGGCCCGCAGGCACAGCCGGGCGTGCGACGGCTGGATGTCGCGCGCGGCGAACGCCGAGGAGACCAGCGCGGCGGCGTCCAGCACCGCGCCGGCCGCGGTGACCCAGTGCCGCTGCGGCGACGGGGACCGGAAGAACGCCAGCAGCGGGTTGGACGAGTGTGTCTCCTCGATCTCGTTGAACCAGCGGGTCCAGTCGTGCCAGTACTCGTCGAGCAGCGCGATGCCGTTGGCCTGCAGCAGCCGCTCCAGCAGGCCAACGGCCGACGGCGGGGAGCCGGCCTCGGCCTCCAGCGCGGTGACGAGCAGCTCCCGGCGGGAGTAGCTGCCGTACAGCGCCGGCAGGTAGCTCACGACCAGGGCGAGCAGCCCCAGGCCCAGCGACGCCTCCACGAACTGCACCGCTCCGCTGACGACGCCGCCCGGCTGGTGGAAGCCGAGCGTGAGCAGCGACGAGCCGCTGTCGAGGAAGGCGTTCTGCCACGGTTGCACGCCCAGCGTCCAGTACAGGCCGGCGAACCCGACGAGCGTGAGGGTCAGCCAGACACCCGGCAGCGCCAGCAGCGTCACCGGCGCGAACAGCACCAGGATGCGGTCGCGCTCGCGGTAGGTGCGGGCCGAGCGCAGCCGCAGGTCGAACACCGCCCGCACGGCGGCCATGACCCACCGGGTCAGCAGTACCGCGGTCCCACGCGGTATCACCAGGGTGTGCACCACCGACAGCGCGGTGAGCACGACGATCGCCACGGACAGCAGCCCGACGACCGGCATCAGGATGGCATGAACCATGGCGACAGGCCCGCCGGCAGGGGACTCGGTATTCCACCGTACCGCGCGGCCCGCGGGGCTCAGCCGGCGGGCGTCAGGCGGATGAGGTTCCAGGAGGCGCCGGCCAGCCGCACCGTGCCGCGGCCGGCGTCGAGGGCCGGCGGGTCGAGGCGCCGCGGTGCGACCGCGTCCGGGTGCCCGGCGGTGTTCACGGCGTCGCCCGCGGCGATGGCGAGGTGCTCGGCCACGGCGAGGCCGGGCAGGCCGCGGACGTCGAGGTCGACGGCGAGGTCGGTCTCGGCGCGGTTCACGGCGAACACCGACAGGGCGCCGGTCTCCTCGTCGTGCACGGCGACGGTGGACAGCGAGGGCACGGCGCCGTACCGGGCCGTGTCGTGCGACGGTCCGGCCGGCTCGGTGCGCAGCACGGTGCCGCGCGCATACCGTGCGGTGAGGGCGAACGGGTGGAAGATGCTCTGCCGCCAGGCCGGGCCGCCGTCGCGGGTGCGGATCGGGCCGATGACGTTGACCAGCTGTGCCTGGCAGGCCACACCGACCCGGTCGGCGTGGCGCAGCAGCGTGACGAGCAGGTCGCCGACGACGACGGCGTCGGTGGCGGTGTACTCGTCCTCGAGCAGCGGCGGCGCCGACGTCCAGGCGGGGCGCTCCGCGTCCTGGGGCCTGGACATGTACCACACGTTCCACTCGTCGAAGGAGATCTTCAACCGCCGGGTGTGGCGGTGCTTCGCCGCGACGTGGTCCGCGGTGGCCACGACGTCGGCGATGAACGCGTCCATGTCCACGGCGGAGGCGAGGATGCTGGCCCGGTCACCGTCGGTCGGGTCGTAGTAGCTGTGCGCCGAGATGTAGTCGACGTGCTCGTAGGTGTGCTCGAGGACGGTCGCCTCCCAGGCCGCGAACGTCGGCATGCCGCGGCCCGAGCTGCCGCAGGCGACCAGGCTCACGCCGGGGTCGATCATCTTCATCGCGCGGGCGGTCTCGGCGGCGAGCCGGCCGTACTCCTCGGCGGTCTTGTGCCCGATCTGCCACGGGCCGTCGAGTTCGTTGCCCAGGCACCACAGGCGGATGCCGTAGGGCTCCGCCGCGCCGTGCCGGCGGCGCAGGTCGGACAGGTGCGTGCCGCCGGGGTGGTTGGCGTACTCGAGCAGGTCGCACGCCTCCTGCACGCCCCGGGTGCCGAGGTTGACGGCCATCATCGGCTCGACGCCGGCGGCGCGGGCCCAGACCATGAACTCGTTCAGGCCGAACGCGTTCGTCTCGACGCTCTTCCAGGCCGGGTCGAGCCGTCGCGGGCGGTCCCCCACTGGGCCGACGCCGTCCTCCCAGCGGTACCCGGAGACGAAGTTGCCGCCCGGGTACCGCACGACGCTCACGCCGAGCTCGCGGGTGAGCTCGAGGACGTCGCCGCGCAGCCCGAGCGCGTCGGCGGCCGGGTGGCCGGGCTCGAAGACGCCGCCGTAGACGCAGCGGCCCAGGTGTTCCACGAACGACCCGAACAGCCGCCGGTCGGCCTCGCCGATGCGGAACGCGGGATCGATGACGACGCGTGCGGTATCCACGGCAGCTTTTCTACCGCATCGAAGCCGGACCGCCCGGCGAGGACGAGATAATCTGGCAGTGAGGCCTGCTACGGCACCGCTCGCGGCTCCATGAAACTTGGAGGAGGCGAGGTGGCGTTGAAGGTTGACGTCCCGCCGGCGCTCGTGTGCGGCGAGGTGGACGAGGGATACGGGCCGGTGGCCGACGCGTTCCGGCGAAACTTCGCGGAGCGTGGTGAGATCGGTGCGGCGTGTGCGGTGTACCGCGACGGGCGCAAGGTCGTCGACCTGTGGGGCGGCTACCGGGACGGCGCGACCCGCGCGCCGTGGCGTTCGGACACCGTCGTGGCGATGTTCTCCACCACGAAGGGCGTCGCGTCGCTGACCCTGGCGTTGGCGCACTCCCGGGGACTGTTGGACCACGACAGACCGGTTGCCGCGTACTGGCCCGAGTTCGCCTGGCGGGGCAAGGGTGAGACCACCGTCCGCCAGCTGCTGTCCCACCAAGCCGGCCTGCCGGTGCTCGACATCCCGCTGACCGTCGCCGACATGAGTGACCTCGACGTGGTCGCCTCGGCGATCGCGTTGCAGCGGCCGCTCTGGCCGGCCGGCACCAGGCATGGCTACCACGGCATCACGCTGGGCTGGTACGAGGGCGAGCTCCTGCGCCGGGTCGACCCCGCCGGACGGTCGCTGGGGCGGTTCTTCGCCGAGGAGCTCGCGGCGCCACTCGGCATCGACTTCTACATCGGCCTGCCGGACGGCTTCGACCCGCAGCGCCGCGCGACGATCCACGGCCGCAGCAGGTGGGAGATGCTCCTGCACGTTCGCAAGGTCCCGAGGCACTTCCTGCTCGGCATGCTCACGCCACACAGCCTGACCCTGCGGGCGTTCGCCAACCCGCCGGAGCTGCTGGTCGCCGTGAACTACAACCGTCTCGACCTGCTGCGCGTCGAGCTGCCCGCGGGCAACGGCATCGGCGAGGCGCGTGCCGTCGCGGCGGCCTACGGCGCCGCGGTGACAGGAACGCTGGGCCTGAACGCGCACACCCTGGACGCGCTCGTCCAGCCGGCCCGGCCACCCAGCGGCGGGCTGGAAGACCTGGTGCTCCGGGTGCCGGCGGTGTACTCGCTCGGCTACTGCAAGCCGGCTCCCGGCTGGCCGTTCGGCGGCACGGCGGACACCGCGTTCGGCACGGCCGGCAACGGCGGCTCGTTCGGCTTCGGCGATCCCGAGACCGGCATCGGGTACTGCTATGCGCCGAACCGCCTCGGGTTGGAGCTCTTGGACGACCCGCGCGAGCTCGCCCTGCGCGAGGCGCTCTACCGCGACGTCCTGGGCGAACGACCACAGCGCCCCCAGGCGTGACCGGTAGTCGCGGCGGCCAATGTCGTTCGACGCACTAGTCCGTGTCTGTTGCCATATTGTGTGACACACACTATCGTGTGATGCATGCCCGACGATGAACTCGTGTCGGCCCATCTGCAGGAGCTACGACGCGGCACCGTGGTGCTCGCCTGCCTGCTGATCCTCGAGCGGCCCAACTACGGATACGCGCTGCTCGACCAGCTCGAGCGCAGTGGGTTCGCCGTCGACGCCAACACGCTCTACCCGCTCCTGCGCCGGCTCGAGAAGCAGGGGCTGCTCACCAGCGACTGGAACACCGAGGAGTCCCGGCCGCGGAAGTTCTACCGCACCAGCGACCAGGGCAAGGCGCTCGCCGACGCCCTGCGCCGCGACTGGGACGCGCTCGACGGCGCGTTCCGTGCCCTCAACGACGACAGCGCCCTCAACGTCTCGAAAGGCGAGCCATGACCGCCACGACCACCCTCACCGACCGCTACGTCGACGCCACCATGCGCCGGCTGCCCGGCCGGCAGCGACCCGACATCGAGCAGGAGCTGCGGACCTCGATCGCGGACGCCATCGAGGACCGCGTCGGAGCCGGAACCGATCCCGGGGAGGCCGAGCGCGCGGTGCTGTCCGAGCTCGGCGACCCGGCCCGGCTCGCCGCCGGCTACGCGGACCGGCCACTGCACCTCGTCGGCCCGGCGCTGTACCTGGACTACATGCGGCTGCTCACCACGCTGCTCGCGACGGTGGTGCCGGCCGTCGCCGGATTCGTCGGGCTGATGCGGGCGCTGTCGGGCGACGGTACCGCCGCCGGCATCGCGGCCGCGACCGCCAGCGCGGCCGTCACGACCGCGGCGCACGTCGCGTTCTGGACCACACTGCTCTTCGCGATCATCGAGCGGACCCCGGCGCAGCGGGCGAGACTGGCCCGGCCGTGGACGCCGGCGGCGCTACCCGAGCAGCCGGGCCGACGGATGCGGCAGGCCGAGCTGGTCACCGAAACCCTGCTGCTCATCCTCATCTCGACGTTCATCCTGCTCTCGCCGTTCGTCAGCGCCGAGACCGACGCGTCCGGCGAGCCGATCGGCCTGTTCTCACCGTGGCTGTGGGACACCGGCGCCGTGTACGTCTTCATCGCCCTCGCCGTCGCGAACCTCGGTGTGTCCTTCGCGAAGTACCACGTGCGCTGGAGCGTCGCGCGGGCCCTCACCGGCGCGCTGGTCAACATCGCCGGCGCGCTCGTGCTGGTCTGGCTCGCCGCCGGCGACCGCATCCTCAACCCCGAGTTCGCCGGCGCCGCCGGCTGGACGCCGGACGTCCAGCGGTGGGTCAACATCGGCCTCGTCATCGCCGGCGTCGTCACGATCGTGCACGCCGTCACCGAGAGCGTCGGCCTGGCGCGCCGCCGCTGATGGGAGCCTCCTCAGCCATGAAGGCCATCGTCCAAGACACGTATGGATCGACCGATGTCCTGCGCTACACCGACGTCGAGCGCCCCGACCCCGGCGCCGGCGAGGTGCTCGTCCGGGTGCGCGCCGCCGCGCTCAACCACGGCGACCGCGTCGATCTGCACGGCATCCCGGCGATCGCCCGCCTGGTCCTGGGCGTGCGCCGGCCCCGGGTGCCGATCCTCGGCCGCGCCGTGGCCGGCACCGTCGAGCGCATCGGCGCGAACGTGACCGCCTGGCGCCCCGGCGACGAGGTGCTGGCCGAGACGGTCAAGCGGGCGTTCGCCGAATACGTGGCGGTACCGGCGACGGCCCTCGCCGCCAAGCCGGAAACGGTGACGTTCGAGCAGGCGGCCACCCTCCCGGTGTCCGGCACGACCGCGCTGCAGGCCATGCGCCTGGCCGGCGTCGACACCACCCCCGGCCGCAGCGTCCTGATCAACGGCGCCTCCGGCGGCGTGGGGACCTTCGCCGTCCAACTGGCCAAGGTGTACGGCGCACACGTCACCGGCGTCTGCAGCACCCGCAACGCCGAACACGTCCGCGCGCTCGGCGCCGACCGGATCGTCGACTACACCCGCGAGGACCTCACCCGCGGGACGGGCCGGTTCGACGTCATCGTCGACCTCGCCGGCAGCCACCCGCTCGGCGAGATGCGCCGCCTGCTCACCCCGGACGGCGTCTATGTCGCCTCCAGCGGCACCGGCGGCCCGCTGCTCGGCCCGCTCCCCCGCCTGCTCGCCATCGTGGTGACGGCACCGCTGCGCGGGGGCCGCCTGCGCACGCTCACCGCGCGGCCGAACGCCGCGGACCTGGCCACGCTCGCCGGCCTGGTCGCCGCCGGCCGGCTCACCCCGGTCGTCGAGCGGACCCGCCCCCTGAGCGAGACCGCCGACGCGCTGCGCGTCCTGGAGACCGAGCACGCCCGCGGCAAGACCGTCCTGACCGTGTGACCGGGGCTCACGAGCGCTCAGAGGCGGGCGGCCACGGCGGAACGTAGCTCGGGCAGCCGGTCGTGCAGCAGGCCGGGGCACTGGGTGTTGTTGAAGTCCTTGTGCCCGTAGATCTCGGTGGCCGGGATCGCGTACTGCTGGCAGGTGAACGCGCAGAACGCCACGAGACTGTTCCACAGCGCCTGGGGCGGCTGCTCGGTGAGGTAGGTCCCCTCGTTCTCGATGCCGATGGCCTGGTCGTTCTGGCCCACGCAGTGCGCGCCCTGCACCATCGTCTGGCCGTGCAGCAGCGCGTACAGGCTGCCGTTGCGCCCCTCGGTCAGCCAGCCGCCGCGGCTGTTGGTGAAGTGCTGCCCGCTGTCGATCCAGCCGTTGGTGTCCATGTGCAGGTTCTGGATGTCGCGGGAGTTCTGGAACGCGTGCGCCTGGGAGGAGTCGGTGGAGTTGGCCATCGCCGTGTGGTGCACGATGATCTTGTTGGGCCGGTGCTGAACGATGGTGAGCGCGCCGGACGGCGCGCGGGCACCCCAGGCGCCGCAACTGGCGATCGAGACCTGCTCGACCGAGGCCTGAGCGGGCTCGCCGGCCGCGAGCACCGCGGACGCGCCACCCAGCAGGACGGCGCCGCGCAGGACCTCACGGCGGCTGAGACGGGCCATGGAAGCCTCCCGATGTCGATGGTGCCAATTTTCCGACTTCACGAGCGTTCGTAAACTTCCTCCGCCCGGGCACGCTACACCTGGCGATCTCGCCGTGTCCATCGATTACTATCGTTTGATCCCGCGACCGAACGTTCGCAAGAACTTCGATGGCAGTCTATTGAAAGTTTTCGACGATCGTGAGCTAATCAGCGAAGCTCTTTGCCGAACAGGCGGAGCTACCCCGGAAACCCAGTCCGGCCCGGCGCAACCGGCCCGGCCGGACTGGGCTGAACCACCCCCAGAAGGAGGCACAACGTGACCCATCGACGGCTCGGCGCACTGGCTGCGCTGTCCGTGGCGGCCACGCTGGTCGTCAGCGTCCTGATCGGCAGCCCCGCATCGGCTGCCACCGTCACGTACGGTCAGGACGTGTCCGGCTACCAGGGCAACGTCAACTGGTCGGCCCAGTGGAACGCGGGTTCGCGGTTCGCGTACATCAAGGCGACCGAGGGCACGTACTACACCAACCCGTACTTCGCCCAGCAGTACAACGGGTCGTACAACATCGGGATGATCCGTGGCTCGTACCACTTCGCGATCCCGAGCGACTCCGGCGGCGCCACGCAGGCGGACTACTTCGTCAACCACGGCGGCGGCTGGTCCAAGGACGGCAAGACCCTGCCCGGCGCGCTGGACATCGAGTACAACCCGTACGGCGCGACCTGCTACGGGTTCTCCCAGGCCAACATGGTCAACTGGATCCGCGCGTTCCTGAACCAGTACTACGCCCGGACCGGGCGGTGGGCCGTCATCTACACGACCACCGACTGGTGGACCACCTGCACCGGCAACTACAGCGGCTTCTGGGCCAACTCTCCACTGTGGATCGCTCGGTACAGCAGCGCCCCCGGCACGCTGCCGGCCGGCGCCCCGACGTGGTCGTTCTGGCAGTACTCCAGCACCGGCCCCTTCGCCGGCGACTCCAACCAGTGGAACGGCGCGCTGGACCGGCTCAAGGCCCTGGCGTGCAACGGCACCTGCTGAACCGGCCCTGAAGACCGGCTCGGTCCGGAAGCCCTGCTGCGGCAGCCTTCCGGGCCGGGCCGGTCATGTCGTGGGGAAGTCACTCGCGGGGAAACAGGGGGCCGAGCGGGCCCAGGTCGATGTTGAGATCCTCGGGCGTCAGCCCGAAGTGATCGCACAGTTCGGTCATCTGCTCCTCGAGCGCCATCAGCGTCGACCCGATGCGCTCGATCTGCTCGTCCGTGAGGTCGCCCACGTCCACCCTGCGCAGCGCCTGTCGCTCCATCAGCTGGCGCAGCAGTTCGACGACCGTGAGCACCAGCCCGGCGAAGCCGCGCTCCACCGAGTCCTGGTCGACCTCGATGCGCTGACGCGGCCGGCGGACCGGCGACGCCGATTCCCCGAGTTCGGCGGGGCGGTGCTCGGCCGGCGGTCCGGCATCGCCGCGGGGTTGGTTCATCGGGGTTCCGCCTCGGCCTCCAGGGGTGGCGCGGCGATCGTGCCCGCCGACGCCACCAGCGCGCGCAACGAGATGTAGACCAGGTCGACGTCCGCGATCGAGAGCGTCACCTCGCCCGTGATGACGACGCCGGTGGCGAGCACCCGGTCGAGCAGGTCCACGAACGCGTACCGTTCGGGCAGGAGCGCTCCGGACTGGGTGCCCGACGTCATCGCGATGCTTCCTCTTCCTTGTCGATTTCCTCGTCGATCGTGGCGAACGAGTACGGCGGCCAGGGCCCGGTCAACTGCAGGCGGATCGCCGGAAACCGGCCGGCCAGGGCCGCCACGGTGTCGCGGAACCGCTCCGCACGACCCGCGTCGACCAGATACGCGCCGTTGAGGACCATCAGGCCCGGCTCGCCGCTGAGACTGCGGTCCTGGGGCGGATGCCGCCGGGCTCCTTCGGCACACCCGCCGAGCGCCGCGTGTACCTCCTCGGCGCTGTCCAGCGCGGCCTGCTGCCGGCGCTCGCCGGCGGACAGCTCGGCGCGCCGCCGGCGCAGATAGGCCGCTCCCGCACCGGACCGGCCGCCGCCGGCCGCCGGCGCCTGCGAAGGTTCCGGCTTCGCCGGTGCGCCGGTCGCGGTGTACGCCTTGACGCCCCACTCGGTCCGGCCGGCGACCCGTTCCAGCACCGTGACGAAGTCGGCGCGCCGCTCGCTCAGCATGGCCCGGACCCGCGTGTCGTCCAGGTACACGGTGCCCAGCCGGGCGGGGACGACGGGACCGAGGCGGGCGGCGGCGGCGACGACGCCGTGATGCGCCCGCGCCACCCTCTCCAGCCAGGCCAAGTCCTCGAGGTTGCGGCGCATCGGCTCCGCACCGAACTCGTTCAGGTCGACCGGGCTCACCACGGCCGCCAGCCCCGCGGCCTCGACGACGCGCAGCGGCCCACCGCCGACCCCGGTGAGGCCGGCGACCGCGGCCGGATCGAATTCGCGGGCCACGGCGTGCAGCCAGATACCGGCATCATCAGTCATGGTCGTCACGCTCGGCCGCGTACCGCCGCGGGCGACGCTCGCTCACCCCGGTCTCGCCGGTCTCCAGCTCCTCGTACCGTCGGTCGTCCGGCTCCAGCTCCTCGCGCCGCCGGTCGCCCGGCTCCAGCTCGCCGGGCCGCTCGGCGCCCGCCTCGAGCTGCGCCGCCCGGGAACGCGACGAGAGCCACGGATCGTGCTCCCACCAGTCGATGCCCATCTGCCGGGCCGTGTCGACGGATGCGATCACCAACCGCAGCTTGATCGTGAGGAGCTCGATGTCGAGCAGGCTGACCCGGATGTCGCCCACGATCACGATGCCCCGGTCCAGTACGCGCTCGAGGATGTCGCCGAGATTCGCCGGCTCGTGGCCGGAGGCCGCGCCGCCGCCAGGCTGGCCGACGATGGAGCTCGGCTGCCGTGCAATGCTCATGTCACGCCACCTCGCTGTCGCCCTTACCCCGCGAGTACCGCCGGATCCGGCTGAATGCCACCACCGACCCGTCCACATCGAGCCGGATCCGGTAGAGGCCGAGGATGTCGCTGGAAGACGGGATGCGGCTGTCCTCGAGCACCTCGACCTCGACCACCCAGCCTTCCTCGGACCGTTGCAGGGAGGTGACGCCCAGCGTCCGTTTTCCCGTGAGCCCCGCGATGTTGTGCAGGCCGGCCCTCGCGATGTCATCCGGCGACGGCGCCTCCCGCCGCCGCGGCTCTGGCTCTTCTTCCCGGCGGGCCCTGGCCGTCATCCGGGTACGCCGCTTCGGCTCGGCAGCGTCGTACGCTTCATCGCTGTACTTGTCGTCGGCTCGCGTGTCGCGAGCCCTCCGCACATCCGGCACTTGTCCGCCCCCTAGTCACCTGCCCCGGCGGTCGTCGATCCTCCGGCGCCGGACGGCCGGAAGAGCCTGCCGAGGAGCTCCTCCTCCTGCCGGGCGGCTTCCTCCTCGCCGATGCGCCCCTCGGCCCGAGCCTCCTCGATCTCCTCGATCTGGCGCCGGATCACGTTCGGGTCGTACAGCTGATGCTCGGCCTGTTCGCGCAGCACATTCCCCAGCCAGACGACGCCGCGGACCGGCGCGAACGGCAGGGTCAGAATCCCCGATACCAGGCCCACGGCTATCCCTCCGGCTTGAGCGCCGTGACGAAGTCGTACGGTGCCAAGGGACCCAGCAGGCGTAGCTTGGCCCGGCCGTCCCAGTCCCGCGCGGCCCCCTCCACGGCCTTCACGAGCTCCGCCTCGCGGGCGGTCTCCACGAGGGCGGCCACGTTGGCGGCGTCGAGCTCGTGCGACGGCTCCCGTACGTTCACCCCGACGCTCAGCGGGGTGAGCACCTCGGTCAGCTTCTGGGTGTCCGCCTGGCGCTTGGCCTCGATCGCCTGGTTGATGAGCTCGCCGAGCCTCATGCGCTCGTTGCGGGTCACGTCTTCCGGCTTGCCGCGGATCGCCTCGCGCAGCCGCGCCACCTCCGGATTCTCCCGGACTATCTCCCCGAGCACCGCCGCCTCGACGTAGCGGACCCGCACGATGTACTCGGCCTTGCCGTCGAGCTCCTGCAGCGCGGCGTCGAACTCGTCGTGATGGGGCGCGAGAAACTCGTCGACCACCGCACCCTTGTCCGCCAGCACCGCGCCGAACCGGATCGGCAGCACCGGCACCTCGGCCGCGGTCGCGTCCAGCAGCCGCTCGTGGGCCAGGAGTTCGTCCGGCCGGCCGAGCGGCCGCTCGACGTCGATCTCGCTCACCAGGGCAGCGATCTTGTCGTGCCGCACGAGCTTCACCGGAGCCGGCGGGTCGCCTACGCCTCGGGCTTCGGAGTCCACCTCGACATCGGACGGCAGGACGGCGTACATGTATATGCCCGCCCTCGTTGTGCGTTCGGTACCCTCGACCGACTCAGTGGCCGCAGACATCTCACTCCTCCTCGGCCCGGCGGCGACGGTGCGCCCGTTCCGGCTCCCGACGGTCGCCGAGCAGGTCCTTCAACGTGTCGCCGGCGCTCTCCACGACCCCCTCCAGGGCCCCCTTCGTCTTGCGCCTGGCGCCGCCCTGTTCCATGTCGCCCACGAGCTCGGGCAATCCCATCTTGTCCTGGGAAATGTCCAGCCGGTTCACCGCTTCCGCGAAACGCAGGTACGTGTCGACGCTCGCCACCACGATGCGCGCGTCGATGGTCAGCACTTCGATGCCGACCAGCGACACCCGCACGTACGCGTCGATGACCAGTCCCTTGTCGAGAATCGTGTCGATGACATCGGCCAGCGTGCCCGAGGACGGGCGCGCGAGGTCTCCGCCGCCTGCCGGTTGCACAGCCGTGGTCATGGCTCCTCACTCCTCGGTCAACGGACTCTCGCCCGTGTACTCGGCTGCCGCCTCCGCAGCGGCGGCTCCTGCTCCTCCGGCTCTTCCTCAAGCTCTTCTTCCTCGGGCTCTTCCTCTTCTTCTTCCTCAAGCTTTTCCTCGCCCGGTTCCTCGGGCGTTTCCTCGCCCTGTTCCGCGCGGCGTTGCTGCTCTTCCTGTTCCTGCTCCTCCGCGAGCGCCGTTTCGTGGTCCTTGACGACCTCGCCGTCGCGGATCTCGCCGCGCCAGCCCTCGACCTCGTCCGGGTTCAGGATCGTGCGCGTCATGACGTGCCGGCGGAAGTGCTTGAACTCCAGCCGCGCGCGGCGGCCCTGGGCGCGCCACAGGTTCCCGGTCTGCTCGAACAGGCCCTGCGGGAAGTACTCCAGCACGAGCAGGATGCGGGTCAGGTTGGGCGCCAGCTCGTGGAACGTCACCGTGCCGTCGGCGCGCCCCTTCGGGCCCTTCGAGCGCCACACGATGCAATAGTCCGGAATCTGCTGGACGATCGTCGCCTCCCAGTCGCGGTGCGACCACCAGACCTGCGCCTTCCAGCTGCTCTTCTCGTCGGACTCCTTCTTGACGTTCTCGAGCTTCTTCATGAAGCTCGGCAAGTCCTGGAACTGCGTCCACTGGTTGTACGCGACCCGGAGCGGGACGCCGACGTCGAGCGTCTCGACGATGTTGGTGACCTTCCGGTTGAAGTTCTTGTTCGCGCCCTTGCCCTTGCCGCCGCCGAACAGGCCCTTGATCTTCTCCTTGATGCCGGCCAGACCGCCGCTGACCATCGCCGAGGTCGGGGAGCGCCCCTCGGCCATCTTCTTCGCGCCGGTCACGGCCGCCACGAGGCCGGTGCTGCCGCTGCCCTCGGCGTACTCCGTCAGCCGCTCGGTCACCGAGCCGACCTTGTCACCGAGCGAGGCCAGCACGCGCTCGCCGGCGGCCGAGGCGAGATTGCGCAACTCCTGCAGCAGCAGCTCGGTGATCTTCCCTCCGACGCCCGTCGCCGCGCCGCTCGATTTCGCCGCCATGGCGGATCACCTGCCCCGCCGCCGCACGGGCGGCCGACCGGCCTCGGGACGCGAACGGGCGACGCCCGACGGCGACTCGCGCTCCTCGTAGGGCTCGTCGTACTCTTCGTCTTCCTCCTCGGCGCGCGGCGCGGCCGGGGGCCGGCGCCGGGGCCGCTCCTCCTCCGGGTATCCCTCTTCGCGCGCCCGAGGCGCGGGACGACGGCGGGGACGCTCCTCTTCCTCGTACTCCTCCTCGCGCTCCGCGGAAGGACGCCGTCGCGGCCGGGCCCTCTCCTCTTCCGGCTCCGCCTCGCGGGGCCGCCGCCTGCCGACGGGCTGGCGCAGCAGATCGGCACGATCGCGAAGCCGATCGGTGACCGATTCGATCTGACCGGTGACGGCGGCCCTGGCCGCGTCCTTGCCCGCCGCCACCAGGGGAGCGCCGAGTTCGGCGAGTCTGCCCAGCTCCTTGGATCCGCTGAGGGCCCTCACCCCCCGCTGCAGGATGTCGCCCGGCCCGCTGATCCGGCCGGCGAGCGCTGCCGCGGCCAGCACGAGCCCCCAGCGCAGTTTGTGCTGGCGCCCCAGGAGATAACCCACCCCGGCGGCGAGCAACACCTGCGTCCGGCAGTTCATGGCCCCTCCTTCCGCCCCGGATCCAGCATCCGTGGGTCCGAAGAATCGCCCGAATTGGGCGACCTACCCGGGGCGGCGACCACGAAACAGATCCGCGGATGCGTCGGTCGGCTGCCCGAGATCGCCCGGCGGCGGGCCGACATCTGGCGATCGAGGCGCTGCCGGTCTGCTCAGGACTGGTCGTAGCGGTAGAGGTCGTACTTGGCCATGATGCCGGTGAGCTTCACGGTGTACCACCGTCCGCCGTGCGCGGAGCCCGCCAGGACCCGTCACGGTGCAGTGCCGTTGCATCGACAGCAGCGTTGCAATTTGTCAGGGTTTGTTAGGGGCGCGGAAACTGCGCCACCCGGTGACCGGGCTCGGCGGGGGGCCGGTCAGTGCGTGCCGGGCGACACGGACTCCGTCGCGGTGCTGCCGGACGGCGCGGGCGAGACGCTCGTGGAGCGCGAGGGCGTGACGGACGGCGAGGGCGGCGCCGACGACTCCGGCGCCGAGGCCGAGGCCGAAGCCGAAGGCGACGGTGAGGCCGGCGCCGAGGAGGGCGACGGCGAGAAGGCGGGTCCGGTCGTCCGGCTCACCGAGGGCTTCGGGGACCGGGACGTCGGCACCGGCACGGGCGCGATCGTGGTCGCCGCGGGGTGGGACGGCGCCGCGGCGGGCACGCACGCCCGCGGGTCGAGCGCGGCGTCGGCGCACGGCGGGTCGTCGGGCGGCACCGCCGCCACCCCGGGCGGGTGGCCGAACCACGGCATCCCCGGGCCCGGCCCCACCTGGCCGAGGGCCGCCACGGTGCCCAGCAGCAAGGCCGCCGCGCCGGCCGAGGCGACGACCGCGCGCACGGTCCACCGCATGCGCCCGCGGGCGCGGGGCCGGCCCGTGCGCGGCACGGCCGCATCGACCCGCGTCTCGGCGCCGGCGGTGAGGAAGGCCGGCAGTTCCACGGAGGCCCCGGCGATCCCGGCGAGCGTCAGGGCCGCCTCGTCGCTGGACGGCCGCAGCGACGGCTCCGGGCTCAGGCACCGGCTCGCGAACGCCACGAGCGCGTCGGGGGGCCGGTGGCCGGGACGGTCGTCGAAGCACGCGGCCAGCAGCGCGCCGAGCGCCTGCACGTCGGCGGACGCGCCGTCGGGGTCGTCCAGCATGTCGCCGGCGAACCCGATCACCTTCGCGCCGACGTCGGCGAGCACGACCTTGGCCGGGATGAGCGTCCCGTGGCTCACCCATCGGCCGTGCGCCTCCGCGAGTGCGGCGGCGACCTCGGCGCCGATGCGCGCCGCCTCCGGCCAGGCCAGCGGGCCCGCCGCGAGGCGCTCGGCCAGGGACGGCCCGTCGGCCAGCTCCATCACCACGAACGGCGTCTCGCCCCGCAGCGGCAGCTCGGCGACGCCGACGTCGTAGACCGCGGCGACGTTGGAGTGCGTCAGCCGCGCGGCGGTCCGCCCGGCGGCGAGGAACTCCTCCGCGCGCCCGGGACGGTCCGGACGCAGCAGCCGGACCGCGACGGGTCGCCGCAGCAGCGCGTCGTAGCCGCGCCAGATCTCCGCCGTGGCGCCGTTGCCGGCAAGGCGGTCCAAGCGGTACCGGCCTTCCAGCTCCATGTCGCCTGCGGTGTCCTTGTCCGTGCCGGGGAAAATCGAACCGCCTTCGAGTATGCCCGCTTCCGGCGCCCTCCGCAGGACAAGCGGCGCACCGTTGTAAGAGTGCAATAATTTGCCCGCACCGCCGCCGCGAATGTGACGGTCCCGTGTCATTGCTCCGGCGGCCGGGAACAGGCCTGGCCTCCGGAGATCGCCAATCGGTACCGTGCGGATCCGAGACCGCAGGCGATGACGGGAGACTGCAGCGGTGCCGAGGTTCGCGCGACGCTACCGGCTGGTGAGCCAGGCCGGCTCGGGCGGCATGGCCGAGGTGTGGCGCGCCGTCGACACCCGGCTGGACCGCACCGTCGCGATCAAGCTGCTGCTGCCGGAGCTCGCCGGATCGGCCCGCGCCCGCGAGCGGGCCGCCGCCGAGGCGCGCGCGGTCGCCCGGATCAACCATCCGAATGTCGCCGCCGTGTTCGACGCCGGCCACCGCCCGCGCGGCCTGCGCCGCCCGGCGCCGTATCTGGTGATGGAGTACGTCGACGGCGAGACCCTCGACCACCGTCTCGCCGGCTCCGCCGCGCTGGACTGGCGCGATGCCGTGCGCATCGCCGTCCAGGTCGCCGACGCCCTCTCGGCCGCCCACCTGCATCGCGTGGTGCACCGCGACATCAAGCCCGGCAACATCATGCTGACCCCCTCGCGCGTGAAGGTGGTCGACTTCGGGCTCTCGTGGATCGTCGGCACCGGCCCGGCCGGCCCGCAGGACGTGCTGCTGGGCACGCCCGAGTATATGGCGCCCGAGCAGCTGCGCGGCGAGCCCGTGACGGCGGCGGCCGACATGTACGCGTTCGGGGTCGTGCTGTACCAGATGCTGACCGGCGCGCTGCCCTGGGCCGACGCCACCCGGCACGCCCTGGTCCGGCAGCGCCGGGCGGCCTCGGTCCAGGGCCAGGTGCGGCTGCCGCCGACAGCCGGGGTGCCGGCCGAAATCGCCGCCCTGGTCGACGGCTGCCTCGCCGACGAGGCCGATCGGCGGCCGTCCAGCCGGCACGCCGCCGGCGTGCTGCGCTCGGCGCTGGCGACGCACGCGGGCGAGGCGCAGGCCGAGGTCGCCGTTCCCGGGCCGCACACCCCGCCGCGCGGGCCCGAGCGCCCCCGGTACCCGTGCATGGTTCCCTGGCAGTCCCGGCCGACCCAGCCGGCCCGGCCAGCCGGGCCCGACCGCCGGTCGCGGCGCCGGGCCGTGCTGGTGGCCGGGGTGGCGGCGCTCGTCGGCGCGGGCGGATGGATGCGCCCGCTGTGGACGACGCCCGCCGCGACCGCGAGCAGCGAGCAGTCCCCCGCCGCGGAGGGCTGTGTCGTGAAGTACGTCGGACACCTGACGGCAACGACCTTCGCCGCCGACCTGTCGATCGCCGGCACCACGCAGCGGCCGTGGGTGCTGCGCTTCCGGGTTCCGCCGGGGCAGCAGGTCACGCAGGCAACCGGCACGAACTGGAGCCAGTCGGGCGCCGAGGTGACGCTGAGCGGCGACGGGCCGCTCACCGCCGGGGCGCCGGCCAAGGTCGAGCTCCTCGGCGCGATCCACCGGGCCGACGCCGGGTTTCCGACCGCTTTCCAGCTCGACGGGGCGTCTTGTCAGCGCATCGTGTCGATCTTCACCGTCGAGCCGGCGGATCACTGACGCCGTCCGGTCGGCGGATCCATATACGTTCATAAAATTGTACACTGCAAGGAACGACACCCCTCCGGAGGTGAGGGAGCATGCTCGTCACGGCGCAACCCGGCGCGGCGGAGGTCTCATGCGACCGCTGCGGTGCCACCTTCCGAGCCGCCGGAGCCGATCGGGAGACGATCTGGCCGGCGGCGCAGGCGCAGGGCTGGCAGACCGAACGGCTGGGCGGCGTGTGGTGGCACCGCTGCCCGGACTGTGCCGGGCCGGCCCGGCTGACGCCGCCGTGACCGGCCCTGACCGGCCCTGGCGTCTTGGCCCCCGGAGATTGTCCCCGGAGACGGACGGGGCCCCTCGCGGCGTGCCGGCGTACAAGGCCTCCGGCACGCCGTGGCCGCGAAGGGCGGCGCGGTAGCGGAGTGCGACGATGGAGCGATGTCCGAAGCCGACGACGAGCCGCTCGTGAGTGCCCTCCTCGCGGTGAGCCGCACGATGGTGGCCCTCACCGCCCGCAGCCTCACGGCGCTCGACGTCGACGTCACCCTGCCGCAGTATCGGGCCCTGGTGGTGCTGGCGACCGGCCCGCGGCGCAGCGCCGAGCTGGCGCGGGAGCTGGGCGTGGCTGCCTCGACGCTGACGCGCATGTGCGACCGGCTCTGCCAGAAGGGCATGGTGCAGCGCTTTCAGCGGGACGGCAACCGCCGCACGGTCTGGCTAGGGCTCACCGCGGCCGGGCGCGCGACGGTGGGCGCGGTCATGCTGGCGCGGCAGGACGAGCTGCGCCGGATCGTCCGGGACAGCGGGCTCGTCGCCTCGGGGCGCACCCTCACCGTGCTGCACCGGTTCGTGCAGGCCGGTGGCGAGCTTCCCGACGACGAGTGGTGGCGGTGCTGGCAGCACTCGGCCGAGGACGCCGCGCGGCTCAACGTCGGCTGACCGCGCCCGATCGGCCGCCGCGCAGGTATTCCAGCGCCGTCACCTGGTCGGCGTGGACCGGCAGGACGTCCTGCAGACACAGCATGCGCAGCGCGCCGGACACGCCGGGGCCGGCTCCGACCAGGCAGGTCCGGCCGCCGCTGCCGGCCGCGCGACGAGCAGCGCGGACCAGGACGTCGACCGTCGCCGAGCTCAGCCGCCGGACCCGGCTCACGTCGACCATCAGGTGCGGTGTCCGCCCGGGCTCGCCGCTGAGCAGGTCCCAGAGCCGGGCGTCGTCGGCGTGCAGCAGGTCGCCGCGCAGGTAGATCGCGCGGACGTCGGACAGCACCTGGACCACCATGCGCTGCGACGACCGCCCCGCCGGCGTCACCGAGGGTCGGTCAAGTGACCGGGCGCCGATGCGGGCCAGCGACGCCGGCGGCACGCACCGGCCGCACGTGTGCGGGCCGATCGCGAGGTCGCTGCCCCGCCAGCCGTCCTGGCTGAACAGGCCCCAGGCGAGCTCCCAGTCGGGCAGCGCCGCGGCCAGGTTGCCCACCGTCCGGCCGCAGCCGTCGCAGACGAGGCTGAAGTCGGTGCCGTCGTGGCTCAGCAGCGCGGTCATCCGACCACCTCAGCCGTCGACCGCGTAGGCGGACCGCGTCGTGCACTTCGGGCAGCCGTGCGGCCCCTGCCGCGACCGTTCGCCGACCCAGCCGTGCCTCCTGACGAGGCTCCAGGCCAGCTCCCAGTTGTGCAGGTTGGCCCCGAGCCGATCGATCGTCGTCCCGCAGCCGTCGCACACGAGGCTGAAGTCGGTGCCGTCGGGATCGTGCAACACCGTCATCCCTCAGACCTCCCATTGAGTCCGTCGAGCCGACCGGTTGCCATCCATCGTTGTCTCAGCGCCGTGACGAGACCTTGGCAGCACCATGACGGTTCGACGACAAATCGCCGCTCAGTCGCCGATTCGGCGCCGTCGACCCGCGGGAACGCGCCGAGACCTCCGCGCGCGTCCGCCGCGCCTTCGCGGAGGAGGCCGAGCTCTGGCTCGACGGCGCCGAGGCCCCGGCGGATCCCGGACAGTGACCCGGGCGCGCGAGCGCGCGCCACCTGCGCCCGGCGAGGCGGCGAACCTGAGCGTTTGCGCCGTCGCGCCGCGAGGATGTAGAACCCGGCGATGGCCTTCCGGAACTTCGTCGGCGTTCGTGTGGCGCGACGCCGTGGCAGCATCATCGCGGCCGTCGCGCTGGGTCTGCTCGCGTTCGCGGCCGACTACGTCGACGGCGCCGCGGGACAGGTCCTGACCGCCCTCACCAGCAGCGGCTTCGCCTGGGGCCTCGCGGCGTTCCTGGCCGGCCGTTCGGCGGTCTCCCCGAAACGGGCCGCCGCCGACGCCACCGCGCTGCTGGTGGTGGCGACGCTGCTGTACTACCTGCTCGTGCTGGTGGTCAGCCGCCGATGGAGCGGCGGCGTGCTCGAGGACGGCACGCCGGCCGACCTCTACGGCCTGCGCTCGGTCGCCCTCATGACCGCACTGTGGCTGATCGGCTCCCTCGTCGCGGGGCCGGTCCTCGGGCTGCTCGGCCACACCGCGCGAGCCGGCGGCCCGTCGCGCGCGGCCGCGGCTGCGGGAGTCGCGTGCGGCCTGCTGTCCGGCGAGGGTTGGTGCGCGGTGATGACGACGCAGCTCTGGCACCTGTTGACGACGCCCGACCTGCAACACGACGCGTTCTTCGTGGGCGTGGCGATCGGGAACCTGTTCAAGATCGTCCTGCCGCTCGCGGTCCTGGCCTGGCTGGCAACGACGCACCGCCTCTGGCGCGCGTGGCCCACGCTGCTCATCGCGACCGCCGCGAGCGGCACACTGACCGCCCTGGCGTGGTACCTGCTCAACACCGCCACGAACAGACTCTGAACCTCAGACTCAGCCGGTCCAGAGGGTGGCGGCGGCGCCCCGGGCGAGGTGCTCCTCGTAGGTGCTGACCTTGCCCTCGATCAGGGCCAGGCAGTCGGTCAGCTGCTTGATCCGGTCCTCGACCCGGCACCGGTGCGCGCGCAGCAGTTCGAGCCGCTCGGCCTCGTTGCCCGGGCCCTCGCGGACGAGTTCGGCGAACCGCCGGATCAGCTCCAGCGGCATGCCCGACGCGCGGAACTTGGTGCAGACCTCGAGCCAGTCCAGGTCGTGCCGGCCGTACACGCGCCGGCCGCTCGCGTCGCGGCGGACCTCGGTGTGGAAGAGGCCCTCGTCGTGGTCTCCTCCAACGTCCGCCCCGACGCCCCGATGGGACGACCCGTTCTTCGTCACCGAGGCGTACGACCGCTGGGCCGCCTACGGGCAGTCGAAGGCCGCCAACGCCCTGTTCGCCGCCCATCTCGACGCGCTGGGCCGCTCGCACGGCATCCGCGCGAGCTCGGTACACCCGGGCGCCGTCCTCACCCCGCTGCAGCGCCACCTCACCCACGACGAGATGCGCGACGCCGGCTGGATCGACGAGCACGGCCGCCCGGCCGACTATTTCAAGACCCCCGCACAGGGCGCCGCGACCCAGGTGTGGGCCGCCGTGACACCGGACCTCGGCGGCGTGCACTGCGCGGACTGCGCGGTCACCCCGTTTCGCGCCGACCCGGCCGACGCCGCCCGCCTCTGGGCGATGTCGGCGGCCCTGACCGGCCTGCCCGCCGCCCTGCCGTAGCCGGGCCGGTATCGCCACACGGGAGTGAGCCGAAAGCGCTCTCAACATGTAACCGCAGCTCAAGGCGGTTTTTGAGAGCGCTCTCCGGTCACTGGCATTGACAATGGTCACCGCTGTTGCGCATGATTCGCAAGGACCCCGGAACCGCCACTTCTCATCACGGAGTCCACAACATGCGTCTTGCCAGAGGCCGGCCCGTCACGGCCGCCACGATCGCCGTCGCGGTGATCGCCACCGCCCTGACCTTCCTGACACTCCCCGACGCCAACGCCGCCACCCTCGGCTCCGGCAGCTACGCCACCACCCGGCCGGCCGGCACCACCGGGCCGACGGGCTGCGGCAGCATCGCCACCAACCCGCGCCAGTACGTCACCGCCAACGCGCCCGCCGGCGCCGTACCGACCAACGACTGGTGGTCGTCGCTGCTGTTCAAGCGCACCGACTGCGCCTACTCCATGCCGCTGCAGGCGCACCCGATGGCGTTCCAGCCCGCCGCCAACGGGCTCGGCGTCTCCTACACCACCGACGCCGCGATCTCCGGCACCGCCACCGGCGTCGGCGAGTACCACTACCCGTACACCACCGAATTCACCCTCGGCGTGACCGGGCTGAACGCCCCGAACACGCTCGTCGACGGCTGGACCGACTGGACCGTCACCCCGTCCTGGTCCGACGGCGCCCGCACGCTCAAGGCCACGATCGGTCACGGCCTGCCGTTCGTGTACGCGCGCACGACCGGCGGCAACGCCCAGCTCACCTTCGCCGGCGCGCCCAGCGTCTGGTCCAACAGCGGCGACCGGATCGGCTTCACCGTGCGTGGCCACGACTACATGGCCTACGCCCCGACCGGCGCCACCTGGACCGTCAGCGGCACCACGATCACGTCGGGGCTCGCCGGGCGCGACTACTTCTCCGTCGCGCTGCTGCCGACCACCCCATCGACCCCGGCCGCCGACCGGACCGCCCTGGCGAACACCTACGGGCAGTACGCGCACAACCACGTCACCGGGACCCGCGTCGCGTGGAGCTACAACCAGTCGGCGAGCACGGTGAACGCGACCTACACGGTCACCACGACGGCCCGCGAGGGCACCGGCTCCGGCACCGTCGTCGCGCTGTACCCGCACCAGTGGAAGAACCTCAGCGGCACCACGCCGATCGCGCAGAGCTACGTCTCCCCGCGCGGGACGATGAAGATCCTCACCGGTGCCGGCGCGTTCACGACGGCCACGAAGTTCCAGGGTGTACTGCCGGAGATTCCCGCCGTCGCCGACTCCTCCGGCGCCGATCTGACCACCGTCGGCGGCTACCTCGACCAGGTCGCCACCGGCGATCCCCTGGCGGCCTTCGGCAACGACACCTACTGGACCGGCAAGGGCCTGGGCCGCGCCGCCCGCGCCGCCGAGCTCGCCGACCAGCTCGGCCGCACCGCCCAGCGCGACGCGCTGCTGGCCGCGATCCGCACCCGGCTCACCGACTGGTTCACCGCCAGCGCCGGGAAGACCGGCCGGCTGTTCGCATACGACCAGAACTGGGGCACGCTCATCGGCTACCCGGCCTCGTACGGCTCCGACGCCGAGCTCAACGACCACCACTTCCACTACGGGTACTACATCGCCGCCGCCGCGACCCTGGCGAAGTTCGACCCGGCGTGGGCCGCGACCGGCGCCTACGGCGGCATGGTCAACCTGCTCATCCGCGACGCCAACAACCCGGACCGCAACGACACGATGTTCCCGTTCCTGCGGGACTTCGACATCTACGCCGGGCACGACTGGGCATCCGGCCACGGCTCGTTCTTCGCCGGCAACAACCAGGAGTCCTCGTCGGAGGGCATGAACTTCGCCAACGCCCTGATCCAGTGGGGCATCGCCACCGGCAACACCGCCGTGCGCGACGCCGGCCTGTTCATCTACAGCACGCAGGCGCAGGCGATCCAGGAGTACTGGCTGGACTCGTCGAAACAGAACTTCCCGTCGGCGTTCGGGCACAACACCGTCGGCATGGTCTGGGGCGACGGCGGCGCCTACGCCACCTGGTTCAGCGCCGCGCCCGAGATGATCCAGGGCATCAACATGCTGCCGATCACCGGAGGCTCGTTCTACCTCGGGTACAAGCCGGCGTACGTCACCGTCAACTGGAACGAGCTGGTGACGAACAAGGGCGGGCAGCCGACCGTCTGGCAGGACGTGCTGTGGTCGTTCCTCGCGCTCGGCAACGGCGACCAGGCACTGGCGAACCTGCGGGCCAACCCGGGGTACACCCCGGAGGAGGGCGAAAGCCGCGCGCACACCTTCCACTGGATTCGCAACCTCGCCGCGCTCGGCCAGGTCGACGCCACCGTCACCGCGAACACGCCGCTCTACGCGGTGTTCACGAAGAACGGCGCCCGCACGTACGCGGCGACCAACCTGAGCGGCGCGCCGATCACCGTCACCTTCTCCGACGGCCGCACGCTCACCGTGGCCGCCGGGAAGACCGCGACGACCGGGGCGTACACCTGGGTCGGCGGCAGCGGTACGAGCACCCCGCCGTCGTCGCCGCCCCCGTCCTCGCCGGCGCCGTCGTCCCAGCCGCCGTCCTCGCCGCCCCCGTCGAACCCGCCGGCCGGTTCGAACCTCTTCTACCTGCGCAGCGGGCCGGCGCTGGCCACCTCGGCCGGTACCGGGGCCACCACCCAGACCGTCACCGCCGCGAACGGCAACTGGGACGGCACCCCGCACAACCCCGTCACCTATCAGGCCTGCGGCATCACCGGCTCCGCCAACGGCGGCCAGACGCAGTTCACCTTCCACGTCGACGCCGGAACCGCCGTCGGGCAGGGCATCCAGGCCCGCGTGTCGTACGACTTCACCGGCGGCGGCACGTACGGCCGGGTCGAGACGTACCGCTACTTCGCCACCGACCCGATCGTCGGCACCGAGCAATACACGCAGGCGGCCGGGCTCGCCTCGTCGACCGGCACCCTGTCGGCGATGAACCGCGGCTGCGTCCGGCTCGAACTGTGGAACGCCATCGGCAACGCCCCGACCACGGTCCGGGTCGACGCCACGGCGGCCGACGGCCGCCAGTCCACGCTCACCATCCCGTACACCGTCAGTTAGCGCTCCGCCCTGGCGGGGCCGCCCTCGCGGCCCCGCCAGGCAAGCGGCCGGCCCGTGAACTCGGTCAGCGGATCACTCGGCACACCAGCGCGTCCGAGGCGCCGCGCAGGGCGCTCATGACCACGTCCGGGGTGAGGTACTTGCAGGCCAGGTACGGGTCGCCGGTGCCGACGTACTGCAGCGGCGACCCCGAGCCGGCGTAGCAGCGCAGCCCGGAGCTCTCGTAGAAGCCGATCCAGGAGGTGGGGTACCGCGACTGGCAGTACCCGCCGATGGACAGCGGGCCGAAGGTAACGTCAACGACCGCGGCCTGGGCGGGCGCGGCGACCGCGAGCGTTGCGGCGCTGGCCAGCGTCGCGCCGGCGGCGAGGGTCAGGAGACGTCGAAACACGGGCACCTCCACACGTAGGGAGCGGGAATTCGCCTCGAAAAGCCGATCGTGGCGCGATCAATTGTCGATTGGGAAGTGTCGTGCATCAATGCCTTCCCAACCGCGATATCCATGCCACGCATCTGTTGACGAATTCGCGCACCCCACACCGTGACCGTGCCCGGGACATAAGCCCGGGCACGGCCACGACAGCATGGAACCCGCCGCCACGCGGACCGGTCGGCGGCTCAGACGGACAGCAGGCGGTCGAGCAGCTGGTGGTAGCGCAGCACCGTGTCCCGCATGCCCTCGGTGCTGTCCGATGCCCGCGCGCCGGCGCGCTCGAGCTCGTCCTCGCGGTCGTGGACGCTGTCGGCCAGCGCCTGCACGGCCTCGTCCAGCAGTTGCCTCGCCCCGGTGACGCTGCCCGCCGGGTCCTCGACGAAGTGGGTCTGCAGCAGGTGCCAGCGCCGCCGAAACTCATCGGCCCTGGCGGCATCCCAGATCCCCGGCTCGTTCCCCGGGGCTGGCTCCGGCTGCGCGCCCCCGGCGGTGGCCTTCGTGGGCGGATCGTCACGCATCGCGATCCCGCCTTTCGTGGTACTCCCCGCTCCTGTGCGTTGCAACGCGCCGGATCGCGGTGGAATCAGCCGTGCCCCGGTACCGGCCGGCCGCCCGGCGCGTCGCCGAGCAGTTCGGCGAACAGCACCCGGTAGTGCATCAGCGCCTGGCGGAGCTGCTCCGTCGACGCCTGGCCGCGCTCGTTCACCTTGTTGATCTCGTGCGCGTCGCGGTAGTGGCCGAGCGTCTCGGCGTGGTCGACGCTGAGGTCCTGGACGCGCGTGTCGAAGTCCCCGACGGGATACCCGCGCTCGGCCATCACCCGCGTCACGAGCGCGTCGGCCTCGCGGGTCGCGGCCTCCGGCTCCTCGACGAAGTGCGCCTGCGTGCGCGCCCACTG
Source organism: Dactylosporangium sp. NPDC048998 (assembly GCF_043197855.1). Classification (NCBI taxonomy): domain Bacteria; kingdom Bacillati; phylum Actinomycetota; class Actinomycetes; order Micromonosporales; family Micromonosporaceae; genus Dactylosporangium; species Dactylosporangium sp. NPDC048998. Next base: position 132,384 of record NZ_JBICTV010000013.1, read on the forward strand.
CTCGGCGTACCGCTGCCGCTTGTGCGGATCGAGGTCCTTGAGTCCCAGGTCGGCATGGCGGCGCTCGCGCTCCTGCAGGTCGCGTTCGGCCGCGCGGCGACTGGGCTGCTCGGCGACCGCCCGGTCGTACTCGGGCCCGAAGCGGCGCCGCAGCGCCTTGGTGCGACGGCGCCGGCCGATCGCCATCGTCGAGAGGCCGGCGATCACCACGACGAGCACGATGATGGCGATGATCAGGGCCACATTCGAGGACATCGCGAATCCCTTCGGGTTAGCCAGTATGGACGTTAGCGCCCCCGGCGGCGGCCGACCTCACCCCGGCGGGACCTGCGACCGCCCGTTGCGGTGCCGGCCTCACAGTTCGATGCGGTGTTTCGTCGTACCGGTGAGGGTAGATACGAGCGAGGGAGCCAGCGACACCATGACCGCGCGATCCGAGCGATCCGAGCCAGAATCTGAGCCAGAAGAGGGCCGGCCCGATCCGGACCTGAGCGCGATCGTGAGCGAGCGGCGTCAGCTGATCAATCTCGCGTACCGTCTCCTCGGCTCCCTGGCCGATGCCGAGGACGTCGTGCAGGAGACGTACGCCCGCTGGTACGCCATGCCCGCGCAACAGCAGGAGGCGATCGAATCCCCGGGCGCCTGGCTGACGACGGTCGCCAGCCGCATCTGCCTCGACCTGCTGGGCTCGGCGCGGGCCCGGCGGGAGCGCTACGTGGGCGAATGGGTCCCGGAGCCGCTGCCCGACCGCACGGAGTGGATCGGCGGGCGGCCGGACGGTACGACCGCCGACCCGGCCGACCGGGTCACCCTCGACGAGTCGGTCAGCATGGCCTTCCTCGTCGTGCTCGAGTCGATGACCCCTGCCGAGCGCGTCGCGTTCGTCCTGCACGACGTCTTCCGCTATCCCTTCGCCGAGGTGGCCGAGATCGTCGGCCGCACGCCGGCGGCCTGCCGCCAGCTGGCCTCGTCGGCCCGCCGCCGCATTCGCGCGTCGCAGGCCCCCGCGACCCCGGCCGCCCGGCGCGCCGGCATCGTCCGGGACTTCAAGGCCGCGTGGGAGGCCAGGGACATCGACGCCCTCATCGGCCTGCTCGACCCCGACGCCACGACGATCGCCGACAGTGGCGGCCTCGTCGCCGCCGCGCTCCGCCCGGTCGAGGGCAGCGAGCGGATCGCGCGCGGCCTGGTCGAGGTCGCCACCAAGGCGCCCGGCCTGACGATCCTGGAGCGCACGGTCAACGGCCAGCCCGGGCTGGTCGCGCAGCAGGACGGCGTCACCGTGACGGTGATGGCCTTCGACATCGCGGGCGACCGGATCACGCGCATCTGGGCGGTGCGCAACCCCGAGAAGCTCCGCCCCTGGACCGGGGCGGGCCGGCTGCCGGAGGTCTGATCGGAGGGTCGCATCCAGCGCGACGGCCGGCGTTTGGCCGTTCACGTCAGCAATTGAGGCGATTTTTGTGGGTAAGCCAAGGTCGCGCTACTTTCGCCGCATGCGACGGCGACATCTCCTCACCCTGGCGGCCGCGGGCGCGGTTGCCGGCTGCGCTTACGGAGGCTCACCGCGGCGGGCGAACGGCGCGGCCGCCATCGAGGCGCCCGGCGGCGGCGCCTCGGCGAGCCCGGCGGAGCTGGTGTTCCCGAGGGACTTCGGCTGGGGGGCGGCGACGTCGGCGTACCAGATCGAGGGCGCGGCGAAGGAAGACGGCCGCGGGCCGTCGGTGTGGGACGTGTTCAGCCACGAGCCGGGCCGCATCCGCAACGGGGACACCGGCGACGTGGCCGCCGACCACTACCACCGGTTCCACGAGGACCTCGACCTCATGAAGGACCTCGGCCTGAAGTCGTACCGGTTCTCGATCTCCTGGCCGCGGGTGCTGCCGACCGGCTGGGGCACGGTCAACGCCAAGGGGCTCGACTTCTACCGCAAGCTCGTCGACGGGCTGCTCGCCCGCGGGATCGCGCCGGTGGTCACGCTGTTCCACTGGGACACCCCGCAGGCGCTGCAGGACCTCGGCGGCTGGGAGAACCGCGACTGCGCGAAGTGGTTCGCCGACTACGCGCACACGATGTTCACCGCGCTCGGCGACAAGGTGCCGATCTGGCTGACGCTCAACGAGCCGAAGACCGTCGTCGACGTCGGCTACACGGCCGGCACGCACGCCCCCGGCAAGCGGGACCGGCAGCTGGCCAACGTGGTCGGTCACCATCTGCTGCTCGGGCACGGGCTCGCGGTGCAGGCACTGCGCGGTACCAACGCCAAAGGCCGCATCGGCGCGGCCCTCAGCCTGTCGCCCACCTACCCCGCCGACGACTCGGCGGCGGCACGCCGCCAGGCGACGATCGCCGACGGCGAGGAGAACCGCCGCTGGCTCGATCCCCTGCTGCTGGGGCGATACCCGCAGGACTGGCTGGCCACGCAGCCGGCCGACGCGCCGCTGCGCGCGGCGATCAAGGACGGCGACCTGGCCGTCATCGGCGCGCAGAGCGACCTGCTCGGGGTGAACTACTACGGCACCACCCACGTGACCGGCACGGGGAGCCGGGTCATGCAACACCCCACGTCGCAGGCGACGTGGCAGGAGATCGACCCCAACGGGCTCTTCGACCTGCTCACCCGCATCAAGCGCGACTACGGCGACATCCCGCTGACCATCACGGAGAACGGGATGGCGACGAAGAACGCGATGCAGGACCAGGACCGCATCACGTTCCTGCGCGACCACCTGGCCGCCGCCCACCGGGCCATCAAGGCCGACGTGAAGCTGGAGAGCTACCACCTCTGGTCGCTGATGGACAACTTCGAGTGGGCCGAGGGCTACACACAGCGCTGGGGCATCGTCAACATCGACTTCGCCACCCAGCGCCGCACCCACAAGGCGAGCGCCGACTGGTACAAGGCCGTGATCGCCCGCAACGGGGTCTGACCACGCCGCGCATCGACGGCGGCGAGGCGCTCGCCTGACATCATCCGTCGGTGGCATGTTGAGATTTCGGGGTGACCGAAGAGACCGTACCCCGCCAGCGAGCGCTCTCGTCCGCAGTTTCCACGTCCAGATTGTCGCGGGTGGCGCGATGGTCCGCGAGAGTCTCGCAGTCGCGGGGGTTCGAGGTGGCGATCGTCGTCGCCATCGGCGCGAACGCGCTCGTGCTGGGCGTCGAGACCTACCCGGACCTCGGCGCCGTCCACCTGCTGCTGGACGCGCTCGAGTGGGTCTTCCGGGCCGTCTTCTTCGCCGAGATCGCCATCCGGATTCTGGCGTACGGCCGCCGGCCCCAGGACTTCTTCAAGCAGGGCTGGAACGTCTTCGATTTCATCGTCATCACCGCCGCGTTCATCCCCGGCCTGCACGGCGACTCCGCGGCCCTGCGGGTGATCCGGATCGCCCGGGTGGTGCGGCTGGTGCGCTTCTCCCCCGGGCTGCGCACCATCGTGGCCGCCCTGCTGCGCAGCCTGCCCGGGGTCGGCGGCTTCCTCGCGCTGGCCCTGGTGACCTTCTACGTGTACGGGATGGCCGGCTGGCTGATCTTCGGCAAGACCTACCCGGCGGAGTACGGCACCATCGGCCGGGCCGTGCTGACCCTGTTCGTGCTGCTCTCGCTCGAGACGCTGCCGAACCTGATCGAGCAGGGCATGGCGTTGTCGCCCTGGACGCTGGTGTACTACGTCAGCTACGTGCTCATCACCGTGAACCTGCTGGTGAACATCCTGATCGCGGTCATCGTCAACTCGATGGTGGAGGCCCGCCGGCTGGAGATGACCGAGGGGCTGGCCGCCGACTTCGACGAGGACGGCGACGGCGTCCCGGACGAGATCGACCGGATCGTGATCAGCCAGCGCCTGGACGATCTGCGGACGCTGCTGTTCGAGCTGGAACGGGACCTGCGCATCGACCGCGACGAGGGCCGCCCGAGGACGGCCCCCGACCGCTGAGGGATACCGAGTCAGCTCTGCCGCAGCGCGGGCAGCGGGACCGGGATCTGATAGGCGGTGGCACCGGCGCCGACGCCGCCCTGGCACGTGTTCGGCGGCGTGGTGCCGACGCCCCTGGTCGATGGCCGCTCCGCGGCCCAGAACATGAACCCGAGCATGCCGGTCGTCTGCATGAACGAGCCGGTCGACCGCTGCACCGAGTTGGCGAAGTCGGTGCACTCGGCCCGGACCTTGTTGCCCTCGGCGATGTACAGGCTGCCGGTGAACTTCGCGGGAGACAGCGGCGGGATCTGCGGCGAGTACTGCGGCTTGCCGTCGATGTGCTCCTGCCAGTTCGCGATCGCGTCGCTGGCCGTCGGCTGCTTCGACGGCACCATCGCGTTGGCGTAGTCGAGGACGGGCACGTCGGTGCGTAGCCAGTCGGCGGTCGCCTTGCGGTCGAGGTCGATCAGCCAGCGGTCGCCCGCGGCGACGTCGATGGTGAGCCGGGCGGCCGGGTTGGCGCCGGTCGCGTCGTACGGCAGGGCCGCGCGGTAGGTGTTGATGAACGTCTGCAGGCCGGCGAGGTTGGGCGCCGAGTTCTGCTCGTAGTCGATCTCGATGCCGACGCCGAGGCGCTGCGCGACCGCGACGGCGTTGCGCGCCAGCTGTGCCGGGTTCTCGGTCAGGGCGCTGTCCCACGCGCCGGTGTACGTGATCCCCCCGATCGACAGCATGACCCGTACGCCACGGCTGGTGAAGTAGTTGACGATGTCCGGCGTGATGCCCTTCGGCACGCCGGCGCTGGTGGTGGCGTCGTCGGTGAGGTGCAGCAGCTTGAGCGGCTGCAGGAAGCTCAGCACGACCACGTTGACGGAGGGCCGGCCGTCGCCGCGGTCGATGAGCCAGTGGTTCTGACTGTCGAATTCGCTGACGGTGCGGACCGTGCCCCAGATGCACGCGTCGTTGCCGCAGTGCCAGGCGCCGTACACCTGGATGGGGCCGCTCGCGGCGGAGGCGGGTGCCGCCGGCGCCACGATGAGCGCCACGAACAACAGGGCAACGGCCAAGACTCGACGCATAGGGTGCTCCCTCGACCACGAGCCGTTAATTGGAAAGGAGATTAACGGTATGGTCGACGGCTGTCACCGCCCTGTGAAATGCACCCCAAACCCGTAATACGCGAGCGGTCTGCATCGCTTCTTATGGATGGGTGGCCATCAAGACTTGGTCCGCCCGGCGCCGGCGGTGCCCCGCACGGCCCGGTCGGTCATCCGGGCGAGGGCGTCGCTCATGGCGACGCCGACGGCCGCGACGCCCACTCCGAGCAGGAACGCCCGCAGATTCCGACCACGCATCGCCGCTCGCCTCCGATCCGACCTCTCCGGGCCGATCGCCGCCCCTCGCCGCCGATCGCCTCGGCGCCACCTCCAACGATGCCGCCCGGGCCGCGGCAACGGTCGAGGCCGAGGGCCCGAACCGGCGGGCCGAACGTCACCGGAGCCCGGCCCGGGCCAAGGTGTGCACGGATCAGTGGGACAGGCGCCGCCCGGCCCGCCGCGCCCGCGGCCGGGGCCGGAGTGCCCGCCGGGCGCCCTGCAGCGGTTCGCCGAGTGTGTCGTGGTGCGGCGCGGGCCAGGAGTGCTCGTGCCGGTCGCCGTGGCGGAGATGCTGGTCGCTCTGCCGCGCCAGGCGCGATGCGACACAGAGGGTGGCCAAGGCGCAGACCAGCCATAGGGCCACCAGTACGAGAACGCCTGTGACCACGTCGGCAACGCTACTCCTCGCCGGAGTACGTCATAGGCCGGCGAGGCGCGCCAGCAGCAGGTGGATGTGGCGGCGCGCGCCGACCAGCGCGGCGCGGCGGCGGGCCAGGCCCGGCGTCGTCGTCGGCGCCGGCGCGGTCGCCGCCTCGTCGGCGGTGCGCAGCATGAGGTTGACGAGGAACGGCTCGGCGATGTCGGCGTCGTGGACCCGGTCGTCGATGTCGCGCCCGACCTGCGCATCGGGCGCGGCGAGCAGGAGCGCGGCGAGGTCGAATCCGGCCAGGTAGAGCCCGGCGTCGGCGAAGTCGGTCAGGGCGAGCCGCCCGGACGGCAGCTGCAGGACGCTGCGCGGGGTGAGGTTGCCGTGGGCGAACGTCCGGTCGGCCCGGCAGCGGTCCAGCAGGTCCCGCAGGCGGCGGACGTCGCCGGCGGAGAGGTGGCCGCCCCGTTCGTGCCGGGCGATCCAGGCGTCGTAGTCGACGGTCCAGGCGTCGACCTCCTCGGGGGCGGGCCGCCAGGTAGACAGCAGCGCCGCGGCCTGGATCAGGCGGGCCCAGCGGGCGCGGTCGGTGACCGGCGGATCGTCCGGACCGGCCTGTAGCGGCTCGCCGACGGCCCGGCTGACGACCAGCGTCCGGTCGTCGTGCCAGCGGTGCTCATCGGCGAGCACCAGCGGCGGGGTTCGCCGGAAGGCCTGGGCGACCTCGCGCCGGCGGCGGAACCGGCGCACGGCGGGCGGGTCGTCGGCGGTACGGATGATCACCGCCACGGACTCGCCCTTCCAGCGCCCGGACAGCACGGCGTCCGCGCCGTCGGTGCGCAGCGGCAGGCGACGATCCAGCGTGGCGCCCGCCGGCAGCCGCCGCGGCGTCCACAGGTCGCCCCGGGTCACCGGCGTCGAGGACGGGCACCGCGCCGCCGGCACGGCGCGGTGCCCGGGTGCCGGCTCGGACGGCGCCGGGCCCACGCTCAGCGCGAGCAGCTTGCGGTCGCACCGGGCGGCGATGCGGTCGAGCGTGGCGAGTTCCTGCGCGGTCCACACCCGCGGCCGCGAGTCGATCGCGGACAGGGCGCCCAGCACGTGGCCGCCGCGGCCACGGACCGGGACGCCGGCGAACGCGGTGACGCCGAGGTCGCGGATCGCGTCGCTGCTGTGCAGGACCGGGTCGCGGCGCACGTCGTCGATCGCGAGCCGGGTCCGGGCGCCCACGACGTACTGGCAGATCGAGTGGGTCAGCGGCGTCTCGCGCCGGTGTTGCCAGGGCTCGGGCAGCCCGGCCGAGCCGGGCAGGATCTGGCGGGTGCGCTCGACGAGCACGACGAGGGCGATCGGGACCCCCAGGACGCGGCGGGCGTAGGCCACGACGTGATCGAACCAGGGGTGCGGGGCGGCCCCGAGCCCGGTCGCGGCCACCGCATGCAGCCGGGCGGCGTCGTGGACCGCGGTGACGGTACCCAGCACGTCGATCACGACTACTCCGGTGCGGATCACAGTGGTCAGCTTGAGGCTCTTATGCAGGTGTATCCCCCGCACGTTTGCGCTGGTATCCGCCGCGCGGCCACGATCCGGCACATTCGGTGCCCGGCCCGCGCGCGGCACCCGGGCAAGAGCCGTCCGCAGCCGGTATGCATCCATTGATCCGGCAGACATCGATGGCCGCACGTACCTTAACCGCATCACCGTTCCGACATGAATCCGCCCGATCGACACAACCGATAGACAGACCCTCGCGCGGTGATGCATCGTCGGCTTGACGGCCTGTAGCCGTGTGGTCGCAGCCGGACGTGGCCGTCGCGGATCGTTGGCGAGGTTGGGGAGACCGAGGCGATGGACCGCACATCCCTGCACCGCGACTGCCGTCCCTGGTGCCCCGGCGCCGGGCCCAGCGGCCATGCGGACCGCACCGCACCGCGCCGATGCACCGGTGTCCGACGGCCGTCAGATCCTGATGGATGACCTACCCGGGCGGCTGAACGCGAGCGGCGTATACCTGCGCCGGCCGCGGCTGCTGTCGGCGCTCAACGCGAGCGGCGCGGCGGTCAGGGCGGTGTACGGCCCCGCCGGCGCCGGCAAGACCATGCTGCTGCTGGACTGGCTGGATCAGCTTCCTCCGCTCGCGCCGGCGGTGTACGTGGAGGTGACCGGCGCCGCCACCGCGCGGGTACGGTGGCGGCGGGTCGAGGCCCGCGGCGCCCCGGCAGGCGCGCGACCGGGCGACCTCGCGCCTGCCGGCGGCGGGCTGCTGAGCCTGCCCGAGGCCGCCGGCATGCTGGACCGGCTGCCGCCCGCCGACGCCGGATCGCCGGACGAGCCCGCCACCGTCGTGCTCGACGGCATCGACGCGGTCACCGACCCGCGCCTGCTGGACCGGCTCATCGGCGCGCCGCTGCGGCACGGGGCGCCCGAAGCGGCCCAGGCCCGCAAGCCGGCCGTGCAGGTCGTCCTCGCCGGCCGCCACCCGCCGAACCCGCCGAGCCTGGGCCCCGCGGCGCTGCCGGCCGACGCCGCCCTCGATCCGCGGGACCTGCAGCTGACCAGCGCCGAGACCGCGCAGCTGTGCGCGCTGCGCGGTCTGGACGTCGCGCCGGCCGACGTACGCCACCTCTACGCGGTCACCGGAGGCTGGGCCGCGGGCGTCGCGATCGCCATCGACGCGCTCCAGAACGGCCCCTACGACATGCAGCAGCACCTCGACGAGATCCTGCGCACCGGGGCCGATCTCGACGGCTACATCGAGGACGACGTGCTGGCCGGGCTGGCGCCGGACCAGCGCGACGCGGTCGAGGCGGCCAGCATCCTGACCACGGTCAACGCCGAACTGCTCACCGCGCTCACCGGGCGGCCGGACAGCGCCTCGCTGCTGGCCGCCCTCGCCGAACACCACCGCGTGTTCGTGGAGCTCGACGGCGTCTCGGGCTGGTACGGCCTGCCCCGGCTCTGGCGCGCGGCGCTGCACCACAGGCTGCTCACCACGGCCCCCGATCGGCTCCACGACCTGCACCGCACCGCCGCCGCCTGGTACGCCGAGCACCGCCGGCCGGCCGAGGAGCACCGCCACGCCGCGGCCGCCCTCGACGAGCCCCTCGGCAAGCGCCGGGCCCGCGCCCGCGGGACGGGCCCCGCCACCCGGCACCGCCCGGGCACGGCCGCCGGCTCCCTGTTCGAGTACGCCTGGCGGGCCCTGCAGGCGGGCGACCCCGTCACGGCCCGCCAGCGCCTCACCGCGGCGCTCAACGGACCGGTCGACGGCGGCGCGGCGCTGCGGCTGAAGGCGACCCGCATGGGCGCCGTCGCCGACCACCAGCAGGGCCTGCTGCGCGCGGCCGCCCGCGCCGCCGCCGACGTGCGCGCCACGCTGCACCACCACGGCATCGCCGACTCCCGCGACGAGGGATGGGCGCTGCTCACCCTCGCCGCCGTCGCCGTGCTGCGCGGCCAGCCCGAGCGGGCCCATCGCCGCCTCGACGACCTGCTCGTCCAGAACTGGCCGCCGGACCCGGCGCTGCTGGCCGGTGAGACCTTCCACCGGCTCCTGGCCACCTACCAGACCGGCCAGTCCGCCGCCGCGCTGGCCGCGGCCGAGCGGCTCATCGCCGAGGACGCCGACACGCTCGTGCTGCCCCGCTGGGCGCCCCGGGCGGCGCGCATCGAACTGCTCACCGCGCGCGGTTTCATCCACGACGCCACCCGCCACCTCGACGCCGACGCCGCCAGGTTCCCACCGGTGGTCGCGGCCCTGGCCGCGGCGAGGCTCGCCCTGGCCACCGCTCACCGCCCCGGCTCCGACGTGGAGCGGATCCTCCGGCCGTTTCTCGGCGAACGCCAGGCGTCCCTGGTGCACGCCGTCGAGCTGCGCCTGCTCATCGCCGCCGGGGCCCGCCGGGCGGGCCGGCTCGCCGTCGCTGAGCGCTTCGACCGGGACGCCGCCGCCCTGGCCTCCGGCGAACAGCTCCGGCATCCGTTCATCGTCCTGCGGCTGTTGGAGGGCGCCGCCCGCATCAGCGTGCCGCCGCCGGGCGGCGCGCCGGCCGCCGGCCCGCGCGACCGCCCCGAGCTGACGCAGGCCGAGTCGAGCGTGCTGGGCATGCTCGTCGGCTTCCTGACCGTCGGCGAGATCGCCGGCGAGCTGCACCTGTCGCCGAACACCGTGAAGACCCACATCGCCGCGGTGTACCGCAAACTCGGCGTCCACCGCCGCCGCGACGCCGTGCGCCGCGCCCGCGAGCTCGACCTGCTGTGACGGCGAGGCGGCCGGGGCGTCAGCCGACCGCGGTGCCGACGAGCGACCCGATGCCGAACGTGACGGCCATCGCCAGCGCGCCGCCGAGCACCAGCCGGGTCACCGCGCGCCGGGCGGGCGCCCGGCCCAGCCAGGCGCTGACGTAGCCGGTCAGGGCGAGCGCGGCGACGACCACGACGATGGCGACGGCCACCCGCACCTCCGGCGGCGGCAGCAGGATCGCCAGGAGTGGCAGTACCGAGCCGGCCGTGAACGCCAGCGCCGAGGCGGACGCGGCGTGCCACGGGTTGGTCAGCCCGTCCGGGTCGATGTGCAGCTCCGCGTCGGCGTGCGCGTTGAACGCGTCGCGTGCGGTCAGCTCCTCGGCGACCTGCCGCGCGGTGGCCGGGGTGAGCCCCTTCGCCTCGTACAGCGCGGCCAGCTCGGCGAGCTCCTCCTCCGGGTAGGCGGCCAGCTCGCGGCGCTCCTTGGCCAGCAACGCCCGTTCGGTGTCGCGCTGGCTGCTGACCGACACGTACTCGCCCAGCGCCATCGACACCGCCCCGGCCACCAGCCCGGCGATCCCGGCGGTGGCGATCGCCGCGGAGGAGGTGGTCGCGCCGGCCACCCCGACCACGAGGCCGGCCGTGGAGACGATGCCGTCGTTGGCGCCGAGCACCCCGGCCCGCAGCCAGTTGAGCCGCTCGAAGATCCCGCTGTCGTGGGCCTCGCCGGGGTGGCCGGCCGGACTGTGCTCACCGCGACGCATGCGACTACTCTAGGACGCCGTCGATCCGCCGCCGCCTCAGCGGTGCGGCGGGGCCTGGCGCTCGGCCGGGGTCGAGCTGAGCCGGCCCTCCCAGGCGGCCTTCGCGCCCGAGTCGCCGATGCGGTAGATGTCGGCCACGGCCAGCCCGGCCACGACGACGGCAACCGCGGTGATCGTGGCGGTCACCACGGCCGACTGCGGCGCCAGCACGCGCCGGGAGAGCAGCGTGCGCCGGCCGCCGGCCTCGCGCTGCCGCCACCAGATCGCCAGCGCCATCGCCGTTACCGCCAGCGCCGCCCACACCGCGGTGTCGCCCAGCTCGGTGTGGTCGCGCAGCACCGCGCTGCTCGGCACGCGCCGCTCGAGCCACTCGCCGGCGTCGGTGGTGACCGGCGTCAGCACCAGCGTCGCGGCGGACAGCACGAGGTTTGCCCCGGCCAGGCGCCGGCGAGCAGCCGGCCAGGCCGCGGTGAGCACCAGCAGCAGCGCCGACAGCGGCAGCAGCACCACGATGGCGTGCACCAGCAGGACGTGGGCCGGCAGGCCGTTCACGGTCGTCACGGGGTTTTTCCTTTCCAGCGCGTGCTTCGCGCCTCGCTCCCGGCGAAGCCTAGGCGGCCGTTTCTTGGGGTTCTCCAATTCGCAGCGGTCAGGCTGGCCCCTGTCGCCGGAGCGGGACGGAGGAGCGGATGCCATGACGACGTGGTCGAGCGCGGTGCGGGTGAGCGCCGCGGCCGGCGCGGTGCTGAGCGTGCTGGTCGTGGTGGGCCTGTGGCTGACCGGCCACGGGCCGCAGGCCGCCCTGATGCCGGGGGGCCCGGCCACCACGACCGGCCGGCTGTCGGGCCTGGTCTCCGCCGATCTGCTGCTCGTCCAGGTGCTGCTGATGGCGCGCATCCCGTGGGTGGAGCGCGCCTATGGGCAGGACGCCCTGGCGCGGCGGCACCGGACGGTCGGCTTCGTGTCGTTCTGGCTGATGGTCGCGCACGTGGTGCTGATCACCGTCGGATACGCGCAGACCTCCGACACGGGGCTGGTGACCGAGGCGTGGGACCTCGTGGCCACCTACCCGGGCATGCTGCTGGCCACCGCCGGCACGGCGCTGCTGGTGGCGGTCGTCGCGCTGTCGGTGCGGGCGGCGCGGCGGCGGATGCGGTACGAGAGCTGGCATCTGATCCACCTGTACGCGTACCTCGGGGTCGGCCTGGCGCTGCCGCACCAGCTGTGGACGGGCACCGACTTCGCCTCCTCGCCGGTGGCCACGGCCTACTGGTGGGGCCTGTGGGCGGCGGCGCTCGGGGCGGTGCTGGTGTTCCGGGTGGGGCTGCCGGTCTTCCGGTCGGCCTACCACCGGATGCGGGTCGAGTCCGTGGTGTTCGAGGCGCCGGACGTAGTCTCGGTGTACATCCGCGGGCACCGGCTGGACCGCCTGCCGGCCCGGGCCGGGCAGTTCTTCCTGTGGCGGTTCCTGGACGGGCCGGGCTGGACCCGGGCCCACCCGTTCACCCTGTCCGCCGGCCCCCGGGCCGATGTGCTGCGGATCACCGTCAAGGATCTCGGCGACGGCAGCGCCCGGATCCGGCACCTGACGCCGGGCACCCGCGTCCTGGTCGAGGGCCCCTACGGCGCGCTGACCGCCGAGCGCCGCGACCGGTACAAGGTGCTGCTCGTCGCGGCGGGCGTCGGCATCACGACGATGCGGGCCCTGCTGGACGACCTCGCGCCGGCCGGCGCCGCCGCGACGCTGCTCTACCGGGTCCGGTCCCTCGACGACGCCGTGTTCCGCCACGAGCTGGACAGCTTCGCCCGGCACTACGGCGTGCGGGTGGTCTATCTCGACGGGCACCGCCCGCGGACCGGGTCCTGGCTGCCGGCGCGGTACGCGGCGCGCAACGACCCGGCGGGCCTGCGCCGGCTGGTACCCGACGTCGCCGAGCACGACGTGTTCCTGTGCGGGCCGCCGCCGTGGATGGCCGCGGTACGAGGGACCCTGGCCGCCTGCGGGGTGGCCGACGAGCGCATTCACGCCGAGGAGTTCGCATGGTGACGACCCGCCAACCCGGCCCGGGCCGCGTCGTGATGTTCGCGGCGGCCACCGCCGCCGGGCTGGTCCTGCTGTTCAGCTACCGGACCAGCCTCGGCGGCACGCCCCCGGCGCAGGCCAGCGGCGAGCAGGCCCCGGGGGTGGTGCCCGAGACCGCGCCGCCGTCCGCCCCGGCCGCGTCGGGGACGGCGGCCCCGCCGGCGCGGAGCACGACGGTCAACGGCAGCGTCGCGCAGACCCGGTGGGGGCCGGTGCAGGTCCAGGTCAAGATCTCCGGCGGCCGGATCGCGGACGTGATCGTGCTGCAACGGCCGTCCGGCAACAGCCGGGACGAGGAGATCAACTCCTTCGCCCTGCCGCGGCTGCGCACCGAGGTCCTGCGGGCGCAGAGCGCCCGGATCGACACCGTCTCCGGCGCCACGGTCACCAGCTCGGGCTACATCGAGTCACTGCAGGCCGCCCTGGACAGCGCGCACTTCGGGCAATGAGGGAAGGTGGGCGCATGACGGATCCGGCCCCCGACGGCCCGCGCCTGCTCGTCGTCGAGGACGACCGGCCGCTCGGCGCGCTGCTGCTGCGGATGTTCGCCGCGCAGGGCTACGAGGCCCAGCTCGCCGAGGACGGCCAGCGCGGCCTGCACCTGGCGCTCACCCGCGAGTACGACGTGCTGGTCATCGACCGCGGCCTGCCCGCGATCGAGGGCCTCGACCTGCTCGGACGGCTGCGCCGGTCCGGGGTGACGACCCCGGCGCTGATCCTGACCGCGCTCGGCACGCTCGCCGACCGGGTCAGCGGGCTGGACGGCGGCGCCGACGACTACCTCGTGAAGCCGTTCGAGGTGGAGGAGCTGATGGCCCGCATCCGGGTGCTGGCCCGCCGCCGCAAGCCGGCGCCGGCCGTGACGATCGGCCGCGCCGGGTTCGACCTGATCACCCGGGCCGTGACGCTGGCCGACGGCAGCTGCGTCACGCTGTCGGGCCGGGAGAGCGATCTGCTGCGGCTGCTGGCCCAGGACCCGGCGCGCGTCTTCACCCGCGACGAGATCGTGACCCGGGTCTTCCCGGAGTCCAGCACCGACTCGCTGGTCGACACCTACGTGCACTACCTGCGCCGCAAGCTCGGCGCGGACGCCGTGCGCACCGTCCGCGGCGTCGGCTACCGGCTGGGCGCGCTGTGAGGACGACGGCCGTGACGCCCGGCGGGGCGGACCGGGCGATGCTCGCCCGGGCCCGCCTGGCGCTCGGGCTGCAGACGGCCGCCGCCATCACCATCAGCCTGCTGGTCGTCGGCGGGCTGGCCCTCTTCGTCGTGCAGCGCGGCCAGTACACGCAGGTCGAGGACATGCTGCGGCACACCGCGGCCACCGAGGAGGACGTGATCGACCCGCCGCCGGGCGTGTGGCTGTTCGACCAGGCACCCGACGGCTCGGTGACGGGCACGCCCGGCGCGCCCGACGAGCTGCCCGACCACGCGGCGATCGCCCGGGTGCGGGCCGGCGGCGCGGCCGGCACCACCGACCTCGACACCGAGGACGGGGACTTCCGGGTGCTGACCGAGCGGCGCGGCGACCACGTGGTGCAGGTCGTGGCGAGCCTCGGCGACCAGCACGCCGAACAGCGCCGGCTCCTGCTGGCCCTGGGCCTGGCCGAGCTCGCCGGCCTGGCCATCGCGTTCGTGTTCGCCGTGGTGCTGGCCCGGCGGGCCACCGCGCCGCTGGTCGACGCGCTGACCCGGCAGCGGCGCTTCGTCGCCGACGCCGGTCACGAGCTGCGCACCCCGCTGACCCAGCTGCACCTGCGGGCCCAGCTGCTGCACGCCGACCTGCGGGCCGGCGCCAACGGACCGTCCGTCACCGACGACGTCGAGCAGCTGGTGGTCGGCACCCGCCAGCTCGGCGAGGTGGTCGAGGACCTGCTGATGTCCACGCAGCTGCCCAACCGGCTGGGCGACAGCGCCCCGGTCGACCTCGCCGCCGTCGCCGCCGGCGTCGTGGCCGAACACGCCACCCGGGCGCGGGAGCAGGGCGTCGAGCTGACGCTGGTGCCCGACGCCGACGGCGCCTCGACGGTCCACGGCCGGGAGGTCGCACTGCGCCGGGTCGTGACCGCGCTGGTGGACAATGCGCTGAGCCACACCCCGGCCGGCGGCCACGTCACCGTGGAGCTCGCGTCGACCGGGTCGCCGCGGCGGGTCAGCCTGGCCGTGCGGGACGACGGCTCGGGCTTCGACCCGGCCGACACCGATCGCCTGTTCGCCCGGTTCGCCCGCGGCCACGGCGACCACCGCCGCTTCGGGCTGGGCCTGGCGCTGGCCCGCGAGGTGGTGACCGGGCACGGCGGCACCATCGAGGCCTGGGGCCGGCCCGGCCAGGGCGCCGCCTTCACCGTGGTGCTGCCCGCGGCGCCGTCCTGAGGCGGCACGCGCTGCGAACGGGGTCACTGCCGGCGCACGCCCGGGGCGGGGCCAGGCGGCCGCCTGATACGTTCCGCAGACCGACGGCTGGCGACCCGGACCCCCAACCCGGCAAACTGGCGCTGAAGGAACGGAGACGGGGATGACCGAGGACGCGGGCATCGGCCGACCCGACGAGCGGGACCGCGTCGATGTCCGGTTCGTGGCGGTGGCGCGGCTGGAGCTCGACGAGCTCCTCGAGCAGCTGGTCGAGCGCATCCGCGACGTGCAGAGCACCCAGGGACGGCTGCGCGGGCTGCTGCGCGCCAACCTCGACATCGCCCAGGGCGTCGACCTGGAGCACGTGCTGCGCCAGATCGTCTCGGCCGCGAAGAACCTCGTCGACGCCCGGTACGCCGCGCTCGGCGTGGTCCAGGACGGCCACCTGGTGCGGTTCCTGTACGACGGCATGGACGACGACGCGGTGCAGCTGATCGGTCACCTGCCCGAGGGCAAGGGCGTGCTGGGTGTCCTGGTCGAGGACCCGCACCCGGTCCGCCTGGCCGAGATCGGCGACCATCCGGCGTCGGTCGGGTTCCCGCAGGGGCACCCGCCGATGCACAGCTTCCTCGGGGTGCCGGTCCGGGTCCGCGACCGGGTGTTCGGCAACCTGTACCTGTCGGAGAAGGAGGGCGCCGCCGAGTTCAGCCGCGACGACGAGGAGGTCGTGAAGGCCCTCGCGGGCGCCGCCGGCATCGCGATCGAGA
Source organism: Dactylosporangium sp. NPDC048998 (assembly GCF_043197855.1). NCBI lineage: Bacteria > Bacillati > Actinomycetota > Actinomycetes > Micromonosporales > Micromonosporaceae > Dactylosporangium > Dactylosporangium sp. NPDC048998. The sequence goes on from NZ_JBICTV010000013.1 coordinate 148,257, forward strand.
ACGCCACGCTGTTCAGCGAGGCGCGCCGCCGCCGCGACTGGCAGGAGGCGATGACCACCGTCACGACGACCCTGCTGGAGGGCGCCGACAGCGACCGCGCGACGCGGGCCCTCGCCGAGTGCGCGCTGCGGGCGGCCGGCGCGGCCGGGGCCGCGTTCACCGCGACGCCCGAGGACGGCTCGTCCGACCTGCGGGTGACCGTCGCGGTCGGCCTGCTCGGGCCGTGGCACGGCCGGTCCGTGCCGGTCTGCGGCTCCCTGGCCGAGGGCGTGCTGGCCGCCGGCGAGGCCATGCTCGTCGTCGAGCCGGCGGACGACCCGCGCACCGCGGCCGCCCTGGAGCTGGTACCGGACCTGGGCGCGACGATCGTCGCCCCGGTGATCGGCGACCGGGGTGTGCACGGCGTGCTCACCGTGGCCCAGCGCCACGGCGGGGCGCAGCTCACGCGGGCCGACCTGGAGATGATCCAGGCATACGCCGCACACGCCGGCCTGGTGCTCGACGTCGCCGCGCTGCGCCGCGAGAACGAGCACATCCGCGTCCTCGAGGACCGCCAGCGCATCGCCGCCGACCTGCAGGAGACCCTGATCCGCGACCTGTTCGGCCTGGGGTTGTCGCTGCAGGGCGCCGCCGCCCGCGTCGCCAACCCGGACGCGCGCGCCGCGCTCGCCGCCAGCGTCGACGAGCTCGACCGCATCATCCGCGGCGTGCGCACCGCCGTGTTCGCGATGGAGCCGCGGGACGGATCGTCCGGCTGACCCGCGTGGGCTGACACCGCGTCGCCGTGCACCGGCGTCACCCGCCGGGACCTGCTTGCCGGATGACGCCGTCCCTACCGGTGCGGGCGGCGGCCGCGGAACGCTGGAAGGGAGCCTCGGAAGCCTCGCGCGGCGAGGACATCGAGCGGCACACCGCGACGGAGGGAGTGCCATGGATACTGACACAAGGGTCGTCGTCGGCGTCGACGGCTCCCCCGAGAGCGTCGAGGCCCTGGCGTGGGCCGCCGGCGACGCGTCGCGCCGGCACCGTGCGCTGCACGTCGTCCATGCGTTCCAGTTGCCGGCCGTATACGGTCCGTTCCCGCCGCCGGTGCCCTCGCCGTACGACGACGAGACGCGCGCGGCGGCCGAGCGGATGCTCGCCGGGTCGGTGGCGCGGGCACGGGCGCTCGCGCCGGGCCTCGAGGTCACCAGCGACATGCCGATGCGGCAGCCGGCCAACGCGCTCCTGGCCGCCGCCGAGCACGCGGACACGGTGGTGGTGGGCAGCCGCGGCCTCGGCGGCTTCGCCGGCCTGCTGCTCGGGTCGGTCAGCATCGAGGTCTCCGCGCACGCCGCCTGCCCCGTCGTGGTCACCCACCACGGCGGCGGACGGCCCGGTGCCGAGGCCGGCCGGATCCTCGTCGGCATCGACGCCGCCCACGACGCCGACCGGGCGCTGCGCTTCGCGTTCGAGCAGGCGTCGGCCCGCCACACCGGCCTCACCGCCGTCCACGCCCACGCCGCTCGCGGCCGGATGCACACACCGGGGCACGAGCCCGGCGACCCGCGCGAGGACGAGCGCCGGGCGCTGGCGGAGTCGACGTGCGTCTGGTCGGGCCGGTACCCCGACGTCGACGTCCAGCGCGCGGTGGTCAACGGCGCCCCCGCGGCGGTGCTCACCGAACTGTCGGCCGGCGCGGAGCTGCTCGTCGTGGGCTCCCGCGGCCATGGCGGCTTCACCGGCATGCTGCTGGGCTCGGTGAGCCAGGCGGTCGTCCGGCACGCCGAGTGCCCGGTGGCCGTGGTCCACTGACCGGCCGCGGCTGCCCGTTCAGGGCCGTCGGTCCCGGCCCGGGGGCGGGTCGCCCGCGGCGGACTGCGGCGGCGGCTGGAGAGCCCGCACCTCGGCGGCGATCTCCTCCGCCACCCGGTCGGCGGCCCGGGCCACCTCCGGCGTGAGGCCCGCGCCGAGGCCGGTCTCGGCCGCCTCGACGCCGAACACGACCATCCGCTCGGGCAGCCGGTCGAGCTCGCGGGCCAGCGACACCGTGTCGCCCATGCCGCCGGTGTGGGTGCTCGTGCCCGGCGGGTGCGGCGGCGCCGGCCAGGGCACGACGAGGCGGTGGATGCGGCCGGGATGGGCCGGCTGGGCGTGCACCGCGTCGACCAGCACGGCGAGGCGCCGCCGTTCCCACAGCAGGATCAGCGCGCAGCCCTCGCCGTCGCTCTCGGCCAGGGTCGCGCCGGGCAGGCCGGCGGCGCGCAGCCGGTCGATGACGGCCGGGCCGACGCCGTCGTCGCGCCGGTACGGGTTGCCGACGCCGATGACGACGACCGGTGGTCTCAGGGCCGCCCGTGCCATGGTCGCCGTCACACCGGGGCCTGGGACAGGTCGAGCAGGCGTATGCGGGTGGCCTGCATGCGCTCCACGACGACGGCCATGAAGCGCTTGGTCAGCTCGTAGCCGAGCGCCGGATCGGCGTCGCACAGCCGGCGCACCGCCGGACCGTCGAGGGCGATGGCGAGCACGGGATCGGCGGTCACCGCGCCGAAATGCCAGCGGTACGGCGGGAAGAGCCAGGACCATCCGACGACGGTGCCGGGCCCGATCGTCTCGAGGATGACGTCGCCGCGGCCGGGCACCCGGATGTCCAGGTTGACGTGGCCGTCGCGGACGAGCCAGAAGCGCTCGGCCTTGCCGTTCTCCTCGAAGATGCGGGTCCCGGCCTTGAACGGGGCCCGGCACGCCCAGCGCGACAGGCGCTCGACGTGCTGCGGCGACATGCCTGCGAGGAACGGATGGCCGATCAGCAGGTCGAATGCGGTGGTGATCATGTCGGCTCCTCGGTGGTCGCGGGTGGGTGGGCGTCAAGGGCGTGCAGCTCCGCGGTCACGTCGATGTCGGCCGATTTCCAGGTGCCGAACCTGCGGCCGAGCCTGCGGTCGAGTCAGGGAGCCGTTCGTTCCACTACACCCGTGCCGGGCCGGGCGCGAGTAGGGTCATTCGACCCTGATCGGCGGGACGGGTGCTCAGCGCAGGCGGCGACGGCGCCTCACGCGCCGGGTTTCGCCGTCAGCTCCCGCTCCAGCACGTCGCCCATCGCCCGGAGGATCTCAAGCGTCCGGCGCGCCTCTGCCTCGTCCAGCCGGCTGATGGCAAACCCGGCGTGCACAACGACGAAGTCGCCCACGGCCGCGTCCGGCACGTACGCCAGGCAGACCTCACGCTCGACGCCGCCGAAGTCGGCGGTGCCCATGCTCAGGCCCGAGCTGTGGTCGATGGCCGCCAGGCGGCCGGGCACGCCAAGGCACATGCGCTCATCCGTTCTGCATCCGGGTGGCGGCGACGGCCGGCCCGGGCGATGGACCGGCGGTTCACAGTCTCGTGGACGGCGGCGCGCGGCGGCGTCCGTTGCGCGACGCTCACCCACGGCCACGGCGGTTGCTCACCCGCGGCCGGGCGCCGGTCCCGGGGCGGCCGGGACCTTCGCCTCTCGTGGCGGACGCCGCGGGCGGGAAACGCTGAACCGCCGGCCGGCCGGGCCGGGCGCCGCGGGCGGTGAGCACGGAGGAGGTGGGCGGCCATGTACGCCGTGGACTGTCTGACCATGGACGGCCGGGTGGTGCGCGTACGCACGGTGGAGCCCGACGACGCGCCGGCGCTGCTGGCCCTGCACCGGCGGCTGTCGCCGCAGAGCAGGTACCTGCGCTTCTTCAGCGCGGGCGCGTCACTCGACGCCGAGGTGCGCCGGCTGACCCGCCCGTCGGGCCCCGACCACGTCAGCCTGCTCGTGCAGGAGGGCGACCGGGTGCTCGCGGCCGGCTCCTACGAGCGGATCGACGCGTCGCGGGCGGACTTCGCGCTGCTCGTCGACGACGAGCACCACGGCGAGGGGCTGGGCACACTGCTGCTCGAGACGCTCGCGGCCGCCGCGCGCCGGGCCGGCATCACCGAGCTGCGCGGCGACGTGCTCGCCGGCAACGCCGCGATGCTGCAGGTGAGCGGCGACGTCGCGCCCGGCGTCGCGCGCCGGTCGGGCGACGACGCCACGACGCTGCGGGTGTGCGTGCCCACGCTGCCGGACGAGGCCGCGCTGGCCGCGGTCGGCGCCCGGGACCGCACCGCCGCGCACCATTCGCTGCGGCCGCTGCTCGCGCCCGCGTCGGTGGCCGTCGTCGGGGCCGGCCGGCGCCCGGGCGGGATCGGTCACGAGGTGCTCGCGGCGCTGCGCGGGGGCGGCTACACCGGCGACCTGTACGCGGTCAACCCGCACGCCCGGCGGGTGTGCGACGTCGCCTCGTTCCCCGGCGTGGCGGCCATCGGTGCCGCCGTGGACCTCGCCGTCATCGCCGTGCCCGTGGCGGCGGTCCCCGGCGTGGTGCGGGACTGCTGCGCGGCCGGGGTCCGCGCCGCCGTCGTCCTCACCGCCGGCCTCGACCCGGGGACGCAGCGCGAGATCGTCGGCACGGCGCGGCGGCACGGCATGCGCATCGTCGGCCCGGACTGCCTGGGCGTGGTCAACACCGACCCGGCGGTGCGGCTCACCGCGACCTTCGCCTCGGCCCAGCCCGTCGCGGGCGGCCTGGCGATCGCGTCGCAGTCCGGCGCGGTCGGCGTCGCGATGCTCGACGCGGCGGCGAGCGGCGGCATCGGCGTCTCCAGTTTCGTGTCGCTGGGCAACAAGGCCGACGTCAGCGGCAACGACCTGCTCGCCTACTGGTACGACGATCCGGCCACCCGGGCCGTCGCGCTGTACCTGGAGTCCTTCGGCAACCCGCGCCGGTTCGCGTGGGTCGCCCGGGCGCTGGCCCGGCGCAAGCCGGTGCTGGCCGTCAAGAGTGGCCGGTCCGGCGGCGACCGGCGGGCCGGCGCGTCGCACCCGGCGGGCGCGGCGGCCCGGGACGCCACCGTGGACGCGCTGTTCGCGCAGGCCGGCGTGATCCGCACCGACACGCTCGGCGACCTGCTCGACGTCGCCCGGGTCCTGACCGACCAGCCGCTGCCCGCCGGCCGCCGGCTCGCCATCGTCGGCAACGCCGGTGGACTCAACGCGCTGGCGGCCGACGCCGCCGAGGCCGCGGCGCTCACGGTGCCCGCCTTCCGCGTGGACCTGCCGGACGGGACGGCCGCGACCAACCCGGCCGACCTCGGGGCCGACGCGAGCCCCGAGGCGCTGGCCGCCGCCGTCCGGGCCGTCGCCGAGTCCGGCGCGGCCGACCTGCTGGTCGTCACGTACGTCGCGACCCGCACCAATGACTGCACCGGCGCGCTCGCCGCCCTCGCGTCGGCGATCGACGGCTGCCCGGCCCTGCCGGTCGCCGTCGTCGTGGTCGGCGCACCCTCCGCGCCACGCGCCGTGGGGGCCCGGCGGGCGCCGGTGTTCGGCCTGCCCGAGCCCGCGGTGCTGGCGCTGGGCCGGGCCGCGGGGTACGCGGCATGGCGGCGGGAGCCGGTCGGGAACCGGCCCGCGCTGCCGGATGTCGATCGCGGCGCCGCGCGCGGTGTCGTCCAGCGCGCGCTCGCCGCCGGCGGCGGCTGGCAGCCCGCCGACGTGGCCCGCTCGCTGCTGGCCGCCTACGGCGTGCCGGTGGTGGACACCCGCGTCGCGGCGAGCGCCGACGAGGCGGTGCACCACGCCGGGGCGATCGGTTATCCGGTCGCCGTCAAGGCGGCGGACCCCGGCATCGTGCACAGGACCGACATCGGGGCGGTGTGGCTCCGGCTGCCCGACGAGGCGGCGGTACGGCGGGCCTACCACGCGGTCGCCGCCGCGACCGGGGCGGCGCGGCCGGTCGTCGTCGTGCAGCCGATGGCCGACCCGGGCGTGGAGCTGGTGGCCGGCGTCCGGCACGACCCGCTGTTCGGCTCGCTGGTCGTGCTCGGCCTCGGCGGGGTGCACACGGAGCTGCTCCGCGACCGGACGCTGCGGCTGCTGCCGCTCACCGATCGCGACGCCGCGGCGATGTGGCGCGACCTGCGCGGCGCACCGCTGCTGACCGGCTACCGCGGCGCGCCGGCGGCGGACACGGCGGCCCTGGAGGATCTGCTGCTGCGGCTCGGCCGGCTCGCGGAGGACTTCCCCGAGGTCGCGGAGCTGGATCTGAACCCGGTCCTGGCCGGGCCGCACGGCTGCGCCGCGGTCGACGTGAGGGTGCGGCTGGCCCCGGTCGGCACGGAGCCGGAGCCGTACGTGCGGCATCTGCTCAGCAAGGCCAGCGGCGCCGGGGTCGGCGGGCGCGGATGAACCTCTTCCCCGCCGCGGGGTGACCTTCGCCCCTTACCCGAACACGGTGCCGGGGCGACGGTGAAACCATGACGACCCCCACGACGATCGTCCCGTCCGGACTCACCGCCGCCGAGGTCGCCGAACGCCGGCGCCGGTTCGGCCGCAACGAGCTGCCCGTCGCCAGGCCACCCTCCGTCGTGATGCGGGTCGGCGCGCAGTTGCGCGATCCGCTCGTCGTCGTGCTGCTCGCGGCTATGGTGGTGACCGCGCTGCTGCGCGACATCAGCGACCTCATCGTCATCCTGCTGGTCGTCGTGCTCAACACGACCGTCGGGGTGGTGCAGGAGATCCGGGCCGACCGCGCGGTGGCGGCGCTACAGCACATGGCCGCACCGTCGGCACGAGTCCGCCGCGACGGCGCCGACACGACCGTCCCGGCCGCCGAGCTCGTGCCCGGCGACGTGGTCCGCGTCGAGGCCGGCGACATCGTCCCGGCCGACCTGCGCGTCGTGCGGGCCGTCCGGCTGTCCGTCGACGAGGCGGCGCTGACCGGCGAGTCGATGCCGGTGACCAGGAGCGACGGCGACGAGCTGTCCGCCGGTACCGTCACCGCCACAGGCCACGCCGTCGGCGAGGTGACCCGCATCGGCGGCGACAGCGCCCTCGGGCGCATCGCCGCCCTGGTGTCCGGGCAGCCACGCCGGGCGACGCCGCTGCAGCGCCGGCTCACCGGGCTCGGCAAGGTCCTGGCCGTCGTCGCGACCATCCTGTCCGGCGTGGTACTGGCCGTGGGCGTGGCCCGCGGCGAACCGTTCGGCGAGATGCTGCTCGCCGCGGTCAGCCTCACCGTGGCCGCGGTGCCCGAGTCGCTGCCCGCCGTCGTGACCCTCGCCCTGGCGCTCGGCGCGCACCGCATGGCCCGGCAGGCGGCGATCGTGCGCCGCCTGCCCGCCGTGGAGACCCTCGGCTCGATCACGACGCTGGCCACCGACAAGACCGGCACGCTGACCGAGGGCGTGATGAGCGTCGACCGGCTGCTGCTGCCGGACCTCGAGACGGTCACGCTCACCGGGCGGGGGTACGACCCGGACGGTACCGCCGCGCCGGCGCCCGGCCCCCGGGTGCGGCGGCTCGCCGAGGCGATCGTGCTGTGCAACGACGCCGGCCTTGCCCCGCCCGACGGCGACCATCCCGCGTGGCGCCCGGTCGGCGACCCGATGGAGGCGGCGCTGCTCGTCGCCGCCGCCCGCTGCGGCGTCGAGCCCGGCGCGCGCGACCTGCTGCCCCGCGTCGACGAGGTGCCGTTCGACGCGGACCGACGGCGGATGACCACCGTCCACCGCCGTCCGGCCGGCGACTACGTCGTCGTGTGCAAGGGCGCCCCGGACGTCCTGCTGCGCCCCGGCGGCCCGCTGCGCATCGGCGAGGAGGACCGGCGCAACGCGGTCGACGCGGCCGCGGAGCTGTCCGGATCCGGCTACCGCGTCCTGGCCGTGGCCGGAGCGCACCGCGCCGACCGGCCCGCCGCCGCCGAGGCCGAGCGCGACCTGGACCTGCTCGGCCTGGCGGTGCTCGCCGATCCGGTCCGGCCGGAGACGGCGGCCACCGTGGCGGCGTTCCGCGACGCCGGCATCGACCTCGTCCTGATCACCGGCGACCATCCCGCGACCGCCGCCGCGATCGCCGACCGGGTCGGCCTGACCGACGGGGCGCCGCGCGTGGCCACCGGCGACGCGGCCGGCACCGCCGACCCGCGCACCACCGTGTATGCCCGCACCAGCCCGGAGCAGAAGCTCACCATCATCCGGCGCCTGCAGCACGACGGCGCCGTCGTCGCGATGACCGGCGACGGCGTCAACGACGCGCCGGCGCTGCGCCGGGCCGACATCGGCGTCGCGATGGGCCGCGGCGGCACCGAGGCGGCGCGTCAGGCCGCCGACCTGGTCCTGGCCGACGACAACCTCGCCACCGTCGGCCGGGCCGTGCGGGAGGGCCGGCGCATCTACGCCAACATCCGCCGCTTCCTGGTGTACGCCCTGTCCGGCGGGGTGGCCGAGGTGCTCATCATGCTGGCCGGGCCGTGGCTCGGCCTCGCGGTGCCGCTGCTGCCGGCCCAGATCCTCTGGATCAACATGAACACGCACGGCCTGCCCGGCGTCGCGCTCGGCGGCGAGCCGGCCGCCGCCGGGCTGATGCGGCGCCCGCCCCGCCGCCCCGGCGAGGCGATCCTCGGCGGACTCGCCGGGCGCATCGCCCTGACCGGCGCGCTCATCACGCTGGTGGCGTTCGGCGCGGCGCTGTGGGCCAGGCACAGCGGCGGACCGTGGCAGAGCGTGCTGTTCGCCGTGCTCGGGCTGGCGCAGCTGGGGGTGGCGCTCGGCCTGCGGACCCGCGGCGGCCGGCGGCGCAACTGGAGCCTGGACGTCGCGGTCGCGCTGTCCCTGGCGCTGCAACTCGGCGCCCTGTGGCTGCCGCCGCTGCGGGACCTGCTCGGCACCGAGCCGCTGACGCTGCGGGAACTGGCCGTGTGCCTCGGCTTCGCCGCCGTGCCGGGCCTCGTCACCTTCGCCACGGTGCGCTCGTCGCGTCGCCCGCCGCGGCAGGGCCGGGTCGCCGGAGAGGCCGAAGGGCCCACCGCCGCGGGCCACGTGCCCTTCATCCGGGGCTCGCGCCGGGCGTCAGATGGAGGTGGAACCACACGCCGAGAGGAGGTTTGACATGAGTACCACCAGCAGGCTCTTCCCGCTGGACCTGATGCAGCTGCCGGGGGCCCTGTTCGGGCCGCAGGCGGTCCGGGTCGAGGAGTACACCGACGGCGACACCCACGTCGTGCGCGCCGAGGCCCCCGGCCTGGACCCGGAGAAGGACATCGCGGTGTCCCTGCACGGCAACCGGCTGAACATCCGCGTGGAGCGCACCGAGGAGCGCATCGACAAGGCTCACTCGGAGTTCCACTACGGCTCGTTCGCCCGCACCGTGCAGCTGCCGCTGAACGCGCAGGAGGACGGCATCACCGCGACCTACGTGGCGGGCATCCTCGAGATCCGGGTGCCGCTCGCGGGCAAGGTGACCCCGGGCCGCGAGATCCCGGTGACCACCCGGCCGCCGGCCGGAGCCGCGAAGCACAAGTGACGCCCGACGCGGCCGCGGATCGGGCCGGCCGGCCTCGCCGGCCGGCCCGGCACCGTGGCGGCCGAGCGCCGTGGCGGCCGAGCGCCGTGGCTCCCCTGCCGGTGCCCGGGTTCGGGGCGGGCCGCAGTCGCCGCGAGCGGGCCGGAGTAGGCGCGGCCGCAGCGGGCAGGAGGACGGACGACCCGCAGCGAGCGAGGGGAGAGCCGTCATGCCGACCAACCAGAAGTACCCGCGGACCGGTCCGGCGATGACGTTCCAGGTCCGGCCGATCTGCCGGACCCTCGCCCGTGCCGCGCTGGCGGCGCTGCACGCACCGTCGGTGCTCAACACCCAGCCGTGGCGGTGGCACATCGTGGACGACACCGCGATGCTGTACGCCGACCAGCGTCGCCGGCTGCACGCCATGGACAGCGCCGGCCGGCTGCTCGTGCTGAGCTGCGGCACCGCGCTGCACCACGCGTGCGTCACGCTCGCCGCCGACGGGGTCGACTTCGAGGTGCGCCCGTTCCCCGCCGACGACGACCCGGACCGGCTGGCCGAGGTGCGCTACCGCGGCGAGGCGCAGCCCTCGGCCGAGGCCCAACGCATGCGCCGCGCCATCCCGCTGCGCCGCTCGGACCGCCGGGCCTTCGCCGGCACCGCGGTGCCCGGCGAGGCGCTCGGGGAGCTGCGCAACGCCGCCGAGCGAAACGGCGCGCACCTGCACCTGGCCTGGGCCCACGATCTCACGGGCATCGCGCTCGCCGCCGGCCGGGCCGCGCTGGTACAGCTGGCGGACCCGGCCTACCGCGCCGAGCTCGCCGCCTGGATCCGCCCGCCCGGCGAGGGCCACGACGGCGTTCCGGTCGACACCCTGGCCCCGGCCGGCGCGCGTCCGGTGCCGATCCGCGACTTCAACGCCACCGGCATGATCCCGGGCGCCTCCAGCGACGCCGATCTCGCCGACCGGGAGGCGCGGTACGGCATCATCGTCACCGACGGCGACGGCCCGGCTGACTGGCTCACCGCCGGGGTGGCCCTCTCCGCGGTCCTGCTCACCGCGACCGCCGATCGCCTGGCCACGTCCGCGATGAGCGATCTGGTCGAGAACGAGGCGGCCCGCATCATGCTGCGGCGCACGCTCGGCAACGTCGGCTACCCGGAGATCGGCATCCGGATCGGGATGCCGGCCGACGGGCCGATGCCCCCGAGGGCGCCGCGCCGGCCCCCGGCGGAGGTCATCGAGGTGGTCGCCGACCCGGTCCGAGGCGACGCGGATCCGCTCGCGGGTTCGCCGTGACGTCGTCGCCGGCGCGGCCAGGCTGATCGTCATCCGGATGACGCTGGAGCGATGGGCGGCGCTGCTGACCTCCGCCGCCCGCCCGGCGCTGGCCGTCTCGAGCTCGGTCAGCTGGTCGAACCTGAGCACTTCCCCGGTGGGTGGGACACCGTGTCGCCGCCCGGGCCCGGACGCCGGGGACGCCGGCGTGTCCCCCAAGGTCCCGGCCCCGGGTGACCGATGACCCTGACCGGGACGTGCCGAAAGGCGGACCGTTGAACCGAAGGAGGTGCCCGATGAACGAGCTGCACGTGTCCGACGTGATGACGCCGGAGGTCGTGGTCGCCACCGTGGACTGCCGAACGCGGCAGATCGTCGACGTGCTCACCGACTACGGGGTCAGCGGGATGCCCGTCGTCGACGAGAACGACCACGTGATCGGCATGGTGACGGAGGCCGACCTGATGCCCGACCTCGCCGAGGCCGACGAAGGGACGACGGCCGCCGAGCGCACCGCGGCGGAGCTGATGAGCTCGCCGGCGGTGACGGTCGGCCCGGACGCACCGGTCCGCATCGCGGCCCGCCTCATGTCTCGTCATCGCGTCAAGCAACTGCCGGTCGTCGAGGACGGGTCCGGCCGCCTGGTCGGCATTCTCACCCGCGGCGACCTGATGCGCCGGACGATGCGAAGCGACACGGCCGTGCAACGCGACGTCTTCGACAACGTCGTCCTGCCCGCCTTCGCCGTGGACCCGTCGCAGATCGCGGTCGACGTCATCGACGGCGTCGTCACCCTGCACGGCACCGTCGAGCGGCGCAGCGCCGCCCTGCGCCTGGCCGCGCTCGCGCGCACGGTCGACGGCGTCACCAGCGTGGTCGACGACGTGAAGTGGCACGTCGACGACACCGCCGTACCGCGGCGGCAGGCACACGACGATTGACCGCTCGTGCCGCGATCGGGCGGGCCGACGGCCACCTTCCGCGGGGGATCAGCCGGTCGGGACCGGGCGCAGGGCGGGGCGCCGCGCCGCGCGGACGACCGTGACCGGGCACGCCGCGTTGCGGGTGAGCACGTCCGGCACGCGGTGCGGCCCGCCGGTGGCCGGCGCCCCGGGATCGCGGTCGCCGACCACGACCAGCGCGGCGTCGGCCGACGCGTCGAGCAGGCGGGCGGCCGGGTCGAGCCCGGGCAGCACGTCGACGGCCACCGGCACGTCGGCGAACGCGACCCGCCAGGCGGCGAGGGCCTCGCTGAGCGCGCGCCGGGTGTCCGCGTCGTCCGGCCAGGACCCGCCGTCGGGTCGCTGCACGAAACATACCCGCAGCGACGTCCCGCGGCGGCGGGCGGCCTCGAACGCGTACGTCACCGCGGGCGAGCTCGACGCCGCCGGGTCGAGCCCCAGCAGCACCGGCCGGCCGCGGGCCTCCCCGGGCGGCGGCGCGTCCGCGCCGACGACCATCACGGGGCAGCTGGTGTACTCCATCACGCGCGCGGCGGTCGCGCCGGCCGAGATGCGCCGGCCCGGCGGCGGCGCGGGCGCGCCGCGCAGCGTCCGGCCGAGGACGAGCACATCGGCCGAGCGCGACGCGCGGATCAGCGCCGAAGCGGCCTTTCCGGCGACCACGGTGGCCCGCACGTCCAGGCCCGGATGGTCGCGCCTGAGCGCCTCGGCGGCCGCGTCGACCAGCCGCCAGGCCTCGGCGGCCGCGTCGCGCACCACGCCGGGCGGCACCAGCAGGGCGTACGCCGCCCGTTCCAGCTGGGCGTGGAGCAGGCGCAGGATGCCGCCGTCCCCCGCCGCCTCGGCGGCGGCGAAGCGGACGGCGGCCGCGGCGGCCGGGGACCCGTCGTACCCGGCGACGATCCGGCGTCGTATCGGCATCTCGCTCCTCCGTGATCGGACCCCCGGCCTTAGGCGTCGAAGGTGTGGCGGTGCTGCAGGCTCGTGTCGTCGAAGCCCCACTCGAGCTCGTCGGTGACGCCGACGACGCCGTCGACGGACCGCACGAGCCGGACCGCGATCTGCGCGGTACTGCGGCGGTCGACCTTGCCGTCGAGCAGGACGTGCCCGTCGGTGACGGCGACGTCGACCTCGATCGGGTCGATCCACAGCACCCGGCGCAGCACCCCGTCGAGGATCTCGGCCCGGATGTCGTCGTCCGTGCGCAGGTAGCGGCGCAGCAGGTCGCGCCGCGAGACGATGCCGACCAGCTCGCCGTCGTCATCGAGGACCGGCAGGCGCTTCACGTTCTCCCGCTCCATGATCTGCGCGGCCGTGGTGAGGGTCGCCGTGGCCGGCACCGTGACGGCCGGGCTCGTCATGAGCTGCGCCGCGGTCTCGCCGGTCGCCTTCTCCTTCGCCAGCCGGGCGCGCCGCCGCTCGAACAGGCCTGCGTGCACGTCGGCGCCGTTGAACTCGACCTTGTGCAGCAGGTCCGCCTCCGACACCACGCCGAGCACCCGCCGGTCCTCCCCCACGACCGGCACGGCGCTGACACCGACGTCGACGAGCAGGTCGACGATCTGCTTGTAGGCCAGGTCAGGCGCGACCGTGACCACGCCCTTGGCCATCACGTCGCGTACCAGCAGCGCGCTCATCGTCCTCGATCCCTTCTCGCACCGGCCTCGTTGCCGCCTCCACCGTCCACCCGGGCGGAGCGCCGCGCACGGGCCGAAGGTCCCGGCCCGGCCGGGCCCGGCGCCCTTCCTCCCGCCGGTCCGCCCCGGCGAAGGTCGGAAGTGGAGCCGGAAAGTGGAAGAGAACCCCCGTGATGAGGAGTCCGCGATGCTCGCAGCAGAAGCCAAGTCCGCGATCGAGGCACGCGCGATCGAGCATGCCGTGGAGCGGCTGATCCGCCGCTACGCCGGGCGGCACGACGCGCAGACGGTCCGGGAGACGGTCGACCGGGCCTGCGAGCGGTACGCGACCGCCGATGTCCACGCCTTCGTCCCGGTCCTCGTCGAGCGGGACGCCCGCCGGATCCTCGACCGCTCATGACCCGGTCTGGCCGGGCCCGGTTCGCCGCGCGAGCAGCCGCGCGGCGAACCGGGCCTCGGTCTCAGACCGCCTCGTCGGCGTCGTCGGCCGCGGGTGCGGCCTGCCGCACCACGAGCGGCAGGCGACGCTCGTCCATCCAGGTCTGCAGCGCGGGGCCGGACTCCAAGCTGGCGATCATCGCGTACCGCGGCTCCGGGCCCTTGTGGAAGGCCGCGTGCCACAGCCGCTCGGTGTCCACCACGAACTGGGCGCCGCGCGGCAGCGGGATGCGGTGCTCGGTCGACGGGTCGTCGCGGTCCTCGCGCAGGATCATGTAGCTGTCCGGGTCGTCGGTCAGGTTGATCCAGGCGCGCACCACCCAGCCCTCGTCGTCCGGGTTGAGCCGGTTGTTGTCGTCCTGGTGCAGGTGTCGTTCGATGACTGTGGCCTCGTCGGTGGACGGCCACAGCTTGATGATGCGGACCCGGCCGAAGCGGGCGCCGACGGACTTCACCCAGTCGCACAGCGTGGGTGCGAGCTGGGCGTTGGCCGTCCACACCGCGTCCTTGTCCGGCAAGCCGTGTTCCCAGAAGCCACGCGGGTCATCGTCACCCTCGGCGGAGGCGAGCACCGCGAAGTTGGTGTCACCCCCGGACTTCCAATCCAGGTACTTGAGCCGCTCCCACTCCACCGGGTCAAGGATTCCCGGGTACGGCTGCAGCTTGACGAATCCGGTCCGGTCGAGGTCCGGAAGCCTGTAATGACGGGTCTGCACAGCGGGCATTGACAACCTCCGTTCGGGTTACGTCGCAGGCCCGCCTACCCGTGCCGGTGGTGGCGACACGGGCTCATGTGAGGTTTCGGGTGTGAAGTTGCCAGCCGGCGCCGGGTCACCCCGTCGCCGGCGGCGCGCCGGGCTCACCCGGCACGCGCTCATCGGATGAGCTCGCGCACCCGCGGCGGCACCGGGGGCAGGGCTTCCTCGCCCGCCTGTACCGGCCGCACCGGCCGGCGGGCGATGAACATGAGCAGGTCGTCGATCGTCGCCGTCAGGAACCCGGCCGCGAACCCGGCCACGAACGCGGTGACGAGCCACCTCATGCGTTGAGATTCGGGGCGCATCACGATCACTCCTTCGCGCGGCGGCGCATTGCGATCCCCAGGGCGCAGCTCAACCGTAGGCAGGCGGGCCCGGGCCGCGCCAAGGCCGAACTGCCCCCGCCGGCCGGGACCCGGTCCGCATTCGGGGTCCATAGGCCCTACCAGGCGCCGCGGCCGGCGAGGAGCGTCGGAAGAGACCCGCCGTGCGCCGGAGGAGGTCATGCCATGAGTACCGACCTGCCGGTGGTCGTCGGCTTCGACGGCTCCCCGCAGAGCGTCAAGGCCGTCGCCTGGGCCGCCGGCGACGCGGCCCGCCGCGGGCGGGTGCTGCGCGTCGTGCACGCGCTGCAGTGGCCCCCGGCGTACGGGCCGTCACCGGTCCCGGTGCCCGCGCCGTACGAGGACGGGGTGCTGCGGGCGGCCGAGCAGATCCTGGCCGACGGGGTGACCCGGGCGCGGGCCGTCGCGCCCGGGCTGAGCGTCACCGGAGACCTGCCCCTGCGGCAGCCGGCCGCGGCGCTCGTGGCCGCCTCCGAGCGCGCCGGCGTCGTCGTGGTCGGCCACCGCGGCCGGGGCGGCTTCGCCGGCCTGCTGCTCGGCTCCGTCGGCGTCGAGCTGGCCGCGCACGCCGCCTGCCCGGTCGTCGTCGTGCGCCGTACGGAGGTTCCCGCCGGGGCGGATGCCGGGCGGATCATCGTCGGTGTCGACGGCTTCCACGACGCCGCGCACACGCTGCGGTTCGCCTTCGAGCAGGCGTCGTACCGCAAGGCCGCCATCACCGCCGTACACGCCTACCTGTGGCCGTCCTCCAGCGGCCCGGGCGACATGCTGCCGCTGGTGTACGACCCCGACAACCTGCGCGAGGAGGAGCACCGCGCGCTGTGCGAGTCGATGGGCGGCTGGGCGGAGAACTACCCCGACGTCGGCGTCCGCCACGCCGTGATCCGCGGCCGGGCCTCGGCGGTGCTGACCGAGCTGTCCGCCGGGGCCGAGCTCCTCGTCGTCGGCTCCCGCGGCCGCGGCGGCTTCACCGGCCTCCTGCTGGGCTCCGTGAGCCAGGCCGCGATCCACCACGCCGCCTGCCCCGTCGCCGTCGTCAGATAGGCGTCAGCCGGTCGGCTCGACGACCCGGACGGTGTCGATGCCCATCGTGGTGCGCACCAGCGCCTCGACGACCGCGCGCTCGGTGTCGTCGTCGAACGTGCCCTCGACGGTCGCGACGGTGTCCCGGACGGTCACCGGCCAGTGGTGCCGCCCGTCGGCGTACACGTCCACGCGCCGCTGGGCCTCCCGCTGGGCGGCCCGCTCGGTCGGCAGGACCGTACGCAGCACGTCGCAGCGGCTCACGACGCCGACGACGTGCTCCTCGACGACAACGGGGACGGTGTGCGCGTCGCGGTTCACCATCGCGTCCGCGACGTCGATGACGTCGGCGTCCGGCCACGCCGACAGCGGCAGGCCCGACATCGCCTCGCGCACACGGCCGCCGCCGGCCTCTCTCGGCGCCGAGCCGGACAGCCGGCGGCGCAGCACATCCACCTCGCTGATCATCCCGACCAGCGCCCCGCTGTCGTCGACGACCGGCACGGCGGTGTACGACCGGTCCTCCAGCAGCGTCACCGCATCGCCCAGCGGCGCGTCGGCGCGCACCGTTTGGGCCGGAAAGGTCATGATGTCCTTGACGTGCATCTGCTGCTCCTTTCGTGCAGTTCCGCCGTCGCTCAGGCGTTCCCCTGCGCTGCTCCGGTGGCCGCCGGCCCGGCCGGCGAGGGCGCGGACGGCCGGGGCGGGGGCAGGCAGTAGCGGACGGGGATCCGCTGCGGCATCGTCCGGGCGCGTCCGCCGGTGCCGGCGGGTGCCGCCATCGGCTGCGGGTTCACGCCGCAGTAGACCTGGCTCGGCGGCGTGGCGCCCCCGGCGACCATCTGGGCCAGGGCGCGCTCCATGCCGATGCAGGCGTCCTCGACGTAGTCCAGCCCGGCCGCCTCGGCGAGCCGGCGCGCCTCGGCGCTGACGATCCCCCATTGCAGCCAGACCGCGCCGGCACCGATCGCCGCCGCGGTGCGGACGATGTCGGGCGCCTCGTCCGGGCGCCGGAAGACGTCCACGATGTCGACGTGCGACGGGATGTCGGCCAGCCCGGCGTACACCTGCTCGCCGAACAGCCGCTCGGCGTGCGGATTCACCGGGATGACCCGCCACCCCTGCTCCTGGAGCATCCGCGGCACCCAGTGCGCGGGCTTGAGCGGATCGCGGGACGCGCCGACGACCGCGACGGTCCGCGCATCGGCCAGAATCTGCCTCGCGGTGCGCATCGGACTCATCTCCAATCCTCGCCCGAGTCCCCACCACAGTCCCCACCACACCTCCACCATCGAGCGGGCCCCCGGCGGCGTGCAGTGCCGAAGGTCCCGACGTACGGGCGAAGGGCCCGCCGGGAAACCGTCAGGCATGCGATCCGCCTGGGCGCGGGCGAACCACCGCGACCGGGCACGGTGCATGGTGTATGGCGGCCCGGCCGACCGAGCCCAGCCGCAGGCCCGCGAACCCGCCGCGGCCGCGCGCGCCGACGACCAGCAACTGCGCCCCGGCCGATGCCCGGACGAGCACGCCTGCCGCCCGCCCGGCGGCGATGTCGGTGCGCACGTCTACTTCCGGGTACGTTTCGCGGCAGCCGGCGATCGATTCGGACAGCACACGGCGCTCCGCGTCTCGCATGCCTTCGAGCTCGTAGCGGTCCGCCGTGATGGCCGCCGGCACCTGGTAGGCGTGCAGGGCGGTCAGGCCGGCACGGCGGAACGCGGCCTGTTCGAACGCGAACCGGACGGCGTCGCGGGCGTGCCCCGACCCGTCGACGCCGACCACCACCCGGCCAGCGTTCGGGCCGTCGCCCTCCCGCGGCCGGACCACCACGGCGGGGCAGGCGGCATGGGTAACGAGTTGTGCGGCGGTCGACCCGGTCAGCAGTTCGGCGAAGCCGCCGGTACCGCGGCCGCCGACCACCACCTCGGCGGCGCGCCGCGACGCGGCCACCAGCGCGGCCCCGGGTCGCCGAGCGACGCTCTCGGTGGTGATCCGGAGCTCGAGACCGATGTCGCGGGCCTGCACGACCGCCTCGGCGAGCAGATGCGCCGGCGACCCCTCGGGAGGCGGCCCGCCGGCGGCCAGCGACCCGGGACCGGGGCCCGGTCCCGCACGCCCGGGCGCGCCGCAGGCATGCAGCAGGTGCAGCGGCAGATGTCGCCGAGCCGCGTCCGCGGCCGCCCACTGCACGGCGCGGACGCCGTCCCGCGAACCGTCGACGCCGACGACGACGGCCGTGGAGGGGGCCATGGAGGGGGACATGGAGAAGGCCGGGGAGGGTGCGTTCATGATCCGGCCTCCGGGGTGTCCGCGGCGGCTCCCGAGGTGTGCGGGCCACCGTCCGGCCGCTCGTGGGCGATCATCACCGGGCAGTCGGCGCGCTGCAGCAGGTGCATGCCGACCGAGCCCAGCAGCAGGCCGGTGAAGCCGCCGTGGCCGCGGCTGCCGACGACGGCCAGCCGCGCCCGGCGCGAGCGGTCGGTCAGGACGTTGGCCGCGTCACCGGCGATGCCGTGGCACTCCCACCGGACGTCGGGGTGCCGCTCACCCGCCGCCGCCACCTCCGCGGCCGCCTCCGCCGACAGCGAACGGCGGGTCTCCGCCGTGTCGTGCAGCAACGGGGGCGCGCCGAGCGCCGGCGGCGCGACCGGCGCCTCGATCGCCCGGACGGCGACCAGCCCGGACCGGCAGAGCCCGGCCTCGGTGAAGGCAAGGTCCAGCGCGCGGTCGGCGGACTCGGACCCGTCGATGCCGACGAGGACGTCACCGGACGGGTCGGCGCGCCCCCGGACCACGACGACGGGGCACGTCGCGTGCATCGCCACCTGCTGGCTGACCGACCCCAGGACGATCCCGGCCGCGCGGTGCCGGGCGCGGGTACCGACGACCAGCAACGCGGCGTCGCCGCTCTCCTGCAGCAGCACGTCGGCCGCGCGCCCCAGCACCGCCGTGCCCTGGATGGAGGTGCCGGGCGCGACGGTCTCCACGTCCCGGACCACGTCCGCGACGAGCATCTCCGCGAGCTGACGCGCGGTGTCGGCGAGCCCGCCGCGCGGCGCCATCACCGCCGGCACCCGCCAGTGATACGCCAGCACGATCCGCAGCGGCGCCCCGCGCCGGGCGGCCTCGGCCGCCGCCCACCGCGCGGCCCCCAGCGAGAGCGACCCGCCGTCCACGCCCACGACCACCGCGTCGCCCATTCACAACACCCCCACCGAACCGTCCACCCCGGCAATTCCCCCGACGCCGCGGTCCATGCGGGAGCCGTGGCGGCTCACTCCGCGGCATCACCCCCGCGACTCACCCCGCCTCATGCGGATCCCTGTGCGAATCCCAAGGCCCAGCGGGTAGGTCCGGGGCATCACCGCCGCACGAGAGGTTGCGTGTCATGTACTTCACCGACCGTGCCGAGGCGGGCCGACGCCTGGGCGAGCTACTGAGCGAGCGACTGCGGCACCTGCGGGTGCCGGACCCGATCGTGGTCGGCATCCCGGGCGGCGGGATGCCGGTCGCGGTCCAGGTCGCCGCCGCGCTCGGCGCGCCGCTGGACGT
This sequence comes from Dactylosporangium sp. NPDC048998, assembly GCF_043197855.1. Taxonomy (NCBI): domain Bacteria; kingdom Bacillati; phylum Actinomycetota; class Actinomycetes; order Micromonosporales; family Micromonosporaceae; genus Dactylosporangium; species Dactylosporangium sp. NPDC048998. The sequence continues at coordinate 167,569 of NZ_JBICTV010000013.1, forward strand.
GCTGGTCGTACAGCGGCTCGGGGTGCCGTTCCAGCTCGACGTGACGACCGGTGCCGTCGCCCCGAACGGCGTCCTCGCCGTGAACACCCACGTGCTGCGCCCCGCCGGCATCGAGGCCGACGATCTCGCCGCCGCGGAGGAGCGCGCCCGGGAGGCGCTCGGCGAGCGGGCGCGGCGCATCCGGGGCCTGCGCGCGGCGCTGCCGCTGCGCGGGCGGCGGGTCGTCGTCGTCGACGACGGGATGGCCACCGGCGCGACCGCGTACGCCGCGTGCCGCGCCGTCCGGGACCGCGGCGCGGCGTATGTCCTGGTGGCCGTCCCGGTCGCCAGCGACCGCGCGGTCGAGTGGGTCGGCGCGGTCGCGGACGGAGTGATCCGCCTGGAGGCCCTGGCCGACGGCACGGCCGTCGGCGGCTGCTACGCCGACTTCCCGCCGGTGCCCGACGACCGGGCCGCCGTCCTGCTGGCGAGCGGGGCCGGACCCGGCGCCGATCCGCCGCCGGGCGCGGCGACGAAGAGCGCGCGGCCGGGCACCGCGCGGGCGCCGGGCCGGCACGACGCGCCGACGGACGCCCGCGGCCTGGTCATCGCCGCGTACACGAGCGACAGCGCCCTGCAGAGCCCGCGCCACCGCCGCGTCGCGAGGCGCCTGCGCGACGCGGGGCTGGCCACGCTGTCGATGAACCTGCTGACGCCGGAGGAGGAGCTGGACTGGGACAGGGCATCCGACGCCGAACTCCTCGCCGAGCGGCTCGTCGCCCGGCTGGAGCCGCTCGAACGGCACGACAGCGTCCAGGGCCTGCCGATCGGCCTGTTCGCCACGGGCACGGCCGCGGCGGCCGCGCTCAAGGTCTCCGCCGCGGCGGGACCAGACGCGATCGCGGCCATCGTGTGCCACGACGGGCGGCCGGATCTCGCCGGGCCGGACCTCGCTCAGGTGCGGGCCCCGACGCTGCTCATCGTCGCCGGGCGCGACCGGCACCTGTTCGAGCTCAACCGGTCGGCGCAGCAGCGACTGGCCTGCACCAGCCGCCTGCAGACCGTTCCCGGCGCCGGTCACCTGCTGCAGGAGGCGGGCGCGATGCCGGCGATGACCGATCTCGTTCGCGCCTGGTTCGTGACCCATCTCGTGGGCGAGCCGGCGGTCACGGCTCGATGACGTCCTCGAGCGGCCGGCGGTTGGTGTAGCACGTGGTGGGCGCGTAGCCGAACCGCAGGACGAGCTGCGGATCGTGGAGGCGGCCCAGCGTCAGCCGGAGCCGTTCGCGGATCGTGGGTACCTCGATCGGCTGGGAGTACATCGCGGTGCTCAGCCCGAGATCGGCGGCGGTGAGCAGCACCCGCTGCAGCGCCATGCCGGCCTGGACGGCGTCCGCGGGCCCGTCGCCGAGCACCCCGAACACGGCCACGACCGGTTCGCGGGACAGGTCGCGGGTGGTGCCGTGCTCGGCGCCGCCGAAGTCGCGGCGGGCCAGCAGCTCGGCAGGGTGCGGCGCGGCGCCGGCGGCGTCCCGGTCGACGCCCTCCACCCGGTGATCCGCCTCGGTGGTCCACGCCCGCATCTCGGCCACGTACGCGGGATCGGCGCTCAGCTCGGCGTCCGCGCTGCGGATCAGCGACGCCACGGCCTCGAGGGCCGGCTCACCGACGACGAAGTCCAGCCAGCCGCTCTCCTGCCGCGCGGCATCCGTCAGCTGGACCACGAGACTCCGGTCGACCGCACCCTCGGAAAACGGCCCGCGGTTGGTGTGCCGGCGGCGGATCTGCCGATACAGCCGGCGCTCCACCGGCAGGGGCGGCCGCCGGCCGGCCGGCGAGAGATGGACGAGCGTGTCGCCGCGGCCGAGCCGGTACTGGGCCGGCTCGCCGGTGTCGGCGAGCGCCAGCCTCAGGTTGAACGTGGCGGCCCCGCACGACACACGCGAGGCGCGGCAATGCGGGTCGCACACCGGAACCTGGCGGGCCGGGTCGAGGAGCACGTCGATGCCCTCGTCGGTGTACCGGAATCGCCACGGCTGGGTGTTGTGGATGGACGGCGCCCACACGGCAGCACCGACCGCCGCGATGAACGTCTCGCGGCTCCAGGTCCGCGGCATCGTCATCTGGGACATGGCCGTACCTCCGTTCCCGAAAGGCGCGCGGCTCCTATCCCAACGGTGACACGGCCGGGTTCACCCCGGTCAGGGCAGAAGGTCCCGAGCGCACCGTCCCACCCGGCGGTAATCGCGCCGGGTGGCGGCGGTCCGGCGGCCACAACCACGGGCACGGCCACGCGGTGTCACGTGGCCGGCGCGCCCAGCTCGTAGCCGTTGACCAGGTCGCAGTCGATGCCGATGACGCAGTTCATCGACGCGTCGACCCACGGGTACAGCTCGCGCTCGTACCGGGCGAGCCGCGCCTCGTCGAGCACGAGCCGGGCGGCACCGGTCACCACCACCGTCCAGCCGGCCTGGCGCTCCAGGTCGATCATGTCGGCCTCGTAGGCGACGACGACCGACCCGTCCGTGGTGGCCGCGGTGGCCAGGCTGGTGCCGAGGTTGCTGCGGATGATGATGGTGTCGCCGTCGAGCAGGTGATTGACGGGTCTGATCGCGGGTAACGCGCGCACGGTGAAGACCACCCGGCCGATCGGCACGGAGGCCAGCAGCTCCAGGCAGCGTTCCCGGCTCAGCGGTCGCAGCGCCGCCATCCGCGCCCTCCTTCCGGTTACCGACTCACCGACGAATTACCGAGGAACTGTGCGGCACGTCCCGCAGGGACGCCAGGGACCAAAGGCCCGGCTTCGGCGGGACCTTCCGACCGTGCCGGCGAGCTTGCCCGGGGGCCGGGCCGCACCGCGCGGGCCGGGCCGCGCGGTGCCCGCACCGCTTCAGAAGATGACCGGCGCCCGGTAGGACCGCGGCTCGTCCTCGGTCTGCGCTGACAGGTGGCTGACCACGTCGACCACCCCGTCGACCCGCTCGACCTGGCGGACCACGGAGGGGACGACCGAGCTGCGCTCGACCTCGCCCAGCAGCGTCACCACGCCGTCGTCGACCTCGACCCGCAGCTGGGAGAGCTCGACGCCGACCAGCCCGTCGAGGGCCTCGGCCAGGATCTCCCGGCGGATCTCCGCGTCCGAGCGCAGGAAGACCTTCAGCAGGTCGCGCCGGGTCACCATGCCGATGAGCCGGCCCAGTTCGTCGACGACCGGCAGCCGCTTCAGCCCGGCCGACTCCATGATCCGCGCCGCCGCCGGCAGCGAGGTCGTGCCCATGACGGTGACCGCCGGGGCGTTCATCAGCTCGCCCGCGGCGGTCGCGTGCGCCTTGCCGCGCGCCTGGCGGGTATGGCGGGTCTCGAACAGCCGGACCCGGTCGTCGTCGCCCGCGAACTCGATCTTCGCCAGCAGGTCCGCCGACGACACGACGCCGACGACACGGTCGAACGCGTCGACCACCGGCGCCGCGTTGACCTCGTGCGCCTCCAGCAGGTCGACGATCTCCTTGAACGGGGTGTCCTCCTGCACCGACACCGCCCCGATGGTCATCACGTCCGCCACGTTCCACCGGCTCATCTCCGGCCTCCTTCGTCGTGTCATCACGTCGTCACGGCCCGACCGTATGACCGGCCCCGGATCGGCGGGCAGGGCCCAACGGCACGGTCGCCGGGAGCCGTTGGACACCACGCCCGGCCGCCTCCCGGCCCTGCCCGGCGCCGCGCGGGCGTGGTTAGCGTCCGAAGTGGACCCCGAACGGACACCCGAGGAGGGCGGCCATGAACGGCACGGACGCGGACACGGGCAAGGACGTGATCGTCGGCGTCGACGGCACACCGGCGAGCGACGCCGCGCTGCGCTGGGCCGCGGCGGAGGCCGCCCGCAGCCGGGCGCGGCTGCGGGTCGTGCTCGTCTACCACTGGCGCTGGCCCGGCGGGATCGGCGCCACCGACCGGATCGAGGGGTACACCCGGGAACAGGCCGAGGCGGCCGTCGACGCGGCGGTCCGCGCGGTCCGCGCCCACCGGCCCGGCCTCGACGTCTCCGGGTTCGCGGTCTTCGGCGACCCGGCCGACGTCCTGGCGGGCCTGGCGGCCGGCGCGGCGCTCACGGTGGTGGGCAGCCACGGGCGCACGGCGCTCGCCGACGCGACGCGCGGCGCCACCGGCACACGGGTGGCCATGCGGGCCCGCGGCCGCGTCGCGGTGGTCCGCGGCCGCACCGAGGCCGCCGACGGCCCGGTCGTCGTCGGCGTCGACGGCTCCCCCACCGACGACCGCCTTCTGGCCACCGCCTTCGAACACGCGGCGCGGCGCGGATGCGAGGTCGTCGCCCTGCGGGTCCAGGCCCCGCAGGCGGCGCCGTGGGGCGTCGGCATCCCGCCGCTGGCCACCAATCCCGTGCAGGCCCGGGCCAACCGGCTCGCCGAGCTCACCGACGACGTGCAGCGGTGGCACGAGAAGTACCCGACCGTGCCGGCCATGGCCCGCATGCCCGGCGGCGACCCGGCCAGCGCGCTGCTGGACGCCTCGGGCGAGGCGCAGTTGCTGGTGCTCGGCGGCCGCGCGCACGGCCCGGTCGCCGGGCTGCTGGCCGGCTCCGTCAGCCAGCGCCTGCTCTTCCACGCCGAGTGCCCGCTGCTCATCGTCCACGACGGGCGGCGTGGCTGAGGTCCCGCCGCCCGCGGGACCTCGGCCCCGCGGGATCGGGAGATTCGGCACCGGCGTGACGGCGACGCTGCGACGAGGCTGAAGACATCGACGAGACATCGACGAGAGAGGAACGGGAGACCACGATGAGCACCTCGCACACCCAGCACACCCCCGCCAGTCACCTCGAGCGCGTCGAGGCCCCGGGCAGCATGCTCACCAAGACCGCGGCCAAGGCCCTCGCCGTGCTGCGCTACGCGACCGGGTTCGTCTTCCTGTGGGCGTTCCTCGACAAGACCTTCGGCCTGGGCTACTCCACCCCCGAGGCCAGGGCCTGGATCAACGGCGGCAGCCCGACCAAGGGCTTCCTCTCCTCCGTCGACGCCGGTCCCCTGCAAGGCTTCTTCCACACCATCGCCGGCACCTGGTGGGCCAACTGGCTGTTCATGCTCGGCATGCTCGGCATCGGCCTGGCCTTGATCGCCGGCATCGGCCTGCGCATCGCGGCAGCCTCCGGCACCCTCATCATGGCCATGATGTGGCTGGCCGAGTTCCCTCTCGCGCAGCACACCGCCAAGGGCGCCCCCAGCGGCTCGACCAACCCGCTCACCGACTACCACTTCATCTACGCCGCGGTGCTCATCGTCCTGGCCGCCGCCTACGCCGGCCACACCTGGGGCCTCGGCCGCCGCTGGGCCAAGCTCCACATCGTCCAGCGCAACCGCTGGCTCATCTGACCACACTGCCAACCCCCCTCGCCCGGGAGGCCGCCGCCAGGCGCCTCCCGGGCTTCATGCACGGCGGGCGGCCCGGGCTGGCGGTGCTGGTCCTGGTGCGCCCGCCGGCCCGCACGCCGGCGCGGCCCGAGCCGGTCACCGCCGGGTCGGTTTGACCCGTCACCGCGGGGAAAGTCCGCTCGGGTGAGCGCGCCGAGGATGGCCGACACGACCGGCGACGAGATCCGGGAGAAGTCCCGGCTCCGCCGCAGCCTCCGGCGCTTCGACCTGTTCTTCTTCCTGCTCTGCACGATCGTCGGGCTCGACACGATCGGCGCGGTCGCGAAGAACGGCGCGGAGGGGTTCACCTGGCTGGTCTTTCTCGCGGTGGCGTTCTTCGTGCCGTACGGCCTGCTGATGGCCGAGCTCGGCGCGGCCTTCCCGGTCGAGGGCGGCCCGTACGTGTGGTGCCGGCTCTCCTTCGGCCGGTTCGTCGCCGCGATCGTCACGGTGCTGTACTGGTGCTCCAACCCGATCTGGCTGGGCGGGACGCTGACCATCCTCGCGGTCTCCGCGTTCGGCGAGTTCTTCACGCCGCTGCACGGCATCGCGAAGCTGCTGTTCGCGCTGGCGTTCATCTGGCTCGCGGTGGCCTCGGCGATCGTGTCGGTCCGGCTCGGCCGGTGGGTGCCGAGCCTGGGTGCCTTCGTCCGGGTGGCGGTCGTGGGGTTCTTCACGGTGTCGGTGCTGCTGTACGCGCTGCGCAACGGCGTCGGCGGCTTCGGCCCGTCGGCGTTCGCGCCGCAATACGCGGTGTTCATCGCCGTGGTACCCGTGCTGGTCTTCAACTACGTCGGGTTCGAGCTGCCCAGCGCCGCCAGCGAGGAGATGCTCGACCCGCGCCGGGACGTGCCGCGCGCCATCGCCTGGTCCGGTCTCGGCGCGGTGCTGCTCTACGGCACCCCGATCCTGGCCATCCTGCTGGTCCTGCCCCGGGAGCAGGTGACCGGCGTCGGCGGGTTCCTCGACGCGACCCGGCAGGTGTTCACCGTCTACGGCGGGTCGGTGGCCGGCGACGGCACCGCGACCCTGAGCGGCACCGGGAAGGTCCTCGGCGCCGTCATGGCGGCCGCGTTCATCTTCGCGCTGCTGTCCAGCGGCGCGACCTGGATCATCGGCGCCGACCGGGCGCTGGCGGCGGCCGGCCTGGACGGTGCCGCACCGCGAGGGCTCGGGCGCATCTCGCCCCGGACCGGCACCCCGATCGCGGCGAACCTGCTCAGCGGCGTCATGGCGACGATCGTGATGCTGCTGGCGTTCCGCCTGTCGGCCGGCAGCGCCGAGCGGTACTTCGCGATCGCGCTCGGCGTCGCCGTCTCCACCACGACGATCTCCTACCTCGGCATCTTCCCGGCGCTGGTCCGGCTGCGCCGCACGCACCCGGACGCGCCCCGGCCGTACCGCGTCCCGGGCGGCCCGGCCGGGGCCTGGCTCGCCAGCGGGCTGACCACGTTCTGGGCCGCCGTCGCCACCGTGTGGCTGCTCTGGCCGGGGCTGGGCACCGACTGGTTCGGCGCCGGCGGCGACCCCGACGCGGCGCTGCCGAAGGGGGTCGGGCGCGCCGCGTTCGAGCTCACCCAGATCGGCCCGGTCGTCGTCCTGCTCGCGACCGGCGTACTGTTCTATGCCCTGGGCGCGCCCACCCGCGGCCGGCGGGTCGCATCCGACCGGGCGCGCACGACCGGCGATGGCGGGTGATGAGCCGGGTGATGGGCCAGGTGACGAGCCAGGTTACGAGCATGGAGACGGACGCGCCCCCGGCGGGGCGGGCCCGGGGTCGCCTGAGGATCTTCGTCGGCGCCGCCCCCGGCGTGGGCAAGACCTACGCCATGCTCGTCGAGGGCCACCATCGCCGGGCGCAGGGCACCGACGTGGTCGTCGGCTTCGTCGAGACCCACGGCCGCCGGCCGATCGCCGAGATGGCGGAGGGGCTGGAGGTGGTCCCGCGCCGGAGCACCGTCTATCGCGGGATGCGCTGTGCCGAGATGGACCTGAACACGGTATTGGCCCGGCACCCGCAGGTCGCGCTGGTCGACGAGCTGGCGCACACCAACGTCCCCGGCTGCGGCAACGCCAAGCGGTGGCAGGACGTCGAGGAGCTGCTGGCGGCCGGCATCGACGTGATCACCACGCTGAACGTGCAGCATCTGGAGTCGCTCAACGACACCGTGGAGCAGATCACCGGCGTGGTACAGCGGGAGCGCCTGCCCGACGCGGTGGCGCGCCGGGCCGACCAGATCGAGCTGGTCGACCTGTCCGTCGAGGCGCTGCGCCGCCGGTTGGCGCACGGCGACGTGTACCCGTCCGACCGGATCGAGGCGGCGCTGACCCACTACTTCCGGCCGGGCAACCTCGCCGCGCTGCGCGAGCTGGCGCTGCTGTGGGTCGCGGACCGGGTCGAGGAGGGGCTGCAGCAGTACCGCACCGAGCACGGCATCGGCGCGCTGTGGGAGGCGCGCGAGCGGATCGTGATCGGGCTGGCCGGCGGCGTCGGCGGCGAGACGATCATCCGGCGCGCCGCCCGCATCGCGGCCAGGACGCCGGGCTGCGACCTCACCGCGGTGCACGTGACCGAGTGCAGCGGGCTGGTCGGGGCCGATCCGGCCCTGCTGGCCCGCCAGCGCACGCTGGTGGAGTCGCTGGGCGGGCGCTATCAGCAGGTCGTCGGCAACGACGTCGCCGACGCGCTGCTGGCCGCCGCGCAGGCGCAGAACGCCACCCAGATCGTGCTCGGGGTCAGCCGGCGGGGCCGGTGCGCCCGGCTGCTCGCCGGCGAGGACGTCGCGGCGAAGGTGATCCGGCTGTGCGGGCCGATCAACGTCCACATCGTCACGCACGAGGGCGCCGCCGGTCCGCCGCGCCTGGCGTGGCCGCGCATCGCCAGGGGGCTGGGCCCGCATCCGCGCTGGTACGCGCTCATCCTCTTGGCTGTGCTGCTCCCGGTGCTCGCCGTGGCGCTCGGGCCCGCCGGTCCGGCTGCGCCCCTCGTCACCGGGCTGGCGGCCGTGCTCGGCGCGCTCCTCGTCGTCGGCGCGGTGGCCGGCCTGGCCTTCGAGGCGGCGACGGACCGGGCCCGGCAGGCCGCCGCCGAGTCCACCCAGGCGAGCATCCTGAGCATCCTGGCCGCGGACGTGCTGCGCGGCCAGGGCAGCCCGGCCGCGCTGCTGGAGCAGCTGCGCGAGGCGTTCGGCCTGGACGCGGTCAGCATGCTGGAGCACCGCCACCGCAACGGCGAACCCGCGCCGGAGTGGCACGTCGCCGCGAGCGCCGGCCCGGACCCGCCGGAACGGCCCGACGACGCCGACGTCGCCGTGCCGGCCCGCGCCGGTGTCGTCGTCGCCGGGCGGGGCCGGCGCCTCAGCGTCGGCGAGCTGCGCATTCTCACCGCTTACGTCGCCCATGTCGCGGCCCTGCTGGCCGAGCGGACCGACACCCAGGACGCGGCCTCGGCGCTGGAGCAGGCGCTGGCGGCAGCCGTGCCCACGCTGCGCGCGGCACTGGGCGGCAGCGCCCAGGCCGAACTGCCCGAGCTGCCTGAGCTGGCCGAGCCGGCCCACCCGGCCCGGGCGGCCGAGCCGGGCGGCACCGGGCCCGGCGCGGCGCGGGCCTCGCTCGACGAGGCGGTCCGGCTGCTCACCGACCTCGACGACCTCCGCCGGCTCGAGGCCGGGACGCTGGACTCCCGGCTACGCCCGCTCGACCTGGCGGAACTGGCCGATGAGCTGGCCGACGCGGTGCGGTCCCAGGCCGGCGTACGGTGCGCGCCGGGGTGGACGCTGCCGGAACCGCCGCCCCTCGTCATCGCCGACCGCTGGATGCTGACCCGGGCGCTCGCGGGCCTGATCGCCGACGCGGTGCGGCACGGGCCGCCGGACCGGCCCGTGGCCGTCGCCGCCGCCGAGGCGAACGGCCAGGTCCAGATCCGGATCGTCGATCACCGCCGCGAGGACGAGGAACCCCCCGATGCCTCGTGTGCACCAGAGGCCCCGGACGGGGCCGCGGCGGCACCGGAGGCACCCGAGGCCGCGGACGGCGCGGGCCTCGCCGATGTCGCGGCCGACACCGCGTACCGCCTGGCGCAGGGGCTCACCGAGGCCACCGGCGGCACCCTGCGGCTCGAGCAGAGCCCCGGCGGGGGCCGCACCGCGGTCGTCACGTTGCCGGCGGCCTGCCGGCCGGCCGCCGCGGTGGCGGCCGGCCGGTCGTAACGCCCGGCCCGCCGCGCGCGCTACTCATCCGTCGCCGGTGGCACCGGGGCCGAGGCGAGCAGCCGCTCGACCATCGCGGTCAGCGCCTCGATGCGCCGCTCCGCGCGGCACATGCGCAACGCCATGTCGGTGGTGTCCGTGCTGGGCCTGTCCTCGTGGATCACGTCCGGTGCCGGCTGCCAGGCAGCCCGTGTCATCGTGGTCGACATCGCCGTCACACCTCCCCGTTCCCGCTCCGATGTTCCCTTCCCGCACCTCAAGCATCCCGGCGGGCGGGGCGGCCCGGTCAGGCCCTTCGTCCCGAACGCGCGGGACGTGCACCGGCCCGGCTCAGGGCTGGGCGAAGGTGTAGCCGGCGTCCAGCAGGCGCGGCAGGGCGATGGTGAGGGCGCTGAGGGTCTGGTCGCGGTCGCCGCCGCCGTCGTGCTCGAGGATGATCGCGCCGGGGCGGGTCCTGGTCAGGATCGTGTCGACGATGTGCTGGACGCCGGGGCGGCTCCAGTCGCGCGGGTCCACGCTCCAGTCGAGGGGGCGCATGCCCAGGGTGCCGCACTCGGAGAGCACGGCCGACGACCAGGCGCCGCCGGGGGCCCGGAACAGGGTGGGTTGATGCCCGCCGGACGCGGTGCTGATCGCGTCGGTGGCGCGGTGCAGCTCGGCCCGGATCTGGGCCGCCGACTGCTTCGTCAGGTCGAGCGGGTGCGTGTAGGTGTGGTTGGCGACGTGGTGCCCGGCGGCGACGACCTGCTTGACGAGGTCGGGGTGGGCGGCGGCGGCCCGGCCGATCATGCAGAACGTCGCCCGGATGTCGTGCTTGGCCAGCAGCGCCAGCATTCGCGGGGTGTACTGCGGGTCGGGCCCGTCGTCGACGGTCAGGGCGATCTGCGTGTCCTTGCAGGGCAGGTAGTACTGCGGCCCGCCCCGGCGGGGCGTCCCGGCGCCGGGGATCGCCGGGCAATGCCCGGGGGTGGGCGGCGCGACGGACGGGATGACCGACGGCGTGGGATCGGCGGACGCCTCGCCGGAGTGGGAGTCGCCGGGTAGCTCCCCGCCGGCGTGCCACTGCGTCGTGTCGTTGCCGCACGCGGCCAGCAGCGAAGCACCACCGAGCGCCAGCAACACCGACCGTCGCGTCACCGTCCTGCGGGCCGTGTCCACACGGCGACTCAAGCACACGCCCGTCCGTTGCGGCAACGCGCACCCGTCGCGTGATGGTGACCGGTACAGCCACGCTCAGCCGCCCGGCCGGGCGGCTGAGCGTGGGTTGAGCGGCCCGGTTACGACCGGGTGAGGATCTTGTTCATCGTGTCGATCTCGGCCTGCTGAGCGGTGATGATCCGCCGCGCGAGGGCCTTCGCGTCGGTGTTGGCGCCGTTGGCCAGCTCGTCCTCGGCCATCGTGACGGCGCCCCGGTGGTGGGCGATCATCATGGTGCAGAACTGCCGGTCGAAGTCCTTGCCGGTGGCGGCCTCGAGCCTGGCCATGTCGGCGTCGGACATCATGCCCGGCATGGCTGAGAACATGCCGGGGTGGTGCATGCCGCCGCTCATCATCGGGGCGGGCCGGCCCCACGCGGCGAGCCAGCCGGTCATGGTCTTGATCTCCGGCTCCTGCGCCGCCTCGATCTGCGCGGCGAGGGTCTTGACCTCGGGGTCGGCGGCGCGGGTGCCGGCCAGCGCGGCCATCTCCACGGCCTGCCGGTGGTGCGGGATCATCATCTGGGCGAACATGACGTCCGCGTCGTTGAACGCGGCCACGCCCGGCGAGGCGCCGCCGCCCGGGGTGGTGCCGCCGGAATGCATGCCGGACATCGGATCGTGCCCGCCGCCGCAGGCGGCCAGCAGCAGCGCGGTGCCGAGAGCGGCGCCGGCCAGGACGGCTCGGCGCACGAGGGTGCGTGTCATGACGGTTGGAGACCTTTCGGTTCGGAAGCTGCGCAGGACTCGGCAGCACGGCGCCGGCCGATGCGGCCGGGCCGTGCGGGGCGTCCTATGTGCGCAGGACCGACACCGCGGCGAGGGTGAGACCGACCGGTCTGGGTGGTGGTGCCCGCGGCCCGGAGCGCCCCGTGACGCGGGCGCGGGCGGCCGCCGCGATGGTGCCGCGGCGGGCGTGCAGGATCGCGGCGGCGAACAGGAGAACGGCGAAGGCGACCAGGACGGCCAGGCAGACCTCCCAGCCGCTCATCCCGCCGCAGCCGTCGGCGGCACACGCGCCGGCGGCGGTCAGCACGGCGACGAGCGGCGCCAAGGCAGCGTGCTCCGCGGCGGGCCCGCCGGTTGACCCGGCGGTGGGCCCGGCGGTGGGCCCGGCGGTGGGCCCGGCGGCCGTGGCGGGGTGCTCGTGGCCGCCGGCCGGCCGCGGGGCGTGGTGGCCGAGGCTGTGCATCGCGGTCAGGCCCAGCAGGGTGGCCAGCAGCAGCGCGAGCCGGGCGGACCGCCCCAGCCTGCCGTTCACCGCGTACGCCACGCCTTTACGGTACCGGCGGGCGCCGCCCGGGTCCGCCGCGCGGTCGGGCGACCTCACTCTGCAGCTGGGCAAGGGGCGCCGCGGCAGGCATGGGCATGCGTTCGCCGGGTAGTCCCCGGGGGCCGTGCGGACGGACGAGCTTCGGGGGGAGCAGGATCGGATGAGCAGGCCGGCGATCCACCTACCTACGACGATCCACCTACCTGCCGGGATCACACCGAACCTCTTCGGGATCTCGTACGGGCTGGCCGGCCTGGCCGGCTGCTGGACCTACGCCGCGCTGCTGAGGCTGGTCCCGGGGGCCGTGGCCGACGTCCTGTACGTCATCACGGCCGTCGTGTGGCTGTGGCTCCTCGTCGGCTACGTGTCCGACGTGCCGCGGCGGCCGGGGGGCTGGGCGGCCGAGCTGAGCGATCCGGTCCAGGCGCCGTTCGTCTCGCTGGCCCCGATCGTCGGCATGCTGTTGTCGATCGGGCTGATGCCGCACGCCCCCGCCGCGGGCCGGTGGCTGTTCGGGATCTTCGCCGCGGCCTCGATCGTGCTGGCGGGCTGGCTGACCGGCCAGTGGATCATGGGCGGCCTGGACCTGGACCGGCTGCACCCCGGGTACGTGCTGCCCGCCGTCGCCGGGGGCCTGATCGCCGCCATCGGCGCGGCGCTGGCCGGCTGGCCGGGGCTGGCCCGCACGTTCTTCGGACTCGGCCTGGTGTCGTGGCTGCTCATCGGGTCGATCATCCTGGCCCGGCTGTACTTCCGCCCGCCGCTGCCGACGCAGCTGCAGCCGACGCTGGCGATCGACGTCGCCCCGCCCGCGCTCGCCGGGCTCGCCTATCTGGCCATCACCCGGGGCCGGGTCGACGCCACCGCCTTCGCGCTCGCCGGCTACACGCTGCTCACGGCCCTCGTCCAGGTGCGCCTCGTCGGGGTGTACCGGCGCCTGCGCTTCACGCCCGGGTTCTGGGCGTTCGCGTTCCCCTACGCCGCCGTCGCCACCTTCGTGCTGCACTGGCTCGCCTACGCACGCCCGCCGGGGTACCAGATCTGGGTCTGGGTGGTGCTGCTGGCGATCACCGCGTTCATCGCCGCCCTCGCGGCCGAGACGACCGCGGCGCTCGCCCGGCACCGTTTCCTGCCGCAGCCGCGCTGATGCCGCCGGCGGGCCGTGCGGGGCGTCAGGGTGGGCCGCCGCCCATCCTGCGCAGCATCGCCGGGCCGCCGGTGCGCAGGAAGCGGATGAGCAGTACCGCGGCCACGGCGAGGAACACGAGGTTGAGCCAGGTGGTGTAGTTCCAGGCGATGTGCGCCTCCAGCACGTCGGCGTCGCGCTCGGCGGGGACCAGGCGCAGCGGGCCGAACACGAGCTCGACGGTGTATCCGGCCAGGACCATGGCGGCGTAGAAGGTGAGCGCGATGAAGCCCGCCATCCGCCAGCCGTAGTACTTCCGGTAGATGTTGAGGATCGGCAGGATGATCAGGTCGGCGAAGAGGAACGCGATCACGCCGCCGAAGCTGATGCCGCCGTTCCACAGCACCGCGGCCAGGGGCACGTTGCCGATCGAGCACACGAAGCTGACCACCGCGACGATCGGGCCGATGAGGGGTCCCCACAGCGCCGACCAGGCCGGGTGGCCGGTGAAGAAGAACGCCTGCCAGAACGACGCCGGTACCCATGCGGCGAGGGCGCCGGTGATGAGCAGCCCGGCGGCGATGTCGCGCCAGATCGCCGCCCACTCCATGACGAAGATGTGCGACACCGCCGTGAACCCGCGCGCGGAGGTCAGCCGCCGGCGGAACGAGCCGCCGCCGGTGACGGACATGTCCATCGCGGCGTGGCCCTCCATCGACCCGGCCACCCCCTTGTTCGCCTGGTCGAGGGCGTCGGCGACCAGGCGCTCGCGCAGGAAGACGCGGAACAGCACGGCGATGAGCACGATCATGATCGGGCCGCCGACGAACTCGGCGAGGGTGAACTGCCAGCCCATCAGCAGCGCGAGGATGATGCCCAGCTCCACGACGAGGTTGGTGGAGGCGATCTCGAACGTCATCGCCGCGGTGAAGCTCGCCCCCTTGCGCAGCAGCGACCGGGCCAGGGCGACCGATGCGTAGGAGCACGACGACGACGCGATCCCCAGACCGGTCGCGCGGGCCAGCGCCGACGGGCCGTCGCCGCCGAGCGCACGCACCACGCTCTCCCGGCGCACCACCGCCTGGACCACCGCGGACAGGGCGAAGCCGAGGATCAGCGCCCACAGGATCTCCCACGTCATGGAGCCCGCGATGGCCAGCGCCTGCCACAGCCGATGCACGACCGTGCACCTATCCACGCGACGCCGCCTGACACCATGGGAGGGCCGGCTCGTCGAGCCGGCCCTCCGGTGCACTACGCGATGCTCACGCGGAGTAGCCGCGAGCCGCGATCCAGTTGGCCATGTTGCTGGTCGCCATCCAGTACGTCCGCGGGCCGAACATGCCGGACGGGTCGGCGACCTGGACGGCGCGGCCGTTGTCGCGGTAGCCGACGATCGAGATGAAGTGGCCGCCCGAGAACTCGTGATAGACGCCGACCGCGTCCGTCGCCCCGCCGACGATGTTCGCCACGATCGCGCGGTCACCGCTGATGGCCCGCACGACGTCGTCCTGCACGCGCGCGGCCTCCTCGGGCGTCGCTTTCTGGCCCGGGATCCATCGGGTCTGGTACACGTCCTTGCCCAGCGCGTTGTTAAGCACCCGCGTGGTCTCGGCGGCCGAGTTGGTGCCGCTGGTCGTGGTGCCGAGCTGCCTCGCGATCTCGTCCTGGGACAGGGTGACGCCGTCCGAGGTCAGCGCGATGCGGGTGGAGGCGGGCCCGCAGTAGTAGTAGTTCGGCTGGAACTGGAAGTCGTACTGCAGGACCTTCTCCGCCGGCGCCTCGGGGGCCGCGCTCACCGGTGCCGGGCTCGCCGGCGCGGCGTCCAGTACGGGCCGGTTGTTCCCGTCCGCGGCCCCCATGGCGACGACCGCGGTGTCATGGGCCCCGGCCGGTGCCTCGGTCTGGTTGAACAGCACTCCGGTGGTGACGGCCGCCACGATCGCGGCGGCCGAGCCCAGCATCGCCGGATACAGGCGATGGGAGGTGGCGCGGTTGAGCAAAGGACGAATCGATCGGTGACGCATGTGATACTCCAAAGCAGGGTGTTCCTTCGAATGGCGACGCTGGAGCCACGGCGTTCGCCGCACGGACCGGCACGAGGGCACGCGAAGGCGGCCCGCACGGCGATGCCGTACCGGGCGTGCCGGCGCGCGACGGGAACGCGCAAGGGTTGTGGCTCTTCGAGAGGCGGCATCGCGGCAGCGTCAGACGCCCGCTTCGCGCGGCGGTACGGCCGCGGGTCGCGGCGGTGTCGCCGCGAGCGGTGCGAGGAGGGGTCCGGAGACGGGGTCTGACCTCAGCCGTCGAGCAGTGCCTGGCAGCCGGGCCGGAACGGCCTCGTGCTGCCCGATGTCCTACCGGGCGGTGGTGTCCCGCCGGGGGGCCGTGCGGGTGCCGCGGCCAGGGGGCGCGCCATACCAGAGGTCGTACACCGTTGAAGTCTCCTTCCGATGCCGCCTACCGGGTTAGCTGACGGATTCGGGCTGGAAGTGCCCTACCGCAGGCGGTGACGCCCGCGGATTCACCCCGGGACTACGTGGGTCCCCGGCTCGTTCGCACGACTCGGCGGGTCCGCCCCGGCGCCATCTCGACATGGCAGAGGACCGGCTCGGACCGCCTGACCCTACTGGCCGGTACCGGGGTTGCCAAGCGTTCAACCGGATCCTGCAAACGGACACCGCCGGCGTACCTGCCAGCCGGTATAGCGGCATGCGGGTAGCCGGGCCGCCCGGACGGCCGGTGGCAGCGATGTCCGGCTTGTGCGCATTCAGAAACACTGGTCTGCATCAACCCCGGCCCGAGAAGGTTTCTCGTCACCGTGAGTTCCCGGTCTTCGACCACGCGCCTGGACGCCACCCACTCCAACTCCCCCTGGGCACCGCTGCGCTCCCGCTCCTTCCGCGCACTGTGGCTCGCCATGTCCGCCGCCAACGCCGGCATGGCGATGCAGGTCGTGGGCGCCCAGTGGCTCGCCGCCGGCGGCGCCGGCGCGCAGGGGCGGCACACGGCCGCCGACATCCTCGTCACGCTGGTACAGGCGGCGGGCATGCTGCCCATCCTGGTGCTCGGCCTGCCGGCCGGCGTGCTGGCCGACCTGGTGGACCGCAGGCGCCTGCTCATCCGGGTCCAGCTCGGCACCGCCCTCGTCGGCCTGCTGCTCGCGGCGCTGGCCATGGATGGGCGGATGCAGCCGACGGCGCTGCTCGCGCTGCAGTGCGCCCTCGGCGTGGGTGCGGCCTTCACGATGCCCGCGTTCGGGTCGCTGACCCCGGAGCTGGTCGAGCGCCGGCACCTGCCGCACGCCTCGGCGCTCGGGGCAATCAGCACCAACGTCACCCGGGCCGCCGGCCCCGCCACCGCCGGCATCCTCATCGCACGGGCCGGCGCGTCGGCCGTGTTCGCGCTGCACGCCGTGACCGTCATCGCGTTCGTCGCGGTGCTGGTCGCCTGGCGTCCCGAGCGCCCGTCCGCGCCGCGCTGCACGGAGCCCTTCGGCGCGGCGCTCGGTGCCGGATGGCGATACGTTCGCAGCACACCCGTCGTACGCCGGATCCTCGGGCACGCGCTGCTGTTCCTGCTGCCCGGCTCGGCGCTGCTGGCGCTGCTGCCGCTACTGGCGGCCAACCGGCTCGGCCTCGGCGTCAGCGGATGCGGCATGCTGCTCGGCGCGCTCGGCGCCGGCGCCGTGGCCGGCGCGATCGTCCAGCCGCGGCTGCGCGCGCTGCCCGCCCGGGACCGCATGGCGGCCGCAGCCGGCGTGTTCCTGGTGGCGCTGGTGATCGTGGCGGTCAGCCGCAACCCGGTCACCGTCGCCGCCGTGCTCATCGCCGCCGGCGCGGCCTGGGTGGTCGCCCTGGCCTGCACCAACTCGGCGATCGAGAGCTACCTGCCCGAACACGTCCGGGCGCGCGGGCTGGCGTTCTACCAGGTCGTGCTCTTCGGTGGGCAGGGCATCGGCGCGGTGGGCTGGGGTTGCTGCGCGCACCGCCTCGGCCTGCAGTGGGCGCTGCTGCTGGCCGCGGCCGGCCTCGGCGTCGCGGCGCTGGCCGGGCGCGGATGGCCGCTGCACGAGCACGGCCAGAGCCCCGGACGGCCGAGCCCCGAACACGCGAGCCCTGCACAGCCGAGCCCCGAGGCGGAGGCGCCGCGCCGGCCGCTCGCGCTGCCGTCCTGGAACGATGTCACACACCACCCGGCGGCCCGGCCGGCCCGGCTGGCCACCACGCCGCGGCACGACGGGCGCCCCCCGGCCCGTCCCGCGGGACGGCGGACCCGTCCGGGCACCAGCGCCGCCGTACCGGCCGCGATGCGCACCGCACCGGTGCTGGTCACCATGCTCAGGCCGGGCCCGTCCACCGCCGGATAGGCCGGCGCGCCACGGCGCCGGCCGCCGCATCCGGATCGAGCGTCAGAGGAGCTTGTCCAGCGTCAGCGGGAGGCCCCGGATGCGGCGGCCGGTGGCGTGGAAGACCGCGTTGGCGATCGCCGGGGCCACGCCGACCAGGCCGATCTCGCCGACGCCCTTGACGCCGACGGGGTTGAACCGGTCCGGCTCGCCGACGAAGGACACGTCGAGGTCGGGCACGTCGGCGTTGACCGCGATCAGGTAGTCGCCGAAGGTGGCGTTGACGACCCGGCCGGTCGCGGGGTCGGTGACGGTCTCCTCCAGCAGCGCCATGCCGATGCCGCCGACGGCGCCGCCGATGATCTGGCTGTGGGCCGTCTTCCGGTTGAGGATGCGGCCGGCGTCGACCACCGACACCAGCCGGGCCACGCGGATGCGGCCGAGGTCGGCGTCGACGTGGACCTCGGCGAAGCGGGCGGCGAACGGGCCGGCCGGTGCCATGCCGAGCTCCTCCGGCTTGGCGGGCACGGCGGACCCGTCGGCGGTCAGCTCCGGCAGGTCGTGGCGTTCGAGGATCTCGCGGTACGACTCGCCGCTGGAAGGGTCGTCGCGGCGCTGCAGCCGCCCGTCGACGGCGACCACGTCGGCGGCGGTGAGGCCGCGCAGCGGCGAGGCGATGTCGTCGGCGACGAGGTCGAGGAACGCCTGGATGAGGTTGCGGCCGGCGGCGTGGATCGCGCTGCCGAGCGACGCGGTCATGCCGGAGCCGCCCTGCATCGGCGCGGCCGGCAGGTCGGTGTCGCCGAGGCCCATGCGGACCTGGTCGACCCGCAGGCCGAGGCGCTCGGCGCCCAGCTGGGTCATCACCGTGTACGTCCCGGTGCCGATGTCGGTGGCGGCGCTGCTCACGTACGCGCGGCCCTCCCGGTCGATCGTGGCGCGGGCGTCGCACGGCTGCTGGAACCAGAAGAAGCTGACGCCGGCCATGCCGTAGCCCACGAGCGTGTCGCCGCGGCGGGTCGAGCGGGGCGCCGGGTCGCGGTTCCACCAGCCGAACCGCTCCGCGCCGAGCTCGTAGCACTCGCGCAGGGCCTTGCTCGACCACGGCAGCCGCAGCTGCGGGTGCTCACCGGTGTAGTTGCGCAGCCGCAGCTCCAGCGGGTCGATACCGAGGGCGTAGGCGAGCTCGTCGAGGGCGCACTCCAGGGCGAAGTGGCCCTGCGCGTCGCCGGGGCCGCGCATCGACGTCGGCACCGGGATGTTGAGCCGGCACAGCCGGTCGCGGGTGGTGACGTTCGGGCAGTCGTAGCCGACCGCGGAGACGGTGGTCACGGGCTCGGCGATGTTGTCGTCGTCGACGGCGGCCGTCTGCACCGACTCGTGCTCGATGGCGGTGAGGGTGCCGTCGCGGCGGGCGCCGATCCGGATCCGCTGCACGGTCGCCGGCCGGTGGCCGATGCCGGTGAACATCTGCGGGCGGGTCAGCACAAGCTTGACCGGGCGGCCGACGACGCGGGCGGCCATCGCGGCGAGGATGACGTGCGGCCAGACCCGCAGGCCGGCGCCGAACGCGCCGCCCACGAACGGGGCGAGGACCCGAACGCCGGTCTCCGGCACGCCGAACGCGGCGGCGAGGGCCGCGCGGGTGGCGTCGGGCCACTGCGTCGAGTCGTGGACGGTGAGCCGCTCGCCGTCCCACGCGGCGACGGTCGTGAACAGGCCCATCGGGTTGTTCGTCTCGTCGGGCGTGGTGTATTCGGCGTCGACGACCGCGTCGGCGGCGGCGAGGCCGGCGGCGGAGTCACCGCGGGTGTGGTCGCTGCCGTAGGGGTCCTCGACGGTCACGGCGCGCGGGTCGTCGAGGGCCAGCACGGCATCGGCGGGCGCGTAGTCCACGTCGACCAGGCGGGCCGCCTCGCTCGCCTGCTCGAACGTGTCGGCGACGACCATCGCGACGTACTGTCCATGGTGGACGATCTCCCGCCGCTGCAGCGGCGGGGGCGGCTGGCGCCAGAGGCCGGTGTCCGGCCCGCGCTCGATGCGCGGCGCGGTGTCGGTCGTGACGACGGCGATGACGCCGGGCACCGCCTCGGCCCCCGAAGTGTCGAACCCGGTGATGTGCCCGGCCGCGATCGTGCTGCGGACCAGGGCGGCGTGAACGAGCCCGGGATAGGTGACGTCGCCGGGGTAGGGCGCGGTCCCGGACGCCTTCTGCGCGCCGTCGACCCGATCGACGCCGGCGCCGAGCGTGGCGCGTTCGATGGTGGTCACGACGCCGCCCCCGCGGTGGGTCCGGTGGTGGTGCGCAGCGCCCGGACGAGGACGCGCTTGGCCAGCTCGACCTTGAACTCGGTGCCGGGCACGGTGAACGGCCGCTGGACCGCGGCGTCGGCGGCGGCGCGGAAGGTGACGTCGCCGACCGGCGCGTCGCGCAGGAGCTCCTCGGCGGCCCAGGCCCGCCACGGCACGGTGCCGACGCCGCCGAGCGCAATGCGGGCCGAGACGATGACCCCGTCCTCGACGACGGTCGCGACCGCGGCCGAGGCGAGCGCAAACTCGTAGGAGGCGCGGTCGCGAACCTTCAGGTAGGTGGTGCGGGCCCGCGGCGGCAGCAGCGGTATCTCGACCTCGGTGATCAGCTCGCCGTGGCGCAGGACGTGCTCGCGGTGCGGCGTGTCGCCCGCCAGGCGGTACAGCTCGGTCAGCGGGACGGTGCGCGCGCCCCGGTCGGAGCGCAGGTGCACGATCGATCCGAGGGCGGTCAGCGGTACCGCGAGATCCGACGCGTGCAGCGCGATGCAGGACGGCGACGCGCCGAGGATCGCGTGCATGCGGGCGACGCCCTCCACGGCGGCGCAGCCGCTGCCCGGCAGGCGCTTGTTGCAGTGGTCGACGGCGAGATCGCGGAAGTACCGGCACCGGGTGCGCTGCAGCAGGTTCCCCCCGATCGTCGCCATGTTGCGCAGCTGCGGCGAGGCGCCCAGCAGCAGCGCGTCGCGGACCAGCGGCAGCAGGCGGCCGACGCTCTCGTCGGCGGCCATCTGCGCCATGGTGGTGGTCGCCCCGACCCGCAGCGCGGTGTGGTCGACGGCGATGCCGGACAGCGGCAGGCGGCTGATGTCGATGAGCCGCCGGGGCGCGACGACGCCGTCCTTGAGCATGAGGTCGACCTGGGTCGTGCCGCCGGCGACGAAGGCGGCGCCGGGGTCGGCGCTGACCGCGGCGATCGCGGCCTCCGGGTCGGGCGCGAGCGTGTAGGTGAACGTCATCGCCCGGCCACCTCCCGGATCGCGGCGACGATGTTCGGGTAGGCGCCGCAGCGGCACAGGTTGCCGCTCATGAACTCCCGGATCTCGTCGTCGGTGCCGGCCCGGCCCTCGTCGAGCAGGGCCACCGCGGACAGCACCTGCCCGGGCGTGCAGTAGCCGCACTGGAGTGCGTCGTGCCGCAGGAACGCCTCCTGGATCGGGTGGCCGCCGCCGAGCCCCTCGACGGTGAGCACCTCCCGGCCGTCGGCCTGCGCGGCGAGGGTGAGGCAGGACAGCACCCGCCGCCCGTCGAGCAGGACCGTGCACGCCCCGCAGGCGCCCTGGTCGCAGCCCTTCTTCGTGCCGGTCAGCCCGAGCCGGTCACGCAGCGCGTCGAGCAGCGTCACCCCGGCGTCGAGCCGCAGCTGCTCGGCCCGGCCGTTGACGCTCGCGTTCATGGTGATCTCGTTCATAGCGGGCGTGGGCCTACCCGGGGCCACGACGCGTAAACCGTCACCCCGCGGCCCCGGCGGGCCGGGCGCCGTCCGATCGGCGCGGCGCCGTTCGTCGTAGAGATGGGCCCGTCCGGGTCCACCCCTACCACGAGAGGCCGCCCATGACCGTCCACGACCAGCACGCGGTCGACCGGCCCGCCGTCCGGGCCGTGCCGAGCCGATGGCCCGTCACCGCCGTGTTCTTCATCAACGGGCTCACGCTGTCGACGTACATCGTCCGGGCGCCCTCGCTGAAGAGCGCGTACCACCTCACGGACGGCCGGTTCGGGTTCACCGGCATGCTGTTCGCGGTCGCCGCGCTGGCCTGCATGCAGCTGGCCGGGCCGATGGTGGCCCGGCTCGGCAGCCGGGCCGTGCTGCGCGTGACGCTGGTCGTCATGCCGCTGCTGCTGGCCGGCACCGCCGTGGCGCCGGGCCGGTGGGGATTCGCCGTCGCCGCCGCTGCGCTGGGCGCCGTCCACGGCACCACCGACGTGGCCATGAACGCCGGCGCGGTCAGCGTCGAGCGGCTGATCGGGCGCCCCATCCTCAACGGCTGCCACGCCGCCTGGAGCGTCAGCGCGGTCGTCGCCTCGGTCGTCACCGCCGCCCTGGCCGCCGCGGGCGTCGCGCTGTCGGCCCACCTCGCCGTCGCCGCCGCGGTACTGCTCGCCGCCGGGCTGCTGGTCACCCCCCGGCTGCCGGCGGCGGACGGGGACCGCGACGACGCCACGGCCCACCTCGCACACCAGGAGAGCCCCGCCGGTCCCGGATGGCGGCACGGCTGGAGCCGCGCGCTGCTCGTGCTGGGCCTGACCGGCACGGCCCTGATGGTCTGCGAGGGCGCCGCCCTCGGCTGGGGCGGCATCTTCCTGCACGACGGCCGGGGCGCCTCCCTGAGCGTCGCCGCCACCGCGGTCACCGCCTACACCGCCGGCCAGACCGGCGGCCGGCTGGTCGGCGACCGCCTCTCCGGGCGGCTGGGGCCGGGCCTGCTGTTCCGCATCGGCGCGTCGGTCGCGGCCGGCGGCTTCGCGGTGGCGGTGCTGGCGCCGCCGCCGATGGTCGCCGTGGGCGGCTTCGCCCTCGCCGGCGTGGGCGCGTCGGTGCTGCTGCCGCTCACCTTCAGCGCGGTCGGTCGCCTGCCCGGCGCCGCGACCGCCACCCTGGTCTCCCGCCTCACCACCTTCACGTACGCGGGGCTGCTGTTCGGCCCGGCCCTGATCGGCTGGGCCGCGGAGCTCTTCGGCCTCACGGCCACGCTGTTCGCGGCGGTCCCGGTCTTGGCCGTCCTCGCCGTGCTGCCCCGGCCGGGCGCCCCCGCGGATCCGGTACCGCACGGCTGACGCCTTGGACAACGCGCCCCACGCGCGCCGGTGTGAGCGCGGCGGCAGTTGCGCTGCGGTGCCACCATCGGGCCATGGCCCGCAAGCGGCATCGACGTGACCATCCGGAGCAGCCGGTGCGCCCGGCGCCGCCTCCGCCGTGGGCATACTTCCTGCTCGCTGCGCTCCCCCCGGCTGCCGGCCTGGCCGGCATCCGCGCGCTGTGGCTGAGCAACGACGTCGACGACGGCTGGTGGTGGATGGTGGGCGGCCTGCTGGTCGGCCTGGCCGCCGGTGGACTCGCGATGTGGTCAGCGGAGAACCGCCAGACCCTGGTGACCTGGTCCGTTCCGGTCCTCGGCGCCGCATCGGCCGCGTTCGGTGTGCCGGGCAGGCACGGCCAGCTACTGTCGGACAGCGAGGCGCTCCCGGTCGCGGCAGCCGTGGCGGGCGGATCGCTCGCCTTTTTCGTGGGGGCGCTGCTGTGGCTCACCGGCCGCCTCGACCGCGGCGGCCACCGGGTGACCGTCTGGCTGCTCTGCTCCAGCACCGCGGATCCCGACGGGTACCGGGCGATCTGCGACTGCTCGTGGAAGAGCGAGCGATTCGCGGACGTCGCCGGCGAGGACGCCGAGGAGCGGGCCTTCGCGGCGGCCCGCGGGCACAGCCCGAAGGTCTCCCGCTTCGTGCAGGTGCGACCCTGAACGAATCTCGTGAGACCAGTTCGCCCAGCTCAGCGCAGGGGCGGAATCCCATGCCACCGGATGGGGCGCCTCACCCTCGATGCGATGGCCGTCACCGTCCGTCGTGATCGCCCACGACCGCCAGCGCGTCGATCTCCACCCGGAACGCCGGGTGGACCAGCCCGACCACCCGCACCAGCGAGCTCGCCGGCGGGGCGGTCGCGTTGACGTACCGGTCCCGAACCGCCCGGAACGCCGGCAGATCGGCCAGATCGGTCAGGAACACCGTCAGCTTCACCACGTCGGCGAACGTGGCGCCCGCCGCCGCCAGTGCGGTGCCCAGGTTTCGGAACACCTGCTCGGCCTGCGCCTCCGGGTCGCCCGGCCCGACCACGTTGCCGTCGGCGTCGAGCGGTACCTGCCCCGAGACCGCGACGCAGCGGCCGGCGAAGGCGACCACATGGCTGTAACCGTTGGGCGCAGGCAGCCCAGCAGGCCGTGGATAGTGCTCGATCACACGGTCCAACATAGCTGGGCCTCACGGCGTAGCAACCGAAGCGGCCGACCTGAATCCTCTAGCATCGAGGCATGGCATTGCTCTACCGAGCCGATCTGAGCCCGAGCAAGCTCGAGCTGCTCGCCGCGTGGCTGCCGAAGCAGTCCTGGTACCGCGGGCCGGCCGCGCCCGAACCGGAGCGCGTAACGGCGTTCCGGTTCGACGACCCCGACGGCGAGGTCGGCATCGAGACGATCGTCGTGCGGGTCGGCGACGGGCCGCTGCTGCAGACACCGTTGACGTACCGGGCCGCGCCGCTCCCCGGTGCCGAGGCGTGGCTGCTCGGCACCACCGAGCACTCTGTCCTCGGCACCCGCTGGGTGTACGACGCGTGCGGCGACCCCGTCTACGCCGCGGCGCTGACCGCCGCCGTCCTGACCGGCGGCGGCCAGGCGGAGGAGATGATCGACATGGGCGACGGCCGGCTCGAGCGCCGCGAGCCGCACGCCGTCGCCAAGGGCAGCGGAACGGCGGCGTCCCTTCCCGCCACGAAGATGAAGATCCTGAGCGTCGACGGCGGCGATCCCGCGGTCATCGTCACCGACGCGGTGGAGCTGACCGCGCTGCGCACCTTGGGCGGGACCGCACCCGGCGACCTCACGCTCACGGCCACCTGGAAGGACCAACCCGACCCGGTGCTGCTCGCCACGGCCCGCACCCGCTGAAGGCCTGACTCGACAGCGACGTTCCGGGGCATGCGGACGGTGTCGTAGCCGGGGTCGACGCGCCGCGGGGCTGTCCGAGCGGCTGTGGCCTGCCAAGATCCGCGAGACAGAACCTAGGTGCGACGCGTCCGCTGAAGCTCGGCCGCCGTAATCAGGTCGTCGAGGCTGTCACGGGTCACGGCCAAGTCCTGGATCTGCGCATCGATGCGGCCACGCTCGGCGACGAGGCGGTCGAGGATGGCGTCGACGTCGGCGTCTGAGGCGGCACAGGGCGGCAAGCCCAAGATCGCCTTGCTGCTCAGGCCCGCGGCGAACAACCGCTGAATCCACCGGACGCGCTCTACGGCGTCCGGCCCATAGGAGCGATGCCCGCCGGCGCTACGGGCCGGCGCCAACAGCCCCTGCTCCTCGTAGTATCGCAGCGCGCGCGTGCTGACTCCGGCTGCTGCCGCCAGATCCCCGATACGCACCGCACTCTCCCCTGTGACCCATGTCGCCTTGAATCTCACGCCGACGTGAAGTTTTAGCGTAGCGACACCGACATTAGGGAGCTCACATGGACGTCAAGGGTTCGGTCGCGCTGGTCACCGGCGCCAACCGGGGCATCGGCCGGCATTTCGTGCACCAGCTGGTCGAGCGCGGCGCGGCGACCGTGTACGCCACCGCCCGCAAGCCCGAGAACATCAACATCCCCGGCGTCAAAGTGCTGCCGCTGGACATCACCGACCCGGAATCAGTCGTAGCGGCAGCGACGGCCGCTCCCGACGTCACCCTGCTCATCAACAACGCCGGGACCACCCTGCGGCAGAACGTCATCGACGGCGACCTGGACAAGATTCGACAGGAACTCGACACCCACCTCTGGGGCACGCTACGAATGATCCGGGCGTTCGGACCCGTCCTTGGGCGCAACGGTGGCGGTGCCATCCTCAATGTCCTATCGGTCCTGTCGTGGTTCTCCAGCGGCGCCGCGAACTCCTACTCGATCGCCAAAGCCGCCGAGTGGGCGCTGACCAACAGTGCCCGGATAGAGCTCGCCGGCCAGGGCACCCTCGTCACCGGCCTGCACATGGCCGCGGTCGACACCGACGCGATGGCGGGCCACGACGTCGACAAGCTCGACCCCGCCGACGTCGCCCGGGCCGCACTCGACGGCATCGAAGCCAGGGCGCTGGAAGTGCTTCTCGACGAGCCCACCCGATACCTCAAAGCGGGCCTCTCCGGTGACGTGCGCGCCCTGTACCCGTCCGCGGCCTGATACGAACGGGCCAGGGCCAGAGGGCTTTCGGCTGGATGAAGACGCCCGCATCACACCCGCCGGGCTGCTCGGCGGGCAGGCGACGGCACTCCTCACTCACGGCCGCAGCGTCGCCGGTTCCGCCCGAACGACCGCTTCAAGACCACCCGTGCAACGCCGGGAGGAACCAAGGGCCCAGGCTCGAAGGCCGCCGGGCCAGCTATGGCGTTCAAGCTCATCGAGGCTGCCCAGGTCCGGTGGCGCGCAGTCAACGCACCCCACCTCGTCGCACTCGTGCGCGCAGCAACGCATCGGCGCGAACATCGGCGACGATCACACGACACATGGTTTCACGGCCGCGTAACGGCAGGTGCGCGAAGCCTGGCTGCTCAACCTAGATCCAGCCGTGTTCGGCGGCGATCCGGGCGGCCTCGTGGCGGTTGGCGGCGTGCAGCTTGGCGATCGCGGCGGCGAGATAGTTGCGTACGGTGCCCGGGGAGAGGGAGACGCGCCGGGCGATCTCGTTGACGGGTGCGCCATCTCGGGCCAGGGCGAGCACGTCGGCCTCGCGGGGTGTGAGGGGCGAGTCGCCGGCGCCGATTGCCTCGGCGGCGAGTTCGGGGTCGACGTGGCGTCCGCCCTCGGCGACCTTGCGCACCACCTGTGCGAGTGTGCGTGACGACACGGTCTTCGGCAGAAACCCGCGAACGCCGGCGGCGAGCGCAGACTTCAGGTAGCCGGGGCGACCGTGCGAGGTGACGATGATGGCCCGGCAGTCGGGCAGCTCGACCGTGAGTCGGCGGGCGACCTCGATGCCGTCCGGCGCGGGCATCTGCAGGTCGAGCAGGGCCACGTCCGGGTTCAGGCGCAGTGCGGCGGCGAGCGCCTCGGCGCCGGACGCGGCGTGGCCGACGACCTCGAGGTCGTCCTCGAGGTCGAGGAGCCCCGCGATCGCGTCGCGGATGAGATGCTCATCGTCGGCGACGAGGATGCGGATCATGGACTCTCTCCCTCTTTGAGCGGGACGACGGCGTCGACCAGGAACCAGTCTCCGTCACGCCGCGTCTCCGTCCGCCCGCCGAGCGCGCGGATACGCTCGGACATCGCGCGTAGTCCGGTTCCGGCGTTCGGGTCGGCGGAACTTGGCGGCGCGGTTGCGGTGCCGTCGTTCGCGATGGTGAGCTGGGCCTCGCCGTCCTCGACGGCGGTGGCGATCGTGACCCGGGTGGCCGTGGAATGGCGCAGCACGTTCGTGACACCCTCGCGCACGACCCAGGCCAGCGCGTTGGCGGCTTCGGCAGGAACCGGGTCACCGGTGACCATGCACTGGATGCCTGCGGAACCGAGCAGCGACTGAGCACCATCGAGTTCCGCCTGCCAGGTGGTCTGCAGCTCCCCGCGGACTACCCGGCGTACCTCGGCTCCGGCCTCCCCCGCGAGCCGGCGGACCTCGGCCATCTCGTCAGCAGCGCGCTCGACGCGCCCGCGGCGCACGAGTTCCGAGGCGAGCTCACTCTTCACCGCGATGGTGGCGAGAGTACGGCCGAAGACGTCGTGCAGATCGCGGGAGATGCGCAGCCGCTCGTTGGCGAGGGCGAGCGCGGCACGGTCCACATGCGCGCTCTGCAACTCGATCAGTACCCGCAGTGTCCACACGCTCGACCAGCCTGCCCACAGCCCCACGCTGACGATCAGCACGCTCACGATGAGCAGTGGGAGGCTGACGAGCACGGCGAACGGAATCGCCAGCGCGATGACGGCGGCATTCAGCGCCAGCGTGCGGCGTGCGTCGAGCACTGGCACGAGGCTCGCGGCCGCCGATCCGACCGCTGCGGCGACCGTGACGCCCGTCGCGGGCACCGGGATGGTGAGAAGCGCTGCGACCGTCGCCACGAGTACCGCCGCCCACGCGACGACGCCGGCCGCGGGCAGGCGGCGCTCCTGCCCGACAACCATGTCGACGCTCCGCCGGCTCACGAGGACGTTGCCGACGACGAGCAGGGCGGCGAGCACCGTCGCCACGATGATCGTGACGAGGTGCTCGCCGACGGGAAGCCCCGACCCGAACAGGCCGCTGAGCAGCGTGACAATCGGGGTTGTGACGACGGCGTACGTGGACCAGCGCACGAAGGTCTCGAACCGTCGTGCGCTGACCACGGGCCAGTCGCTCATGCCATTCATTGTGCCTTCGGCGCATACACCGCCAAAACGGACGGCTCGAGCCCGGGGGTGCGCGCGGGGCCGGTGCGACGGGTGCGGAACCAGATCATCGTGGTGATGATCGCCATCAGCACGCACGGCATCAGGAAGATGATCGAACCGACGCCCGACGAGCGGTCACCGCCGGAGACGGGGTCGCTGTGCATCACGAGCATCAGCAGGAACGCGAGCGTGTTGTTCACGGCGTGTATCACGATCGAAGTCTCAAGTCCCCCGGTGCGCCAGGTGATAAGCGACCAGGTGATGCCAAGCGTGACGTAGTAGATGTTCAGCCATATGTCGGTGGATCCGTGAATGATGGCGAACAGGATCGTCGAGACAGTGATGCCGATCATGAGCGCGGTGCGCGGTCCCCGGCCCCAGCTCGCAGCAACGCGGAACGCAAGCCCGCGGAAGCCGTACTCCTCACCCGCGGCTTGTAGCGGCTGGAGGACGAGCGTGATCACGAACAGCCAGAACAGGTCGGACGCGGCCCAGTCCGTCACCTTGTACGGCGATAGCGCCGTGAACACCGTCATGTAGACGGCCCAGACCGGCAGCAGGATGATCACGGCGCGACCAATACGGGCACGACGCAGCTTCGAGAGCACCGAATGCAACGAGGCTCCCTTCACGCCGTAGAGCCAGCGCTGGATGCACATACTCCAGGGGATGAGCAGCGCGATCGACACGAGGTTGCCGAGCTGCATGATCGGCGTGTACTCGGTGCCGCCGGCGATGATGTTGTGGCGGCCGAACACATGGAGGTCGATCTGCCCGCCGGCATATCCGATGATGCCGCCGAAGCCGAACAAGCCGAACAGCACCAGTACGAGCGCGAGCACGCCGCGCCCGATGTGGCGCTTGTCGCCGGCGAGAACGCGGTGGTACTCGACGCCCGGCGGGACAGGTCGGGGGCCACGGCGTCGTTTTCCGGCTTCGACGGTTATGGAGCCCGCGTCCGGCGCGGAGGGCGTGATGAGGAAATCGTTCTGAGTCACGCCCCCATCCTTTCCGGGTGTATTCACGCACGGCAGTCGCACGGGTAATGACTTCTTGATGCGATTCGCGCAGCGCGGTAATGACATATGTCATGGAGCACCACTGAAGGCTTTTTGGGACGTGGATCACGTCCAGGTGGAAGTACGGCGTGGCTCGGATCTCCGTCCGCGTAGCAGAACTCGGCCAGGTGACTGGTATTTAACGCCGTTAACCTCGCGCCTTCGTTCAGCACGACGTCCGAGGCGTCGCCGGGGGAGGCAGACGCGACGCCCAGGCAGCCGCGCCTTGTGGGACGACGCCACCTGAGTTCCGTCTGGTCTCCGGCTCGATCGACCCAGTCGGCCGTCAGCGACGGGTGACTGCCTGGCCGGCGGTCCCGCGCGTGCTCGTGCGCGGTTCGGCCGGCAATGCGGGAAGGGGTGCCCAGAGCAATCGTTCCCATCGCCCCGGTGGGCGGCTGTGCAGCACCTGGGCGGCCGCCGGCTCGGCTCGGGCGAACGACGCGAGCACGCCGACCGCTGCCAACGTTGCGACGAGCGAGGTACCGCCCTTGGAGATGAACGGCAGCGGGACGCCGGTGATGGGCATCAGTCCTATGACCCCGCCAATGTTGATGACGGCTTGGCCGGCGATCACGAAGATGATGCCGGTGGCCACCAGGCGGCGGAAGGTGTCGTCAACCCGGGCGGCGATGCGGAGGCCGGTGTAGGTGAGGGTCGCCAACAGGGCCAGTACCACGAAACAGCCGACGACGCCGAGTTCCTCGGCGATGACGGCGAAGATGAAGTCGTTCTGCGCCTCCGGCAGGTGCCCCCATTTGAGGTGTCCGCCGCCGAGGCCAACACCGAACCAGCCGCCGTTGGCGATGGCGTACACGCCGCGGAAGAACTGGTAGGCGGGCCCGTTGCGGTCAGCGGCAGACGGGTCGAGGAACGTGGTCAGCCGCGCGACCCTGTAGCTCTTGCCGGGCATCGCGATCAACGTGACCATGCCGGCTGCGATACCTGCGAACAGGACGGCGAACACTCGAGTGTGCACACCGGCGACGAACAACATCCCGGTGACCATGACCAGCAGACACGCCATGCTACCGAAATCGTTGAGACCGACCAGACCCAGCAGCAAAACGGTGACCGGCAACAACGGAAAAACGAGGCTGCGCCAGGCGACGATGTCCTTGCCCTTCCGCGCCAGCACGTCCGCCGCCCACACGGCGAGGGCCAACTTGCCCAGCTCGGAGGGCTGCAGTTGCACCGAGCCGAATGACAACCACCGGTCCTGGGCGTACACCGGGCCGAGGTGCAGTGGACGCGGTACACCGTCAGGGTCTGACCGCAGGCGTGCCATGAACTCGAGTGCGTCAACGGCGAACATCGACAGAATGGCCAACCACACCCCGACGGGCGCCATCGCACGGTAGGTGCGTACCGGTAGGCGCTGGCACCACCAGAATGCGCCCAGGCCCACGACGGCCCCAACGCCCTGCTGGACCACCGGCGAGTATGCGTTTCCGGTTCGCCCAAGAGCATCGACGCTGGTAGCCGAGAAGACCATGACCAGCCCGATGACGAGCAGCAGCCCGCTGCACGACAGCAGGAGATAGTAGGAGGCGAGCGGCCGCTGCAGCAGCCCTCGCAGGGTGACCAGGCCACCCCTGACCCGAAGCGTGTTCAGCCCTCCAGCCGCCGGATCAGCGCGATCGGGATGCGCGACCGCAGCAGCCTCTTCAGGCTTGCGTATCGGCTTGTTCGCCAACGGGGACTCCAAGGGACCAACGGCCGCTTCGGCCGGCGCCGGAGACCGCGATCACCACAGCCGCTGGGCCCCCGATGCAGTGTGGGGAAAGACGTCACGCAGCTACGGACGGCATCGTGGTCCCGTCCCGCCAGGTAGACAACGTACAGGCTATTTGCGTGGCGACGCAAATATCTGGCGCCCACGCAGCCGAGGCGCGGTACGAGTCGTTGACGCCATCTGGCTCTCGGATGCCATCCCGCAGACGCCGGCCGCCGCTGTGCATAGAGTTGGCCGCGTCGGGGTCGAAGGCCGCCATGACCAGCAGGAAGGCCAGGACGTATGGCGTCAGTTTTCGATCTGGTCCGCTACGGCGGGCCGCCCGCGCCCAGCCTCGCCGCCGCACCGCACGCGTGGCGGGTCGACCCGCTGGTGCTGGCGGCCGTGCTCGTCGCCGCGGGCGGCTACCTGTTCGGCGTGTGGCGGGTCCGCCGCGCCGGCGGGCAGTGGCCCGTCGCGCGTACCCTCGCCTTCTTCGGCGTGGGTCTGGTCGCCCTCGCGGCGACCACGATGGGCTGGCTCGGCGTCTACGCCCCAGTGCTGTTCTCGGCGTACGCGATGCAGGTGGTCGCGCTGCTCATGGTGGTCCCGCTGCTGCTGGCCCTGGGCCGGCCGATCGAGCTGGCCAAGGCGGCACTCGGGCCGGCCGGGTCGGCGAGGCTCGACACGGTCCTGCACAGCCGCCCGGCCCGCCTGTTCACGGTGCCGGTGGTCAGTCCGCTGCTGCTCGCCCTGATCCCGTTCCTGGTCTTCTTCACGCCGTGGTACCAGGCGACGCTGCAACATCCGGTACTCGCGTCGTTGACCCACCTGGCGCTGCTGCTAGCCGGGCTGGCCGTGCTCGTGCCGATCTGGGAGGCTGACACCATCGCGGCACCCGTGCCGTACCTGCTGGCCCTCATGTTCGCGCTGATCGAGCTGCTCGCCGACGCCGTGCCCGGCATCGTCATCCGGCTCGACACCCACGTGATCGCTGGCGCGTACCTCGCCACCCTTGGCCGCCCCTGGGGTGGGAGCCTCCTGCACGACCAGCAGCTCGGCGGCGACTTCCTGTGGTGCATCGGCGAGGCCGTCGACGTGCCGTTCCTCGGTCTGCTCCTGCTGCAATGGGTCCGGGCCGACGCCCGCGAGGCCCGACGCGTCGACGAGGCACTGGACGTGGCCGGGGCGGACGGCGGCACCGGCGCGCCCGGCGACGAGGACGGGGGGTTCGGCGTCGAGCGGCCCTGGTGGGAGACGGACGCCTCGGTCTTCGGCGACCGGGCCGCCCAGTTCCAGCGTCGCGATCACGACTGAGGCCAAGTCCGGCGGCGTCGAGCCGCTGCCTGCCACGAGGTCGTCAGGGTGGCGCAGGCCATGGTGACGGACGGCGCGCGGTGTGGTTAGGGTGTCCTGGCCGTGGTGTTCGGGAAGCCGGTGTGAGACCGGAGCGGCCCTCGCCACTGTGATCGGGATGCCGGAGGCCACCGCAAGGTCACTGGGCGCGAGCCTGGGAAGGCCGGCCGCCGGCGCACCACCCGTCAGCCAGGAGACCGGCCACGGCACCCGAACGACCCGTCCACGAGGTGCTGGAAGGCGGTCCCGCTGTGCGGTCCCCTGCGTCCTGGCGCGCTCTCGCGCCGCTGTCCGTTCTCATCGTCCTGCTCACCGGCTGCTCCGGCACCGAGCCCCGCGCCACGGCGTCCGCGTCGGCCGGTCCGGTGGCGCTGACCAACTGCGGCACGCCGGTCACGATCAGCGAGCCGCCGGCGCGGGCCGTCACGATGAACCAATCCGCTACCGAGATCATGCTGGCACTCGGTCTGCAGGACCGGATGATCGGCACCGCGTACCTCGACGACCAGGTCCTGCCCGAGTACGCCGCCGCCTACGCCAAGGTTCCGGTGCTGGCCAAGGAGTACCCGGCGAAGGAGAAGCTGCTCGAGGCCGCGCCGGACTTCGTCTACGGGTCGTTCTCCAGCGCCTTCGGCGACGAGGGTGTCGGCGACCGTGGCGAGTGGCAGAAGCTGGGCATCGGCACGTACCTCTCGCCCGCCGGCTGCCCGAAAGAGACCCGGCCGGCGAAGCTGGCGATGGATGACGTGTTCACCGAGATCCGCGAGATCGCCGCGATCTTCGGCGTGCAGGACCGGGCCGAGGCACTGATCAGCGACCAGCAGGCCCGCATCGCGAAGGCCGCGGCGGGCGCCAAGGGGGCCAAGGTGCTGTGGTGGGACGGCGGCAGCGACGCGCCGAGCGTCGGCGCCTGCTGCGGCAGCCCAGGCATGATCATGACGGCGGCCGGGGCCGTCAACGCCTTCGCCGACGTCACCGGCAGCTGGGCGGACACCAGCTGGGAGACCGTCGCCGAGCGCAACCCGGACGTCATCGTGCTCGTCGACGCGAGCTGGGACCAGGCCACGGCCAAGCAGTCGTTCCTGGAAAACAACGCGACGCTCAAAGATCTGCCCGCGGTCAAGGCGAAGCGGTACGTCGTGCTGCCGTTCTCCTCGACCTCGGCGGGCGTGCGCAACGTGCTCGCCGTCGAAGCCCTGGCCCGCGGTATCAGCGGAGCGGGCAGCTGACCGCCGTCACCACCCGCGCGGACGCGGCACGGCCCCGGGCGCTGCGGACGGTGGGAACCGTGGCGGCGGTGCTCGTGCTGGCGGCTGTTCTGCTGCTGTCGGTGGGCACGGCGGTGACGTTCGGGCCCGCGGACCTGTCGCAGGGCACGGTTTGGGCCGTCATCGCCGACCACCTCGGCCTGATACACGCCGACGTGCCGCTGCTGCGCGACCACATCGTGTGGGAGCTGCGCCTGCCGCGGGTGCTGGGCGCCGCCGTTGTCGGCGCCGGGTTGGCCTCCTGCGGGGCGGTCATGCAGACGGTCACCCGCAACCCGCTCGCCGACCCGTACCTGCTCGGGGTGTCGTCCGGGGCTTCGCTCGGCGCGGTCGCCGTCCTCGTCCTCGGCATCGGCACGGGGGTCATGGCGCTCTCCGGCGGCGCGTTCGCCGGCGCGATCGCCGCGTTCGCGCTCGTGATCGCCGCCGCCGGCCGGAAGGCGGTCCTGCGACCGACCCGAGTGGTGCTCGCCGGCGTCGCCCTCGCCCAGCTCTGCGCCGCGTTGACCTCGTTCGTGATCATCTGGGTGGCGGATCCGCACGCCACGCAGAGCATCACCTTCTGGCTGTCCGGATCCCTCGCCCGCGCCGACTGGACGGCCCTGGCCTGGGCCGCGCCGGTCCTCGCGGTCGCGCTCACCCTGCTCCTGCTACACGCCAGAGCGCTCAACGCGTTCGCGTTCGGCGAAGAGGCGGCCGCCACCCTCGGCGTCGACGTCGGCCGGGTCCGATGGCTGCTGCTGATCACCACCGCCCTGCTCACCGCGGTCCTGGTCGCGGTGAGCGGCGCGATCGGCTTCGTCGGTCTGATCCTGCCGCACGCCGCCCGGCTACTCACCGGCCCCGACCATCGGCGGCTGCTGCCGGTCGTCGTGCTCGCCGGGGCGATCTTCCTGATCTGGGTGGACACCGCCGCCCGGACCCTGTTCGAGCCCCGCGAGCTGCCGGCGGGCGTGCTGACCGCCCTGCTCGGGGTGCCCGCGTTTGTCGTCCTGCTGCGCAGGCGGGAGGTGAACGGCTGATGCTCGACATCCGCGACGTGTCGTGGGCGGTGCCAGCCGCCCGCATCCTCGAGGACGTGACCTGCGCGGCGCCGCGCGGCAGCCTGGTCGGCCTGCTCGGCCCCAACGGCTCCGGCAAGACCACCCTGCTGCGCGTCGTCGCCGGCCTCACCCCACCGACGTCCGGGACGGTCACCCTCGACGGCGACGACGTCACCGTGCTGCGCCGGGCCGACGCGGCACGACGGATGGCGCTGCTCGCGCAGTACACCGAGACCGATCTCGACCTGACCGCGCTCGACGTAGTGCTGCTCGGCCGCACCCCCCATCGCCGCTCCCGCTGGTCCGACAGCGACACCGACCGGGCGGCCGCCGCCGACGCGCTCGAACAGGTCGGCATGACCGCCTACGCCCACCGCACGTGGCAGACGCTGTCCGGCGGGGAACGCCAACGGGTCCAGCTCGCCCGCGCGCTGGCCCAGGAACCGCACCTGCTGCTGCTCGACGAACCCACGAACCACCTCGACATCGGCCACCAGCTCCAGCTGCTCCACCTGGTCCGCCGCGCCGGCATCACCACCTTCGCCGCCCTGCACGACCTCAACCTGGCCGCGATGTTCTGCGACCTCGTCGTGGTCCTGGACCGCGGCCGGGTCGCCGCGTCCGGGCCACCGCTCGACGTGCTGACCCCCGCCCTCCTCGCCGACGTCTACGGCGTGGACGCGCGGGTTACCGTGCACGACGGACACCCGGTCATCACCTACCGGCGACCGGCAGCATGAACGTCCTGCTGGTGGCCCGCTCCGTCACCCACCACGGCGGCCACCGGCTGCCTCTTCCCGTGCAACCTCGGCCCGCTCATCATCGTCCACCCCGACGACATCTGGTACGAACACGTCGACGCTGAACGAGCTGTCCCGGATCTCACCGTACGGGCCCTAATGGTATGTCCTGGCACCACCTCGATGTTCAGACGGCAGCTCAGAAGAAGGCACTACCAGGCCGTTACGTGGGTGACGCGGATGAACCTGACAGGCTCGCTGCCGTCGTTGCGGTAGCCGTAGTCCCGGTCGGTGGCGAGCCGCGCTGATGCACCCGCGTCGAGAACCGTGTCGTCGTGGCCGTCGGCGATCAGGGTGAGTACACCACTGATGACCAGAAACAGCTCTTCGCTGCCGGGCGGGTCCGGCTCTGCCCGGTAGGAGTCCCCGGGGACGAGAATCCAGTCCCACAAGGCTGCCGAGGGTCGCACTGTGCTCGCGGTGGACAGCACCGCGTGACTTCCGGCAGCGGAGGACCAGATACCGGTGGCGGTGCCAGGGGCGTTGACGACCAGTGAGCCGGGCCGGGTCTCGCGGGCCAGGGACGCGAAGTCGGTGCCGAGGGCGTGTGCGACCTTGGCGACGGTGACCAGGCTGGGGTTGGCCTCGCCGAGTTCGATGTGGCTGAGCATCCGCATGCTCACACCGGAGGCGTCGGCCAGCTGCTGCATCGTCATGCCTGCCTCCTGACGGCGCCGGCGGACCTCTTGGCCGACCCGTTCGATGAACGGGTCGCTCCAGCCGGCCTTCGTTTCCATCGACACCTCCGCACTCAGCCCGGTGGGCGCACGACCCGTCCACCACGAGCCCGGTCACAGCATGCAGCATATTGCACACGACAGGGGTCTGCACTATATTGCATGTACCGATGAAACAGAGTGCAGCTGCCCGGAGTTCGGTGACCGGCAGCTGATCACCTGCCTTGCTCCCGGCGCCTCCCCCGACCGCCACGACGTGGCTCGACCCTCAGGAGACCGACAATGACCTCCATTGCATCCGCCGCCGGTGGGTCGACCGAGTTCGACGTCGCTGCGCTGAGGGCGCAGTTCCCGTCCCTGGCCTCGGGCATTGCGCACTTCGACGGCCCGGGCGGCACACAGACGCCGCAGTCGGTCGCCGACGCGATCACCGCCACGATCACCGGCCCGCTGTCCAACCGCGGCACGGGCTCGGTGTCGGAGGCAAACGCTGACGCCGCGGTCACCGCGTTCCGGCAGGCCTACGCCGATCTGCTCGGCGTTCCCGCCCGCGGGATCGTCCACGGCCGCAGCGCCACGCACCTGACCTTCGACTTCTCCCGGGTGATCGCCAAGCAGTGGCGCCAGGGTGACGAGGTCGTCGTGAGCAGGCTCGACCACGACGCCAACGTCCGGCCCTGGGTGATCGCCGCGGAGAACGCCGGTGCGGTCGTACGCTGGATCGACCTCGATCCCACCACCGCCGAGATCGATCCGGCCTCCGTCGAGGCGGCCATCACCGAACGGACGCGGCTGGTCGCGGTCACCGCCGCGTCGAACCTGCTCGGCACCAAGCCGGCGGTGCGGGCGATCGCCGACGCCGCGCACGCCGTCGGCGCGCTGGTCTACGTCGACGGCGTGCACTACACCGCGCACCAGTTCGTCGACGTCCCCGCCCTCGGTGCGGACCTGTACGTCTGTTCCCCGTACAAGCTCCTCGGCCCGCACTGCGGCGTCCTGGCCGCATCCCCCGACCTCCTCGGGACCCTGCATCCGGACAAGCTGCTCCCCTCCACCAACGCCGTCCCCGAGCGCTTCGAACTCGGCACCCTGCCCTACGAGACCCTCGCCGGCGCCACCGCCGCCGTTGACTTCCTGGCAGACATCGCCCCCGCAGCCGTCGGAGCCACGGACGGCGATTCCTCGCGGCGGGAGCGGCTGCGGGCCTCTCTGCATGCCGTCGACGAGCACGAGATGCGCCTTCGCCGCCTGCTCGAAGACGGACTCGCGGCACTGGGCTCCGACGTCGTGGTCCACTCCCGTGCCGCCGACCGCACCCCGACCCTGCTGGTCACCCTGCCCGGCCGCAAGACCTGGGACGCGTACCGATTCCTTCTGGGCCGTGACGTGCTCGCCCCCGCCGGGTCCTTCTACGCATACGAGCCGTTCCGCCGCCTCGGCCTGGACGACGAGCACGCGCTTCGGCTCGGCCTGGCCCCCTACAGCGACGACACCGACATCGCGCGCGTCCTCGACGGCCTGGCCGCTTTCCTTGCCCAGTGACACGGCGGAGCGAAGCGTCAGCGGGTCAGTCATCCTCAATCCGGCTGCGTTGCCACGTGTCGTTCGCGTCGAGCCATGCCTGCAAGAGTCGACGTGCTTCCCCGTGCTGGTCCCGGGCCTGCTCTTGCCCGGTCCGAGAGGTCATATAGTCGCGCGGTGACCATGGAGCAGGTTCGGCAGGCATATTCGTCCGTCGCAGAGCTCTACATCGAGCTGTTCGGTACAAGCCAGCAGGTCCACGCCGACGACCTGGCCTTCATCGGACGACATCTGGCGGGCCGGCCTGGCACGGTGCTCGATCTGGGCTGCGGGCCTGGCCATATCACCGGCTACCTTCGCTCGCTGGGCGTCGACGCAACGGGAATCGACATGGTCCCCGAGTTCATCGCCCATGCGCAGGCGGTCCACCCGAGCGGTAGGTACCAACTCGGGTCGCTGGAAGACCTCGACGTTGCCAACCACTCGATCGCCGGCATTCTGGCCTGGTACTCCTTGATCCATCTACCGCCGCAAAGGCTCGACCGCGTGCTCGCTAAGTTCCGGCGAGCAATGGCGCCGGCTGGAATGTTGGTGCTCGGCGTCTTCGTCGGTGACGAGGTCGCCGCCTTCGACCACAAAGTCGTGACCGCCTATCGCTGGCCCATGGACGAGATCGTCGAGCGGCTGATGCGAGCCGGATTCACGGAAGTCGAGCGCCTGCAGCGGCCCAGCGAAGGTGCTCACCGGCCGCACGCCGCCGTCGCGGCAATTGCAACTGAAGGGTGAGCCGAGTCCCGGTCGGCCGTGGGGCGGAACGAGTCCGTCCTGTCGTGCAACACGACCGGCCCGCAGCTTCGTGTTAGGGGGGAGCAGGGAGGGCCGGTTGATATTCGAGGAGTACGTGGCGGCGCGATTGCCGGCGCTGCTGCGGCAGGCGACGGTGCTGGCCGGCGATCCGCACGTGGCTGAGGACGTCGTCCAGGACGTACTGATCAAAGCGCAGCCGAGATGGGCGCGGATCAGCGAGCTGGACGTGCCGGACGCGTATCTGCGCAAGATGATCGTGAATGAGCTGCTGTCAGCCCGCCGCCGGGTCGCTGCCGCCCTCCGCCGGGAACAGGTCCAAGCGCCGGCGCCGGCCCAGGATGGCGTCGACGTGGTCGTGCAGCGCGCGGCGATCTTGCAGGTGATCCGTACCCTCCCGGTCCGTCAGCGCCTCGTGATCGCTCTGCGCTTCTACGAGGACATGACCGACGGCGACATCGCCGCGTTGCTGGGCTGCACCGAGGGGACGGTACGCAGTCAAGCGTCACGTGCGCTGGCCAAGCTGCGCGAGATCGCCGCGTTGCAGCCGGTACGGGAGGAATGATGATCGACACCGACGCCATCCGAAGCGCCTTCGCCGCCCTCGCAGACGAGGCCCCGCCATCGGACCGGATCCGCGCCTCGCTGACCATCCGCGCGCGGCGGCACCGCCAGCGCCGGCTGGTCCTGCGGCTCGCCGGCGCCGGTACGGTCGCGGCCGCCACCGGTGTCGCGGCGGCCGGAGTGTGGCGTCTCACCCAACCCCCCGCGTCGAGGTTTCCGGTGCTCTTTGCCGGTCCCGGGGGCGGTTGGCTGGAGGTCCCCCTGCGCTTCCGTCCGGCATGGCTGCCCCGCAGCTACGGCGAGGGCAAACGCACCGTGGTCGTGGATGGGACACAGGCCCCCGCCCTCTCGCGGGGCTGGCAGCCAGGCACCGCGAACCAGGCGATCGAGTTGCTGATCGGCTGGCATCCGTCGCTCGACCCCGACCGGCCGAGCGGTCGAACGACAACCGTCGACGTCAATGGCGTACCCGGCCGGCTCGTCCAGGTCGGCGATCAGAATCTCGGCACGTACCTCACCTGGCAGCCGCCCGGCCAACCGCAACTGTTGATAGGCGTACTCACCGATGACGTCGCGGACGCCCAACAGCACCTGGCCCTCCGGGTCGCGCGTTCAGTGCGGCCGGATCCGGAAGTCACCTGGGTCGGCCCTCGCTTCGGCTGGCTGCCATCGGACCTCGCCACCGTGCCCTGGCGGCTGCACCACGGGTTCGAGGACACGAACTGGACCCAGGAGGTGACGATGAGCGGCACCGGGGGGCGGCAGCTCTCCATCAGCATGGGAACCAGCGCGGCGATGCGGCTGGCGAACACGTTCACCACCACGCCGATCCGCATCCGCGAGTGGAGCGGCTGGCAGGTGCCCGAGATGAGGCAGCTCTTCCTGACCCTGCCCGGCGGCGTCGAGGTGTTCGCCCAACTCGACGACGGACCCGGCGGCGAGCAGGCAATGCCCACGCTGATCCGGATCCTCGAGGAGTTTGATTTCGGACCATGGCCGGACATGAGCTGGATCGGTGGACGCTGAGGTTCAGGTGCGGGAACGGTTGGTGATGCCGTCCAGGATGGTGATCAGGTTGTGGTGGAAGGTTTCCTCGGCGTTGAGGTGGGCGCCGTCGATAACAAGCCGGGCGACGGTGGGGTAGCGGCCTGTTTCGAGCATGCGTGTCAGGTAGGGCCCGAGGGTGGCCTGCCAAGCGGACACGTCGGTGCCGGTCAAACGGGCGGTGCGTCGCTCGGTGATCTCCCTGCGGAGCGCTCCGACGATGAACGCGTTGAGGGCGCCCAAGGCCCGCTGGAGATCGTCGATACCGCGCACGCCGGGGGCCTGGCTGAGCGCCGCCGCGGTCGATTCGCCCACGGCGAGCGCGTGCGGTCCTAAGTGTGGCCGTCCGCCGAGCAGGTCGGCGAACCACTCATGATCAAGAGCGGCATCGCGGGTCCGGTGAACGATGGCCAGTACGGTGGCACGCCACTCGGAGTGCTGGCCGGCCTCGGCAATCTGGGCGTACACGGCGTCGACCATCAGATCAAGCAGTTCGGATCTGTTGATCACGTAGTCGTAGAGCCGCATCGGACCGACACCGAGCTCTTTGGCGATCTTGCGTACCGATAGCCCGTCGAGGCCGTGTGCGTCGGCGAGCCCGATCGCCGTGGCGGCGATCTTCGCGCGGCTCAGCGGCACCGGCGCCGCCCGCGGCTGAGGCTCGGGCCGTTCCCAGACAGGCAGCGGTGCGCTACCGTACGGCGTATCCATAAGGTACATCGTACGGTAACGGAGATGATGATGCGAATTGCGATCGCCGGCGGTGGCCTCGGCGGCCTGACGCTGGCCCGAATCCTGCACCGGCACGACATCGACGCGGTGGTGTACGAACGCGAGGCAAGCCGATCCGCGCGATCACAGGGCGGCATGCTCGACCTGCACCCGGAGTCCGGGCAACAGGCTTTGGCCGATGCGGGCCTCACCGGCCGATTCCGGTCCGAGGCACGGCCGGAGGGCGAGGAACTTCGCATCCTCGACCCGGCCGGACGCACCCTCATGCACCACAAGCCACAACCCGGCTCATTCTCCGGACGCCCCGAAATCGACCGCGGCGTACTGCGTGATCTTCTGCTCGATTCGCTCCCCGGCGACGCGGTGGCCTGGCAGCACCGGCTCGTCGCGGCGACGCCACGCCCCGGCGGAGGCTTCGGGCTGACGTTCGACGGCGGCCACAACGCCGACTGCGACGTCCTCATCGGTGCGGACGGCGCCCGCTCGGTCGTCCGGTCGCTGCTGACCGACGCGACACTGTCCTCCGTGGCCATGTTGGCCGAGCTCAGCATCAGCGACGCCGACCGGCGCCACCCGGATCTCGCCGAGCTGGTCGGCCCCGGAAACCTCTGGTGCATCGGCGTGAACCAGATCCTGGCAGCACAACGCCAGAGCGACGGCAGCATCCGAGTCGGGATCTCCCTACGCGCGGACGATCGCCACCCAGACACCTACCGCAGCAAGCGCGCTCTGCTGAACATGTTCGATGGCTGGAACCCCAGCCTCACCGCACTCATCGAAGCCGGCGACAGCCCGCCGACCCCACGCAGGATCGAGGCGATGCCCACCGGTACACGCTGGGCCCACCAGCCGTGCATCACCCTCATCGGTGACGCCGCGCACCTCATGCCGCCGGTCGGCGAGGGCGCCAACCAAGCCATGCTCGACGCCGCCGAACTCGCCGCCGAACTCGCCACCAACCCCGCCGACCCCGACTCGGCGATCCGGACGTACGAAGAGGCGATGTTCATCAGAACCCACCCGATCGCCGAAATGTCCGCACGAGTCCAGGCAATGATGCTGTCCCCCACCGCAGCCGACGACATCATCCGCTTCTTCACGCCGCGGCCCACCGAGCCGGCACCCGCAGACCGACAACGCGCGACGCAGCCGGCCTCGCCCTCGTAGACGCTCCTCCCTGAAGATCGTATGTCGCTATGTGCGGTAAACGTGATCAAGCGGTTCGGCGGGCTTCTGGCCGCGTGATGCGTTACTGCATTGAGATCCGGGCCAGCACTACCGGGTGGAGAGGCCGTCCAGGATGACGTCGATGGCGCGTTCGAGCATCGCCGCTGGAACTGGCGTGGCCGCGGTGGTCTGGGCTAAGCCGCGAATTATCAGGTAGAGCTCTTCGACGCCGACATCCGGCCGGACTGCGCCAGCAGCTTGGGCACGTCGTAACACCATGTCGACTGCTGCCTTCACCTCGCCTGCCACGGTGACGACGGCCGGTGGGGCATCGCCCAGCATTGAGGCCAAGGTGAGTTTGCTCGCGCCGCGCTCGATCATCTCGCGGATCAGCGCGGGCAACGCCGCCGTCGGATCGGGCGCGGCGGCCGTTGCCCGGGTTCGGTCGAGCAGACCGGTGAAATGCCGCACCAGCGCGGCCTCGATCAGCGCCTCCTTGGTCGGGAAGTGCCGGAATACCGTCGCGATGCCCACGCCAGCCAGCCGCGCCACCTCCTCGGTGGAGCCGGCCTCGCCGTGCGTGCCGAAGACGTGGTCGGCTGCGGCGAGAATGCGCTCGCGGTTCTCCCGAGCATCCTGGCGCATGTGACCACTTTAACCGAAGTCTAGACTTCGATACTGTAACCGGAGTCTCGACTTCGTTAGGAGGGGTGCCATGCGCACGCCCGAGGAAACCGTCCGCGCCGTGGCCGCCGGCGTCTGTCGCCTCATGCGTGGGGGGCTCACCGCCGCTGAGGAGGCGGCGCAGATCGATGAGCTGGCAGCCTGCTACGCCGAGCGCACCGACGTGCGCCATCCGTTCAACCCGTTCGGCGACACCCCGCTGAGCAGCCGGACTAGGGTGCGAGAGCACTTCGGCACCGGCGGCCGCCCGGCCGGTGTGGAACGCTACGACGTCGTTGACGACCGTGTGTACCCGACACCAGATCCCGAGGTGGTGATCTTCGAATTCCGGTACGCCGGCGTGATTGACGGCCGCGCCTTCACGCTGCCCTGCATCTTCGTGGTCCGGGTCCGGGACGGCGCGATCGTCGAGTCCCGTGACTACGTTGACCACGTGGCTGGCGCCCGCGCTTTTGGTCGACTGCCCGCCTTGGCTGCCGCGCTTACCGCGCCTCAGGCCGGGTCCTGGTTTTGAGTGTCTGATTCTCGAGGCATCGGGGAGCGAAGCCGCGCTTGCATGGATGGATACCTATCCGATCCTGACGCGGGTAACTCAGGTGCCCGCGCTCAGGCCAGCCGAGGCGAGTCGCCTCTATCAATCCGTCGAGACGCCCGCCCACGGGTCGGGCCGCGGTTCCAGCGGCTCCCGCCCGTGGACCGCCGCCATGGCTTCGTCGACTTCTCCCCGGCGAAGCAGCATCTCGGCCAGGACGTCCCCGATGAAATGCGATGTGGCACGCGGCCTAAGCAGCGCGATCGCCTCATCGGTCCGGCCCAGGTCACCCAGGATGTAGGCCGCCAACTGCGGGTTCTCGACAACAGATGACAAGCCTTGATGAAGGTTCAGAACAAGGGGTTGTCAACTCAAATCGTCTCTTGCTCGGCCACAGAGCCATGTCGAAGTCAACAGTCGCCGCCAGGCCGCAGGGCCGGCACCGTGCGTCTCGAGAGAGCGTACCGCTGAGGGCAACAACGGGACAAACACGGCGGACGCTACGGTAACGGCGCGCGGGGGCGGACCGCGTCACCGGTCTGGTGATGCCGCCACTGTGTACCGCCGGGTAGCAAGGCGGCGCAGCGACCGCGGACGCCAGGCAGCGCTGTCGGCACACTAAAGGCCACGGCAACGGGCCGCATGGCCCGCACCGCCAGCCATGGAATGCGCGCACACGCCGCCGGAGCACCTGATCACGTTTCCGATGAGCGGGATGTCGGTCATCGTCGGTATGGCTGCGGCCGACACGGCATCGGTAGGCTCGAACTCGTGCAGATGCGGGTCGGTCGGGGGGATGACGCAACCGGAGCCGTCCGGACCGAATCCGTGCTGGTGACCAGGTTGACGATCGCGACCGTGGTCGAGGCCGGTGACTGGGCCGTGGAGCTTCCGTCTCCTCTGGTGCTGCGCCGTGGTGAGAGCGTGTGGGTCGATGGTTCCGTGGTCTGCGTCCGCCGGTCGGACGGAGATGTGGCCCGGCACTCCGGCGATGGCTTCTGGCTCTGCCGATAGGCTCCGTCCGGCTGCCGGCTTTCTCGACTACCGCAAGTAGCCGCAAGGTTCGCACGCGACGCCCCGCCACGGCCAGTTCGGCGCCGCCGCCCGGCACTCGTGCCCTGCGGTCGCCCGATTACGGCGGGCCGCCTGCCTGGTCCGGACGGCAATACTGTCGGCGATCACGTAATTCCCCCATCTGACGGGGTTTCGATCACGTAATTCGGTTCTGTCGCGGGAAGTGTGGTGGGTGTTCGGGCCGCGGGTC
>NZ_JBICTV010000014.1:0-209028 GCF_043197855.1 Dactylosporangium sp. NPDC048998
GGACGGTCATCGGGCACCGCCGCTACGGCGGCGCGGGCCCGGCCGTGATCCTGGTGCACGGCGGGGGGGGGGGGGGGGGGGGGCCGCCCCCCCCCCGGCCCCCCCCCCCCCCCCCCCCCCCCCCGTTCCCCCACCCGCAGTGCCCGAATCAGTCGTGCGCGATGGCCTGCAGGACGTTGACCCGCGCGGCGCGGATCGACGGCAGCACCGCGGCGATGACGCCGATGAGCGCG
Source organism: Dactylosporangium sp. NPDC048998 (assembly GCF_043197855.1). Taxonomy (NCBI): domain Bacteria; kingdom Bacillati; phylum Actinomycetota; class Actinomycetes; order Micromonosporales; family Micromonosporaceae; genus Dactylosporangium; species Dactylosporangium sp. NPDC048998. Next base: position 234 of record NZ_JBICTV010000014.1, read on the forward strand.
GCGAGCACGAGGTACGTCGCCATCTGCGACCACGGGAACGCCATCTTGGTGAAGCCCTCGTTCTTCAGGGCCCGCACCACCGCCGCGCCCAGGCCGGTGCCGACGCCCAGGCCGAGCAGCGCGCCGAAGACCGAGATGACGACCGCCTCGACGGTGACCATCCGCATCGTCTGCGCCCGGCGCATGCCGATCGCCCGCAGCAGGCCCAGCTCCCGGGTGCGCTCCAGCACCGACAGCGCCAGGGTGTTGACGATGCCGAGGACCGCGATGAGGATCGCCAGCGCCAGCAGCACCTGGATCATCGTGAGCAACTGGTCGAACTGCGCCGACTGGGCTGCGACGTACTGGGCCCGATTGGCCACGGAGACCTCGGGGTTGTCCTTGAGCAGGGTGTCGACCTGCCGCTGGACCTCGTCGACGGACGTGCCGGGGGCGACCTTCACGAACCCCCACGCCGGTTGCTGGATGCGGAAGTCCGGGATGAGGTCGGGGGAGACGACCAGGCCCCGCGTGACGTCGCTCTTGCCGTAGACGCCCACGATCGTCACGTGGTGCACGCCGCCGCGGCTGAACTGCATGTCCACGGTCTGACCGAGGGCGAGGTGGCGCTCCTTGGCCGTGACCGGGTCGACGATCGCCTGGTCCTTGCCGGTCCACTGCAGCGTGCCCTGGTCGGCCTTGATCTTGAACATCGCCGCCCACGCCGCCGCGTCGGGCGCCGCCGAGACCGAGCCGCGCTCGTCGCCGATCTTGCCGAACTCCCAGTACTCGCTGGCCGTGCTCGCCACGCCCGGGATCTTCGCCGTCGAGGTCAGCACGGCCGGGTCGAACGTCGCCGGCCCGTTCCCGTCCCCGTCACCGGAGATGATCAGGTCGACGGTCACCTGCGTGTCCGCCTGCTCGTTCAGGCTCTGCTTGGCCGAGGCGAGGACGACGTTGACGCCGGTGATGAGGGCCAGGCCGACCATCAGCGCGGCCGCGGTGATCGCGGTGCGGCGCGGGTTGCGCCCGGAGTTGAGCCGGCCCAGCTTGCCCGGGACCGACCAGGAGAACAGCCGGCCGAGCAGCCCGACCACCGGGCGGGCCAGCAGCGGCGTGAGCAGCGCGACGCCGATGAACGTGACGAGCACGCCGCCGAGGATCAGGAACAGGGTGGTGTTGCCGCTGCCCTTGCCGGCCAGGCCCAGGCCCAGCAGGGTGCCGCCGGCCGCGCCGACGATCGCGCCGCTGATCGTGAGCTTCGTCAGCGGCCGGTCGGGCGTGGCCACCTCCTGCAGCGCGGCGATCGGCGGGATGCGGCTGGCACGCAGCGCCGGTAGTACCGCCGCCACCACCGTCACCAGCAGGCCCACCACGAAGGCGCTGATCACGGCCGAGACCGGCACGCCGACGGAGGCCAGCGCGACGCCGGTGAAGTTGCCGAAGAGCCACGCCAGCAGTACCCCGACGCCGATGCCGGCGGCCAGGCCGAGCACGGAGGCGAGCAGGCCGATGGCGACGGCCTCGGTGAGCACCGAGCCGAGCGTCTGGCCGCGGCTGCCGCCGAGCGCCCGCATCAGCGCCAGCTCCCGGGTCCGCTGGGCCACGATGATCGAGAACGTGTTGAGGATGAGGAACGTGCCGACGAACAGCGCCACGCCGGCGAAGCCGATGAGGATGTTGTTGAAGAAGCCGAGGCCCTGCTTGAAGCTCTCGGTCGTCTCCGCCTGCAACTGCGCGCCGGTCTTCGCCGTGTAGTCGGCGCCGACGACCGCCGCGATACGGTCGCGCACCTGCTCGTGCGTGACGCCAGGCTCGGTCTTGACGCTGATGCTGCTGAACACGTTCTTCTCGCCGAGCATCAGCTCCTGGGCCACCGGCGTGGTGAACGCTACCTCCAGGGCCCCGCCGAGGGAGTCCCGGTTGCCGCTGTACCCGAAGATGCCGACCAGCTTGAACGTCCGCTTCGGCTGCAGGGTGAGCACCCCGACCTCGTCGCCGACCTTGAGCCCGGCGTTCTTGGCCGTGGTCACGTTGACCGCGATCTCGTCGTCGGCGCTCGGCCCGCGCCCCTCGCGCAGCTGCAGCAGGTCGTTGGTGCCGGTCCAGTTCTCGCCCAGCCGGGGCGGGCCGACCGTGGTGACGACCTTGCCGTTCTTGCCGATGACCCGGGCGCCGTCCGCGGCCGCCTGCGCGGACACGCTCGCCACGCCGGGCACCGCCTTGACCTTGTCGACGACGTCGGCGGGGATGTTGGTGGTGGCCCGCGGGCCGTCCATCTCGCCGCCGCCGACCTTCGGCCGGTGGGTCACCTGCACGTCGGTCTTCGCGTACACGGAGGCGAACAGGCTGTCGAACGAGCGGCCCAGGGTGTCGGTGAGCACGAACGCGCCCGACACGAACATCACGCCGAGCACGACCGCCAGCCCGGACAGGATCAGCCGCAGCTTGCGCGACAGCAGACTCTTGAGCGTTGCCTTCAGCATCGGGCTCAGACCGCCCTGTCCGCGTGCGTGTCGAGGCGCTTCAGGCGGTCCAGCACCGCGTCGGCGGTCGGCGCGTAGAGCTCGTCGACGATGCGGCCGTCGGCGAGGAACACCACGCGGTCGGCGTAGGAGGCCGCGTTCGGGTCGTGGGTGACCATGACGATCGTCTGGCCGAAGTCGCGGACCGAGTTGCGCAGGAACGACAGCACCTCGGCGCCCGAGCGCGAGTCGAGGTTGCCGGTCGGTTCGTCGGCGAAGATGACCTCCGGCCGGGACACGAGCGCGCGGGCGCACGCGACGCGCTGCTGCTGGCCGCCGGAGAGCTGGCTGGGCCGGTGCCCGAGCCGGTCGCGCAGGCCGACCGTGTCGATGACGGTGTCGTACCACGCGGGATCCGCCTTGCGCCCGCCGATCGACAGCGGCAGCAGGATGTTCTCCTCGGCGGTCAGCGTCGGCAGCAGGTTGAACTGCTGGAAGATGAACCCGACCTTGTTGCGGCGCAGGTTCGTCAGCCCGCGGTCCGACAGCCCGGTGATCTTCGTGTCGCCGACGTATACCTGGCCCCGCGTCACGGCGTCCAGCCCCGCGAGGCAGTGCATGAGCGTCGACTTGCCCGAGCCGGACGGGCCCATGATCGCCGTGAAGCGACCCTTCTCGAGCTCCACCGACACCCCGGCCAGCGCGTTGACCTGCGCCTCGCCGGAGCCGTAGACCTTCCATACGTCGACCGCCCGTGCGGCCACCTCGGTGCGCGTCGCAACCGATGCAGTCATGTTTTCCCCCTGGAAAATGGTGTGCACTCATCGTCAGGGCCCGGGGGACGCGAAACGTCCGCCCGCGGGGGTAGCCGCCCACGGATTTTCTGCTGGGGAGCGTCCCGGATCCGCACTCAGGGTCAACCCCGATCCGGCCGGCACAGCTTGCTCAGACACCCGGCACGAACAGGGCCGCGGCCACCCGGAGGCGACCGCGGCCCGTGACCGCCGGTGAGGGCGGGTATTACTCGTAGGCGATGGCGCCGAGCACGTTGAGCCGCACGGCGCGCACCGACGGGATGAGGCCGGCCACGCCGCCGACGATCATCGAGGCGAAGAAGTAGGCGATCATCAGGCCCCACGGCAGGGTCACCGCGCCGAAGCCCAGGGCGTCCTTGAGCGCCGTCACGATCGCCGCGCCCAGCCCCACGCCGACCGCCAGGCCCAGCACGGTGCCGAAGACGGTGATGACGACCGACTCCGTGGTGACCATGACCCAGGTCTGGCTGCGGCGTAGCCCCACCGCGCGGAGCATGCCCAGCTCGCGGGTGCGCTCGATGACCGACAGCAGCAGGGTGTTGATGACGCCGAGGACCGAGATGGCCAGGGCGATCAGCAGCAGCACCTGCACGATGACGAGCGCGACGGTGAAGCTCTGCTGGTTGGTCTTGACGTACTCGTCCTTCGTGTACGCCTGGACCTGCGGGTTGTCCTTGAGGATGTCGTTGACCGAGTCCTTGGCCGCGGCCACCGACGCGCCGTCCTGCAACGCGACGTACACCTGCCACGGCTGCGGGAACGAGAAGCCCGCCTGCGCGTCGGCGTAGTCGATGACGATGCCGCCGCCGAGCGTCGTGTCGCCGGTGATGCCGACGAGCTTCAGCGTCTTCTGCGCGCCCTTGGCGAACGTGACGCTGATGGTGTCGCCGAGCTTGAGGTCGCGGTTCTCGGCGGTCTTCTTGTCCACCATGAACTCGCCCTGCTCCAGCCGGTCGATGCGCCCCTGGTCGGCCTTGAGCTTGAGCACCGACACGTACGCCGCCGGGTCGAGGTATGACACCACGTAGTTCGGCTTGCCGTCGATCTCCACGGCGTCGGCGGTGAGCGCGGCGACCGTCTTCGCCTCCGGCAGCGCGGTGATGCGCTGCAGCTCCTGCGGGGTGACTACCGGTGGGAGCTCGCTGGTCTGCTGGCCGAGCACCACGAGATCGGCCTGGAGGTCCTTGGAGACCGTGTCGCCGAGCGCCGTGGACAGCGAGGTGAAGATCGTGCTGATCGCCGTGACGATCGCGATGCCGATCATCACCGCGCCGGCGGTGATCGCCGTGCGGCGCGGGTTGCGCGCCGAGTTGCGCCGGCCCAGCTTGCCCGGCACCGTCCAGGAGAACAGCGACCCGAGCCCGGCGACCAGCGGCCGGCTCACGATCGGCGTCAGCAGCGCCACGCCGATGAGGACGCCGAGCACCCCGCCGAAGACCAGCGACAGGGTCGCGCCGCCGGCGCCGGCCAGACCCCAGGTCAGCGCGCCGATCGAGGCCGCGGTGATGACCGTGCCGATCACCGTCAGGCGGGTCAGCGGCCGGTCGGGCGCGGCCGACTCGCGCATCGCCGCGATGGGGGCGACGCGGGACGCCTTGAGCGCCGGCATGAGCGCCGCGACCATCGTGACGCCGATGCCGATCACGAACGACGCGACGATCGCCGAGATCGGGAAGCCGAGGCCGGCGACCTGGGCGCCGTCGGCGAGGCCGACGAACAGGAAGGCGCCGAGCGCGCCGAGCCCGAGGCCGACCAGGAAGCCGAACACCGAGCCCACCACGCCGATGATCACGGCCTCCAGCAGTACCGAACGGAGGATCTGGCCCCGTGCGGCGCCCATCGCCCGCAGCAGCGCCAGCTCCTGCGTGCGCTGGGCCACGATGATCGAGAACGTGTTGAGGATCAGGAACACGCCGACGAGCAGGGCCACGGCGCCGAAGCCCAGCAGCACGTAGTTGAAGTACTTCAGCACGCTCTTGATGGCCTGGCTGGACTCGTCGGACAGCTCCTTGCCGGTCCGCACCACGAACCCGTCGCCCAGCTGCCCCTTGAGGGTGTCGCGCAGCTGCTCGTCGCTGACCCCCGGGGCGGCCTTGACGTCGATGACGTTGAACTCGTCCTCGGCGCCGAGCATCGACTCCTGGGCCTTGGCGGTGGTGAAGAAGATCGTGCTCTCGCCGGCCATCGAGTCGCGCCCGCCGGTGTACTGCATCAGCCCGACGATCTTGTACGTGCCCCGCTGCTGGTCGCGGGTGATGACGTCCATCGAGTCGCCGACCTTGTAGTTCGCCGACTTCGACAGGCCCTTGTTGATGACGACCTCGTCGCCGGCCGCCGGCGCCCGCCCCTCGACGAGCTTGACGAGCTCGTCCTCGCCGGTCCAGTTCCCGCCGTACTGCTGCCGGGACTGGTTGATCACGATCTTGTTGTTGCGCCCGACCGGCATCGCCCCGTTGAGGAACACCTGGCCGGTGGCCCTCGCCACGCCGTCCATCTTCGCGACCCGGTCCACGGTCGAGGCCGGGAACGGCGTGTTGGCGGCGTTGCCGCCGCCCTGCTGCTGGAGCTGGGACTTCGCCGAGACCTGCACGTCGGTGTACGTGTAGATGTTGGCGAACAGGTTGTCGAACGTGCGCCCGAGAGTGTCGGTGAGCACGAGCGAGCCGGACACGAACATGACCGACAGCACGACCGCCAGGGTCGACAGCGTCAGCCGCAGCTTGCGCGCCAGCAGGCTCTTCAGCGTCGCCTTGAACATGGTGGTCAGGCCACCTCGCCAGCGAGCTCGCCGGGCGCCCTGTCCAGGTTCTTGAGCTTGTCCAGCACCGCTTCGGCGGTGGGATCGCGCAACTCGTCCACGATGCGGCCGTCGGCGAGGAAGATCACCCGATCGGCGTACGAGGCCGCGTTCGGGTCGTGCGTCACCATCACGATCGTCTGCCCGAACTCGCGGACCGAGTTGCGCAGGAACGACAGCACCTCCGCGCCCGAGCGCGAGTCGAGGTTGCCGGTGGGCTCGTCGGCGAAGATGACCTCCGGCCGTGACACCAGGGCCCGCGCGCACGCGACGCGCTGCTGCTGGCCGCCGGAGAGCTGGCTGGGCCGGTGCCCGAGCCGGTCGCCGAGCCCGACCGTCTTGATGACGGTGTCGTACCACGCGGGATCGGCCTTGCGACCCGCGATCGACAGCGGCAGCAGGATGTTCTCCTCCGCCGTCAGCGTCGGCAGCAGGTTGAACTGCTGGAAGATGAACCCGACCTTGGTCCGCCGCAGGTTCGTCAGCGCCCCGTCGGACATCCCGGTCAGCTTGGTGTCGCCGATGAAGATCTCGCCGCGGGTGACGGAGTCGAGGCCCGCGAGCGTGTGCATCAGCGTCGACTTGCCGGACCCCGACGGCCCCATGATCGCCGTGAAGTGGCCCCGCTCGAGCTCGACGCTCACCCCGTTCAGCGCGATGACCTGGGCCTCGCCGCTGCCGTACACCTTCCACACGTCAACCGCGCGGGCGGCGACCCCGTCCCCGGTCGTGACAGTCGTGGTCACGCTCAGTTCCCCCTCGTGCAGTGGTACCTCTTGTGTTGTCCACTTCACGCTAAGGGTGCCCGTCACCCCGTCCCTCGTCCCCGAGAACGAGGTCAGGAGCCGGGGCGGACCAGTCCCGTCTCGTACGCGAGGACGACGGCCTGGACCCGGTCGCGCAGCCCCAGCTTCGTCAGCACGTGACCGACGTGGGTCTTGACGGTCGTCTCGCTCACCGACAGTGCCCGGGCGATCTCGGCGTTGGACAGGCCCCTGGCCAGCTGCACCAGCACCTCGCGCTCGCGGTCGGTCAGCACGCGCAGGTCCCGCGGCGGCGCCGCGTCGGGGTCGGGCAGCGCGTCCGCGAACTTGTCCAGCAGCCGCTTGAGGATCCGCGGCGCGACGACCGCCTCCCCGGCCGCCACGGTGCGGATCGCGATGACCAGGTCGTCGGCGGGCACGTCCTTGGCCAGAAACCCGCTGGCCCCGGCCCGCAGCGCCCCGACGACGTACTCGTCCAGGTCGAACGTGGTCAGGATGAGCACCCGCACGGGCAGCTTCGCGTCGACGATCGCGCGGGTGGCCGCGACGCCGTCCATGCGCGGCATCCGGATGTCCATGAGCACCACGTCGGGCAGCAGCCGGCGGGCCAGCTCCACGGCCTCGACCCCGTCGCCGGCCTCGGCCACGATGTCGAGGCCGGGCTCGCCGCCGAGCACCATGCGGAACCCGGTGCGCAGCAGGGGCTGGTCGTCGACGAGCAGCAGCCGGATCGGACGCGCCTCGGTCAACTCGCCAACTGCCTCTCTGCCGGTACCTCGATGGGGATCCTCGCGTGGACACGGTATCCGCCGCCGGGGCGGGGGCCGGTGCGCAGGGTCCCGCCGTAGAGCATTACGCGCTCGCGCATGCCCAGCAGCCCGTGCCCGACGGCCGCGGTGCCCAGCTGCGGCCCGCGCCCGGTGTCGCAGATCTCGACGGTCACGTCCGCGGGCCGGAACGTCAGCCGCACCTCGACCGTCGCCGCCCCGGCGTGCTTGAGCGCGTTGGTGAGGGCCTCCTGCACGATGCGGTACAGCGTCAGCGACACGCCGGGCTCCAGGGGCCCCGGCTCGCCGTCGACCCGCAGCACCGCGGGCAGGCCGGCCTCCCGGATCTGCTCCACCAGCCCCTCGATGCCCGCCAGCCCCGGCTGCGGCGCCAGCTCGCCGGCCGGCTCCGCCTCGGTCCGCAGCACGCTGAGCAGCCGCCGCATCTCCCGCAGCGCGGTGCGCCCGGTCTCCTCGATCGTGGCCAGGGCCTCGTCGGCCGCGGCCGGGTCCCGGGTCAGCATCCGCCGCGACCCGGTCGCCAGCACGCCCATCACGCTCACGTGGTGCGCGACCACGTCGTGCAGCTCGCGGGCGATGCGCCGGCGCTCCTCGGCCACGGCCTTCTCCGTCTGCGCCCGCTGGCTGGTCTCGGCGGTGCGGGCCCGGTCCTCCAGCGCCGCGATGTACGCCCGGCGCGTCGCCACGGTGCGCCCCACGGTGAAGCACACCAGCGCGCTCATCGTGTTGAACACCAGGAAGATCTTCGCGTCGGGGTAGAAGGCGGTGTCGCCGGTCCGCCCGAGCAGACTGGCCAGCACCATCCCCGGCAACCACATCACCGCCGCGGCCGCGAAGCCGCGCCGAGGCGGCAGGTGCGCCGCCGCCGTGTACGTCAGCACGATGATCCCGAGCCCGCCGTCGACGAGCCGCAGCCCCGCCACGAACGGCACGACGGCGTGCGCCGCGGTCCAGAACACGGCGACCCAGAGCCACTGCCGCCGGATCGCGATCGCCACCAGCCCCAGGGAGTCGTACGCCAGCTGCACCGGCAGGTCCCTGACCCCGAACGCGTCGCGCGCCAGGGTCTCGAGCCCGGCGCTGAAGAGCATCAGCAGGATCGCGAACGCGATGTCCTGGGCGAGCGGGTGCCCCCGCCGGCCGAGCAACTCCTTGACCCTGCGCACGCTATCGACGGTATCGGCTGCGTTGACCGCCCCATTCGTCGCCGCGCCCGAGCCGCTCTCCTCCTCAGGGATGAGCCCCCGCCCCGCAAGGAGGACCATGCGGCGAGCCCGGGTCGGACGCCCGCGCCCACGCCCGGACGACCCGCCCGCGCCTCGTCGCGACTTCCCCGGTGCCGAGCCGCGCCCGAACCGAAGCACCGGACCCGCCCCCAACTCACCGGCGCAGGCCGACGACCGTCGCTCGATAACGCGAAATATCGGATATTTCGGTCTTGTCGGAAGAGGCGGAGGGCGTCGAGCACGTTCGGCTACGCCCGGGCCGCGAAACACCTCGTTCCGCGACCGCCGGCTCGCCGCGGCGGAGGCCGCGCATGCTCTCGGCGTCGCGGACTCGTTCCGTGATCGCCGGGCTTGACGGGGCGAGGCCGCGCGTGTCTTGGCGCCTCGGCCACGTTCGCTGCGCGGTCGCGGACGGAACCCGGGTTTCCGTGATCCCGGAGTGAACGTGCTGCTCCTTGTACGTTTCCACTCCGTGATCATGACGAACCGGGTGTTCGGCCGACGGGTGCTGCATGATCGCGGAAACCTTGTGCTGGTCGGGCCTGGCAAGTTCGGTCCGCCACGCGCTGGCCGGTCGGCGCAGACTGCGGGCGTGGTCGGCGCCGCCCGAACTGGGCTTCGCTGGATGCCGGCGCCCAAACGGCGATCGCACTAAATCGTGATATATCGGAATTTTCGCCCGGGCCCGAGGTGGCGCGCCTGCGCGAGGTCGTCGAGCGCGGGCCGGTTGTCGCGGCCGGAGGCCGCGTGTTCTTGGCACCGCGGACGTGGCAGGGCCGGGGCCGCCCTTCAGGCAGGCCCCGGCCCGGTGTCTCACGGGAGGAACGGTCGTGCGTTGGGCGGACCGGAGTCATCTGCCTCGGATGCGGGGCCGTCAGTCGCGCTCCACGACCAGGTCGGCCGGGTCCTCGCTCGGGGGTGGGGTGGTCTCCGGGAAGGGCGGGGGCGTGCCACCGTATGCGGGGCAGAGGGCCTGGTGGGCGCACCAGCCGCACAGGCGGCTCGGCTTGGGGCGGAAGTCGCGGGTCTGGGTGGCCAGCTCGATCGCCTGCCACAGGGCGAGCAGGGTGCGCTCGAAGCGGGCCAGGTCGTCGGCGTCGGGGGCGAAGTCGCAGACCTCCCGGTCGCGCAGATACATGAGGCGCAGGACCCTCGGCACGACGCCGCGGGTGCGCCACAGGACCAGGGCGTAGAACTTGAGCTGGAACATCGCGCGGGCCTCGAAGGCCTCGCGCGGGGCGCCGCCGGTCTTGTAGTCGACCACGCGCAGGTCGCCGGCGGGGGAGACGTCCAGGCGGTCGATGATGCCGCGGATGACCAGGCGGCCGTCGACCTCGGCCTCGACATACGCCTCGCGGTCGGCCGGCTCCAGGCGGTTGGGGTCCTCGACGGCGAAGTAGCCGGAGAGCAGGTCGCCGGCGGCGGACAGGAACTCGTCGGGAGTGAGGGGGGTGCCGGCGAAGATTTCGGCCAGCTCCGGCTCCTGCTCGACCAGACGCTGCCACTGCGGCGCGACCAGGTCGGCGGCGTGCTGCGGGGTGCGCTCGCCGGACGGGGCGTCGAAGAGGGCCTCGAGGACGGCGTGGACCAGGGTGCCGCGGGCCTGGTCGGGGGTCGGGCGCTCGGGCAGGCGGTCGATGCTGCGGAAGCGGTAGAGCAGGGGGCAGGTCTTGAAGTCCGCGGCGCGCGACGGCGACAGGGTTGGCAGGGCGGAGGTAACGGGCACCGTCATGCCCAAGAGGTTAGACGGGGGGTACGACGAAAACGTGCTTCGAAGCCGCGAGCCCGTAGCATCGGGTGCGATGGACGAACACCGCACGGCATCCGCGCCGGCGACGCCGGCTGCCCGCCCGCAGCCCCGCGAGCGCGGGGCGGGCATCCCGCTGGGCCGGCTGGCCGGCGTCCCCGTCTACCTGGCGCCCTCGTGGCTGCTGCTGGCCGGGCTGATCACGCTCACGTATGGCCAGTACACGGCGAGCCAGTCGGGGCTGCCGTTCACCACGGGGCTGGCGGTCGGGTTCGGGTTCGTCGTGTGCCTGTTGATCTCGGTGCTGCTGCATGAGCTCGGGCACGCCGTGACGAGCCGGCGCAGCGGCATCGGTGTGCGCGGCATCACGCTGGAGATGCTCGGCGGGTACACCGAGATGGAGCGCGAGGCGCCGCGCCCGGGCGTGGAGCTGTACGTGTCGCTGTCGGGTCCGGTGGTGTCGCTGGCGATCGGGCTGGTCGCGGCCGCCGCCGCGGTGGTGCTGCCACCCGGCGGCATCGCCGAGACGTTCGCGTTCCGGCTGGCGCTGTCCAACATCGTGGTCGCGCTGTTCAACGCGCTGCCGGGGCTGCCGCTGGACGGCGGGCGGGCGCTGCAAGCGCTGGTGTGGCAGCTCAGCGGCGACGCCAACGTCGGGCGGCAGGTCGCCGGGTGGGCCGGGCGGGTGCTGGCGCTGGCGACCGCCGGGATCGCGCTGCTGCTGTGGCAGTCCCCGTTCGTGCACGGGTACTTCGGCATCCTGTTCACCCTGCTCGTCGCCCTCACCATGTGGGTCGGGGCCGGGCAGGCGATCCGGCACGCCAAGGCGGCCGCCAGCCTGCCGACGTTCAGCGCCCGCGAGCTGGCCCGGCCGGTCGTCGCGGTGACCGCCGACACGCCGCTGTCGGAGGCCGACCGCATCGCGTCGGCGAGTGCCGAGCGGTCGCCGGTCGTGGCCGTGGTCGACGGCGGGGGGAGCCTGGTCGGGTTTGTGCACGGCGCCTCGGCGCGCGCGGTGCCGGCCGAGCGGCGGCCCTGGGTGCCGATCGGCGACGTGACCCGGCGCATCGACCGCGATCACGTGCTCGTCGGCGACCTGCGCGGCACCGACCTGCTGATGGCGATCAGGGACGACCCGGGCGGCGACTACCTCGTGGTCACCGGGGAGGATGTGCACGGCGTCCTGCGCGGCGCCGACCTTGTCTCCCTGGTGGCCCCGACCCGGCGGCCGCGCAGGCCGACCGTCCGGAGGAACAGCACGTGACCGTGGAAAGCCCCGCCCACACCCCGTCCGCCGTCCGGAGGGGCCCCTTCCGCCCGGGCGACCGGGTCCAGCTCACCGACCCGAAGGGGCGGATGCACACCATCGTGCTGGAGGCGGGCAAGGAGTTCCACACGCACCGCGGGCGGCTCGCCCACGACGAGCTCATCGGGGCGCCGGACGGCAGCGTGGTCACCTCCACCGGCGGCACCGCCTACCTGGCACTGCGCCCGCTGCTGTCCGACTACGTGCTGTCCATGCCGCGTGGCGCCCAGGTGATCTACCCCAAGGACGCGGCCCAGATCGTGGCGATGGGCGACATCTTCCCCGGCGCCCGGGTGCTGGAGGCCGGCGCCGGCTCGGGCGCGCTGACCTGCTCGCTGCTGCGCGCCGTCGGGTCCGAGGGGACCGTGACCTCGTACGAGATGCGAGAGGACTTCGCCGCGATCGCCCGGCGCAACGTGGAGGCGTTCTTCGGCGGCCCGGTGCCGGGCTGGACGCTGCGGGTCGGGGACGTGGCCGGCTGTGAAGATGCCGGTTTTGATCGGATAATCCTAGACATGCTCACGCCGTGGGAGATCCTTCCGCTCGTCTCGCGGGCGCTGATCCCCGGCGGCGTGTTCATCGGATATGTTGCGACCACGCCCCAATTGTCGGAGTTGGTGGAGGCCTTGCGCGAGGATGGTGGGTACACCGAACCTCGAGCGTGGGAGAGCCTCGTGCGCGACTGGCATGCGGAGGGCCTGGCCGTGCGGCCCGACCACCGCATGATCGCGCACACGGCGTTCCTGGTCAGCGCCCGGAAGCTCGCTCCCGGGGTGACCGCACCGCCGCGCCGGCGCAAGCCGAGCAAGGGGGCCGAGGCGTACGCGGCGCGGCGGTTGGCGGCCGCCGCGGCCGCCCGGGCAGACGAGGAGGCCGAAGGGCATGAGCCGACCGAGCTTCAGTGACCTACCCGCGGTCTTTCCCGACTGGTCGCCGTACCCGGACCTCGAGTCGGCGGCCCGGGCATACCTGCGCGATCCGGACATCGCGTTGGATGCCCTGTCCGGTGTACTTCGAGGTCAGAGCGTTCTGGGCTTCACCCTCGAGCGGTTCGTCAACGACGTCAACGGCGTGTGGCAGGAGGTCGTGGTCTGCGACGGCAACCGGCTGATCCTCTGGCACGGCGAGGACATCCCGCCGGAGGAAGCGCCGCCGGGCTCGATGACGTCGTCACTGCGGGTGGTGGCCCTGTCCGCGGTGACCGAGGTCGGCTGCCGGCGGCGGATCAGCCGCAACCCCAACGGCACCCACCGGGTCGACAGCGTGGACGTGTATCTGCTGCTCACGTCGCTCGACGAGGCCAACGTGGCGGCGGAGGAGGCCGGCTCGGTGATCCGCCACGACGCGCTGCGCTTCGGCAAGACCCTCGACGACGGCGGTGCGGGTCAGATCGCCCGGCTGGAGGAGTTCGCGCGCCTGGTCAGCTCGCTGGTCGGCAAGCCGATGCTGTAGTCCGGGGCGTAGCTGGGTGATCGGGCGTGGCCAGGCGTGAGATCACTCGGCGTCGGGGCCCGCGACGGGAGCGTCGTCGGACCGGCGGTGCACATGGATGCAGTCGCCCGGGCACTCCTTGGCCGCGTCGATGACCTCGAGCCGCAGGTGGGCGGGCACATCGACCCGGCTGCCGGGCGCCAGCCGCAGCTCGCCGTCCGGGCCCTTGACGTAGGCTAGACCGTCGACGTCGAACTCGAAAACCTCCGGCGCGTATTGCACGCACAGGCCGTCGCCGGTGCACAGGTCCTGGTCGACCCACACCTGCAGGATGTCCTCGGAAGTCTCCACGCTCACAGTCATGACGCTACCCGACGCCCCGCGAACCGTGCAGGGGGCCGTGACACACACCGCAGGGGCCCGGAAAGGGTGCTGGATAGGGCACTGGAAGCATCCCGGATTTGTAAACACCCTATGGCGCACGTGTTCGAGGGGGCCCGAACCGGCGATCAGCAGTTAGTGTTAGAGCACAACGTTCAAAGCCCCCGGGGAGGTGGGACGTGGCACGCAGCGACGACGCGGAGACGCGCGCCGCACGATGGGAGAAGGACGCCCACGATCTCTCCACGCAGGTCGCGTTTCTTCAGGAGGAACTCGCCCTGGTGCGGCGCAAGCTGACGGAGACTCCGCGACATGTGCGACAGCTCGAGGAGCGGCTCGCCGCAGCGCAGGCGCAGATTGCCCGGCTGACCGAAAACAATGAGCGGCTCGTGGCCACCCTCAAGGAGGCCAGGGCCCAGATCGTGACGCTGAAGGAGGAGGTTGACCGCCTGGCACAGCCGCCGAGCGGTTACGGCGTCTTCCTCGCCCGCCATGACGACGGCACTGTCGACGTCTTCACAGGTGGGCGCAAGCTGCGCGTGGCAGTCTCCCCGGCGATCGAGACCGAGGAGCTGCGCCGAGGCCAGGAGGTCCTGCTCAACGACGCCCTCAACATCGTCGACGCGCTCGGGTTCGAGCGGGCCGGCGAGGTCGTCATGCTGAAGGAGGTCCTCGAGGGCGGCGACCGGGCTCTCGTCATCTCGCACGCCGACGAGGAGCGGATCGTCCACCTGGCACACACGCTCGCCGACGCGCCGCTGCGCGCCGGCGACTCGCTCATGATCGAGCCGCGCTCGGCGTACGCATACGAGCGCATCCCGAAGAGCGAGGTCGAGGAGCTGGTCCTGGAGGAGGTGCCCGACGTCGACTACGCCGACATCGGTGGCCTGTCTCCGCAGATCGAGCAGATCCGCGACGCGGTGGAACTGCCCTTCCTGCACGCCGACCTGTTCCGGGAGCACAAGCTGCGCCCGCCCAAGGGCGTATTGCTCTACGGCCCGCCCGGCTGTGGCAAGACCCTCATCGCCAAGGCGGTGGCCAACTCCCTGGCGAAGAAGATCGCCGAGGTGCGTGGCGAGGAGAAGCGGACCAGCTACTTCCTCAACATCAAGGGTCCGGAGCTGCTCAACAAGTACGTCGGCGAGACCGAGCGGCACATCCGGCTGATCTTCCAGCGGGCCCGTGAGAAGGCCAGCGAAGGCACGCCGGTCATCGTGTTCTTCGACGAGATGGACTCCGTGTTCCGCACCCGCGGCTCCGGCGTCTCCTCCGACGTGGAGAACACGATCGTGCCGCAGCTGCTCAGCGAGATCGACGGCGTGGAGGGGCTGGAGAACGTCATCGTCATCGGCGCGTCCAACCGGGAAGACATGATCGACCCGGCGATCCTGCGCCCGGGCCGGCTCGACGTGAAGATCAAGATCGAGCGGCCGGACGCCGAGGCGGCCAGGGACATCTTCTCGAAGTACATTCTGACCGACGTACCGCTGCACCGGGACGACATCGCCGAACACGGCGACTCGGCCGAGGCGACGGTCGCGGCCATGATCGACGCGGTCGTGCTGCGGATGTACTCCGAGACCGAGGAGAACCGCTTCCTCGAGGTGACCTACGCCAACGGCGACAAGGAGGTCCTGTACTTCAAGGACTTCAACTCGGGCGCGATGATCCAGAACATCGTCGACCGGGCGAAGAAGATGGCGATCAAGGACTTCCTCAGCAGCGGCCAGAAGGGTGTGCGCCTGCAGCACCTCCTCGACTCGTGCGTCGACGAGTTCCGCGAGAACGAGGACCTGCCCAACACCACCAACCCCGACGACTGGGCCCGCATCTCGGGCAAGAAGGGCGAGCGGATCGTGTACATCCGCACGCTCGTCTCCGGCGGCAAGGGCGCCGAGGCCGGCCGGTCGATCGAAACCGCCACCAACACCGGCCAGTACCTGTAAGCAAGCACCACCCCCGAGAGCGGGCGGCGACCACCCGGTCCCGCCCGCTCCGGCTTTCCAGGCCCCCGGCCACGCCCACGCGAAGCTCTGTGTAAGAAGTGGCTGCGATGGCATGCGATGGCAGCCACTTCTTACACACAACCAGTGCCCGCCTCGGCGCCCGCGCGAAGCGCGCCGCAGGCGCCACTGCGAGACGGTGAGGGAGGCAGGGGCGCGCAGCGCAAGTAGAAGGTGTCCGCGGAGCGGGCATGGGGGGTCCGGGGTGGGAACCCCCCGGGCTGCGCCCGCGCGGAGCGCGCGCCAGGCCAGAAATCAACCCGGTGTGCCCCGCGCCGCAGGCGCCCGCGGCGGTGTCCCCCGCGCGGAGCGCGCGCCAAGCTGGAAACTGGCCCGCGCGGTGTGGGCCGGGTGACGGTCCATACGACTAGGGTTGTGGCATGAGTGTGCGGCGCGTGATGGGCACCGAGGTCGAGTACGGCGTGTCCGTGCCCGGCCAGCCGGGTGCGAATCCGATGGTCACGTCCTCCCAGGTGGTCAACGCGTACGGGGCGCGGCCCGAGCTCACCAAGGGTGGGCGGGCCAGGTGGGACTACGAGGAGGAGTCGCCGCTGCGCGACGCCCGCGGCTTCACCTACTCCGGCGCGCTGTACGACCCCGCCGAGGCGCTCGCCGACGAGGACCTCGGGCTGGCCAACGTGATACTGACCAACGGCGCGCGGCTCTACGTCGACCACGCCCACCCGGAGTACTCCACGCCCGAGGTGACCAACCCGCGCGACGTGGTGCTGTGGGACAAGGCCGGCGAGCGGGTGATGGCCGAGGCCGCCCGGCGCGCCGCGACGATCCCCGGCACGCTGCCGATCCATCTGTACAAGAACAATACGGACAACAAGGGCGCCAGCTACGGCGCGCACGAAAACTACCTGATGCGCCGGCAGACCCCGTTCGCCGACATCGTCATGCACCTCACCCCGTTCTTCGTCACCCGGCAGATCGTCTGTGGTGCCGGGCGGGTCGGCATCGGCCAGGACGGCTCCGGTCCGGGCTTCCAGCTCTCCCAGCGCGCCGACTTCTTCGAGGTCGAGGTCGGGCTGGAGACCACTCTGAAACGTCCCATCATCAACACGCGTGACGAGCCGCACGCCGACGCGGACAAGTACCGGCGGCTGCACGTCATCATCGGCGACGCCAACCTGTCGGAGATCTCGACGTACCTGAAGGTCGGCACCACCTCCCTCATCCTGGCGATGATCGAGGAGAAGGCGCTCTCGGCCGACCTGGGCATCGCCGACCCGGTCACCGAGCTCAAGGCGGTCAGCCACGACCCGTCGCTCAAGCACCTGATCCGGATGCGCGACGGCCGGCGGCTCACCGCCCTGGACATCCAGTGGGCGTTCTACGAGCGGGCCCGGGTCTTCGTCGAGGAGCGGCAGGGCGCCGACGCCGACGAGATCACCCTCGACGTGCTCGACCGGTGGGAGGACGCCCTGGACAAGCTCGGGCGCGACCCGATGCTCTGCGCCGGCGAGCTGGACTGGGTGGCCAAGCTGCGGCTGCTGGAGGGCTACCGGGAGCGGGAGTCGCTGGGCTGGTCGTCGCACAAGCTGCAGCTTGTCGATCTGCAGTACTCCGACGTGCGCCCCGAGAAGGGCCTCTACCAGCGGCTGGTGGCCCGCGGCTCGATGGCGACGCTGTTCGCCGAGGAAGAGGTCCAGCGCGCGATCATCGAGCCGCCGGACGACACCCGGGCCTACTTCCGCGGCCGCTGCCTGGCCAAATACCCCGCCGAGGTGGTGGCGGCCAGCTGGGACTCGGTCATCTTCGACGTGGGCCGCGAGTCCCTCGTGCGGGTGCCGATGATGGAGCCCGAGCGAGGGACCAAGAAGCACGTCGGCGCGTTGTTCGACAAGTGCCCGAGCGCGAAGGATCTGCTGGAGGCGATCACTTCCGGGTAAGTTCGATGCAGCGGTACGTATGGTGGTCCCCGAGGAGGATGAGGCATGGCTACGAGGGATACGGGCGGGCAGTCCCAGTCCGGCAGGTCTCGGCGTGACGAGGAAGAGGACGTCGCCGCGCCTGAGGTCAACCCGGAGACGGCCGAGCGGGTCGAACAGCTCGGCGAGGACGTCGACGACCTCCTCGACGAGATCGACTCCGTGCTCGAGGAGAACGCCGAAGAATTCGTCCGCGGATACGTGCAGAAGGGCGGCGAGTAGCCGCCGTTTCACCAGGCCGCCCGTCCGGTGACGCCGGGCGGGCGGCGCCTGTTCGCCCACAGCGTTGTGGCGCGCCGCTTGTAGGCGTCCCCGCGGCGTATTGTTGGCCCACCACAGTCGATCACTCCGGTCGAAGGTCGAAGGAGGAGCTCCGTTGCCGACGGGTCTTGACCACTCAGGGCGCCTGCCCGCCGCGTTTCACGCCGCCGGGACCTCGTCGTTCAGCGAGTTCCTCTCCGAGGTGGCCCCCGAGATGCTCCCTGGGCGGCGGCCGCTGCCGCCGGGGATGGCCGCCGACGTGAGCGCGCACGCCACCACCATCGTCGCGATCTGCTGCGCCGACGGCGTGCTCATGGGCGGCGACCGGCGCGCCACCATGGGCAACCTGATCGCCCAGCGCGACATCGAGAAGGTCTTCGCCGCCGACGCCTACTCGCTGGTCGGCATGGCCGGCACCGCGGGCTTCGGCCTGGAGATGATGCGCCTGTTCCAGGTCGAGCTGGAGCACTACGAGAAGATCGAGAGCAGCATGCTCTCGCTGGAGGGCAAGGCCAACCGCCTGGCCAGCATGGTCCGCAACAACCTCGGCGCCGCGATGCAGGGCCTCGCCGTCGTGCCGCTGTTCGCCGGCTTCGACCTGGACGCCAAGAGCGTCGACAAGGCCGGGCGCATCTTCAGCTTCGACGTCGCCGGCGGCGTCTACGAGGAGCGCGGCTACGACTCCATCGGCTCCGGCTCGCTGTTCGCCAAGTCGTCGCTCAAGAAGCGGTACCGCCCAGGCGTGACCACCGAGGAGGCCGTGAAGCTCGCCATCGAGGCGCTCTACGACGCCGCCGACGACGACACCGCGACCGGCGGGCCCGACCTGCTGCGGGGCATCTTCCCGGTCATCATGACGGCGACCGTCGAGGGCACCCGCCGGTACTCCGACGACGAGACCCGCGCCGTCGCCGAGCAGATCATCGCCGAGCGCGCCGAGAACCCCGGCTCCTGAGTCCTTAGCCCTCCCACCAGCAGAAGGAGAACTCGCCACCGTGGCCATGCAGTTCTACGCCTCGCCCGAGCAGATCATGCGGGACCGCTCGGAATACGCGCGCAAGGGCATCGCCCGTGGTCGCAGTGTCGTGGTGCTCAGCTACGAGGGCGGCGTGCTGTTCGTCGCCGAGAACCTGTCGACCGCGCTGCACAAGGTCAGCGAGATCTACGACCGGATCGGCTTCGCCGCCGTCGGCCGCTACCCCGAGTTCGAGAACCTCCGCTCCGCCGGCGTGCGCCTCGCCGACCTGCACGGGTACTCCTACGGCCGCAGCGACGTGACCGGCCGGCAGATCGCCAACGCCTACGCGCGCACCCTGGGCGCGATCTTCACCCAGGAGCAGAAGCCGTACGAGGTGGAGATCTGCGTCGCCGAGGCCGGCGCCACCGCGGCCGAGGACGAGCTGTACCGGATCACCTACGACGGCTCCGTGCAGGACGAGCCCGGCCTCGTCACCATGGGCGGGCAGTCCGACGCCATCTCCGGCGCCGTGAAAACCCGCCTCCGGCCCGACCAGACGCTCGCTGAGGCCCTGAAGCTGGCGGTCGAGGGTCTGGCCAGCGTCGGCGGCGAGGGCGGCCAGCCGCGCAAGCTGGCGGCCAACCAGCTGGAGGTCGCGGTCCTGGACCGCAACCGCCCCGGCCGCACGTTCCGCCGCCTCACCGGCCTGGCGCTGACCGCGATCCTCGAGGACACGTCGGCGACGAAGAGCCCCGACGTGGAGGGCGGCCTGGAGGACAAGCCCCAGCCGCCGGCCTCGCCGGGCACCCCGGCCGACAACGCCTCCGGCCCGGCCGAGCCCGCGGAGTCGCCGAAGCCGGAGGAGGGCTCCGGTTCGACCGCGTCCGAGTAGGCGGGCGCGCAGACGCGACAGGCCGGGCCGCGGTGGCCCGGCCTGTCTTCGTTGTCGTACCGTCAAGCGCGGATGATGGCCAGCAGGAGCACGATGAACGCGCGGCCCAGGTAGATCGTCGCCTTCACGGGGGAGTTGCTCGGCGTGCCGGCCATCCGGGGGCGCATCGCGACCGGGATCTGGGTGACCTTGTAGCCGTTGCGGGCCACCCGGACCAGGACCTCGATCGTGTCGCCGAGGTACTCGGCCGGATACCAGTGCGCGAAGAACTCGATCAGGCGCCGGTTGCACGCCCGGTGGCCCGACGTCGTGTCGGTCAGCCGCGTCCTCGACAGCCGCGACAGCACCGCCGAGAGCATCTTCATCGCCCACTTGCGCGGGCCCTTGACGCTGTAGCCGCCCTCGCCCGCGAACCGGGCGCCGATGACCAGGTCGTGCTCGTCGAGCGCGTCGACGAGCTTCGGGATGTACCGCGGGTCGTGCTGGCCGTCCGCGTCGACCTGGATGGCCACGTCGTAGCCGTGGTCGCGGGCGTACCGGTAGCCGGTGCGCATCGCGCCGCCGACGCCGAGGTTGAACGGCAGCCGGGCGACGATCGCGCCGGCCGAGGCGGCCCGCGCGGCGGTGTCGTCGGTCGAGCCGTCGTCGACCACGATGATGTCCACCGACGGCAGCTCGCCGTGCACCTCGCGCACGACGTCCGCGATCGAGGCGGCCTCGTTCCAGGCCGGGATGATGATCAGGACGCGCTTACCGTTGACCATCCGGGGCCACCTCCTCGGCGGACGGGTCGGCCGGCTCCTGGACGGCCGAGTCCTGGGCCCAGTCCTTGGGTCGAGGCCGGCCCAGCTCGCTGCGCAGCAGCGCGAGGTCCTCGGCCAGCGTGCGTGTCTCCTCCTCGAGCCGGCTGACCTCCCAGCTCAGGTGCACGGTCACCAGCAGCAGGAAGACGATGCCGAGGAACAGCACCAGGCTCACGCCGGAGAGGATGCCGAGCGCCTTGGCCAGATTGTCGGTGAGGAACGGGAAGAACGCCAGCGGCACGATCAGGACGCTGACGGCGAGCCACAGGATCGCGTACTTCTCCTGCAGCTGCCGGCGGCGCAGCAGTTCGACCATGAACGCGAGGACGGCCAGCGCGGTCAGTCCGGTCACGATCGTGAGCTTCACCGCGGTCCTCCTTCCGGTCGGGCGGCGAACGCCGGGTCGGCGAGCGCCGCGGTCAGCATGTCACGCCACGGGCGCATCGGCGCCAGGCTCGCGGCGGCCCAGCGGTCGTGGCCGAGCACGCTGTACGACGGGCGGGGCGCGGGGCGAGCGTACGCGGCGCTCGTGGTGCGCCGCACGCGGGCCGGGTCGTGGCCGGCCTCGGCGAAGACGGCCTCGGCCAGCCCGTGCCACGAGGTCTGGCCGGAGGCGGTGGCGTGGTACACCCCGCCGGGCGCGCCCTGCAGGGCCGCGCCGGCCAGGGCGACCATCCGCTCGGCGAGGTCCCGCGACCACGTCGGCTGGCCGACCTGGTCGTCGACCACCTCGACGTAGTCGCGCTCGCCGGCCAGGCGCAGCATCGTGCGCACGAAGTTCTTCCCGTGCGCGCCGTAGAGCCACGCGGTGCGCACCACGTAGCCGGTCCCGGGCAGCGTGCCGAGCACGGCCCGCTCGCCGGCGAGCTTGCTGCGGCCGTACGCGTTCAGCGGCGCGGTCGGCGCGTCCTCGGCGTACGGGCTGGTCGCGTCGCCGGCGAACACGTAGTCGGTGGAGACGTGCACCAGCCGCGCCCCGGTCGCGGCGCAGGCGGCGGCGAGGGCGGCGACGGCCGTACCGTTGACGGCGGTTGCGCCCGCTTCGTCCGATTCCGCGCCGTCGACGTCGGTCCAGGCGGCGGCGTTGAGGACCACGTCGTGCCCCTCGACCAGGTCGCGGACCTTCGCCGCGTCCGTGATGTCCAGTTCGGCCCGGGTCGCGGCGGTGACGTCCCGCCCGTCCAGAACGTCCAGCAGATCGTGGCCGAGCATGCCGCCGGCCCCGGTCACCAGGAAACGGGTCATGGTCACACGCCCAGGGCGGCGCGGGCCTTGAGCGGCTCCCACCAGCCGCGGTTCTCCGTGTACCAGGTCACCGTCTCGGCGATGCCCCGCTCGAAGGTCACCTGGGGGGTGTAGCCGAGCTCGTTGCTGATCTTGTCGATGCTCAGCGAGTATCGCCGGTCGTGGCCCTTGCGGTCCTCGACGTAACGGACCGACGACTCCCAGTCACGCCCGGTCGCCGCGAGCAGGATCTCGGTCAGCTCACGGTTGGTCAGCTCGCGCCCGCCGCCGATGTTGTAGACCTCGCCGGCGCGCCCCTTCTCCAGGACGAGCTGGATGCCGGCGCAGTGGTCGGACACGTGCAGCCAGTCGCGGATGTTGCCCCCGTCGCCGTACAGCGGCACCTGCGCGCCGTCGATCAGGTTGGTGACGAAGAGCGGAATCACCTTCTCGGGGAACTGGTAGTGGCCGTAGTTGTTCGAGCAGCGGGTCACCACCACCTCCATGCCGTGGGTGCGGTGGTAGGCCAGCGCCAGCAGGTCGGAGCCGGCCTTGGAGGCCGAGTACGGCGAGTTCGGCGACAGCGGCCACTCCTCGGTCCAGGACCCCTCCTGGATCGAGCCGTAGACCTCGTCGGTCGACACGTGCAGGAAACGCCCGACCCCGGCCGCGCGGGCCGCGTCGAGCAGCACCTGGGTGCCGAGCACGTTGGTCGTCACGAACGGGCCGGCGCCGAGGATCGAGCGGTCGACGTGCGACTCCGCGGCGAAGTGCACGACCGCGTCGTGGCCGGGCATCAGCTCGCCGACGAGCGCGGCGTCGCAGATGTCGCCCTCCACGAACTCCAGGGCCGGGTCGCCGGCGACCGGGGCGAGGTTCTCGCGGTTACCCGAATAGGTGAGCTTGTCGAGGACGGTCACAGCAACACCGGCGTACGCGGGATAACCGCCGCTCAGCAGGGTGCGCACGTAATGCGAGCCGATGAAACCGGCGCCGCCGGTGACGAGGATTCTCACGGGATCGGGAGTCTAGTCCAACCGGGTCGCGTCCGAGTCGACCCCGGCTGTGCACAGCCCGTAAGGTGGCCGGGTGCGTGGCATCATCCTCGCCGGTGGGACCGGCTCACGTCTGTGGCCCCTGACCAAGGCCGTGTCGAAGCAGCTGATGCCCGTCTTCGACAAGCCGATGATCTACTACCCGCTCACCACGCTGGTGATGGCGGGCATCCACGAGATCCTCGTCATCACCACCCCGGAGGACTCCGAACAGTTCCGGCGGCTGCTCGGCGACGGCGGCCAGTGGGGGCTGCGGATCAGCTACGCTGCGCAACCACGCCCCGAGGGCCTGGCCCAGGCGTTCATCATCGGCGCCGACTTCATCGGCGACGACACCGTGGCGCTGGTGCTCGGCGACAACATCTTCCACGGCGCCGCGCTCGGCCAGCGCCTGTCCGACAACGCCGACGTCAAGGGCGGGCGCGTCTTCGCCTACCCGGTGGCCAACCCGCAGGACTACGGCGTCGTCGAGTTCGCCCCGGACGGCCGGGTCCTGTCGATCGAGGAGAAGCCGGCCCGGCCCAAGTCCCGCTACGCCGTCCCCGGGCTGTACTTCTACGACAACCGCGTCGTGCAGATCGCCCGCGACCTCAAGCCCAGCGACCGCGGCGAGCTGGAGATCACCGCCGTCAACGCCGCCTACCTGGTGCGCGACGAGCTGCACGTGGTCGTGCTGGACCGTGGCACAGCCTGGCTGGACACGGGTACGTTCAACACGATGGTGCAGGCCGCCGAGTTCGTCCGGGTCATCGAGGAGCGGCAGGGGTTCAAGATCGGCTGTGTCGAGGAGGCCTGCTGGCGGGCCGGCCTGATCACCGACGAGCGGCTGCGGGAGCTCGCCGAGCCGCTGCGCAAGAGCGGATACGGCGAATACCTGCTCCACCTGCTCGATTGGAAGAATTGAGCGGCGCGCCGCAGAATCGCACCCGCAAACATGACCGACACGCTACGGAGCCAGCACGTGAAGATCCGACAGCTCTCGATCGGCGGCGCCTGGGAGATAATCCCAGTGCTGCACGGGGATCCCCGCGGCCTGTTCACGGAGTTCTACCGCTTCGACCACCTGGCCGCCGAGGTCGGCCACCCGCTGCGCCTGGCGCAGGGCAACCTCTCGGTCTCCGCGCGCGGGGTCGTGCGCGGCATCCACTTCGCCGACGTCCCGCCGGGGCAGGCCAAGTACGTCACCTGCACCCGGGGCGCCGTGCTCGACGTCGTCGTGGACCTGCGAGTCGGATCCCCGACGTTCGGCCGCTGGGAGGGCGTCCAGCTCGACGACGTCGACCGGCGGGCGGTGTACCTCTCGGAGGGTCTCGGCCACGGCTTCTGCGCCCTCACCGACGACGCCACCCTCACCTACATGTGCTCCGAGACGTACAACCCGACGGGTGAGCACGGCGTCCACCCGCTGGACCCGGACCTCGCCATCGCCTGGCCGGCCGCCGACCCGACCCTGTCGGCGCGCGACGCGGCGGCGCCCACGCTGGCGCAGTTGCGCGACGCCGGCCGCCTGCCCGACTACGCCACCTGCCAGGGCTATACGGAAAGTCTCAGGTCCCAATAGGTTCGAATCCGGTCCCCGGCGGCTAATGTCTGTACATGGACCGGCGAATTTTCGGCCTTGAGACCGAATACGGGGTCACGTGCACCTACCGGGGGCAGCGCCGCCTGTCCCCGGACGAGGTCGCCCGCTATCTGTTCCGGCGCGTCGTGTCGTGGGGCCGTTCCAGCAACGTCTTCCTGCGCAACGGCGCGCGCCTCTACCTGGATGTGGGCTCCCACCCGGAATACGCCACGCCCGAGTGCGACTCGGTGCCCGACCTGGTCGTCCACGACCGGGCCGGTGAGCGGATCCTCGAAGGGCTGCTGGTCGACGCCGAGCGCCGCCTGCACGACGAGGGGATCGCGGGCGAGATCTACCTGTTCAAGAACAACACCGACTCCGCCGGCAACTCCTACGGGTGCCACGAGAACTACCTGGTCAGCCGGCACGGCGAGTTTGGCCGCCTGGCCGATATCCTGATCCCGTTCCTGGTCACCCGCCAGCTCATCTGCGGCGCCGGCAAGGTGCTGCAGACCCCGCGCGGCGCCGTCTACTGCCTGTCGCAGCGCGCCGAGCACATCTGGGAGGGCGTCTCGTCGGCGACCACCCGGTCCCGCCCGATCATCAACACCCGCGACGAGCCGCACGCCGACGCCGAGCGCTACCGCCGCCTGCACGTCATCGTCGGCGACTCGAACATGAACGAGGTCACCACCCTGCTCAAGGTCGGCACCGCCGACATCGTGCTGCGGATGATCGAGGCCGGCGTCGCGATGCGCGACCTGTCGCTGGAAAACCCGATCCGCGCGATCCGGGAGGTGTCGCACGACATCACCGGCCGGCGGCGGGTGCGCCTGGCCAGCGGCAAGGAGATCTCGGCGCTGGAGATCCAGCAGGAGTACTTCGACAAGGCCACCGAGTTCCTGGACCGCCGGGGCGCCGACGCGGCGACGAAGCGGGTCATGGACCTGTGGGGCCGGGTGCTGGGCGCGGTCGAGACCGGCAACCACAAGGATGTCGAGCGCGAGGTCGACTGGGTGACCAAGCTCGGCGTCATCGAGCGGTACCAGGCCAAGCACGACCTGCCGCTGTCGCACCCGCGGGTCGCGCAGATGGACCTCGCCTACCACGACCTGCGCCGCGGCCGGGGCCTCTACGGGCTGCTGGAGAAGCGCGGGGCGGTCGACCGGGTCGCCACCGACCTGGAGATCTTCGAGGCGAAGGAGACCCCGCCGCAGACCACCCGGGCCCGCCTGCGGGGCGAGTTCATCCGCCACGCCCAGGAGCGCCGCCGCGACTTCACCGTCGACTGGGTGCACCTGAAGCTCAACGACCAGGCACAGCGCACCGTGCTGTGCAAGGACCCGTTCCGCGCCTACGACGAGCGGGTCGACCGGCTCATCGCCAGCATGTGAGCCGGGTTGTTACGGGAGGCTTGTGACGTACGAGGCTGACGGGCGTTAGGCTGGCCCGCCTATGGACGACATGCCGGGCCAGCCGCCCCCGAAGCTCAACGCCGACTTCAACCCGGACCGCCCGGCCAAGAGCCGGCAGGGTCGCCGGCTGCAGCGCATCCGCGAGGAGATCGAGCGCAACCGGACCGTGGGCCCGAAGTACCCGACCTGGCTGCTCGCCCTCGTGCTCGCCCTCATCATCGCGTTCTTCGTGCTGATCGCGATCTACGCGTGAGGCTGTTCCTGCTCGCCGCGGCGGCGCTCTGCCTGCTCGCGGCCTGCACGGACGAAGGAACCAAGCGCAGCCCACTGCCCGCCGGCCCCGCGCCGAGCGCCGAGGCGTCGCTGCGGCCTGTACCGTCTCCGAGCCACCCGCCGGTGGTCAACTCCGACGGCTGCCACGGCCTGATCAGCGCCGCGCAGGTGCAGCAGGCCACGGGCCTGCCGGTCCAGGCCAGCCAGGGCGACGGCGCGGCCGCGGTGGCCCAGTACGCCCAGGCCGTGCAGACGCTCGGCCTCAACGCCGACGCCCGGATGTGCCCGTTCGGCAGCCCGGCGGGGGACCAGGTGACGGTCGTCGCCCTCACGTTCGCCGACGCCGGTCAGGCTCAGAAGCTGTGGACGACGATCGCGTCGCTCGATGCGGTGGGCGGCGTGGGCGAGGCCGCACTGAGCGACAGGTCGAAGACGCTGCTGGCGCGGCGGGGGAAGGCGATCGTCGCGGTCTACCTGGTCGTGGCCGCCGCCCCCGGCGCCGACCACCTGGGGCAGTTGCGCTCGGTCGCGAACGCCGCGCTGTCCAAGGCCTGACGGGGCTCGCTGCGGGCGGCCCGCCGGCCGGCTGAATGGTGCATAACCGAAATGTCAGATATGTCCGTCACGAAGTGGCGGACATATCAGCGGTCAGCTTCGCGGCGTGCCGGCCCGCCGCCGCGGCCGACAGGAAGTAGGCCTCGTCCTGCGCCAGGGTCCGGCCCATCGTCGACAGCTTCACCGGCAACGCGGCCAGGGCCGCCGCGAGGTCCGCTGACGGGACCTCGACCACGGTATGGGGCGGGCTCAGGGTCGCCAGGGCCGCGCGGACCTCGGCGGCCAGCGCCGGGGCCAGGTCGGCCGGCATGACCAGGTCGGCGGGGGCCAGCGCCACCCGGCCGAAGGCGGTCAGGCTGTGGTGGGACACGCCGCGGTGGCGGGGGCGGGGGTCGGCGTCGGAGATGCGCGGGGCCGCGACCGGGCGCCCGCCCAGCGCCGCCACCGCGTTGACCGCCTCGCCCGCGGCCACGCCGGAGAAGCCCCAGCTCGTGCCGGTACCCAGGTTGCCCGGGCCCTGCGTGACGATCGCCAGGTCGGCGTGCAGGCCGTGGCGGGCCGCGAGGAGGCCGCTGTGCACGTTCGTCGACTCGAGGTCGCCGCCGAAGGCCTGGCCCGTCGTGACCGTCCCGGCGAGCAGCGGGCGCAGGGCGTCGAGCGTGCGGGAGAACCAGGCGGGCAGGGCGCCGCCGTCGGTCATGACGTAGGCGACGCGGGCTTCCGGCCGGTCGGCGAGGGCGCCGGCCACGACCGCGGGCAGGGCCGAGTGCAGGTCGGCGACGACGACGGGCATGCCGCCGAGGTCGGTGGTGCCGGCCAGCGCCGCGCGCAGGGGGGAGGCCTCCTCGTCGGCGGCCAGGACGATCGCCTGCAGCGGCGTGTACCGCGCCTTCACCACGTGGCCGGGCGCGTCCGCGTCCTCGGGCAGGCGGTCGGGGATCGCCACGACCAGGGCGTACCCGCCGGTGCCGAGGCCCAGCGCCAGCGCGTTGAGGTTGAGCAGGACGCGGTCGCCCGGGCGCGGGGTGCCCACGAGGGCCGGATAGGCCAGTGCGCGTACCGAATCGGGATCTTCTGCCCTTCGGGCCTCGACGGTGACGTCGAGCTCGAGACTGCCGCGCCACTCGCGGCGGGCGGCGACGACGGTACCCCAGCGCCAGCGGATCACCGCGTCACCGTAACGCAGCGACACAGCGCGCATTCGCCGTGACCGTGCGAACGGTCACCGCGTGGGCGACGCAGAACAGGCGTTCGGGCTGGTAGGTTCGCTCCGTGTCGCGGACCCGAACCGAGCGCCTGGTGAATCTGGTCATCTGCCTGCTCGCTACGCGCCGCTTCCTCACCGCCGAGCAGATCGCCACCATCGTGCCCGGATACGAGCACGATCCCAACGACGAGCGCGACCACGAGGCGTTCCAGCGCAAGTTCGAGCGGGACAAGTCCGAGCTGCGCGAGCTCGGCGTGCCGCTGGAGATGGGCACCGCCAGCATCTTCGACAACGAGCAGGGGTATCGCATCGCCCGGCGCGAGTATGCGCTGCCCGACATCCCGCTCGCCCCCGACGAGGCGGCCGCGGTCGGCATCGCCGCGCGGCTGTGGCAGCAGACGGGGCTGGCCGCGGCGGCGTCCTCGGGGCTGGCGAAGCTGCGCGCCGGCGGCATCGACGTCGACCCGCACGCCACGCTCGGGGTGGAGGCCGTGGTGACGGTCGACCCGGCGTTCGAGCCGCTGACCGCGGCGGTGCGCGACCGGCAGGCGGTCACGTTCTCCTACGAGGTCCCCGAGCGCGACGGCGCCGGCGTGCGCCGCCTGCAGCCCTGGGGCGTGGTGTGCTGGCGCGGCCGGTGGTACGTGGTCGGCCACGACCTCGACCGCGGCGCCGAGCGCTGCTTCCGGCTCTCGCGGATCGTCAGCGGCGTGCGGCGCATCGGCCGGCGCGGCGCCTACGAGCCGCCCAAGGTCGACCTGATCGGCTACGTCGCCCGCTCCAGCGGCCCCGTCGAGCGCACCGGCCGGGCCACGGTCCTGGCGCGCCCCGGGCGCGCGGCCGGCGTGCGACGCTGGGCGGATCGGTGCGTCAGCGGTCCCGACGGCGACCGGCTCACGCTGAGCTACGCCGACGTGGACTTCTTCGCCGGCTGGCTGGTCGGCTACGGCGCCGACGTCGTCGTGCTCGACCCACCCGAGGTGCGCGACGAGGTGGTCCGCCGGCTGCGCGCGGTCGCCGCCTCCTACGCGCCGGCCATCGGCGACCAGGCCGCCGCCGGGATCGGGGTGCCGGCGTGACGAACTCGGCGGATCGGCTCGGCCGGCTGCTCAATCTGGTGCCCTACCTGCAGGCGCGCCCCGGCGTCACGATCGCCGAGGCCGCGGCCGACCAGGGGATCACCGACCGGCAGCTGCGCGAGGACCTCGAGCTGCTGTGGATGTGCGGGCTGCCGGGGTACGGCCCGGGGGACCTCATCGACATGGCGTTCGGTAGCGGGCCGGCCGGCGACAGCGTCACCCTGACGTACGACGCCGGGATCGACCGCCCGCTGCGCCTCACGCCCGACGAGGCGCTTGCGCTCATCGTGGCGCTGCGGATGCTCGCCGAGACCCCGGGCGTGACCACCGGCGACGGCGTCCACCGGGCCCTGGCGAAGATCGAGCACGCCGCCGGTGACCTCGCCGACGCGCCGGTCGCGGTCCGGCTGCCCGGCAACACCGACCGCCTCGAGGAACTGCGCGGCGCCGTCGACCGGCGCCACGCGCTGCGCATCACGTACTACACCGCGACCCGGGACGAGACCAGCGAGCGCGTGGTCGACCCGATGCGGGTGCTCGTCGTGGGGCGTTGGGCGTATCTGGAGGCGTGGTGCCGCCGCGTCCAGGCCGTCCGGCTGTTCCGGGTCGACCGCATCGACGCCTCCGTCGAGCTCGACGAGCCCGCCCAGGTGCCGCGCCAGGCCCGCCCCACCGACACGCGCACCGGCAGCCTCTTCACCCCCACCCCCGACCTGCCCCTGGTCACGCTGCGGGTCGGCCGGGGGGCGAGGTGGATCACCGAGCAGTACCCGTGCGAAGCCGTCGAGCGCGGCCCCGGCGAGCACTGGACGGTCTCGCTGCGCGCGTCCGACCTCGACTGGGCCCGCCGGTTCGTGCTCGGCCTCGGCGCCGAAGTCACCGTCGTGTCCCCGCCGCGACTCGCCGAGGCGGTCGCCGCGGAGGCACAGGCCGCCCTGGCCGCCTACCAACGTTAAACCGCAGTGCGCCGCCCTTCACGGCTGTGATGAAGCGGCTTTCCGGTTCCGAGCGGCCGGAACGCCGCGACGGCCTTTTACGATTCGGGGACGGGAACCTCCCGCCCTTGATCTAACAGCCGGCCCGGTCCCGGCAGATCACTTCGATGCCGGGCTGGTGGTTGGGCGAGGCCGCCAGGCTGTCCGCGGATCGGTTGTCGAGCGTGTCGATGAGCTGGCGGGTGGCCATGTTGACCAGCGCGGTGCCGTCGCCCGTTGCAGGCCGGGCCTGTGTTCTCGATCCGCCCGGCGGCGGCCTCACGTTTGTCGATCCGGCCGAACCCGGCTCGTGGTTCTTCGTCATCCAAGGGTGCCGGCGGGACGGAAGGAGTTCATCAGCGGTCCGGCGCCCAGGTCCAGGGTCGTGTCGCAGGCTCCGGCGGCGTGGTCGCTGTGGGTGGCGAGGACGACGGTGCTTCCGTCGTCGGCCAACTGCCTCAGTAGGCTAATTACCAGGGTGGCGTTGTCGCTGTCCAGCGCACCGGTCGGCTCGTCGGCGAGGATCACGCCTGGTCTTTTGGCTAGGAGGCGGGCCACCGCGACGCGCTGCTGTTCGCCGCCGCTGAGCTGGTACACCATCTCCTCGCCGCGCCCGGCGAGACCGACCCGGCCGAGGGCGGCCTCGATGGCGGCGCCGCGGCCCGCGCGGTTGCCGCGGGCGGTGATCGCGACGCTCACGTTGAACGCCACGGTGGCATTGTCGATCAGGGCGTAGTTCTGGAACAGGTAGCCCAGGACGTCGCGGCGGAAGCGGCGGCGCGCACCGGAGCCGGCGCCGGTGATGTTGGTGCCGCCGATGACGATCCGTCCCGCGTCGACCGCTTCCAGCGTGCCTAGGCAGTGCAGGACGGTTGACTTGCCGCAGCCGCTGGGGCCGGTCACCGCCATCATCTGCCCCGGCTCGACGGTGAAGGACAGGTCCGTCCAGAGGTGGCGGGTGCCGAACGACTTGCTGATGCCGCTGACGTTGATCACGGTTCTTCCTCTTGTCCCGGGAGGGACCGGTCAGGCGAGACCGGCCGAGTGTGTCCTGACGAAGGCGGCGTGGGTGCGCAGCAGCACCACCGTGAAGACCGCCACGCACGCCGCCGCGACACCGCCCGCCAGCAGCGGCTCCCAGCCGTGCAGGGGCAGCAGTCCGACCGGTGGCGGGGGACTGCCCGGCTGCTGGTACCGGTCGATCGCCGACGACGTGCTGTGCCAGCTCCACACCATGAGCGCGAGCCCGAGCCCGCTCTCGATGAGCAACGGCCACCGGTGTGCGCGCACGAAGCTCCACCCGCTGACGTACTTCGCGAACAGCGCCTGGGCGTTGCGCCGGCAGTACACGATCGCGAGGGCAACCGCGGTGATCAGGAGCAGGCCGACGGTGACCACGAGATTGAACACCTGCAGTCCGAATTCGAGCTTGGCGTCGCGGTACCGGTCGGCGGCCTCCTGCGCGAACGGGCTCATGCCGAGCACGTATGCGCCGAGACCGGCCTGGGCCAGGCTCGCCATCGCCCCGTCCGGGTCCTCGACGAGGACCTCGCCGCGGGATGCGGCGGCGGTGTACTCGTCGTCCGGGATCACCCCGGAGGCCGCGGGGACCACGACGACGATCAGGTCGGTGACGGTGAAGGCGCCTTCGTCGGCTGACTGGGTGAAGGACGGCAGGGCCTGCCCGCCGCGGACCGTCTCG
This sequence comes from Dactylosporangium sp. NPDC048998, assembly GCF_043197855.1. Taxonomy (NCBI): domain Bacteria; kingdom Bacillati; phylum Actinomycetota; class Actinomycetes; order Micromonosporales; family Micromonosporaceae; genus Dactylosporangium; species Dactylosporangium sp. NPDC048998. The sequence continues at coordinate 31,832 of NZ_JBICTV010000014.1, forward strand.
AGCCTGATGATGGGTGCCGCCGACCGGCTGGCTGACCTCGACGCCATGAACTTGACCCATTCGGTGACCTCGACGTCGATGCCGGCCGACTGCGCTGCGTACCGCTGCGGGAGCAGGACCCTGATCGCGTCGCCGGCGCTCGGCCGGACCGGCGCGCCAGCGGTGTCGTAGACGGCGTGGTCGGCGATGTACTTCTCATTGACCACGAGCACGTCCTGCCCGGCCGTGCGGGTCATGAGGTTGCCCGAGTGCTGGCGCCACGCGAGCGTGACCTCGTTGCGGGCATCGGCCGCGCGGACCCACTGGCCGAGGCGACCGGAGATCGCCGCGCCATTGCGCTCGTCGAGGGTGGCGCTGCTGATCCGCATGAAGTACAGCCCGCTGAGCGGCTCCCACGCCACGGCATGCCGGCGTTCCTCGCTCAGCGCGGCCCCGCTGACGATGGTGGCGGTGCCGACCGAGAACGTCAGCGCGACGGCCGCGACCCGCAGGACGTAGGACCCGACGACGGCCCAGTCGGCCGTCACCTCGCCGATGACGGCGTTGAGGATCTCGTCTCGGTGGATCAGCGCCAGGGTCACTACGTGGGTCATCAGCGCGACGGCCAGGTACGCGCCGGCGAACAGCAGCGCGACCGACGCGAACGAGTCGATCCGGTGCATCCCGTTGTAGAGGTACAGCGCGGCGACCGTCAGCGCGCATACGACCGCGGCGGCGCCGGCGGCGAACCGGGCTAGCTGGCGCAGGTCGCGCGACAGGACGGAGGTGAAGGACCGGCCGTGCAGTCGTTGGATGCCGTACGACTTGGCGTTGAGCGTGACGGCGGCCGCCACGAGCAGGATGATGGCGAATCCCACGACGAACGCGGTGCGCAGCAGCAGGCCGTTGCCGTACTGCCCCACGAGCTCCACCGGGGTGAACGACCGCTGGATCTGGCCCGGGTACCCGAGCAGCTTGAACTGCTCCAGCAGCGCCGTCGCAGCCGGTTCCGGGCCGTAGACGAAGTACAGGCCGTCCGGATGGGCGTTGGCGACCTCCGCGTACGGCCGCATCTCGATCTTCGCGTCCCGACTGAAGTACGGGTAGCCGTGCTCCAGCCATCGGGCCGACTCCGCGCCGGGATCGCCGACCGCCAGGCAGAGGTACCGGCTGCCCGCGTCGCGCGGATCGCTGGAGATGCGCCCGATGTTTACTCGCCGGTCGCGGGCGAACTGCTCCACCATGGCGGCGACCTGCGGTCCGGGCGCACCGTTGTCCGACCGGTCGAAGCCGATGACGAACGCCGGGCCAGTTACCGTCATGTCGTCGAAGTACCGCATGACGATGAACGCCATCGCTGCGGACACCACCATCAGCACCGCGTACGCGAATGTAATCGCCCTGTGCAGCATGCCCTCGCCCCTGTCCCAAGGGCGGGGTGCCACCGACGGCGACACCCCGCGTTGTCGAACTTGTCAGCAGGCGTTGTTCCAGTACGCCTTGTTGTTGTACAGGCTCTCCCAGGTCCGGGCCGCGGCCAGGTTGCCGGGCGTCTGGCAGCCGCTAACGGCGACGGTTCCGTTCGAGTTCACCGAGGAGCTGTGGTTGTTGTAGTAGTGCTGGTAGTACGAGTAGTTGAAGCCGAGGGAGATGCCGTAATCCCAATCGCCGCCACCCACAGATACGGCCCACGCCGGCGTGGCGATGGCGACCGCCGCCGTCAATCCCACGGCGGCGGCGAGTAGCGATTTGTGCTTCCGCACGTTCCTTCGCGTTCCCGTCCTTCGCATTCCCGAGTCCTTTCCGTCCTACGGAGGAGATGGCTCGGCCTTCCCCGTGCCTCGTCAGAGGCCTGCAGTGTCGGCCGGTGTCCGCACCATCACCGTATGTGGCAGTGCAGATCATCAATGTGTAGTCTGAACGTCGTTGTCCGGCGTCGACGGAGCCTCCGGTCAAACAATTCACGGTCAATGGGGGTGTACGTGGCGGCCGGCCGACCAGAGAGTCCGCTGGATCCCCAGACCGGCCCGATCCAGCGGCTGGCCTGGGAACTGCGCAAGCTGCGCGACGAGGCGGGCCGTCCCAGCTACCGGCGGTTGGCGCTGCAGGCGCACTACTCGTCCACCACGCTGGCCGACGCCGCCAAGGGCGAACGGCTGCCATCGCTGGAGGTGACGCTGGCGTACGCCGTCGCGTGCGGCGGGGACCGGGCGGCATGGGAGTCCCGCTGGCGGGAGATCGCCACCGAACTGGGCGGCGCCGGGCCCCGAGCCGAAGCCGCCAGCGAGGAGGCCGACGGGCAAAGGCCCTACCTGGGCCTGGTGGCCTATCAGCGCGCGGACGCCGATCGCTTCTTCGGTCGCGAGCAGCTCGTCGACCAGCTCGTCGGCCGCCTCGCCGATCGCCGGTTTCTCGCCGTGTTCGGCGCCTCCGGAAGCGGGAAGTCGTCGCTGCTCCGCGCCGGGCTAGTTCCTGCACTGCAGCAAGGCGGCCCGCACCGGCGCGTGGTGGCCCTCACGCCGGGGGACAGCCCGCTGAGCGAATGCGCCGTCAGGGTGGCGCGCGAGCTGGACCTGGCAGCCGGCAGCCTGCTGGCGGAACTCACCGCCGACGCTCGCAACCTGGGCCTGGCCGTACGCCAAGCGCTGGCCGAGGAGCCCGCCGAGGCGGAACTGATCATGATCGTGGACCAGTTCGAGGAGATCTTCGCCAACCCCTGCGATGAGCGGCACCGCGAGCAGTTCATCCGGACACTGCTCGCGGCGTCGAATTCGGCCGGTAGCCGGACCAGGGTGGTGCTCGGCGTCCGGGCGGACTGCTACGCCCGCTGCGCGGATCATCCCGAGCTCGTGCAAGCCCTGCAGGGCGCGCAGATCCGGATCGGGCCGATGACCCCGGACGAACTCATCCGGGCGATCACAGAACCCGCCCGCCGCAGTGGGCTCATGGTGGAGCGGACCCTGGTCACCACGATCCTGAACGATGCGAGCGGTCAGCCCGGCTACCTGCCGCTGATGTCCCAGGCGCTGCTGGAGACCTGGCACCGGCGCCGGGGAAACGCCGTCTCGCTGACCGGTTACCACGTCGCGGGCGGAATCCAGGGCGCCGTCGCGCAGACGGCCGAACGCGCCTACCGTGAGCTCGACGGCACCCAGCAGGCCGTGGCCCGCGACATCTTGCTGCGCCTGACCGCGTACGGCGACGGCGCCATCGACACAAGGCGCAGGGTCGCGCGTTCCGAGCTCGGTCACGACCCCGACGTGTCCGCGGTATTGCACCAACTGGCCGCGGCGCGCCTGCTGACCCTGGACGAGGACACTGTCGAGATGGCGCACGAGGCGCTGATCCGGTGCTGGCCGACGCTGTGTGGCTGGCTCGCGGAGAACCGGGAGGCGCTGCTTGCGCATCGCCATCTCACAGTCACCGCGGTCGAGTGGCGCGATGGCGGCTTCCGCGACGACGTGCTGTACCGGGGTGCTCGACTCGCGGCCCTGGATGACCGTCCGATCGATCGCTGCAACGAACTCGAGCGGGCGTTCCTGACCGCCGGCCGGGAGCTGCGAGCCCTCGAGTTCACCTCAGCTCGCCGGCGCCTGCGTCTGGGCGTGGCGGCCCTCGTGCTGACGGTGCTCGTCGTCAGTGTGCTCGCCGTGACCACGCTGGCGGCGGCCAACCGGGCCAGGGACGAACGGGACCTGGCGTACGCGGAGCAGCTGGCCGCGAAGGCGAGGAGCCAGCTCCCGCTCGATCCCGAGCTGGCGTTGCTGCTGGCGATTCGCGCCTACGAGACGAAACCCACGCCGGAGACCGAGGCGGTCCTGCGGCAGGCGACCGTTACCTCCCGGCGACGAGCGACCGTGAAGGCCGGGCACGACGGCGCGGTCAACGGCGTGGCCTTCAGCCCCGACGGCGGATGGCTGGCGAGCAGTGGCCGGGACGGGGTCGTACGGGTGTGGGCACGGGCGGGTTGGGTGCTGCGGGGGCCACCGGTGACCGTGCTGCGCGGGCATCAGGGCCCGGCGTGGGGCGTGGCGTTCAGCCCGGACGGCCAGCGGCTGGCCTCGGCTGGCGAGGACGGGACCGTCCAGGTCCGGGATTGGCGCACGACGCAGGAGGTCGTGCTGCGCGGTCACGCCGGTCCGGTGCTGGACGTGGCGTTCGGCCCCGAAGGCCGCAAGCTGGCCAGCGGCGGCGCGGACGGCACCGTACGTATCTGGGACCTGGCCGTGCATAGCGCCGTCGTCCTGCCCGGCGACCCGAGCAAGGTGTGGAGTGTCGCGTTCAGCCCGGACGGCAAGCACCTAGCGGCCGCACACGCGGACGGCACCGTCCGCGTGTGGAACAGTAATGACCGCAGCCTGGAGAGGCGCCTCACCGGCCACGGCGCACCGGTGCGGAGTGTGGCATTCAGCCCGGATGGTCATTGGCTCGCCAGTTCAGGTGAGGACGGCACCGTGCGGATGTGGGACATGACGGCGGCGCGGGACAGCGCGCAGGTCCTGCAGGGGCACGCTGGCATCGTGGAAGCCGTCACGTTCAGCCCCGACGGCCGGAATCTCGCCACCTGCGGCCAGGACGGCACGATCCGGATCTGGAACACCGGCAGCGCCGTCAACCCGCTCACACTGCGCGGACACCGCGGTGTGGTCTGGGGCGTCGCCTTCGACCCGCGCGGCGGGCACGAACTGGCCAGCGCGGGCGCGGACGGGACCGTGAGTCTGTGGGACACGTCGGGCTATGGAGACCCGCTCATGCTGAACGGCCACCGGGGCTCGGTAGGGCCGGTCGACTTCAGCCCCGACGGCTCACGCCTCGCCAGCGGCGGCCAGGACGGCTCGGTACACATCTGGAACACCAGAAGCATCGACGACACCGTGGTCCTGAACGGCCCCGGCGGAGCCATAACGGACGTGGTCTTCGGCCCCGACGGGCGCCAAACGGCCGCCGGCAGCAGCGACGGCGCGGTCCGCATCTGGCGATCGGCCGGCGACACCGCCCCACGCACCCTCCACGGACACCAAGGCTCGGTGTGGACCGTGGCCATCAGCCCCGACGGAAGGCGGGTGGCCAGCGGCGGGCAGGACGGCACAGTACGCGTCTGGAACACGACCGGCGATCAGGAACCGCTCGTCCTGCGTGGGCACGACCGGGACGTCAACGCCGTCGCATTCAGCCCCAACGGGCAACGGCTAGCCAGCGGTGGTGACGACGGCACCGTCCGGCTCTGGGACACGACAGGCGGCCGGAAACCCCTCGTCCTGCGCGGGCAAGAGGGCGGCGTACGGAGTGTGGCGTTCAGCCCGGACGGCCGGCATCTCGCCACCAGCGGCAATGACGGCACCGTCCGGCTCTGGGACACGACCGGCGGCGGATCCGTAGTCCTGCGAGGACACGAGGGCCAGGCGCGGAGTGTGGCATTCAGCCCGGACGGCCGGCATCTCGCCAGCAGCGGCGACGACGGCACCGTCCGCATTTGGAACACGGCCGCCGACGAACCGGTGGTGATCGACGGCTTCGGCGCCTCCGTGGGCGAGGTGACCTTCGCTCGCGACGGCCGCCACCTGGCGACCGGGCACGGCGACGGCACGACCCGCGTCTGGCGCTGCGACGCCTGCCAGGACGTCCAGGACGTTCTGGCTCTGGCCCGGACCCGCGTGACACGAGATCTCACGGACGAGGAACGGACGGCGTTCCTCCGCCACGCTTCCTGACGACGACCGTCGAAGACCACCAGGATCAGCGGGTGTCGCCCGGCAACGGCAACCCGGCCAGCTCGCGGCGCAGCCGATCGACCCGCATCCGGCCGGCGTTGACCGCGTCATACAGCGCCCCGTGCCCGCGACGGTGCTCGGCGGCCAGCGACAACCCGACCAGGGCTGCCCACCGGACCGTCCGCGCACAGCACCGCGTCGCACAGCTCGAACAACGCGTCCGCCCGCTGATACAGGGCAGTTCACGGCAGCCCTTGTCTCTTGTCACGGTTTCTCGGTAAGAGCCATGATCAGGCAAGGGCCGCCCTCTTGATCGACTGGGTTACATCGACCACAGGATGTCAAGTGCACTAGAGTCGATGACGTGCTTTGGTGGATCTCGGGCGGAATCGTCGTCGTCGCGCTCATCGTCCTGATCGGCGTCGCGCTGAGCGTGATGAGCCGGCTCCGCGAGTTCGACAACGCCGCCCGCGCCATGCAGGCGCGCCTCGTCGACGGTCAGCGGCGGGTGGAGCCCCGCCTGGTCGCGCTGCAGCAGACGGTCGAGACGATGTTGCCGCAGCTGGAGGCCATGCAGGAGAAGTCCCTCGCGATGCAGGCGAGGCGCGACGGCAGCACGGAAAACGGTTAACAAACCTGCCGGATCAACCGGGCAAATCGCACCTTTGTCCGGATGGGTGGTTGACGATCCGGTGCGGCAGCGTCAACACTCGTCAAGACTTCAGCGGCCGGACCCATTCCCGTTAACCGGCCTCTGCCCTCGCCCGCCGGTGGTCAGTACGATGGGCGAGGCAGCTCGAATACAGTGAGGTGGCTTCAATGGGTGCAGTTAGGCCGTGGCACATCATCGTCCTGGTGGTGGTGCTGATCCTGCTGTTCGGCGCCAAGCGTCTGCCTGACGCGGCGCGCGCGCTCGGACGCTCGATGCGGATCATCAAGGCCGAGACGAAGGGCCTCGCCGACGACGACGTGGACGCCAAGGCCGAGGCGCAGTCGGGCCGGCAGCCGCTCAGCGGCGAGATCGCCGACAGCCAGCCGTCGCCGAAGCCGCGGGTCGACCCGGTCGATCACGCTCGCGAGCGCTGAGGCGCACTCCGGTCGTGAGCATCCTCGCACGGCGGCGTAACAAGCAGCCGTCGAACTTCGAGCGCGCCGCAGACGGCTCCATGAGCCTCATGGAGCATCTGCGGGAGCTCCGGACCCGGCTCTTCCGTGCGTGCCTGGCGATCCTGATCGGCACCATCATCGCGTGGTGGCTGGCCCAGCCGGTGCTGAACTTCATCCAGGAGCCCTACTGCCATCTCATGATGGAGAGGGCGATCCAGAAGTCAGCCGACCATCACACGCTCCCGGCCGGCTGGAGTTGCCCGTTTGTCCAGCTTGGCGTCACCGACGTGCTGGTGCTGAAGCTGAAGATCGCGCTGTGGGTCGGGCTCATCATCGCCGGCCCCGTGTGGCTCTATCAGCTGTGGGCGTTCATAGCGCCGGGCCTGCACCGTAACGAGCGCCGCTGGGCCTACCTCTTCGGCGGCCTCGCAGCCCCGCTGTTCGCCGCGGGCGCCTACCTGTCGTTCCTGGTGGTCTCAGAGGGCCTCATCTTCCTGCTCAACATGACCGGCCCGGACATCACCACCACGCTGGAGATCACCCGCTACGTCGACTTCGTCACCGGCATGATGCTGGTCTTCGGCTTGGCGTTCGAGTTCCCGCTCGGCGTCATGCTGGCCAACATCGCCGGCATCGTCACCGGCAAGCGCCTGCTCGGCTGGTGGCGGTTCGCGGTGTTCATCACGTTCGTCTTCGCCGCGATCGCGACGCCGACCGCCGACCCGTTCGGCATGACGGCACTGGCGCTGGCCCTCTCGTCGCTGTACTTCGCGTCCGTCGGCTTCGCCATGTTCAACGACAAGCGCCGGGGCCGCAACCGGCCGGCGTACGCCAACATCGGCGACGACGAGGTCTCCTCGCTGGACGACTACGACGTCGAGCCGGTCGAGGCCGCGAGCCCGATCGGCGGCTACGACCCGGTCGACGGCCCGGCCCCAGTGGCGGCGCCGGCGCCGATCGAGCGGCCGAGGCCGCTGGACCGCGGCTTCGACGACGTCACGTAACACCGCGACCGGCTTTCAGCGGCGCCTTGGGCCTGTGCCCGGGGCGCCGTTCGCTTTGCCGTTCGCGGGCCCGGGCATTGAACGTTTACAGTCTGCGCCGTGAACATTGCGTTGCTCGCCAACCCCACCGCCGGCAAGGGGCGGCGCGCCGGGCTGCTGCCCGCTGTCCAGGAGCGGCTGCGGGCCGACGGGGCGGACGTGGTGATGCTCGGCGGGGGTAGCGCCGCGGAGGCGCGCGAGCGGGCACACCGGGCCGTCGCGGACGGGTGCGACGCGCTCGTGGCCATGGGCGGGGACGGGACCGTGCACCTCGGGCTGCAGGCCGTCGCCGGGACGGGTGTGCCGTTCGGGATCGTGCCCGCCGGCACCGGCAACGACTTCGCCGTGCGGCTCGGGCTGCCCGCCTCGCCGGTGGCCGCGGCCGGGGTCGCCGCCGACGCACTGCGCGACGGGCGCAGCCGCGCCGTCGACCTCGCCCGGGTGAGCGGGGCGGACGGGACCGCCGCCTGGTTCGGTGCGGTGCTCGCCGCCGGGTTCGACGCGTTCGTCAACGAGCGGGCCAACCGCATGCGCTGGCCGAAGGGGGCGCAGCGGTACAACCGGGCCATCGTGGAGGAGCTGCTCGCCCTGCGGCCCCGGCGGTACCGGATGAGCCTCGACGGCGCCGTCACCGAGTTCGACTCCGTGCTCGTCGCCGTCGGCAACACGGAGAGCTACGGCGGCGGGTTCCGGATCGCGCCCGGCGCCGACCCGTCCGACGGGCTGCTCGACGTGGTGGTGGCCGAGCCGCTCGGGCGGCTCACGCTGATGCGGCTGCGGCCGAGGGTGCTCAAGGGCACCCACGTGCTCGACCGGCGGGTCTCTACCCACCGGGCCCGCACCGTGGAGCTGGCCGGCGCGGGGATCACCGCCTACGCGGACGGGGAGCGGATCTGCCCGCTGCCCGTGACGATCACGTGCGTGCCGGGAGCGCTGACCCTGCTCGCCTGAACGGCGCGGACGCCGGGGGAGCGTCCCCGGCGTCCGAAATGCGCGCTCCGCCCAGTCTGGCTCGATGACGCTTCGCGGTGATCGACCCAGACCAGGCGCCCACGGTCAGGCGGCGTTGTGGATGCGGATCTTGACGCCGCCGCCGGTCCGCTCGGTCGACACGTCGGACTGCTCGACGCCGTCCGGGACCGAGAAGGTGCGGCTGAACGAGCTCGAGCTGCTCGAGCTGGACGAGAAGTGCGCGCCGCCGACGTCGTGGCTCTCCGACGTACTGCTGCCGCTCCTGCCCTTGATCGTCAGGCGGCCGCCGGCGAGCTGGACGTCGACGTCGGACGGGTCGACGCCCTCGACGGTGATGACCAGGTCGTCACCGTCGGTCGCGGTGCTCACCGACGCACCGTGGGCGTGGTGGGCGGCGTTGCCCATGTCCTGCTCGAGGCGGGCCAGGGCGTTCGTGGGATCCCAGCGGTTCATCGGCATGGTGTACCTCCGCAAACAAAGCATTCGTGTCGTTGCTTGCACTGTCGTCGCGGCGGGACGGCACGACAAGCGCAGAGCCGGTGTTGCGACACTGTTTCCCGGCTCGGGTGATTTCCATACCCCGGCTACAGCAGCCGCAGGACGGCGCCGAGGCCGTGCACCTTGCCCGGTTCACTCTCCGGGAGGACAAGGACGCTGCAGCCGGCCGCCGCGGCGCCGGCGTCGGCGGGCGTGTCGCCGACCATCAGGGCCCGCTCCGGGTCGACCCGCAGCGCCGCGCAGGCCCGCCAGAAGATCGCCGGGTCGGGCTTGGTGCGGCCCACCTCGTAGGAGAGCACGAACTCGTCGACGAGGTCGGCGAAGCCCAGGTCGGCGGCGAGGGCCCGCAGGTCGAAGCCGATGTTGCTCACCACGGCGACGGGGACGGCGGCCGCCCGCAGGGCCCGCAGGGTGGGCACCGTGTCGGCGTAGAGCTCCCAGCCGTCGGCGAGCAGCAGCCGGTCGTACAGGGCCGTGGCCAGGGACTCGTCGACGGTGGCGGCGAGGCCGGTGTAGCAGGCGCGGTGCGCGTCGACGGACAGGTCCCGGTCGGCCCACACCTCGCCCAGGTGTGCCGGCACCCGGTGCGGCCGGGGCCCGCCCGCCCGGCCGGCGGTGGTGAGCCGGTCGGCCAGGACGGTCGCCCTGCCGCGCTCCAGCGTCGTGCCCGTGCTCTGCGCCGCCAGCATCACCCAGCGGACAGCGTCCTCCACCTGCGCAAGCGTGCCGTGGAAGTCCAGCAGCACCGCCTCAATCGGTCGGCGGGAAGTGAGTGACTCATCGCTTTCCGGCACGCCAGCACGATACCCACAAGCGGATCCGGGCATCGTTCGCCTAGCCTTGGGGGCGTGAGCGGTACCGAGGACACTGATTTCAGCCCCGCAGACCGCTACCAGGCGGCGCGGCTGCGCGGCGAGGGCGCGAACCGGCACCCGGCGCTGACCGCGTTCGCGGAGGAGCTGGAGTTCGCTCTCGACCCCTTCCAGGCCGAGGCGTGCGAGGCGCTCGAGCGCGGCACCGGGGTGCTGGTGTGCGCGCCGACCGGAGCGGGCAAGACCGTGGTCGGCGAGTTCGCCGTGCACCTGGCGTTGCGGCAGGGGCGTAAGTGCTTCTACACCACGCCCATCAAGGCGTTGTCCAACCAGAAGTACAACGACCTGGTGCAGCGCTACGGCGCGCCGAAGGTCGGCCTGCTCACCGGCGACAACGCGATCAACGGCGACGCGCCCGTGGTGGTGATGACCACCGAGGTGCTGCGCAACATGCTCTACGCGGGCTCCGCGACGCTGCAGGGCCTGTCGTATGTGGTCATGGACGAGGTGCACTACCTCGCCGACCGGTTCCGCGGCGCGGTGTGGGAGGAGGTGATCATCCACCTGCCCGAGTCGGTGACGCTGGTGTCGCTGTCGGCGACCGTGTCCAACGCCGAGGAGTTCGCCGACTGGCTCGTCACCGTGCGTGGCGAGACGTCGGTCGTGGTGAGCGAGCACCGGCCGGTGCCGCTGTGGCAGCACATGCTCGTGGGCAAGCGGATGTTCGACCTGTTCCACGACGCCGAGGCCGCGCAGAAGCACGACGTGCACCCCGAGCTGCTGCGGTACCACCGGGAGATGCTCCGCCGGGTCGAGCTCGCCGGCGGCGACCTGCGCCGCGGCAAGCGGGGCCGCTGGACCGGCCCGTACCGCCCGGAGATCGTCGAGCGGCTCGACCGTGAGGGGCTGCTGCCCGCGATCCTGTTCATCTTCAGCCGGGCCGGGTGCGACGCCGCCGTGCAGCAGTGCCTGGCCGCCGGGCTGCGCCTGACCGGGCCCGACGAGCGGGCCGAGATCCGCTCCATCGTCGAGGAGCGCACGCGGCGCATCCCGAGCGAGGACCTGCAGGTGCTCGGGTACTGGGAGTGGCTCGACGGCCTCGAGCGGGGCCTGGCCGCGCACCACGCCGGTATGCTGCCCGCGTTCAAGGAGGTCGTCGAGGAGCTCTTCGTGCGCGGCCTGGTCAAGGCGGTCTTCGCCACCGAGACCCTCGCCCTGGGCATCAACATGCCGGCCCGCTGCGTGGTGCTGGAGCGGCTGGTCAAGTTCAACGGCGAGGCGCACGTCGACCTGACGCCGGGGGAGTACACCCAGCTGACCGGCCGGGCCGGCCGCCGCGGCATCGACGTGGAGGGGCACGCGGTCGTGGTCTGGGCGCCCGAGGTCGACCCGCGCCACGTCGCCGGGCTCGCCTCCACCCGCACCTATCCGCTCCGGTCGAGCTTCCGCCCGTCGTACAACATGGCGGTCAACCTCGTCGGCAGCGTCGGCTTCGCGTCCGCGCGCGAGCTGCTGGAGAGCTCGTTCGCGCAGTTCCAGGCCGACCGTTCGGTGGTCGGCCTGGCCCGCCAGGTGCAGCGCAACACCGAGACCATGGTGACGTACGCCGGGGAGATGTCCTGCCACCTCGGCGACTTCGCGGAGTACTTCGCGATCCGGGTCGCCATCGCCGACCGTGAGAAGGCCATCGCCCGCCAGGGCGTGCAGCAGCGCCGCGCCGCCGCCCTGGAGTCCCTGGAGCGGCTGCGCTCCGGCGACGTTATCCGGGTGCCCGCCGGGCGCCGCTCCGGCCTGGCGATCGTCATCGACCCGGGCACCGGCGGCTTCGGCGAGCCGCGCCCCCTCGTGCTCACCGAGGACCGCTGGGCCGGGCGGATCTCCGGCGCCGACTTCACCGCCCCGGTCGAGCCGATCGGCCGGGTCCGGGTGCCCCGGCAGTTCAACTACCGCTCCGCCCAGGACCGGCGCGACCTCGCCGCGCAGCTGCGCCGCATGGAGCTCGCGCCGGCGGAGCGGGGCCGGCCGGGCCGGGCCCGCAACAGCGCCGCCGCCGACGACCACGAGCTCGACACGCTGCGCGCCTCGCTGCGCCGCCACCCCTGCCACCGTTGCCCCGATCGTGAGGAGCACGCCCGCTGGGCCGAGCGGCGCTGGCGCCTCGAGCGCGACACCGAGGGGCTGCGCGGCAAGGTGGCCAGCCGCACCGGGTCGCTCGCGCGCACCTTCGACCGGGTCTGCGGGCTGCTCACCGACCGCGGCTACCTGACCGCGGAGGGCGGGGTCAGCGACGCCGGCCGGATGCTCGCCCGGATCTGGGCGGAGACCGACCTGCTCGTCGCCGAGTGCCTGCGCCGCGGGGTGTGGGACAAGCTCGGCCCGGCCGAGCTCGCCGCCGCCGCCAGCGTGCTGGTCTACGAGGCTCGCCGAGAGGCCGAGGACCGCGCATCGGTACCGCGCGGCGAGGTCACCGACGCCATCGACGCCACGCTGAAGCTCTGGGCGGACCTGCGCGACGACGAGGACTCCCGGGGGCTGCAGCTCACCCGGGAGCTCGACCTCGGGTTCGTCTGGCCGATGTACCGCTGGGCCCGCGGCGAGTCCCTCACCAAGGTCCTCGGCAGCGTGCACGGTCTCGAGGGCGACATGCCGGCCGGCGACTTCGTGCGCTGGTCCCGCCAGGTGCTCGACCTGCTCGGCCAGCTCACCGACGCCGCCGGGGCGCCCGAGCCGGTGCGGCGCACGGCGCGCCAGGCGATGACCGCCGTGACGCGAGGAGTGCTGGCATACAGCATCATGGCCTGATCACGGAGAAGGGCGCCGGCCGTGATGCAGGACGGCGGAGTGTGGACTCGGCGGAGGCGAGGGCGGGCGGCGCGGGATACTGAAGCAGTGACTGATGCGCGGCCTCGCCCCAGAATGCGTTCCGTCGGCACCACGCTCGAGGACTTCGAGCGGGACCTCATCAGCAACCTGTACTACCAACGGGGTACCACGCTCGAGTCCGCCAGTGGGTCCGACGGCTACCAGACCCTTGCGCTCACCGTCCGGGACCGGCTCGTCGAACGGTACGCGCGCACCGCGGCCGCGCACTACGCCGCCAACCCGCGGTTCGTGTACTACCTGTCCGCCGAGTACCTGCTCGGGCGGCAGCTGCGGCAGAACCTGCTGTACACGGACACGGAGCGGTACGTGCGGGCGATCGCCGAGGACCTCGGGGTCAGCCTCGAGGACCTGGAGGGGTACGACGTCGAGCCGGGGCTGGGCAACGGCGGCCTCGGGCGGCTCGCCGCGTGTCTGATGGACTCCATGGCGACGCTGGACATCCCGGCCGTGGGTTACGGCATCCGGTACGAGTTCGGCATCTTCAAGCAGGTGTTCCGCGACGGCGCGCAGGTGGAGCGGCCCGACGACTGGACGTTCTATGGCAACCCGTGGGAGTTCCCCGCGCCGGACGACCGGCAGCTCGTGGGCTTCTACGGCACCACCGCGCCCGCCCTGGACGATCCCAGCGGGCTGCGCCGGCAGTGGACGCCCGGCGAGACCGTGCGCGGCGAGCCCAGCCATCTGCTGGTGCCGGGGTACGGCACGCAGACGGTCAACATCATCCGGCTGTGGCAGGCCCGCGCCAGCCGCGAGTCGTTCGACCTGTCGCGCTTCGGGGCCGGGCTGTACAAGGAGGCCGTCGAGGACATCGTGCGCGCCGAGAACATCAGCAAGGTGCTGTACCCCGACGACAGCACCGAGCAGGGGCGCGAGCTGCGGCTCAAGCAGCAGTACTTCCTCGTGGCCTGCTCGCTGCGTGACATCATCCGGCGGTACCGGCTGCGCAACACCGGCTGGGACGCGTTCCCGGCCAAGGTCGTCATCCAGCTCAACGACACGCACCCGGTCATGGCCGTCACCGAGCTCATGCGGCTGCTCGTCGACGAGCAGGGGCTGGACTGGGACCTGGCCTGGTCGATCACCCGGCGGACGTTCAACTACACCTGCCACACGCTGCTGCCGGAGGCGCTGGAGACGTGGCCGGTGGCGCTGCTGGAGCGGCTGCTGCCCCGGCACATGGAGATCATCTACGCGATCAACTACTTCTTCCTGCAGGAGGTCGAGGCGACGTACCCCGGCGACCTGGACCGCATCCGCCGGCTGTCGATCATCCAGGAGGAGCCGGAGAAGCGGGTCCGGATGGCGCATCTGGCGGTCGTGGCCAGCACCGCCGTCAACGGGGTCGCCGAGCTGCACACCGAGCTGCTCACGGCCACGACCCTGCGCGACTTCGCCGAGCTGTGGCCGCAGAAGTTCCACAACGTCACCAACGGCGTCACCCCGCGGCGGTTCGTGCGGCTGGCCAACCCGCGGCTGTCGGCGCTGGTCACCGAGCGGCTCGGCGACGAGGGCTGGCTCACCGACCTGGACCGCCTCGACGCCGTGGCCGGCGCGGCCGACGACCCGGCGTTCCTGCAACGGTGGCGGGCCGTGAAGCGCGCGAACAAGGTCGACCTCGCAGCACAGGTGGAGCGGTCCACGGGCGTGGTCATCGACCCCGACGCGCTGTGCGACGTGATGATCAAGCGGTTCCACGAGTACAAGCGCCAGCACCTGAAGCTGCTGCACGTGATCACGCTGTTCAACCGGATCCGGGAGAATCCCGATCTGGACGTGGTACCGCGCACGGTGCTGTTCGGTGGCAAGGCCGCGCCCGGGTACCAGGCCATGAAGCTGCTGATCCGGCTGGTCAACGGGGTCGCCGAGGCGGTCAACACCGACCCGGTGGTCTCCCGGCACCTCAAGGTCGTCCTGCCGCCCGACTACAACGTGTCCCGGGCCCAGGTGATCATCCCGGCCGCGGACCTGTCGGAGCAGATCTCGCTGGCGGGCAAGGAGGCGTCGGGTACGGGCAACATGAAGCTCGCCCTCAACGGCGCGCTCACGATCGGCACGCTCGACGGCGCGAACATCGAGATCCGCGACCGGGTCGGCGCGGAGAACTTCTTCCTGTTCGGCCTCGACGCGCAGCAGGCCGCGGACCTGCGCCGCGACTACCACCCGCGCTCGTACTACGAGAGCGACCCCGAGCTGCGCGCCGCGATCGACGCGATCGCGAGCGGCGTGTTCGCCAAGGGCGACCGCGCCCTGTTCGCGCCGGTCGTCGACGCGATGCTGGGCCGCGACGAGTACCTGGCCCTGGCTGACTACCGCGCGTACCTGCAGTGCCAGGAGCGGGTCGAGCGGGCGTGGCGCGACCAGGACGCGTGGGCCCGCATGTCGGTGCTGAACTCGGCCCGGTGCGGCTTCTTCTCCTCCGACCGCACCGTGCGCGACTACTGCGACCTCATCTGGCGGGTGGACCCGGTCCGGGTCACCGCGGAGGGCTGACCACCCTCTGTCCGAGGGTCTAGCCGCGGCCGAGCGCGTCCACGATGCGCTTGGCCGCGCCGGCCAGGCCCCACCGCTGGGCGAGCTCGATGAGCCGGTCGGTGTCGGCGGGGACGGATGGCAGCTTCGTGTCCAGCGGCGGGATCGGCACGGTGCGGGAGACGGCGACGACGTCGCGGGCGCTGGCGAGGTACTCCTTGCCGGCCGCCAGCTTGGCGCGCAGCCCGGGCGCGAAGCCGGACGCGGGGTCCTCCAGCGCGGCCAGGATTCCGTCGAGGCTGCCGTAGCGGTCCACGAGCCGGGCCGCGGTCTTCTCGCCGACGCCGGCGACGCCGGGCAGGCCGTCGCTCGGGTCGCCGCGCAGGGCGGCGAGGTCGGCGTATCCGGCGGCGGGCACCCCGTACTTGGCGTGCAGTGCGGCGTCGTCGAGGACCTCGAGCTTGGCGACGCCCCGGCCGCAGTACAACACCCGGACCGGCTTGTGGTCGTCGATGACCTGGAAGAGGTCCCGGTCGCCGGTGGCGACCTCGACGGGGCCGGGCTCGCGGGCGGCGAGGGTGCCGATGACGTCGTCGGCCTCGAAGTCGGGGGCGCCCACGGCGGTGATGCCCAGCGCGGCGAGGAACTCCAGGATGATCGGTACCTGGGTCTCGAGCGCGTCGGGGACGTCCTCGCCGCCGGCGGGGGTCAGCCGGTGCGCCTTGTACGAGGGCAGCAGCGCGACCCGCCACGCCGGGCGCCAGCTCTCGTCGAGGCAGCACACCATGCGGTCGGGGCTACGGCCGCGGATGAGGGTGGCGAGCATGTCCAGGAACCCGCGCACGGCGTTGACCGGGGTCCCGTCGGGCGCCTTCGCGGCGGCCTCGGGGACGCCGAAGTACGCGCGGAAGTAGAGGCTGGCCGAGTCGATCAGCAACAGGGGTCGGTCCACCCGGCAAGACTACTCAGCGCAACACGTGAATGCGCGTCGTGGTGCCCGTCGCGCTGGTGTGTCGCTGCACCAGGTCGGCCAGGAAGTGGACCATGACCAGGCCGCGCCCGCGGCCGTCCGGCGGGCGGAGCCGGCCGATCAGCGCGTCGGTGACGTGGCCGAAGTCGCGCACCTCGCACACCACCCGCTCGTGGTCGTACCAGGTGCGCAGCGTGCCGGAGCCCCCGGCGTGCTGGATGCTGTTGGCCGCCAGCTCGTTGACGGCGCTCTGCAGGTCGACGATGCGCTCCGCCGGCAGCTCGGCGTCCAGCCCGACCTCGGCGACCCGGCGGCGCACGTCGACCAGGCGGGCCAGCTCGAAGCGCATCGTGGTGGCGCCGGCCGGCGGCTCGGACAGCGGCACGTTGTAGGTGTCGGTGATGCCGTACGGGTCGTAGGCGCCGCTGGGGAACCGGCCGGTGTCGTCGGCCACGACCGGGTGGGTCGCGTGGGAGTCGGCGATCGCCCGCCGGTCGAGGCGGCTGACGTCGTACGGGCACAGGATCGACGCCTCGCGCCCGGCGAACGCCACGTTGACCATCGCCTCGTGCTGCACGCACGCCGGATACTCCTCCGGGGTGCGGCCGACCCAGATCGGCTCGCCGACGATGCGCACCCGGCGCCCGGGGTGGTCGTCCATGAACCGGCTCAGCACCCACGGGATGATCCGGCCCGGGTTGCGCCCGGCCTGGGTCATGTCGACGAAGCGCACGCTGTCGGCGAACACGCCGAGCCGCTCCCGCAGCAGCGCCACGTTGCCGGGCGTCGCGACGACGGCGGTGGGCTCGTCGAGCGAGAAGCCCTCATAGATGAACTTCATCGTGCCGTCGAGGAAGCCGATCGCCCCCTCGTAGAGCAACGCCTCGTGCACGAACGGGTCAACGACCCGGTCGCTGGACGTCGGCGCGCTGGGATGGCTCATGGAGATGCGAAGCTCATCTCGGTCGGAAGAGGTTCAGTTCGGGCCTTTACTCAACCTTCGTGCACAGATTACGCCACGGCCCGCGATCAATCACCTATCCGTCGGATCCTGCCGCCGGGCGCCGGCCGGGTACCACGGAAAACCAAACGAGCGTTAAGCTGATGGTCGTGGAGCTGTATTCCCCCGACCGGCTGGAGTCTGCCCGGCGCGCCGCTGCCGAGGCGGGCCTCGATGCGCTGCTCATCGGGCCGAGCGCCGACCTGCGGTATCTGACCGGCTACGACGCGCACGCCCTGGAGCGGCTGACCCTGCTCGTGCTGCCCGCCGACGGCGAGGCCACGCTCATCGTCCCGCGGCTGGAGCGCCCGGCCGCCGAGGCCTCGCCGGCGCCGTCCGTCGGCGTCCGGCTGGTCGACCACGCCGACGGGACCGATCCGTACGACATCGTCCGGGACCTGCTCGGCGACCGGGTCAAGACCGTCGGGCTCGGCGACCGGATGTGGGCCGAGCAGGTCCTCGCGCTGCGCGACGCGCTGCCCGACGCCACCCAGGCCCTCGCCGGCGCGGTGCTGCGCGGCCTGCGGCTGCGCAAGAGCCCGGCCGAGGTGGAGGCGCTGCGCCGGGCCGGGCGGGCCATCGACGCCGTCCACGAGCGGATGGGGGAGTGGCTGCGGCCGGGGCGCACCGAGGCCGAGGTCGCCGCGGACATCGCCGCCGGCATCCGCGAGGCCGGCCACGCCACCGTCGAGTTCACCATCGTCGCCGCCGGGCCCAACGGCGCCAGCCCGCACCACGGCGTCTCCGACCGGCTCATCGCCGCGGGCGAGCCGGTGGTCGTCGACATCGGCGGCCGCATGCCCGACGGCTACTGCTCCGACTCCACCCGCGTGTACTGCGTCGGCGAGCCGCCCGCGGACTTCGCCGCCTACTACGCGGTGCTGCACGAGGCCCAGCGCGCCGCGGTCGCCGCCGTGCGCCCCGGCGTGAGCGCGCAGGCCGTCGACGCCGCCGCCCGCGACCTCATCGCCGGCGCCGGCTACGGCGAGCGGTTCCTGCACCGCACCGGGCACGGCATCGGCCTCGACGCGCACGAGGACCCCTACATCGTGGCCGGCAACGAGACCCCGCTCGAGCCCGGCATGGCGTTCTCGATCGAGCCCGGCATCTACGTCGCCGGACGGCACGGCGCCCGGATCGAGGACATCGTCGTCTGCACGCCCGACGGCGCCGAGCGGCTCAACACCATCGACACGGAGCTGGTGATCCTATGAGCGTGGACCGGCCGTTTCTCAGTGAGGAGGGCGCCGCCCTCATCGGCCTCGTCCGCGAGATCGCCGACGGGGAGCTGGCGCCGCGCGTCGACGGGTTCGAGGCGGAGCGGCGCTTCCCGCGCGAGCTGTTCCGCCTGCTCGGCCGCGCCGGGCTGCTCGGGCTGCCCTACCCGGAGGAGCACGGCGGCGGTGGCGTGCCCTACGAGCTGTACCTGCAGGTGCTGGAGGAGCTCGCGGCCCGCTGGCTCGCCATCGCCGAGGGCGTCTCCGTGCACAGCCTGTCCTGCTACCCGCTCGTGGCCTACGGCACCGACCTGCAGCGCAAGAAGCACCTGCCGGACATGCTCGGCGGCGAGCTGCTGGGCGCCTACTGCCTGTCGGAGCCGCACAGCGGATCCGACGCGGCGGCCCTCGCGACGCGGGCCGAGCCCGGGCCGGACGGCTACGTCGTGCGCGGCACCAAGGCCTGGATCACCCACGCCGGGCAGGCCGACTTCTACAACGTGTTCGTGCGCACCGGCGGCCCCGGCGCGTCCGGCATCTCGTGCCTGCTCGTCGACGCCGCCACCCCCGGCGTGCAGGCGCAGGCGCCGGAGAAGACCATGGGCCTGCGCTCCTCCACGGTGGCGCAGCTCGTCTTCGACGGCGCCGTCGTCGGCGCCGACCGGCTCATCGGCGAGGCCGGCAGCGGATTCAAGATCGCGCTGAGCGCGCTGGACGGCGGGCGGCTCGGCATCGCCGCCTGCGCCGTCGGCCTCGCCCAGGCCGCGCTGGACTACGCGGTGGCCTACGCGCGCGAGCGCGAGCAGTTCGGCCGGCCGATCGCCGAGTTCCAGGGCGTCGGCTTCATGCTCGCCGACATGGCCACCCAGATCGCCGCCGCGCGCGCCCTCTACCTCGCCGCCGCCCGGCTGCGCGACGCCGGACGGCCGCACAGCGCGGAGGCGGCCAAGGCCAAGCTGTTCTGCACCGACACCGCGATGCGGGTGACCACCGACGCCGTGCAGGTGCTCGGCGGCGCCGGATACGTGTCGGACCACCCGGTCGAGCGGTACATGCGCGAGGCCAAGGTCCTGCAGATCTTCGAGGGCACCAACCAGATCCAGCGGCTGGTGATCTCCCGATCCCTCTAACCGGTTGCGCGGCAGGTTAGGGTTCGGACCGTGGAAGAGACCGATCGCGCGATCGTCGCCGCCCTGGCCGTCGACGGCCGTCTGTCCTACACCGACCTGGCCGAACGGGTCGGGCTGTCGGTGTCGGCGGTGCACCAGCGGGTGCGCCGGCTCGAGCAGCGCGGCGTCATCAAGGGCTACACCGCGCGGGTCGACCACGACGCGCTCGGGCTGGCGCTGACCGCGTTCGTCGCGATCCGGCCCCTCGACCCGTCGCAGCCCGACGACGCGCCCGAGCGGCTGGCGAAGCTGCCGCAGATCGAGTCGTGCTACTCGGTGGCCGGCGAGGACTTCTACATGCTGCTGGTGCGGGTCGAGAGCCCCCTCGCGCTGGAGCGGCTGCTGCAGGAGATCCGGACGGCGGCCAACGTCACCACCCGCACGACGGTGGTGCTGTCCACGCCCTACGAGCACCGGCCTAGCGTGCGGCAGTCCTGACGGCCTCCTCGACCCGGCCGGTGTCGGCGAGGTCTTCGAGCGTCACGTGCGCGCCGGCCCTGCTCAGTTCCGCCGAGGTGTACCTCCCGGTCGCGACGCCGACCACGCCGGCCCCGCTGGCGAGGGCCGCCCCGACGTCCTCCGGCGTGTCGCCGACGAGCACGATCTTCCCGAAATTCCGGTTGTACCGGACATGGGCGTTCTGCCGGGCGACGGCGACCAGCTCCGCCCGCACCTCGTGGCTCCAGCCGTAGGCGCCGGCGTCCAGGTCCAGGTGCGACATCAGGCCGAACGGGCCGAGCTTGACCTCGGCGATGCGCCGCACGTTGCCGGTCAGCAGCGACTGCACCGTGTGCGCGCCGACCGCGGCGAGGGCGTCGGCCGCCCCGGGCAGCGCCCGCCCGCGGGCCGGCAGCAGGTGCGCGAGCTCGTCCAGCGCCAGCTCCGCGCCCGCCCGCAGGTCCTCCAGATGGGCATCGGTCACCGGGACGCCGTTGAGGCGCAGCATGTCGATGGCGATCGCCCGGTCGGTCCGCCCGGCCATCGGCGGCTGGTGCAGCACCGGGGTGCCGAACCGCCGCAGGAACGCCAGGTCGTATGCCTCCCGGCCCAGCCCGTCCACGTCGACCAGCGTGTGGTCGACATCCCAAAGCACCAGTACCCCGTCCACGCGGTGCAGCGTAGCCGCAACCGGCACAATGTGTTGATGGGAGAGATCGTGGTCGTACGTCACGGGCAGACCGAGTGGAGCGCGAACGGCCGGCACACCTCCACGACCGATCTGGACCTCACCCCGGCGGGGGAGGCCGGCGCCAGAGCCCTGAGCCGTGTCCTGGCCAACCGCTCGTTCGTCGCGGTCGTGAGCAGCCCCCGCAGCCGGGCGCTGCGCACCGCGGAGCTGGCCGGCCTGACCGTCACCGAGGTCGACAACGACATCGCCGAGTGGGACTACGGCGAGTACGAGGGCCGTACCACCGCCGAGATCCTCGCCGCGAACCCGGACTGGGACCTGTGGCGCGACGGTTGCCCCGGCGGCGAGACCCCGCAGCGGGTGGCCGACCGCCTGGACCGCTTCCTGACCAGGCTGCGCCCGATGCTGGCCCTGGGCGACGCGGCCGTGGTCAGCCACGGCCACGCCTCCCGCGCCCTGGCCGCCCGGTGGCTGCAGCAGCCGACGGCCTTCGGCGCCCACCTGATGCTGGGCACGGCCACCATCTCGGTCCTCGGCCACGAGCACGGCGTCCCGGCCCTGCGCGCCTGGAACGCCCCGCCCGCCTAGCGCCCGCCGCGTCGTTTCGCACCGTCCGCAGGCCATCCACAGGCGATGTGCGATGGTGGCAGCGTGGGCGACGGGACGCGCTTCGGCGAGGTGGCGGAGGACTACGACGACGTGCGGCCCGGCTACGCGCCCGGGCTCGCCGAGGCGATCGCCGCATACCACGGGCGCCCGCCGGGCCACGTGCTGGAGATCGGCGCCGGCACCGGCAAGGGCACCGAGGTGCTGCGGAATCTGGGCGGCGCGCTGACCTGCGTCGAGCCCGACGAGCGCATGGCGGCGGTGCTGTGCGCCCGGTTCCTGGAGGTGACGGTGCTCGTCGCGCCGTTCGAGTCGGCCTTCGAGTCGGCTGGGGCCGGCCCCGCCGACGTCGTCGGGTGCGCGATGGCCTGGCACTGGCTCGACCCCGCCCGCCGCAACCGCCTGGCGTTCGACGCGCTGCGGCCCGGCGGCACGCTCGCCGTCTTCGGGCACCGCTACGCCTACGCGGACCCCGCCCACGCCCGGGCGTTCGACGCGGCGTTCGCCGCCGTCGACCCGACCCCGCCGGTGGTACGCCATGACGACTGGGCCTTCGACGACATCCGCTCGTCGGGCCTGTTCGCCGACGCCCGCCTGGTGCGCACCGACCGGCCGCTGCCGATGAGCGCCGAGCGGTACCTGCGGCTGGTTCGCACCTTCGGCCCGTTCCGCGCCAAGGACGCCGCCGGTCAGGCCCGCACGCTGGAGGTGCTCGCCGCGACCCTCGACGACCTCGGCGGGGCCACGGTGCTCGACCTGCGCACCACCCTGGCGCTGGCCCGCCGGGCGTGACTGGCGCGACGGCCCTCGCCCTGGAGTTGGCGCTGCAGCGCGAGAAGGACGGCGACTGAGCGGTACAGGCAGCGAACTCAGGGCCGGGCGCGCAGCCCGTCGACGAGCAGGTCGAGCAGGCGGCCGGCCTGGTCGCGGCGGGCTGGCTCGCCCGCGGCCAGGGAGATGCCGCTGAGCGCCACGAGCACGTCGAGCGGCGCCACGTCGGTGCGCAGCCCGTCGGCGGCGCCGGCCTCCAGCAGCCGCGAGATCGCGCCCACCAGCAGGTCGCGGCTGTGCGCGAACGGCTGCCCGCCCGCGGCGATGACCGTGCGCAGCGCCTCGGCCAGGCCGTGCTTGGCGGCCATGTAGTCGATGTAGCCGTCCATCCAGGCGCGCAGCGCACCGACCGGGGGCAGCTGCGCCAGCAGCCGCGGGACGGCGTCGCACAGGCGGGCCAGCTCCGTGCGGTACACCTCCTCGATGAGCGCCTCCCGGGTGGGGAAGTGCCGGTACAGCGTGCCGATGCCGACCCCGGCGTCGCGAGCCACGCGCTCCAGGGTCACGTCGGCGGTCGCCTCCGTGGAGAAGGCCTTGAGGGCGGCCTCGAGCAGGCGTTCGCGGTTGCGCCGGGCGTCGGCGCGCAGCGGGCGCTCGGGGTGGGTCACGTCACACTCCAACTGCTGACAACCGGAGGGTCCTCCGGTTATGGTTGAGTCATCTGGAGGCTCCTCCGTTTCAGATGGTACCGCTGGCATCGCTTGGAGGCGATCATGCCGACCACCACACCATTCGGATTCGAATCGACCGCCGCGGAAGTCCTCGACGGCGTCGACCTCACGGGCCGCCGGGCCGTCGTCACCGGCGGCGCCTCGGGCATCGGCGTCGAGACCGCCCGCGCCCTGGCGGGCGCGGGCGCCGAGGTGACCCTCGCCGTGCGCGACACCGAGGCCGGCGATCGCGTGGCCGCGGACATCGTCGCCACGACCGGCAACAAGCAGGTCCACGTCGGCCCGCTCAACTTGGCCGACCAGTCCTCGGTGCGCGCGTTCGCGGCGGCCTGGGAGGGCCCGCTGCACATCCTGGTGAACAACGCCGGCCTGATGGCCTCGCCACTCGCCCGCACGGCGCAGGGCTGGGAGATGCAGTTCGCGACCAACCACCTCGGTCACTTCGCCCTCGCTGCCGGGCTGCTGCCGGCGCTGCGCGCGGCGCGGGGCGCCCGGGTCGTGTCGGTGAGCTCCTCGGCCCACCAGCTGTCCCCGGTCGTGTTCGACGACATCCACTTCGAGCGGCGCGAGTACGACCCGTGGCTCGCCTACGGCCAGTCCAAGACCGCCAACGTCCTGTTCGCCGTGGAGGCGGACCGGCGCTGGGCCGGCGACGGGATCCGTGTCAACGCGCTGCACCCCGGCTCCATCGCCACCAACCTCCAGCGGCACGTCGACCCGGAGGAGATCGAGCGCCGAGCCCGGGCCGCGCTGGGCGGCGCGGCGCGCCGCCGCAAGACCCCGCAGCAGGGCGCCGCGACCTCCGCACTGCTGGCCGCGTCGCCGCTGCTGGACGGGGTGGGGGCCCGCTACTTCGAGGACTGCGGCGAGGCCGGCCCGGCCGGGGCCGGGCGCGGCGTCGCCCCCCATGCGCTCGACCCGGAGGCGGCCGGCCGCCTCTGGGACGTCACCCTCACCACGCTCACCTGATCGGGAGAACGCCATGTCATTCGGATTCGAGTCCACCGCCGCCGAGGTCCTGCAGGGCGTCGACCTGGCCGGCAAGCGGGCCGTCGTCACCGGCGGCGCCTCGGGCATCGGCGTCGAGACCGCGCGCGCCCTGGCCGGCGCGGGCGCCGAGGTGACCCTCGCCGTGCGCGACACCGAGGCCGGCGACCGCGTCGCCGCCGACCTCGTCGCGAGCACTGGGAACAAGCAGATCCTCGTCGCCCCGCTCGACCTGGCCGACCAGGGCTCGGTTCGCGCGTTCGCGGCGGTCTGGGAGGGCCCGCTGCACATCCTGGTGAACAACGCCGGGGTGATGGCCTCGCCGCTCGCCCGCACGGCGCAGGGCTGGGAGATGCAGTTCGCGACCAACCACCTCGGCCACTTCGCCCTCGCTGCCGGGCTGCTGCCGGCGCTGCGCGCGGCCGGCGGCGCCCGGGTGGTCGCGGTCAGCTCGAGCGCGCACCTGCGCTCCCCGGTCGTGTTCGACGACATCCACTTCGAGCGCCGCGAGTACGACCCGTGGCTCGCCTACGGCCAGTCCAAGACCGCCAACGTCCTGTTCGCGGTCGAGGCGGACCGGCGCTGGGCCGGCGACGGGATCCGGGTCAACGCGCTCAACCCGGGCGGCATCCGGACCAACCTGCAGCGCTACGTCGACGTCGACGAGCTCGTGCGGACCGCCACGGCGGCCAACGGCGGCGTGCCGATCCGCTGGAAGACGCCCGAGCAGGGCGCCGCGACCTCCGCGCTGCTGGCCGCGTCGCCGCTCGCCGGCGGCGTGGGCGGGCGCTACTACGACGACTGCCGCGAGGCCGAACCCAACCGGCCGGGCACCCGCACCGGCGTCGCCGCGTACGCGCTCGACCCCGAGGCGGCCGCCCGGCTCTGGGACGTCAGCCTCGCCGACCTTCAGATCACGTTGTAGCGGCTCAGCGGCTCGACCAGCTCGCGCTCCTCGTACGACAGGTGCGACAGCAGCGTGTCGGTGAGCAGGTCGACCGCCTCCCGCACCGCGGCGATGCCCTCCGGCTTCGAGACCATCGCCACCAGCGCCCCGTCGACCCGCTCGAGGACCTCGGCGATGACGTGGTGCTCCGCCTCGAGGCGGTCGACGACCGGCACCAGCGCGGGGTCGGCCGCCCGCAGGCGCGGGAACAGGCTGACGTCCTCGATCGTGTGGTGCGTGGTCACGACGCGGCAGTAGCTCTCGCAGTACGTGCCCAGCGTCCAGTTGTTCTGCCGCATCGCCATCGTGTTGATGATCGACCGGGCCCGGCCGAGGTCGAGGGCGCCGGCCGCGACCTGGTCGACGAGGTCGCGCAGTTGCGCCAGTTCCTGCCGCAGATGATTGTGTACGTCGATGAGGTGCTGCCCCGACGCCCGCTGCCGGGCGCTGTAGCGGACGGTGGGGTCGCTCTCGGGGCCGGTCGGGCGCTCGGCCTCGTCCCACAGCCGGATGCTGGACAGTCGCGTGCCGTCGTCGGGCGTCGGCGTCGCGAGCGTCTCGTTGCGGACCCGCTCGGCGGTCGCCACCACGACCGCCTTTTCGGAGATTTCCGATGTATCGCTGGTATCGGCCGCCTCGCGGCCGCCCGGGTGGGTCCGCTCGGCGGCCACCAGCTCGCGCACCGCGGGGGCGACCTCCAGCGCGAAGCGCTCCAGGTCGGCGTCCCCGCCGGCCGGCACCATCAGGATGAACGCGCTCATCCCCTCGGTCACCGCCAGCTCCGCGAGCTGCTCGACCCACACCTTCGGCGGCCCCTGCAGGAACTCCCGGCCGTCGCCGCGGAACGTCCCGGCGATGTTGTACAGCCGCCGCACGTCCTCCGGCCGCCGCCCCGCCCCGGCCGCGGCCTCGTCGATGCGCCGGTTGGCCTCGGCGAGCTGGTCCGGCGCCAGGTACGGCGAGCTCGGCAGCCACCCGTCCGCGAGCCGGCCGATGAGGGAGAGCATCCGCGGCTTGTAGCCGCCGACCCAGATCCCGATGTCGTGCGCCGCACCGGGCCCGGGGTGGGCGCCCTGCAGCCGGTAGTGCTCCCCGTCCACCCGCGCCGAGCGGTCGTTTCCCCACAGCGCCCGCAGGACGGCGATCGCCTCCGCCAGGGCCCGCATCGACTCGGGCGCGGTGCGCCGCGGCCCGCCCATGCCCACGATCGCGTCCCAGAACGCGCCGGCGCCCAGCCCGAGCTCGACCCGGCCGCCGCTGAGCAGGTCCAGGCTGGCCGCCGCCCGGGCGAGCACCGCGGGCGGGCGCAGCGGCAGGTTGGCCACGTTGGGGAAGACGGAGATCCGCTCGGTGTGCGCGGCGAGCACCGACAGCAGCGTCCAGGCGTCGAGGAAGCGGGCCTGGTAGGGGTGGTCCTGCACGCTGGCCAGGTCCAGCCCGAGCTCCTCGGTGCGCACCGCCAGCCGCAGGGTCTCCGCCGCGGTGGCGGCCTCGGCCGGCAGGAAGGTCCCGAAGCGCAGATCGTGGCCATAGTCGGTCATGCAGATAATATTCCATGCAGAACGTTCACCGGCAAAGTGGCTCCTCTCACGGTACCGGCAACCGCCAGCCCCGGATGTCCCGTCTTCTCTGCCAGGGACAGGGGAGGCGCCGTTGAGGGCATTGGACGAGGCGGAGTTCCGCGACTTCGCGACCGCGCGCATGGCGGCGTGGCGGCGCACCGCCTACCTGCTGTGCCGCGACTGGGACCTGGCCGAGGACCTCGTCGCGACGGTCCTGGGCCGGCTGTACCGCCGCTGGCCGCACCGCTCGGCGATCGTGAGCCTCGACGCGTACGTCAGCACGATGCTCGTGCGCGCCCTGCTCGACGAGCGCCGGCGACCGTGGCGGCGCGAGCACCCGGCCGAGTTCGACGCCGACCGCGACCTGCCGTCGCCGGCCGCCGCCGAGGACGGCACGGTCGAGCGGATGACGCTGGACTCGTACCTCGCGTGCCTCGGCGAGCGCCGCCGCGCCGTGCTGGTGCTGCGCTTCTACTGTGACCTGTCCGTCGAGGAGACCGCCGCGGCGCTCGGCATCTCCACCGGAACCGTGAAGAGCCAGACGGCGCGCGGCCTGGAAACGCTGCGCGCCCTCGCGTCCGAGCACTACGAGACGAGGCGGGAGTCATGAGGTACCGAACGCTGTTCGAGGAGACGATCACGCACGAGCCGCCGCCGCGGCACACGGTCGACGGGCTGGTCGTGCGGTACCGCCGGCAAGCCCGGGCCCGGCGGCTGGCCGGCGCCGGCGCGGGCGCCGCGGCCAGCGCCCTGGCGCTCGCCGCCGTCGCGGCGGTGACCGTCCCCGGGCCGCGGCCGGCCCCCGCCGCCCCGACCTCCGCCGCCGCGCCCGCGAAGCCCGGGCCCACCCCGACGCGGACGTTGCTGGGCGTCGCGCCGACCGAGGACCCCGGGCACGCCCGGGAGCGGCTCGCCGGGGCGATCCGGACCGCGGTGGACAAGGCGGCGCCGGGCGTGCGCATCGACGGCGCGCTGGTGGTCGAGCGCCACGAGGTGCCCGCCGGCGAGACCGGGGACGGCGGCGTCTTCGAGCCGTCCTTCTTCTACGAGACGGCGCAGCCCGCCGTCCACGCCCCGGGCGCCGACGGCGTGCTGTCGGTCGGCCTCATGCGCCGCTTCGTCGCCACGACGTGCGAACCGAGCGGCGGGCCGCCCGCCCGCGTCTCCTGCGACACCTCGACGGGCCCGGGCGGCGAGCACGTCGTCGTCACCACCATCACCGGCGCGACGCCCGGCGGCACGAGCGTCTACGTCGCCGTCGACCGCCCGGACGGCTCCACGGTCACGGCCGGCGTCGAGTACACCGGCCCGACACCGCCGATCCGCGCCGACCAGCTGCGGGCCGTCGCCCTGGACCGCACCGTCACCCTGTATCCGTGACCCCCGCGCCGCCGCGGGCGAACGCCTCGAGCAGCCACACGGCGGCGTGCTGGAGTCCGTGCGAGTTCGCCGCGGAGGCACGGGCTGGCTGACGACGTTTGTGCAGGTCATCCGGATGGCTGAGAGGTGTCCGCCTGCTGGGTGAAATCCGCGAGGTACTCCTGGATTTCAGGAGTGTGCTGCGGATTCGATGAGTGTGTGGCGAAATCCGGCACCCGCGTGCTGTCGGCGGTTCCGGCGCTGCCGACGGCCGTCGGCAGCGCGGTGCTCGCGTCGGGGCTTGCGGATGTGCTGACGTTGGAACGCCGCCGGACGGACGGTGGCGGCGATGAGCAGGCGCTGTTCTTGGACACGCTCGCGGAGTACCAGTGGGCCAGGGATGTGGCAGGGCTGGCCCCGTCGACGCTGGAGAAACTGGTTCGGCCGGTCGTCGAGGTGTGTGAGCAGCTTGCGGTGGTGCCGTGGCGCCTGACGGCCCGGGATCTCGATCGGTACTTCACGGGCACCGGGCGGCGGTCGACGTCGACAGTGCGGCGGAAGCTCAACGCGATCGACGGGTACTTCGCGTTTCTGGAGCAGCGGTACGCGGGTGAGCTCGCGCGGCGGTTTGGAGTGGCGGTCGAGTCGCCGGTCGACCGGTTCAACCGGCCCCGACATCGCGGGGATTTCGGGTTGCGGGTGCCGCCGTCGCGGCGGGCGATGCGGGAGTTCTTCGCAGCGTGGCGGGCGTCGCTGCCGGAGGCGCGCAAGCCGTTGGTGGCGTGCCGGGATTACGTGATGGCGAAGATCGCGTACGTGTCGGGGGTGCGGGCGGCGGAGCTGTGCTCGGTGCGGCTGGCCGATGTGCATTGGGAGTCCGGGCAGTGGGGCCGGTTTCTGGTGCAGGGTAAGGCGGCCCGTGGGTCCGGCCCGCGGGAGCGGCTGGGGTACCTGTTCGCTGAGGGCCGGTCGTTGTTGTGGTGGTACGTGGAGGAGGTCCGTGGGCTGTTCCCGGACGATGTCGAGCATCCGGATGCGCCGTTGTGGCCGTCGGAGCGGCTCTCGCCGGTGGCGCTGTCGTTGGGTATCGACGCGCCGGGCCTGGCGGTGGTGCCGGGGACGTTCCGGCGGGCGTTGAAGGCGGCGGGTGAGCGGTTCCTGCCGGCGCCGGGCGGGGCGTTGTTCCCGCATCTGTTGCGGCATGCGTGCGCGACGCACAACTACGAGGCGGGGATGTCGCTGTGGGAGGTGCAGAAGTTGCTCGGCCATGAGTGGACGACCACGACGGTGCGGTACCTGGCGAAAAGCTCGGGTATTGCACCAGGTGGGCGCGAAGTCGCTGGTTGCCTGATCAAGTCGGCTGTCTGAGCAACCATAGCGGACCGGCGGAAGATACCTGTGACCTGCTGATTTGACGACCCGTTCCCTTCTGATGCAAGATTCGCGCGCTGTTTGGGTGCGTCAGGAGGCGGGGTGCGGCAGATCGATCAGGCCGGTGCGGCTCGGCTGGAGCTGGTGTCCGGCGTCGTGCAGTTGTATCCGCAGGACGCGATGGTCGAAGCGATGCTGCGCGGGTGGCGCGCGCAGCAGACGGCCCGCGGGCTGCGGGAGGACACGATCGTCAACGGTGAACGGCTGGTTCGCCGGTTCCTTGAGTTCACCAACGAGTACCCCTGGAACTGGTCGGCGACTCATGTCGATGAGTGGTCGATGTGGCTGACCAGCGAGAAGCAGCTGGCAGCGTCGACAGTGCGCGGCTATCAGGGCAGCCTGCGGTTGTTCACCGAGTTCCTCATTGACGGCCGTTACGGCTGGGCGGCCGAGTGCGAGAAGTCGTTCGGCACCCACCCGGTGCCGATCTGCCACGATTGGAACACCATCGCTCACCTCAACAGCTACGAGGGCCGTCCGGAAGCCAGGCCGTTCTCCCGCGACGAACTGCAGCGATTCTTCGACTACGCCGACGATCAGGTCGAGCGCGCGCAACGCGCCAAACGCAAAGGGGCCCTGGCTGCCTACCGCGATGCCACCCTGTTCAAGGTGATCTACGGGTGGGGACTTCGGCGCACCGAGGCAGCGAAGCTGGACCTGGTCGACTTCGGCCGCAATCCGAAGGCGCCGCAGCTCGGCCGGTTCGGCATGCTGAACGTCCGCTACGGCAAGGCGAAGAAGGGCCAGCCACCCCGGCGCCGCAACGTGTTGTCGGTGATGGATTGGGCGGTGGAGGCCGTCGCCGACTACGTCGACAACGTACGCCCGAAGTTCGGGTTCGACGATCACCCGGCGTTGTGGGTCACCGAGCGCGGCGGCCGGATCAAACCGGTGGAGATCAACGCCCGGTTCGTCGCCTACCGCGACGCGCTGAAGCTGCCGAAAGCGCTGGTCCCGCACTCGATCCGGCACAGCTATGTCACCCACCTCACCGAGGACGGGGTCGATCGCCGGTTCATCTAGTCCCAGGTCGGCCACGAGTGCGACAGTTCCACGGCGATCTATACCCACGTCAGCGACGACTACATGAACACCGCCCTGATGAAAGCGCTCGCGCCCGCGCTGACACCGCCCACGAACAGGCAGGAACCGACATGACCTCCAAGCTGGACTACCGCTGGAATCTGCGAACGGTGATGGCCCAGCGCGGCATGTTCCAGACCACCGACCTCATCGACCCGTTGGCGCGGCGCGGCATCGAACTGTCGTCCAGCCAGGTCTACCGGCTGGTCGTCGAACGACCGGAACGATTGAGCCTGAAGGTGCTCATGGCGCTGCTCGACATCCTCGACTGCACCATGGACGACCTGATCGAACCGATCGCCGCGGCCTCGGCGGCACGGCGCAAGAAGGCGGCCGGCGCCGCGGACAGCGTCGGGGACCTACGGCCGAAACGAGCACGTATCCGCGGCGTCGAATGACCACGATCGAACACGGCCGGGCGATCAGCGACCCGGTCGGCCTGATTACGGACCTCGTCGCCGCCGCGGACCCGGGCCTGGCGCCGGACCGGATCCAGTCGGACGTCGCCGCGGTCGCCGCTGGGCGGGCGAAGTCACGGCGGCTCGCCGCCGCCCTGGCCTCACGGCCCGCAGTCCTGCTCGACGGCCGGTCTCCGGCACCCCGCGTGGTCGGTGAGTTGCTGGTGGCGGTGCGCGCGGCCGGGGCGACGGCGATCTCGGCGCCGTGCTGCGCCGGATGCGGCAAACCTCTGCAGACCTTCACCCGCAAGGGCCAGGACTGGTATTGCAGCTCCTGCGAACACCGCAGAGCTTGTTGCGCGAGCTGCGGGCAGACCAAACGCGTGAAGATCATCGACCGTGATGGGCAGCCACGTTGCGCTCAATGCTGCGACGTCGACGATCGCGATCCGATGTCGGTGATCCACCGTGTTGTCGCCGACCTCGATCCCCGGGCCGAGCGGGAGACGATCGTGTCGGCAGTGAACCAGTGCTGTCGCCAGGGCGCCTATCAGCAGAAACTCGCGTGGGCCATCGAGTCCGACCCGGCCCTGCTCACCGGTGAAGGGCATCGAGCGCCGTTACGGGTGATCCCGAGGTTCGTCGAACGTCTGCACGCCGCCGGCGTCGCAGGCATCGTCCTTCCCGCGTGTCCCGGCTGCCGTCGTGTTGTCCGCATCGACAAGCCGCTGGGCGGAGTCCGGGTCTGCCGCACCTGCATCGCGCACTCCCGCATCGAGGAGTGCTCCCGCTGCAGCGCCCGCCGCGAACCTGTGACCCGCGATCAGGACGGCGGCCCGATTTGCGCCAACTGCTTCATCACCGACCCCGCGAACCTGGAGACCTGCCTCGGCTGCGGACGACGCCGCAAGGTGAACCGCCGCCTCGCCGACGGGCCGCTCTGCCCGACCTGCCACGCGCTGCCGACGCTGACCTGCTTCCTCTGTGGCGACATCACCGGATGCGGAATCTCGCGCACCACAGGCCGCCCCTGGTGTCCGACCTGCCAACGCCGAACGGCGAACTGCTCGCGCTGCACGCGCCTTGTCCCGATCGCCGCGGGAACCCTGACCCACCCGATCTGCGCCGACTGCGCGCCGCCCCCGGCCTGGCTCGCCTGCCCCGCCTGCAGCGACCCCGACCATCCGAAGCCCGGACGATGTGAACGGTGCCGGATCAACCGGCGCCTGGACGAGATCATGGGCCCGGCCGGAGCCGACCTACCCGCCGGCCTGCTGGCCCTGCGCCACGACATCGCCACCGCCGAAAACTCCATCACCGCCAAACGGTGGCTGACCAAGCAACCCGCCGCCTCGGTCCTGGCAGATCTCGCCGCCGGGCGCATGCCGCTGACGCACGAAGCATTCGACCAGCTGCCGAAACGCCCAGCGCTCGAGCATCTACGCCTCACCTTGGTCGCCGTCGGCGCCCTGCCCGAACGCGACGAGGAACTCGTCCGCCTCGAACAGACGCTCACCGACTTCCTCTGCCAGCAACAGGATCCGAACCGCCGCAGAATCCTGCACCGCTACCTGATCTGGAACCTGCTCCGCCGGCTCCGCAGCCGCAACAACGGCCGCCGCACGACCCGGCAACAAGTCCTGCGCATCCGGCTACACCGGCGCGCCGCGGAGGCCTTCCTCGACTGGCTCGACACCCACAACCTCACCCTGGACACCTTCGGGCAGCCCGACCTCGAACGCTGGCAAAACGACCCCAGCGGAAGCTACCGCTACGAGACCGCCACCTTCATCCGATGGGCCCACGCCAACAAGCTCACCAGCGCATACCTCAAAGCCCGACGCTGGCAAGGCCCGGTCAGCGCCCTCGACGGCGACCAACGATGGATGACCGCCCGGCAGCTACTGCACGACACCACCATCGACGCCGACGATCGCCTGGCCGGCCTCCTGCTGCTTCTCTACGCCCAACGCCCATCAACCATCGCTCTGCTGACCACCGACCAGATCACCGTCACCGGCGACGACGTCAGCATCCGCTTCGGCCGCACACCCATCCGCCTGCCTCACCCCGTCGACAACCTGGCCCGCGACGTCGTCGCCACCCGCAAAGGCCACGCCACCATCGGCGCGGCCGCCCCGTCACGCTGGCTGTTCCCTGGAGGACAACCCGGACGCCCCATCAGCACCGAACGACTCAAGCTGCGACTCAACCAGCTCGGTATCCGCCCCAACCAGGCCCGCAGCACCGCACTATTCCAACTCGCCACCGAAATCCCGGCCGCGATCCTCGCACGCACACTCGGGATCAGCGTCAACTCCGCCGTCCGCTGGCAACAGATCTCCGCCGGCGACTGGGCCAGCTACGCCGCCGACCTCAGCAACCGCACACGTCAACAACGAGCTGAGTGACTGGACCCGACGGGGGCAGGCGTTCGACTGTCCTTCAAGATTGCCGAGTGCAGATGTCCATCATGATCGCCCAAGTCCCCGTCACCTGGAACATCGACGCCAACCTGAGCACCGTGCGCGAGGTTCTCGGCGAGACCCACCCCGGCGACGTGGTCGTCCTTCCCGAAGGCATGCTCTCCGGCTACGGCGAGGACCTGACCCGGCTGCACAGCATGGACCCCGCCACGGTGAACCACGCCGTTACGCGAACGGCCCAACTCGCCGCGCAGAAGCAGGTACACATCTTCTGCGGATCGCTGCTCCCTCACGATGGCGGATGGTGCAACGCCGGCCTGTTCTTCCCCGCCGACGGCCGCCACCAGATCTACCGGAAAATCAACCTCGCGATGAACGAGCGTGGCCAACTGACCCCCGGCGACCTCCTCCCGACCATCGACATCCCGCATCCCGACGGGAACATCACCGCAGGCATGCAACTCTGCCGCGAGATCCGGTTCCCGGAACAATGGCAGTACCTGGCCACGGCAGGGGCTCAGCTGTTCGTCTACCTCACCAACGCCGCGAACACCAGCGAAGCCGAGGGCGTCTGGCGAAGCCACCTGATCAGCCGGGCCGCCGAGAACCAGCGCTTCCTGGCATCCGCCAACATCGCGCATCCCGATCAGCACTGCCCAAGCATGGTGGTGTCCCCCCGCGGCGAAGTACTCGGCGAACTTCCCGCCGGTCGCTCCGACCTGTTACGGCGCACCCTCGACATGAACGAGACCGGAAACTGGTACCTCGGACAACGCCGCCAGGACGTGGTGTCCCTGGAGTATCAAAAAGAAGGTCTGTCCAAACCAGGGCTCGCCTCGACGACCGACTGAGACCCGCGCCGCACCGATCAATCCGGCGACATCCCGACTTGAAGACCCGCCTATCCCGGGCATTCGGACAGTTCCAATACCCAACGTCACCATTTCCGCGCACGGCGATCCGGAGCAGGCGGCGCTCGAGGCGGCGGACCGGGCGGTGCAGCGGCTGGTGGGCAACACGGGGAGGCTGCAGTGAAGTGGAACCTGCGCTGGGCGGCGGCGCAGCGTGGCATCTGGCGGCCGAGCGATCTGCGCAAGGCGTTCCTGGAGGTCGGGTTCGACGCCTCGTTGAGCAAGGTCGCCGCGCTGTGGAGTGGCCAGCCGATCTCGGTGCGCCTCGACGACCTGGACCGCATCTGCGCGGCGTTGCAGTGCACCGTCGGCGACCTGCTGGAAGCTGAACCCCTCGCCGACGCGGCGGCGCCGCTGGGCGAGCCGGCCCGAGCCGCGGACGGGACGACGCCGGCCGGCGAACGGATGCGGCCCGTGCCGCGGCGCCGGGCCGGCCACGGCCGTCTGTTGCCGCCGAGCTGAGGGTGGCGAAGCACTGGCAGGTCGGGCGGTGCCGGCAGGCAACCGCCGGTGACCAACGCGGTTCTCTTCCTCCCGCTGCGCCGCCTCGGCGTCCACCCGACCGGCCTGCGTACCGACCGCATCCTGCACGAGGCCGCAGTCACCGCCGACCCGGTCCGGCTGATCCACCTCTTCGGCATCGAGGCCGGCACCGCGATGCGGTACCTGCGCGCCGCCCACCCGCACCGCCTCACCGGCCCCCGCTAGCGCAGCCGGCCGGTTCCGCGGCTGGTGCGCGGCGGTCAGGTCCTTCCATGTCTGGTCGGCCGCGAGGTGCCGTTGCGCCTCGTCGAGCGCGTCCCGGCGAGTGTGTACTCGCGGCGCCATCGGTGGCCGTTCGCCCCGCCCAGGCGCACCTCGACCTCGAACGAGACGCCGTCCGTGCGAACGTAGACGTCGCGGCGGTTCAGCCGTCCCCAGCTGCCATTCCACCAACGGCGGACGGTCTCGGCATACACCCTGAGCAGCATAATCGAACATAGGTGCTATTCAACGGAGACGTCGGTGCCGGACCGGCGGTGTCACTGGACGGTGGTAGCGGTCAAGTCACCTGATAAGTCCGGAACAGGTCGGCGAAGAACGCCCGCAGGAGGGGCAGGGCGCGTGCCTGGCTGTCGAGTTCAGCGGCGCCGAAGCGGAACACGTCATAGCGGGCGAACCGCAGGTCGCGGTCACCGCGCATGGTGGCCGCGTACACAGCCGGGTCAGCGCGGTCGCCGGTGGCGTAGTGGTGTTTGCCGTCGACCTCGAGCACGATCCGGTGGCCGCCGGGCAGCAGCATGAGGAAGTCCATGCGCAGGTTGCGCATGGCGTTGACCCCGCGCTCCTGCACCGTCTTCGGATCCCAGTGCAGCCACACCTCGGGCAGCAGCGCCGGCAGGTCGGCACCGCGCGCGCCGTGGATCTGCCGGTACAGCTCGAACAGCAGCCGCTGCGGCGGCGATTCGGGCAGGCTGTCCCACAGCCGTTGCCACAGGGTGTGTCTGACCTCGTCGTCGCTGGTCAGGCCTTGCCGGTCCTTCCACCAGTCCTGCAGGTCCCGCCACCGCAGGCCGTCTTGGGAGATCGGCCGGTCGTAGATCAGCACCCGGTCCGCGCCGGTGGCGATCTCGACCTCGTTGTCGAGCACGTGGAACCGCAGGTCCGGCTTGCGCGGCGTGGCGAAGATCAGCGTCTTCGGCCGGCCGGTGTGGGCCCGGGTCGAGGTCAGGTGGAACACCGGGTAGCCGTCGGCTTCCCCGGTCTCGCGCAACTCGAGCCCGACGCGGTGCAGGTGCTCGTTGCACACCGCGGCGACGCGGCGCTGCGCGTCCTCGTCCACCAGGGTCTGGCCGGACACGAGCCCTTCCAAAAAGCGCGCGAACCGCTGGTCGATGGCGTCGAACGCGCCGATCCGCTCGAACAGGTACTCGGCGGTCCAGTCCGGGTTGTTGCGTACGTGCCGGTCGATCTCAGCGCTGAGACTCCACCCGTCGCCCGGGGTGAAGAAGAAGTCGGTGTCCTCACCGAGGACCCACAGCCGGTGCAGCAGCGCCTTGAAGCGCTCATACGCGGGCAGGAATACGTCCAGATCCAGAGCGCGGGCCAGGTCGCGGCGGGTACGGGCCGGAATCTGCGGCCCTGGCTCGGCCACCCAGAGCAGGTCTTCGATCGCGTTGCGGGTATCGGCGCGGGCGACGCCAGCGGCAAGGATCTGCCGGGCGACACCGGGCAGGTCCTCGTCCGGGACCGTCTCGACGCTGCGGCGAGCTCGCTCGGTCTTGCTGCCCTCACCGGTCGGGACCGATGCCGGCACGACCGAACGCCGCCGGGATGTCCCGGTGGCCGCCGGCGCCAGCGAGGCCTACGGCGACATGATCGACAAGCTCGCGGAGACTGCGAAGATCGACGGAACTCGCCACGATGCCGATTTTGACAGACCACCCGCACGGCACTGCGTATGCCCGATCGATGTGGTCGGCGCGCGTGCGGCCGGGCACGTACCCTCCGGTGATGCCCTTGTTCGGTGCTCGCCGCCGGTTGACGCCCGACACGATCGACGGTCCGCTCGGCCCGGTCCGGGTGCACCACCGACCGCGGCGAGCTGACCGCCGGGCGGATCGTCAACGCCGCCGGCGCGTGGGCTGACGCGGTCGCGGCCCGCCTGGAGGTCCCCGGCGCAGGCCTGAGCAGCTACCGCCGCACGGTGGCGATCGCCGCCGCGGAGGGCGTCGGCCCGGCCTGGCCCCTGGTCGTGGACGTGGCGGAGCGCTACTACTTCCGCCCGGAGCGCGGCGGCCTGCTCGTCTCGGCCGCCGAGGAGACCCCGAGCCCGCCCACCGACGCGGTCGCCGCGCCCCAGGACGTCAGCGTGGCCGTGGAGCGCGTGGCCGCGGCGACGACCCTGCGCCTGGCCCGGGTGCGCACGAGCTGGGCGGGCCTGCGCACGTTCGCGCCCGACCGCAACCCGATCCTCGGCCCCGACCCGAAGCAGGAGGGGTTCTTCTGGTTCGCGGGGCTCGGCGGCACCGGCATCCAGACCGCGCCGGCGCTGGCCCGGCTGGCCGCGGCGCGGCTGCTGGGCGAGCCCTACGAGGTCCCGGGCCTGAACCCGGGCGCCCTGCTACCCCGCTGAGCGCAGCCCCTCGGTCTCGGCCTCGGGGCGCCGCGGGGCGGCCGACAGCGCGCCCGGCGTGCGCAGCAGGGCCCGGTCGGCGTCGTCCACGAAGGACAGGTCCGCCTCCACGTGGCGGGTGGCCGCGGAGAGCAGCAGCGCCACCACCGGGTTGTCCGCCTTGCGCCGTAGCCCGTCGAGGTTGCGCAGCTCGCGCATGAGGTAGGTGCGCTGCTGGCTCAGCACCGTCTTGACCGTGTCGGCGTCGCCGGAGCGGGCCGCCGCCGTGACCTTGAGGAAGAAGTCGTCGCGGAAGCCGCCGCTGCGCGGGGAGGCCTCGCCCAGCCAGCGCCGCAGCTCGCCGCGGCCGGCGTCGGTGATCTCGTAGACCACGCGGTCGGGCTTGACCGCCTGGGCGTGCCGCTGCGACACCACCAGGCCGTCGCGGGAGAGCCGGTCCAGGATCTGGTACAGGTGGCCGATGTTCAGCGGGCCCCACTGCGGGCCGACCGCGGTCTCGAAGGCGCCCTTGAGCTCGTAGCCGTAGCTCGGCCCATGCGTCAGCAGCGACAGCACCGCGTGATGGATCGGC
Organism: Dactylosporangium sp. NPDC048998; assembly: GCF_043197855.1. Classification (NCBI taxonomy): domain Bacteria; kingdom Bacillati; phylum Actinomycetota; class Actinomycetes; order Micromonosporales; family Micromonosporaceae; genus Dactylosporangium; species Dactylosporangium sp. NPDC048998. The sequence goes on from NZ_JBICTV010000014.1 coordinate 69,688, forward strand.
ATGACCGGAGATGCTACCCCTTGCATTGTCACAATGCATTGCGACAGAGTACGCGGGTGACCTCATTCATCTGGGCGCATCTACGGGGGCGCGCGGGACGGTCGGTGGCCCTGCTACTCGGCGTGCTGGTGGCGACCACCGGCTTCACCGTGCTGACCGGGGCCACCGACACCGCGCGGCTGGAGGTCACCGGGGAGGTGAACCGCAGCGCCGAGGCGGCCTACCAGGTGCTGGTGCGCCCCCGGGGCACCCGCACCCGGCTGGAGGACGACCGGCAGAAGGTGCGCCCGAACTCGCTCAGCGGGGTCTACGGCGGGATCACCACGGACGAGGTGGCCTGGATCGCCGCCCTCGACGGCGTGGACGTGGCCGCGCCGACCGCCATGGTCGGGTACGCCAACCAGGTCCGCTTCGGCACCGTGGACCTCACCGGCCTGGTCGACCGCTCGCTGGACCGCCAGCTGATCCGCCTCGACCGCACCTTCCTGGCCGACCACGGGCTCAGCAGCGCCCCGGGCCGGGCCGAGTTCGTGTACGTGACCAAGCACCAGCTCGCCTGGCCGAAGGTGGACGGGGCCAGCTCCTCACGCGTGGAGTACAGCGACGGCTCGGTCCGCGCCGGCTCCGACCTCTGCGCCGACTCCCTGCCCGTGCTCGAGGACGGCACGCCGGTCTGCCAGCAGATCGACACGGGCGAGATGAGCAACCTCATGAGCGACCTGCAGGGCGCCCAGGTCACCGTCTTCCGGCTGCGGCCGGACGGCCGGTTCGAGGAGGGCTCCAAGGGCGAGCACGCCGACCAGGTCGTGACCACGGACGCCGCCGTGGCCACCTTCTCCTGGCAAACGCCGATGCTGCTGGCCGCGGTCGACCCCGCCGCCGAGGCGCGGCTGGTCGGCCTGGACCGAGCGCTCACGGCCGGGCGCTACCTCGGCCCGGGCGAACCGCTCGGGCGGGCCCCCGCGCCGGTCGACAAGCCCATCCTGCCGGTGCTGTCGGTCGAGCGACCGTACCCGGACAACAGCCTCCGCGTCGGCCTGAGCCGGGTGCCGCTCAGCGGCCCGCTGCCCGGCGACACCCCCCAGCACGCCCTGGCCGTCCTCGACGCGATGACCGGCCCGCTGCTGCAGACCCGGGAGGTGCAGTCCCGACCGCAGGGCGTCGGCGACAGCGTCACCCTCAAGCCGTTCATGCGCGTCGGCGGCGTCGACTACACCGAGAACCCGGACGGCTCGCTGACCGCCGTGCCGGTCCCCAGCGACCCGGAGGCCTGGCGGGTCAAGGACATCGAGGGCGTCCACCTGCCGTGGCAGCTCTACGACACCTCGTACCGCAGCATCGCCCAGACCAGCAAGCTCGGCGGGGCCCGGGTCGTCGGCGTCTACGACCCGGCGAAGGTCCAGGCGTTCGACCCGCTGACCAAGGTGCCGATGGAGACCTACCAGGCGCCCACGGCCACCGGCGCCGACCAGCGCACCCGCGACCTGCTCGGCGGCGGCGCGCTGCTGCCCAACGGCAACCCGGCCGGCTACCTGGCCACCCCGCCGACGCTGCTGACCAGCCTGGACCTGCTCGACCAGCTCTACAGGCGGCTCGGGCTGGACACCCCGCGCAAGGCACCGGTCTCGGCCGTGCGGGTGCGCGTGGCCGGCGCGCACGGCTTCGACGCCGCCGCGCGGGAACGGGTGCGGGTCGTGGCCGAGCGCATCGCGGCCGCCACCGGGCTCGACGTCGACATCACCTACGGCTCCTCGCCCCAGCCGCAGACGGTGAACATCTCGGCGGGCCGGTTCGGCCGCCCCGAGCTGCGGCTGTCGGAGCTGTGGACCCGAAAGGGGGTGGCGGCGGCCATCGTCAGCGCGGTGGACCGCAAGAGCGTCGTGCTTTTTGGGTTGGTACTCGTGGTCTGCGCGCTGTTCCTCGCGAACGCGGTCGCCGCCGGGGTCCGCGACCGGCGCACCGAGTTGGCGACGCTCACCGCGCTCGGCTGGCCGGCCCGGCGGGTGTTCGCCGCCGTGCTCGGCGAGGTCGCCGCCATCGGGCTGGTCGCCGGGGCCGGCACGATGCTGCTGGCGGCGCCCCTGGGGCGCCTGCTGGCGGTGGGCGTGCCGTGGGGGCGGGCGCTGCTGGCAGTACCGATAGCGCTGCTTCTGGCTCTGCTGAGCGGTCTGCTCCCGGCGTTGTCCGCGGCTCGGGGCCGCCCGGCAAGGGGGCTGCGCCAGGTGGCCTCGCGGCCCCGGCGGGCGGGGCGGCCGCGCGGCCCGGCCGGGCTCGGGCTGCGCAACCTGCTGCGGGTGCCCGGGCGGACGCTGCTCGGCGCGTGCGCGCTGGCGATCGGCATCACCGCGGCCACGGTGCTCGGCGCGATCACGTTCGCGTTCCACGGCGCCATCGTCGGCACGCTGCTGGGCGACGCCGTGTCGCTGCAGGTCCGCTCGGTCGACACGGTCGCGGTGGCGGCCACGGTGCTGCTAGGCGCGTTCGCCGTCGCCGACGTGCTCTACCTCAACATCCGCGACCGCTCGGCCGAGCTCGCCACGCTGCGCGCCACCGGCTGGACGACCGGCGCCCTGGCCCGCCTGGTCGCCGCCGAGGGCCTCGGCATCGGCGTGCTCGGCGGCCTGCTCGGCGCCGGCCTCGGGCTCGGCGGCGCGGCCTGGCTGGTCGGCACCGTGACCGCCGGGCTGCTCTGGACCGCGCTGGCCGGGCTCGCGGCCGGCGCGCTGGTCGCCATCGCCGCCGCGATCGTCCCCGCGCTGCTGCTGCAGCACCTGCCCACCGCCCGCCTGCTGGCCGAGGAGTAAGCAATGTCAGGTTCCGCCGTGTCGGTCGAGGGGCTGACGAAGCGCTTCCGGGATATCGTCGCCGCCGACGAGCTGAGCCTCGACGTGGCCGCGGGCAGCTGCACCGCCGTCACCGGACCGAGCGGCTCGGGCAAGTCGACGCTGCTGCACCTCGTCGGAGCGATCGAGGCGGCCGACGCCGGCCGGATCGTGGTCGACGGGGTCGAGGTGACCGGGCTGCGGCGGCGCCGGCTCAGCGAGTACCGCCGGACGGTCGGCTTCGTGTTCCAGCGGTACCACCTGCTGCCCGCCCTCACCGCCCTGGACAACGTCGTCGCACCGGTGCTGCCGTTCAAGGTCGGGTTCGACAAGCGCGCCCGGGCCCGGGAGCTGCTCGCCGCGGTCGGCCTCGCCGGGCGGGAGCGCGCGCTGCCGGCCGAGCTCTCCGGCGGCCAGCAGCAGCGGGTCGCGATCGCCCGGGCGCTCATCGGCTCGCCCCGCCTGCTGCTGGCCGACGAGCCCACCGGCAACCTCGACTCGGCCAACGGCACCCAGATCCTCGACCTGCTGCTGGAGCTGCGCGAGGAGCACGGCATGACGGTGCTGCTGGCCACCCACGAGCAGCACATCGCGGCCCGCTGCGACCGGCTGATCCGCCTCGGCGACGGCCGGATCACCGACGACCTCGACCTCACGACGGGCGAGCCGCCGGAGTCGACCCTGGCGCGCGCCACCCAGCTGCGGCTTTAGCCGGGGTTTGCACCCTTTCGTGGTTCGATCGGGGCACGTGCCTGCGGGTTGGGGGTGGTATGCCGCAGCTGGACACCGGCGTGCTCGCGCATCCCGAGCGCCTGCGCGCCCTACGCCGGGCCCGCCTGCTCCTGAGCTCCTCGTCGGCACCGGTCTCCAGGGACGCGAACCTGGTCGTCTGGGTAGTCGCGATCAAGGCGGTGAGCAGCAGCGCGGCGCCGGTGCGCACAGCCGGTTGAACCGTGGCAGCCCGGTGCTCGGAGGCTGCGGGTTGCTGGTCCTCGGGCATGGTGCATCCCTTCACGTGGAGGCGCCGGAAGGGGGCGGCGCAGCGAACTGGGCGAAACATGGACTATTGCTGTTATCAGTGGACGAACAGGGCTGCCAGGGACCTAAAGTCGTGTGTGGCGTCGGCCGTGGCGAGCCAGCCCGGCGGCCGCCAGCACGAGGAGAACGAGGCCCGGCAGGTCGCGCTGGCTGGGCGGCCGGTGCTCGATCAACTCATACTCGACGCGTCGTCATCGACGGCCCGCCCGCGGCCTCCGCGGCCGCGCGGAACACTCCACCGCCGTAACGCGCACCGCTCACGACGCGACCGCCGGCCGCACCGCCGCGTCGGCGTCGACCGACGCGCCCGTTGGCGGCGCGCTCGCACCGGCCGGCCGCGCAGGCACGATCATCAGCCGGGGCGACGGCTCCGCCACGGGAGCCGACCGCGCCCGCTGCGCATACAGGCCGGTCGGGCGCGGCAGCCACAACGTGGCCCGCCGGGGACGCGCCGCGCTTCCACGGCCCCGCGCCACCACCGACACCTCGCGGCACTGCACCCGGCCCCGACCCCGACCCCGACCCCGACCAAGCCCCTCCCACACACCGCCTTCGGCGTGCAACGTCACATCCGCCTGCGACCAACCACCGAACGGCATCAACACCGAACCGCGCTGCCGCGCCCGGGCCGCCAACCGACCGCACAACGCAGCCGACGGCACGTCGCTCGTCGCGACCGCCACCACGTCCAGACCGTCCAGCAGCGCCACGACCGCCGATGTCCACTCCGCGCCGACATCCGGCAGCAGCGCCAAGCGGTCCAACCGGATCCCCGTCTCGTCCGCGACGAACGGGTTCAACGATGGCAGCCCAACCACGCCGCACCACGCACCCGCCCTCGACGCCGCCGCCAGCAACAACAACAGCAACGACGTACTGGCCACGCCGGACGAGGCCACCGCCACCGTGCCGCCCCGGCGCAACCCGCCCGGCAGCACAGCGCGCAACTCGTGGACAACCGGCAACGCGCCTTCCGCACCGACCTCAGCGACCAGCCGGCCACGGCGAACCAGCCCCGCCTGCTCCAGGGCCGCAAGCCGGGCATCGCCCGCCAGATTCCTCACAGCCGCGGCTGTCATTGCACCCTCATCGCCGAGCGCAGCAACAAGGCTCGAACCGGCACACGGAACGAACCGAAATCGACATCGCAGGACGAGCTCGGGACACGTGCCGCGCGGGAATCCCGGAACCCGTGCACGTCTGGTCACGGCAGTGCGATCCAGTAGCGGCGGCTGCGGCCCAGCCACGTGTCGCGGACGTCCTCCAGAACACCGCCGTGCAGCCCCGCCACCCAGGCGGCGAAGCCCTCGGGCGAGTCGACCTCGTCGCCCTCGCCCAGGCCGCTGCCATGCTGGGTCGCGCCGCGGCCCCAGTCGTCGCGGGCGGCCAGCCAGGCCGCATGCAGGCGGGTCGTGGGGGCGATCAACTCGGGCACACGGGCAACGTACCCGCTGCGGCCATGCGGCTATCGGGGTGTCCCGAAGCAGACGCGATAAATGCATTGTGCGGGCGCCGTCGAATGCGTAATCTATTCATCGGCACCGAGAAGAAGCACCAAACAGACCACCTGAGACGACAAGGAGATGGCCATGCGGCGGCACCCCGAGCTCGAACCGCGGCGGCAGATGCCGCTCGGTGCCGGGGCCATGGAAGGCTATGCCCTCCTCGTCGCCGTCCTCGACTGTCTGAACTGCGAATATGCCTCGGGTAGGTGGAGCGGCTAGCAGCCCGCTAGCGACGCCTCCGCCGCCCACCCCCACCGGGGACCGGGCGGCTTTTTCGTTCCCTGAAACACCATTCCGCGGCCGGCGGAAATGACGATACCGGCTGCCCGAAAACGCCCCGGCGATTTCGCCGGTGGAATCGACAATTGACAAGTCCACAGTGGATGGCACACGTTTTTGAGCCGAGACGATTCCAGGTCTCGGACGTGCCGCCGGCGTGACCGTGGCGGCGGCGGAGGGCTTGTGGCGCAGCGGTAGCGCATCGGTCTGGCAGACCGAGGGTCAGCGGTTCGAATCCGCTCAGGTCCACGCGGGTGCTCGTGCGGCACCCACCGACGCCCGTGAGGTTGAGGCAGGTAGACCTCCGGATTCTCACTCCGGGAGACCGGGTTCAACCCCCGGACGGGCGACGTGTTGCCTGCGGTAGTCGTCCAACGGGCAGGACACCTGTCTTCCAAACAGGCCGTGACGGGGTTCGAGTCCCCGCTGCCGCTCTGGTGCCCCTGGGGGGAGGCACCTTCCCTGCCGTCGTAGCTCAGCGGGAGAGCAAGGCCCTGTCGAGGCCGAGGTCGCCGGTTCGATTCCGGTCGGCGGTGCGCGGTACCCCACGCGGTTGTAGCTCAGTCAGGTCAGAGCGTCGCCTTGCCATGGCGAAGGTCCCGGGTTCGAATCCCGGCTGCCGCTCGCAACACCCACGCCCTCGTAGCCCAACGGCAGAGGCACGATGTTGAGGACGTCGACGGTGCGCGTTCGAATCGCGCCGGGGGCACGCACGGCAAGGTAGTCCCGGTAGCTCACTTGGTAGAGCACCGTCCCGACATGGCGGGGGCAGCCGGTTCGATTCCGGCCCGGGGCACGGCGCGGTGGACGAATGGGGAGAGTCGCCTGGTTTTCACCCAGGACATGTGCGGGTTCGAGTCCCGTCCGCGCTTCGAAAGTGCCGCTAGCTCAACTGGTGGAGCAGCCGACGCTTCGTCGGCGTGTTCGGGGTTCGAGTCCCCGGCGGCGCGCTCGCAGGGTAGAGGAGTTCGGTCGTCCTCGCCGGTCTCATAAGCCGGAGATCGCGGTGTTCAAATCCCGCCCCTGCCACCACGGAGGAGCCGGTCGGTCACGGGGCCGATCAGCTCACCACGCGGGTGCGCCGACGCTGGAGAGTCGGGGCTGGCTGTAAACCAGCTGCTTTGCTGAGGGGGTTCGAGTCCCTCCACCCGCACCAACCATCGATCGTGACCACATGCCCGAGTGGCCAGGGGACCGCCTGCAAAGCGGTTGACGCCGGTTCGAGTCCGGCTGTGGTCTCGCAACACGTGTCGCCATCCACCGTGGACGGTCCACCGCAGGCGGAGCGTCGGCTGCTCGGCCGCCCCTCATAAGGGCGGAGTGCCCGGATCGACACCGGGGCCTGCGACCACACGCCGGACGAGGTCCAGCGGCGGTGGATCCGTGGTACCCCCGAGGTGCGGCAGACGGTTCAGTATCCGACCGCGACGACCCCCGTGAGGGTACCGACGTAGCCGTGGCCGCGGGCGACGGTGGGGGAGGCGAAGTGCGGGGCGCGGCCGATGTTCAGCCGCGCGCGTTCGTGCCCGTTGGCGGGGTCGAGCAGGTGGAGCACGCCCGCGTCGACGTCGACGACCCAGAGTGAGCCGCCGGCGAGCACCGGGGAGCCGGTGGCGCCGTCTGGGCCGTGCCAGCCGACGGTGATCCGGTCCGAGGCGGTGTCGACGGTCACCGCCCGGACCCCGTCGTCGCATGGCAGGAACAGCGTGGTGCCGGAGACCGCGGCGCCGCCGAACGGGGCGCAGACCTCCCGCTTCGCCAGCTGGCCGCCGATGCCGCCGAGGTTCGCCGGGTCGAGCAGGTAGCCGACGCCGCGCTTGCCGGCGATGAAGATCCTGTCGCCGCCCGGGCCGGAGACCAGGGCCGGGGTCATCGAGCCGAGGTCGAGGTCGCCGGCGTTGTCCTCGGCCCACGTGTCCGGGGCGAAGTAGCCCGTGCGGCGCAGTGAGTGGTCCAGCGCGATGACCGTGTCGCTGCCGTCGAATCCGGTCGTCGACGAGGTCGACTCGCCGTTGCCGACCGCGTAGTACAGCTGCTGGCCGATGACGACCCCGCCGGCGGGGGACCAGATGCCGCCCTCGCGCGGCGTCGGCACGGCGTAGGTCTGCAGCTCGCCGCCGCCGGAGGTCGGCGCCGACACGACCGAGCCGACGTACTTCCCGCAGTCCCCGGCGTGCCCGCCGTAGGCGATGTAGACGCGCCCGGCGTACACGGTGAGGCCGGCCCGCTGCTGGTGCGCGAGCCGGTCGCCGTGCGGCGGCTCGACCGCACGGCGCAGCCGGACCTCGCCGCTGCCGACGTCGACGCCGATCAGGGTGTGTGCGCCGCCGGTGGTCTCCGCGACGGCGAAGGCCAGCTTCGTCTGGGCGTCGTAGGCCATGGTGCCGGTGATGCCGAGCGGGTCGATGTTGCCGCACGACAGCGCGGAGCCGGGCACCGGCGTGCCGACGTGCGCCGACCACAGCACGGCGCCGGACCGCGCGTCGAGGGCGTAGACGGTGTCGTTCTCGGTCGCCGCGAGCACCCTCGTGCCGATGACGAGCGGCTGGCCGTATACGGCGCCGTCCAGCCGCGCCTCCCACGCCTTGGCGAGCCGCGTGGCGGGCGGGGCGCTGGGGCCGATGCCGGTGCGCGCGTTGTCGCGGTGGTACGTCGGCCAGTCGTCGACCGGCACCGGCGCCGGGTCGCGGCCGCATGCCGCGAGCACCAGCGCGGCGGCGAGCACTGCTGCGGACCGGCGCACGCCGTCCAACGTACCCAGGTCATGAGGCCGCACTCACGAATCGCTGGATCCGCTCGACGACGTCCGGCGGCGGGCCTGTCCATGACGTAGTAGGAGTCCAGATCCGGGTCGAGGATCAGGTTGGAGTTGTTGCCGGCGTGGGTGATCAGCTCCGCCAGGGCATCGGCGGCGGGGCCCCCGGTGCCGGGCACCGCGCCCAGCGCCGCGTCGAGGCGAAGGTTCGGGTGGCCGCCGACCGCCGAGCGCAGCGCGGTCAGGTCGGGCGCCCGGCCGGCCGACACGTCGGTCATGGCGGCGAGCGCGGGCAGCACGACCGCGGTGCCGTCGCGCTCCGCCGCGGCGAAGTCGAGCTGGGCGCCGACGGAGTCGGTGTATGCCCAGTCGCGCCGAGCCCGGGAACCAGCGGCACGACGACCAGCACCGCCAGCCGGGTGCTGGTGCGCACCCGGTCGGACAGCCACAGGACCGGCACGAGCAACGCGGGCCGGCGGGATCCGCTCGTATCGGCGGGATCGGCCCGGGCGGGCGCAGAGCTGAGAGAAATGCCCGCCCGGGACGGCCTTCACAGGAAGCGGTACGCCGTGCCGCCGCGCACCGGTGCGACGCGCACCCCGGCGGACGGGTTGGCCGCCTCGACCATCTTGCCGTTGCCGATGTAGATGGCGACGTGCCCCGACGTGTGGATGACGTCGCCGGGCATCCATTGCCCGGAGGGCACCTGCCGGCCGCGGGCCGCGATCTGCTCGCTCTGGTGCGGCAGTTTGATGCCGACCCGGGCGTACGCGGCCATCACCAGGCCGCTGCAGTCGTAGGCGTCCGGGCCCGACCGGCCGTACACGTACGGTTTGCCGACCTGCGCGAGGGCGAAGTTCACCACGGTGCCCGCGGCCCCGGAAGGGGGAGCGACGGTGGTCGGCTGTTTGCTCGACGATCCCGACTTCGTGCTCTTGTTCGAGCTCTGGTTGGAAGTGGTCGTCTTCTTCGTGGGCGGCTTCGACGCGGTGCTCGGCTGGGCGGGAGCCGGCGGGGCCGGGGGGACCGCCGCGTCGCGCTGGGACTTCGCCATGAACGTCGTGCGCTCGCGGTACGCGCGGTCGGCGCGTTCATAGGCGGTGAGCAGGGCCTCCTGCTCGGAGATCGACGGCGCCGGCGAGCCGGAATCGGCGTTCATGACCGGTGCCGCGGGTCGCGGGCTGGCCGCGGCCGCGGAGGGGCCGAGCCAGACGGTGTACAGGGCAAGGGCTGCGGTGCCTGCTGCGATGCGATGCAGCGGCTGGCGTGCGTTCAGGTCGGCTCCATGGTCGGCCCGGTGCACTCTCGCGTGTCTCGGGTGGAGCGCCGCGGTGTTGGCCGACGCTGACCCGAAGTACCGGGCTAAACGGACATTCCTCCACTCCAGCTCCCGAGGGGGCCGTCGGCGACGCTAGGCGAGGCGCGCGGCGTCTGCGGATGCTCGTGACGTTCCTCACCGCGTATCTCACCCATGGATGGGCGGGTATCAAACCGAATGTCCGTCCCACTCGGACAACCTTTTCCGGCCGTTAGGACGTCTTGGTTGCGCCGTTTTCCGGCGCGCGATTCGAGGGCGGGCTCAGACGGCGACCCAGCCGTCGAAGCCGCTCGGGGACAGGCAGTGCACGCGGCCGTCGAGGTGCAGCGACGGGTCGCTGCGGTAGCGCTCGGTCAGGCGGCGCTCGGCCGGCGCGTCGCCCTGGTCCGCGGCGAGCAGGAGCTCGGCCAGTTCGTCGGCGGTGCGGTCGGTGATGGCGCCCCACTGGTCCCACAGCAGGACCTCGTCGCCGTTGCGGTGGGCGACCTCCAGCAGCACCGAGTCGAGCAGGAACTGGTGGCCGTGGAACGGCAGGGCCGGGTCGACGCCGTAGCGGTCGGCGTCGATCAGGCCGCGGCGGTGCGACGTCCACGCCTGGGCGGCGGTGATGAACTGCGGTATGTCGGCGGTGTCGAACGGGAAGGCGGCGGGATCGAGCTGCGCGTCGGCGAACACCCAGCGCCGGCCGTTCCAGTACTCGGCGACGACGTGGTCGTAGTTCCAGTCCTCGGCGAAGTACGGCGAGAAGCCGACCCGGGTGCGGGCCGGCACCCCGCGGCGGCGCAGTGCGGCGACGGTGAGCAGTGAGAAGTCGCGGCAGCAGCCGACGACCCGGTCGGCCTCGGGCCGGGGCCGGGCCAGCGGGGCCGGGAAGCGCCGCTGGTCGAGCTCCAGCATCCTCGACACCCAGCGCGTGTCGATCTCGGCCAGGCGGGGGCCGGTGAACGCGATGCCCGCCGCCCGGTAGTGCACGACCACGTTGCGCACCGCCGCCATCAGTGCCGGCAGGTCTTCGGGGAGGTCGTCGAGGAGCTCACCGAACCGGCCGGGGTCGCTGAAGCGGGTCTGCTCGCGGTACCGCTGCGTCATCCATCGAACCATAGCAACATTTCGGCAGTGATCTCGACGATCGGCCGGGGAGGGTGGGGCCGCGGGTGAGACACGATTTCACCCTCCCGGCGTGAATCAACATCCGCCGATTGTCACTACGGTCGGCGGCATGTTGCTCACAAGGCGTTGCGGGTGACCTGCGCATGACTCCCACCGATCCGCTGACCCCCACCGACCCGCTGACCGACGAGCCGCCGCGTCTCGTCCGCCCCTTCGTCCGTCTCACGGAACGCGACCACGCCGAGCCGCCGGCGCGGATCGCCGAGCCCGAGCCCCCCGCCGGCCGGGGCGTGGGGGTCGCCCGGGCCGAGCCGTCGCCGGCCACCGACGGACCGGCCGTCGGTTCCGGCCGAGCCGGCCGAGCCGCGCGGGCCGTCCGACCCGCCCGGCACGCCCGGAGGGGCCGCCGCCACCGGCTCGTGGTGAGCTCCGCCGTGATGGCATTCCTCGGCATCACCGCGCTGGTGCTGGGCGCCGCCGACCTGGGTGGCGCGCCCGCATCGCAGCGCGCCCAGGCCGCCGAGCCGAACCGGGGCCGCGTGGCGACGGCCACCCTGACCGCCCCGTCGGCGGCGGACCCTTCGGCGTCCGGGACGTCGCCTGCGGAACCGCCGCCGGCCGGGCCGGCGGGGACGTGGGCGGCCGACCCGGCGGGGACGCCGGCCGCGCAGCCGGCGCAGACATGGGCCGACGGACCGGCGCAGACGTCGGCCGCCGCCACGCCGGGCGGCCCGCCCGGGGCCACCGACTCGCCCGCGCCGTCGCAGTCGCTGGCGGGCGAGGCCCGCACCGGCACGATCACCAGGCCGTCCGGGCTGTGCCTCGACGGCGCCCGGCTGCGGGCGTGGACCTGCGACGGGAGCGAGGGCCAGACCTGGACGGTGCGCCCGGACGGGTCCGTCCAGACCCTCGGCAGCTGCCTCGACGCGGCGAGTTCGCCGGGGCTGCGCGACTGCGACGGCAGCCCGGCCCAGCAGTGGCGCGCGGGCACCCCGCAGACCCTGGTCAACGCGGAGTCGGGGCTGTGCCTGAGCGCCCTGGGCAACCCGGACGACGGGGACAGCCGGGCGCGGCTGCGCATGGTCACCTGCGGCTGGTCCGACGCGCAACGCTGGACCCTGCCGTAGACCGAGCGGTCAGCAACATTCGAGCATGACGCGCCCCAGCGCGGCGTGCGCGGCGACCGCGGGGTGGGTGGCGCCGTAGTCCGCGGCGGCGCCCAGCCCGTCGGCGAACAGGCTGTAGACCAGCGCCGGGGCGCCGTCGGGGGCGAACATGATCCCGGCCTCGTGCCGGGCCGCGCCGCGCTCGTCGCGGTCGGCGCCGTGCTTCGTGGCCACCCGGGCGCGCTGCGCGGAGGACATGTCCCGGCGTATCCCGTCGTGGTACCCGGCGGCGCCACGCAGCACGCGCAGCAGGAACCCGCCGGTCTCCGGGCCCAGCAGCGTGCCGGCGGCCAGCCGGGCCAGCAGGTCGTGCGTCTCGCGCGCGGTGGTGTCGCCGAGCAGGAACCGGGCGGGGTCGGTGACCGGCTCGACGCGGGTGCGGGCGAACCCCTTCGCGGCGAGGATCTCGTTGATCTCCGCGGCGGGCGCGAGCCGGCCGCACAGCCGCACCGCGGTGTTGTCCGACACGAGCAGCAGGGCGGTGACGACGCCGGCGGCGGTGAGCTCGTCGCCCCAGACCGGCTGCAGGTGGTAGATGCCGCTGCCGCCGAGCACGTCCCCGGCCTCCAGCCGCACCCGCCGGCCCAGGTCGAGCTCGCCGCGGTCGGCCTTGTCGAGCAGCGCCACCGCGACCGCGAGCTTCTGGACGCTGTACCCCTTGACCGCCCGCTCGGCGTCGTCGCACACCACGACGCCGGCCCCGGCGAGGGTGACGTACGCGTGCCAGTCGCCGCCGGCGCGCGCCTTGTGCCGCGCGTACGCCCGCCGGATCCGCGTGACCGGCGGCAGCATCGAGGTCACCAGCGCGAGTCTAGGGCGCCGGCCTGGTTAAGGTGCTGACATGGACGCCGAGGACACCGCCGGGCAGCTTGCCGCCGTCCTCGGCGCGCACCTGGGCCGCCTGGCGTTCGCCGACCGCGGCACCGACGACGTCACCGAGCTGCTCATCGCGGCGACCGTCGAGTGGGCGCGCGGGCGGGGCTGGCGGGCGTACCGGCGGGCGGCGAGCGTCGTGCCGCTGCCCCCGCCGTACGAGCGGCAGTTCTCCGTCGTCGACGTCGGCATCGCCCGGCCCGGCGCGGCCCCGGTCGTCGTCGAGGTCGACCACGCCGACCGGCGCCGCACCCTGGACAAGCTCGCCGCCGAGGCCGCCGCGGGCCGGGTGGCGCTGTGGGTCCGCTGGGGCGCCGGCCGCCTCATCCCGCCGCCGCCCCCGGTTGTGCTCGTACCGTTCCCGGTCATCTCGCGCCGCGGCCCGTCGGGCGCCCGCGTGCATTCACATACGGCGAACACGGGCCGCCCCGCGCCGGCCCACACCGAGCCGGTCGGCGCGTACACCCCGGAGCCCATGACGCTCACGCCGGACCCGGAAGGTCACTCGGCGTAGCTGACCCTGGGCTCCCAGGGCTGCAGCCACGGGGTGGCCGGCCAGCCCTCGGCGGCGGCCATGAGCGGCATCGCGGTGGCGCCGTCGACCGCCTCGCGGACGATGTCGGCGTGCCCGGCGTGCCGCGCGGTCTCCTCGATGAGGTGCAGCAGCACCCAGCGCACCGACCACGCCTCGACGTCCTGCGGGAACCACGGCACGCCCTTCGGCACGGGCACCTCCCGGCCGAGGTCGGCGATCCCGGCGACCGCGGCGGCAGTCTCCGCGGCCACCGCGGTGTAGTCGGCGAGGACCTCGTCCAGCGTCTGGTCCTCACGCAGCGTGAAGCCGTCGGCGTAGTCGACCTGCGGGTACGGGCGCCCCAGCATCATCGCGACCCAGCCGCGCTCGGTCTGGGCGACGTGCTTGACCAGGCCGCCGACGGACAGCGTCCCGGCCGTGGGGGTGGCCCGGGCCTGCTCGTCGGTCAGCCCGTACGCGGCGATGCGGACCGCCTGCCGCTGCTGGTCGAGGTAGGCGAGCAGGCCCTCGCGCTCGTCGGCGACGGGTGGGACGTTTCCCGGCATTTCGGTACCTCCGCTGATGGGTTCGTTTCCCCAGCTTCGCAGCGGATCCGGTCAGGTTTCGGCCGCTTCCGCGAACTCCCCCTGTCCGGCGCGGACGTATGGACGCGCCGGGGGTGGCGTGAGGTTGTCGCGCGACCCGGAGTGTCAATGATCAGACCTGACCGATGGCCGACAGCCAGTGTGCCCCAGAATTGCCCGGGTGAGTTCGACCCCCACCGCAGTGACCGCCACCGTTCCCCGGCAGCCGGCCGCCGGCACCACCACCAGCACCGGCCCGGCGCTGCGCACCCGCGGACGGCTCGCCACCGCGGGGCTGCTCGTGTCCGGCGCGGCCGTCCTGCTGCTGGGATACCTGCGCATGGCCCGCACCAACGGCACCAACGCCGACGGGGCCGCCAACGCGCTGCAGGCGTGGGACCTGCTGCACGGCAACCTCGGGCTGCGCGGCTGGACGCTCAGCGACGTGTCGTTCTACCCGACGGAGCTGGTCCAGTACGCGCTCATCGAGCTGGTGTACGGGCTCGACGAGAACGTCGTGCACGTCGCCGCGGCGATCACCTATGTGCTGCTCATCGTCTGCGCCGCGCTGGTGGCCCGCGGCGAGGCCACCGGTCGCGCGGCCTGGGCCCGCGTCGCGGCGGTGGTGGCGGTACTGCTGATCCCCCAGCCGCACGCCGGCTGGACGATCGTCCTCAACGTCCCCAACCACACCGGCACCGCGGTACCACTGCTGGTCACCGCCCTGCTGATCGAACGCCGGGCGGCACTGCGCCGGTGGTGGCCGGTCGCCGTCACGGCGCTGCTCACGATCGCGCAGGTCTCGGACCCGCTCGCGATGTACATCGGCGCCCTGCCGCTGGCCACAGTCAGCGCGCTGCGCCTCCTGCGGGCGCTGCGGACCCGCACCGAGCGGGGCATCGACACGCACCTGCTCGTGGCCGCGGCCGCCTCGGTTGCCCTCGCGCACGCGGCGGTGCGGCTGATCGGCCTCGCCGGCGGGTTCCGTGTGCACCAGCCGATCGCCGAGTTCACCACCTGGGACGCGGTCCCCGACCACCTGGTCAAGCTGCTGCGCACCACGACCCTGGACTACGGCGCCTACTTCCCGTACCTCGGCGCCGGCGACCCCGCGCTGACGGCCCTGAACTACGCGGCCGGCGCGGTGAACCTGGCGCTGATGCTCGCCGCGCTCGCCGCGACCCTCGTCACCGTCGCCCGGCTGCTGGGCCGGCGCGGGCACGGCGACCGGGTGGCGCAGTGGCTGGCCGTCGCGATCGCGGTGAACCTGGCCGCGTTCGTCGCCTCGACCCAGGCCGCGGACATGGCCAGCGCCCGCCAGGTGGTCGCGGTCCTGCCGTTCGGCGCCGTGCTGGCAGCGCGCGTCTTCGGCGACCGGGCCGCGGCGCTGTGGGCGGCGCCCCGCCGGGCCGGCCGGATCGCGTGGCGGGCGACCGCGCTCGCCGCGGCCGCCCTGCTCGTGACGTCGTTCGCGGTGCACGCGGCGGTGGCCCGGCCCCGCCCGCCCGAGGCCGCCGAGGCGGCGGCGTGGCTGGAACGGCACGACCTGCGCTACGGCCTCGGGGCCTACTGGGCCTCCCACACCGTCACCGTCGCGACCGACGGCCGGGTCCGGGTCGCGCCGGTGGTCGACCCGATCCCGCGCGCGTTCCCCTGGGAGTCCAAGGCGGAGTGGTACGACCCGCAGCGCCACGACGCCCGGTTCCTCATCGTGGACCGCACGCTGGAGCACTACGGCACGGTCAGCGGGGCGATCGAGCGCTTCGGCCTGCCGGTGACCCGCGTCGACCTCGAGCGCTGGACGATCCTGGTCTACGACCACAATCTCCTGCCCGACCTGCCGCGCCACCGCCGGTGAGAACTGGGCTCACGCGGCGGCTGCGTGCGGCCGCCGCACCGGAGCCGGACCTGGAGCCGGGGATCTAGCCCGCGGCGCGGGCCTCGGCGGCCTTGCGCAGGCCCTCGGCCTCGGTGCGGATGAAGCGGCGGATGAGGCCCGCGTAGAGCAGGGTCACGACCCGGGCGAGCGGGCCGGCGAACGACAGCGTCAGCTCGGCGGTGCAGGTGCCGTCGCCGTTGTCGATCGCCCAGTGGCCGGCCACGTTGCGCACGCCGGGGGAGGACGACGAGGTCCACTCGAAGCCGTGCGCGTCGACGCGGGTGACGGTCCAGGTCGACGGGCGCAGCTTCGGCTGCTTGACGGTGACCGTCTCGCCGGCGGTCAGCGGGCCGGTGGCCCGGCGGTCCACGGTGGACACCGACGCGGTCCAGGACGGCCAGTCCTGGACCGCCTTCATGATGTCGCCGGCCACGGCCGCCGGCGCGGCGATCGTGATCGAGTCACGGAAGTCGACGCTCATGGCTGGAGCGTACGTCACCCCAGTTTGAGCCAGAGCGCGCCCAGCGGCGGAATGCGCAGCTGGACGGAGGCGGGCAGGCCGTCGTGCGGCACACCGGTCGCCTCGACCGAGCCCATGTTGCCCACGCCCGAGCCGCCGTAGGCGTCGGCGTCGGTGTTGAGGATCTCCGACCAGCGGCCGGTGAAGGGCAGGCCGATGCGGTACCCCTCGTGCGGGTGCGCGGCGAAGTTGACCACGACGGCGACGACCGAGCCGTCGGCGCCCCAGCGCAGGTAGGAGAAGACGTTGCCGCCCGAGTCCTCGTTGTTGATCCAGCGGAAGCCGTCCGGGGTGGTGTCCTGGCTCCACAGCGCCGGGGTGCTCCGGTAGGTGGCGTTGAGATCGTGGACGAGCCGCTGCAGGCCGGAGCGGGACGGGTCGTGCAGCAGGTCCCAGTTGAGGCCGCGCTCCTCGCTCCACTCGTGCTCGTCGCCGAGCTCGCAGCCCATGAACAGCAGCTGCTTGCCGGGGAACGACCACATGTAGGCCAGCAGCGCCCGCGCGTTGGCGACCTTCTTCCACAGGTCGCCGGGCATCTTGCCGACGAGGGAGCCCTTGCCGTGCACGACCTCGTCGTGGCTGATCGGCAGCACGTAGTTCTCGCTCCAGGCGTACACCGTGGCGAACGTCATCTGGTTGTGGTGGTACTGCCGGTAGATGGGGTCCTTGCCCACGTAGGTGAGCGTGTCGTGCATCCACCCCATGTTCCACTTGAAGCCGAAGCCGAGGCCGCCCGCGTCGGTCGGGCGGGTCACGCCCAGCCATGCCGTCGACTCCTCGGCGATCATCATGATGCCGGGGTGGTGCTTGTAGACGGTGGCGTTGGCCTCCTGCAGGAAGGAGATCGCGTCGAGGTTCTCCCGGCCGCCGTACTGGTTGGGCGACCACTGGCCGTGCTCGCGGGAGTAGTCGAGGTAGAGCATCGAGGCGACCGCGTCGACCCGCAGCGCGTCGGCGTGGAACTCCTCGCACCAGTAGAGGGCGTTGGCGACGAGGAAGTTGCGCACCTCCTTGCGGCCGAAGTCGAAGATGAGCGTGCCCCAGTCGGGGTGCTCGCCGCGGCGCCAGTCGCCGTGCTCGTACAGGGGCGTGCCGTCGAAGCGCGCCAGGGCCCACGAGTCCTTCGGGAAGTGGGCCGGCACCCAGTCCAGGATCACGCCGATGTCGGCCTGGTGGAGGCGGTCGACGAGGTGGCGGAACTCGTCGGGGGAGCCGAACCGGGCCGTCGGGGCGTAGTAGCCGGTGACCTGGTAGCCCCACGAGCCGCCGAACGGGTGCTCCATGACCGGCAGGAACTCCACGTGGGTGAACCCGAGCTCCTTGACGTACTCGGTCAGCTGGTCGGCCAGCTCCACGTAGGACAGTCCGGGGCGCCACGAGCCGAGGTGGACCTCGTAGATGCTCACCGGATCCCCGTGCGGATGCCGCTCGGCGCGGGCCGCGATCCAGTCGGCGTCCTTCCAGTCGTAGCCGGAGCTGTAGATCACGCTCGCGGTCGCCGGGGGCCGCTCGGTGTGCTGGGCCAGCGGGTCGGCCTTCTCCACCCAGTCGTTGTCGGGCGTGAGCAGCCGGAACTTGTACCGCTGCCCGGCCTGCGCGCCCGGCACGAACAGCTCCCAGACGCCGCTGCCGCCCAGCGAGCGCATCGGCCAGCCGTCGTGCGGACCCCAGCCGGTGAAGTCGCCGATGACCCGCACACCGCGGGCGTTGGGCGCCCACACGGCGAACGCGACGCCGCCGGGGCGGACCTGCGCGCCGAGGACGGTCCACAGCCGCTCGTGCCGGCCCTCCTGGATGAGGTGCAGGTCGAGCTCGCCGAGGGTGGGCAGGTGGCGGTACGGGTCGTCGGTCAGCGTGCCGTCGGCGTCGACGCGGTAGTCGGAGACGACGCCGGGCACCTCGACCTCGAACACGCCGTCGCCGTGCACCTGGGTCATCGGGTACCGCTCGCCGCCGGCCACCACCGCCACCTCGCTCGCGCCGCGGCGCAGCGCCCGGATGACGGTCGTGTCGGCATCCACGCGCGTGCGGGGGTGGGCGCCCAGGACGCCATGCGGGTCGTGGGCACGCCCGGCGATGAGGTCGTCGAGATTCATGGGGGTGATCACCTTGTCGTCAGGTCGGAACCGTTCACGATGCGCTCGATCGACCGCAGGGGAATCCGCAGCCAGCCCGGCCGGTGCCGCGCCTCGTACGCGGTCTCGTAGACCGCCTTGTCCAGCTCGTACGCCCGCAGCAGCGCCCGGTCCTCCCGCGGGTCGTAACCGGCGGCGGCAGCATAGCCGTCGCAGAATGCGTCCCGGTTACGGTCCACCCACTGGCGGGCCCGCCGGGCGAGCTCCTCGTCGTTCTCCTCGCCCAGCAGCAGCTGGTAGGCAGCGTACTCGTAGGAGCGCAGCATGGCGGCGACGTCCCGCAGTACCGAATCCGGCCTTCTGCGCTCCTCCACCGGCATGCCGGGCTCGCCCTCGAAGTCGATGAGCAGCCAGGACTCCGGCGTGCGCAGCACCTGACCGAGGTGCAGGTCCCCGTGGATGCGCTGGGTGGTGATGGTCTCGCCGGCGATGGCGCGCAGCGTCGCGGCGATGTCGCCGGCCCGCTCGGCGAGGTCCGGCACCGTTTGGACCGCTCGGTCCAGCCGGGTGAGCATCGCCTCGGTCGGCGCCGGCCCGGACTCGGTGCCCAGCTCCGCGGCGAGGGTGCGGTGCACGTGCGCGACCGCCTCGCCCAGGCGCGCCGACTCGCTGGCGAAGTCGCCGCCGACCTCGTCGGGGCTGAGGTCGTGCTCGGCGAACAGGTCGCGGGCGCTGGTCTCCGCCATCGCCCAGCCCTCGGCCGAGTTCTGCGCGTACTCGGTCACCATCGCCAGCGCCAGGTGCTCGCCCTCGGGGGTGTCGCTCTCGATGGCGCCGAGCAGCCGGGCCACATTGGGGCAGCCGGCCCGGGCGAGGACCCGGTTGAGCTCCAGGTCGGGGTTGACCCCGGCGTTGACCCGGCGGAACACCTTGAGGATCGCCGCGCTGTCGAACACCACGCTGGTGTTGCTCTGCTCGGCCCCGCCGATGCGGGCCGGGGCGTCGACCGGCAGCGCCACCCCGGGCTCGGGCACGAACCGGACCCCGTCGACGACCGCGCCGGTGTCGATGAGCGCCAGCAGCCGCCGCGCGGAGTGCTCGTCGTAGAGCGCGTCGGAGGCGGCCCGTTCGCCGTCGGCGCCGATGAGGGCGGCCGCGGAGAGCTCGGCGGCCACGTCGAGGTTCCAGCCGACGAAGAGCTGGTAGCGCTCCGCGCCGCCGTCGGCGTAGTGCGCGTCGAGCAGGACGTGGTCGAGGCCGTCCGGCAGGTGGGTGACGAGGGCGGGCTCGACGTGGGTCAGGGTGCGGGTCCGCCCCGCGTACCACCGCTGATGCGGCAGCCAGTCGGTGTACGGCAGAGAAGTCATCGCTTGCCTCCAGCTCTCCCTCTAGCTCTGCTCTGCCGGCGCGCTCAGCTGGAACCAGTAGAAGCCGTGCCCGGGCAGGGTCAGCAGGTAGGGCAGCTGGCCGATGTTGGGGAACTGCACGTGCCCGGTCAGCTCGACGGGCGTGTACCCCGCCCACTCCTGCAGGTTGAGCTCGATCGGCTGGGGGAAGCGGGACAGGTTGTTCACGCACAGCACGACGTCGCCGCCGTGGACGCGCACGAACGCCAGGATCGACGGGTTGGAGCCGCCCAGCTCGCGGAACTCCCCGGCGGCGAACGCGCCGTGCCGCCGGCGCACCTGCAGCATCGTGCGGGTCCAGTTGAGCACCGAGGTGGAGCTCTCCCGCTGCGCCTCCACGTTGATCGACTGGTATCCGTAGATGTGGTCCTGGATCGCCGGCAGGTACAGGCGCCCGGGGTTGGCCTGGGAGAAGCCCGCGTTGCGGTCCGGCGTCCACTGCATCGGGGTGCGCACGCCGTCGCGGTCGCCGAGCCAGATGTTGTCGCCCATGCCGATCTCGTCGCCGTAGTACAGCACCGGCGAGCCCGGCAGGGACAGCAGTAACGCGGTGAACAGCTCGATCTGGTTGCGGTCGTTCTCCAGCAGCGGGGCGAGCCGCCGCCGGATGCCCACGTTGGCGCGCATCCGCGGGTCCTTGGCGTACTCCGCGTACATGTAGTCGCGCTCCTCGTCGGTGACCATCTCCAGGGTCAGCTCGTCGTGGTTGCGCAGGAAGATGCCCCACTGGCAGTTCGGCGGGATCTGCGGGGTGTGCGCCAGGATCTCCGAGATCGGGAAGCGGGACTCCCGGCGGACCGCCATGAAGATGCGCGGCATGAGCGGAAAGTGGAAGGCCATATGGCACTCGTCGCCGTCGCCGAAGTACTCCACGACGTCGGCCGGCCACTGGTTGGCCTCGGCGAGCAGGACCCGGCCCGGGAACTCGTCGTCGATCACCTTGCGGCAGCGGCGCAGGAACTCGTGCGTCTCGGGCAGGTTCTCGCAGTTGGTGCCCTCGGCCTCGAACAGGTAGGGCACCGCATCGAGCCGGAAGCCGTCGATGCCCAGGTCGAGCCAGAACCGCAGCGCGTCGATCATCTCGCGCTGGACCTCGGGGTTGGCGTAGTTGAGGTCCGGCTGGTGGGAGAAGAACCGGTGCCAGTAGAACTGCCGCCGCACCGGGTCGAAGGTCCAGTTGGACTCCTCGGTGTCGACGAAGATGACCCGGGCGTCGGCGTAGCCCTTGTCGGTGTCGGACCAGACGTAGAAGTCGCCGTACGGCCCGGTCGGGTCGCGCCGGGACTCCTGGAACCACTGGTGCGAGTCGGACGTGTGGTTCATGACCAGGTCCGTGATCACCCGGATGCCGCGCTTGTGCGCCGCGTCGAGCAGGTCGACGAAGTCCTCGACGGTGCCGAAGTCCGGCAGCACCTTGTAGAAGTCCCGGATGTCGTACCCCCCGTCGCGCAGCGGGGAGTCGTAGAACGGGGGCAGCCACAGGCAGTCGACGCCGAGCCACTGCAGATAGTCGAGCTGGCCGATGAGGCCCTTGAGGTCGCCGGAGCCGTCGGCGTTGGAGTCGGCGAAGGCGCGCACCAGCACCTCGTAGAACACGGCCCGCTGAAACCAGCCCTCTTCCGCGGGCAGCACCCGCGCCTGGCCGAAATCACTAGAGGATGGATGCTCGACGGCCGCGTGCTCGACTGCTTCGCTCATGTTCTGTTCCACCTGCCCTGCCTTGCCCTCTATCGGTGGCGATGCACCGTCAACACGTGTGCCGGCTCGTAGTAGGGGTCGAGCCGGACCGCGTTGTGCTGTCCCCAGTCGAATGTCGCGCCTGTCACCTCGTCGCGCACCGTGAACCGCTCGTGCCAGTCGAAGCCGAGCGCGGGCATGTCCAGCGTCGTGTTACCCCACTGCACATTGTGCGAATCCAGCGACACGACGACCAGCACCGTGTCGTCGGACTGCGGGTCGCGCTTGGAGAAGCACAGCATCTGCTCGTTGTCGATGCCGTGGAACACCGTGTTGCGCAGCCAGTGCAGCGCCGGGTGCTCGCGCCGCACCGTGTTGAGCCGGCGCAGGAAGGGCGCCAGCGACTCGCCGTTGTGCTCCGCCGCCGCCCAGTCGCGGGGGCGCAGCTGGTACTTCTCGTTGTCCAGGTACTCCTCGGCGCCCGGCCGGGGCAGGTGCTCGAAGAGCTCGAAGCCCGCGTACATGCCCCACGACGGGCTCAGCAGCGCGGCCAGCACCGCGCGGATCTTGAACATCGGCGGGCCGCCGTGCTGCAGGTGCTCGGGCAGGATGTCCGGCGTGTTTGGCCAGAAGTTGGGGCGCATGTAGTCGGCGGCGGCGATGAGCTCCTGCACGTATTCGCGCAGCTCCCAGCCCTGCACCCGCCAGGTGAAGTACGTGTAGGACTGGGAGAACCCGACCTTGCCCAGGCCGTGCATCATCGCGGGCCGGGTGAACGCCTCGGCCAGGAACAGCACGTCGGGATCGACCGCCTTGACCTCGCCGATCAGCCACTGCCAGAACCCGACCGGCTTGGTGTGGGGGTTGTCCACCCGGAAGATCTTGACGCCCTGCGCCACCCAGTGCAGCACGATGCGCAGCACTTCGTCGCGGATGCCCTCGGGGTCGTTGTCGAAGTTCAGCGGATAGATGTCCTGGTACTTCTTGGGCGGGTTCTCCGCGTAGGCGATGCTGCCGTCGGCGCGGGTGGTGAACCACTCGGGGTGCTCGATGACCCACGGGTGGTCCGGCGCGCACTGCAGCGCCAGGTCTATCGCGATCTCCACGCCGACCCGGCGCCCCTCGGCGATGAACGCCCGGAAGTCCTCGAGCGTGCCCAGGTCCGGGTGGACGGCGTCGTGGCCGCCCTCGGCGGCGCCGATCGCCCACGGCGAGCCGACGTCGTCGGGGCCGGCGACCAGCGTGTTGTTCGGCCCCTTGCGGTTGACCCGGCCGATCGGGTGGATCGGCGGCAGATACACCACGTCGAAGCCCATGTCGGCGACCTGGGCCAGCCGCGGCGCGGCCGAGACGAACGTGCCGTGCTCGACCGGCTTGCCGTTCTCGTCGACGACCGCGCCCTCGGAGCGCGGGAAGAACTCGTACCACGCGGAGAACAGCGCCCGCTGCCGGTCGCACCACAGCGGCAGTGCCTCGCCGCAGGTGACCTGGCGGCGCAGCGGGTGCCGCCACAGCAGGTCGGTCAGCCCCAGCGCCGGCGACACCCGGGCGAACAGCGGGATGGCGGTGTCGTCCAGGGCGCCGGCCGCGCCGAGGAGCCGGCCGCGCTCGCCGAGCGGCACCCCGAGCGCGGCCTCGCGCAGCAGCTCCGCTCCCTCGGCCAGGTCGTTGGCGAGATCCTCCAGGCCCTGCCCGGCGGCGATCTTCTTGGACACGGCGCTGTGCCAGGTGAGGTACGGGTCGCTGAACGCCTCGACCGCGAACGTCCACGCGCCGACGGCGTCCGGGCGGATCTCGCCGTACCAGGTATCGGTGCCCGGCGGGCCCGGGCGCAGCCGGTTGAACGGCGCCTCGCGCCCCTCAGGGGAGATGAGCACGACATTGCAGCCCATCATCGCGTGGCCCTCGCGGTAGGAGACCGCCGAGACCGGCACCAGCTCGCCGACGACCGCCTTGGCGGCGAGGCGGCCGCCCTCGATCTGCGGCGTGACCCGCTCGATCGGGAACCGCTGGCCGCCGCCGAAGGCCGGGCCGCCGAACGACGCGGCGGGCGACTCCGCCGTCTCCTGCGGCCGCACGGGCTCCTCGGACAGGGCGATCTCCGTCTCGGTGGGCGCCGTGGTGGCGATCTCGGTCTTCAGGGCTTCGGGCGCGTGCTGCTCCGGGGGGTTACCCATGATCCTCACCGTATCGAATCCGAGCCTTGCCTGCAGGGGAAGGGCCGCTGTGCGAGACCGCTCAGGGCTCGACGCGCTGGCCCTTGCCGATGACCACGATGCCGCCGTCGGAGACCGTGAACCGCTTGCGGTCGCGCGCCAGATCCACCCCGATCTCGGCGCCCTCCGGCACGATCACGTTCTTGTCCAGGATGGCGTTGCGCACCACGGCGTGCCGCCCGATGTCGACGCCCTCCATCAGCACCGAGCCCTCGACGTGGGCCCACGAGTGCACCCTGACGTTCGGCGACACCACCGAGTTCTCCACCAGCGAACCGGAGATGACCGCGCCGGGGGAGATCATCGAGCCGACCGCCCGGCCGACCCGCTCGCCCCAGCCGTGCACGAACTTGGCCGGCGGCCAGGGGCTGTTGCCGGTGAAGATGGGCCATTCGAAGTTGTACAGGTTGAAGATCGGCTGCACGGCGATGAGATCCATGTTGGCCTCGTAGTACGAGTCCAGCGTCCCGACGTCGCGCCAGTAGCCGCGGTCGCGTTCGGAGCTGCCCGGCACCACGTTGTTGCTGAAGTCGTACACCGCGGCTTCGTTCTTGCCCACGAAGTACGGGATGATGTTGCCGCCCATATCGTGCTTGCTGGACGCGTCCTGCGCGTCACGGGTGACCGCCTCGATGAGCGCGTCGGTGGTGAAGACGTAGTTGCCCATCGACGCGAAGATCTCGCCGGGGGAGTCCGGCAGGCCCTTGGCGTCCTTGGGCTTCTCACGGAACGCGCTGATCTGCCGGCCGCTGTCGCCGACTTCGATCACCCCGAACTGGTCGGCGGTCGACAGCGGCTGGCGGATGCCGGCGACCGTCGCGGCGGCGCCCGACTCGATGTGCTGGCGCACCATCTGCTCGGGGTCCATCCGGTAGATGTGGTCGGCGCCGAACACGATGACGTAGTCCGGCCGCTCGTCGTTGATCAGGTTGAGGCTCTGGTAGATCGCGTCCGCCGACCCGGCGAACCAGCGCGGGCCGAGGCGCTGCTGCGCCGGCACCGGCGTGACGTAGTTGCCCAGCAGCGTGGACATCCGCCAGGTCTTCGTGACGTGCCGGTCCAGCGAGTGCGACTTGTACTGGGTCAGCACGACCATCTTCAGATAGCCGCCGTTGGCCAGGTTGGACAGCACGAAGTCGATCAGCCGGTAAATGCCGCCGAACGGCACCGCCGGCTTGGCCCGGTCCGTGGTCAGGGGCATCAGCCGCTTGCCCTCGCCTCCGGCGAGGACTATCGCGAGGACCTTCTTGGCAGCCATGGCGCAGACGCTAAACGTGTCCGGCGTGTTGCGCCAGACGAAGAACAATTACTGTTTGGGGGGTGCGAGTAGACCTGCTCACTCGAGAGTACCCGCCCGACGTCTACGGCGGTGCGGGCGTACATCTGGAGTACCTGGCCCGCGAGCTTCGCAACCTGCGCTCGCCCGCCCTCGACGTGCGCGTGCACTGCTTCGGGGCGCCGCGCAGCGAGGCCGGCGTGACCGGCTATGCCGACCCGCCCGGGCTCGCCGGCGCCAACGCGGCGCTGCGCACGATGGGCGTCGACCTCGAGATGGCCGCAGGTTGTTTGGGCACGAACATCGTGCACAGCCACACCTGGTACGCCAACCTCGCCGGCCACGTGGCCAAGCTGCTCTACGGCGTGCCGCACGTGGTGACCAGCCACAGCCTCGAGCCGCTGCGGCCGTGGAAGGCCGAGCAGCTCGGCGGCGGCTATGCGCTGTCGTCCTGGTGCGAACGGACCGCGATCGAGGCCGCCGACGCGGTCGTCGCCGTCTCCGCCGGGATGAAGGCCGACGTGCTGCGCGCCTACCCGGCCGTCGACCCGGACAAGGTGCACGTGGTCTACAACGGCATCGACACCGAGCAGTATTCGCCCGACCCGGCCACCGACGTGCTCGAGCGCCTCGGCGTGGACCCCGACCGGCCCAGCGTCGTCTACGTCGGGCGGATCACCCGGCAGAAGGGCCTGCCGTACCTGCTGCGCGCCGCCCGCCGGCTGCCGCCCGGCACCCAGATCGTCCTGCTGGCCGGCGCCCCCGACACGCCGGAGATCGCCGCCGAGGTGACCGCGCTCGCCGGCGAGCTCAGGGCCACCCGCGACGGCGTCGTGTGGGTCCAGGAGATGCTGCCCAAGCGCGAGGTCATCCAGGTCCTCACCCACGCCACGCTCTTCGTGTGCCCGTCGATCTACGAGCCGATGGGGATCGTCAACCTCGAGGCGATGGCCTGCCAGACCGCGGTCGTGGCCACCGCGACCGGCGGCATCCCCGAGGTCGTCGCCGACGGCGAGACCGGCCTGCTGGTGCCGATCGAGCAGGTCAGCGACGGCTCCGGCACCCCGCTGGACGAGTCGCGGTTCGTCGCCGACCTCGCCGACGCGATGATCGCCCTGCTGGAGGACCCGGCCCGGGCGGCGGCCTTCGGGCGGGCCGGGCGGCAGCGCGCCGTGGACCATTTCTCGTGGGCGGCCATCGCCGACCGCACCCTGGCGGTCTATCAGTCCGTGACGTGATCCATGATCAGCTGGGCGATGACGTCCGGCTGCTCCACGTTGGCGAGGTGGGCCGCGTTCGGTACCACCACCAGGCGGCTGCCCCGGATGCCCTCGTGGATGCGCTCGCCGTGCTCCGGGGGCGCGCCCGGGTCGTCCGCCCCCGAGATCACCAGCGTCGGGGCGGCGATGCGGGCCAGGTCGTCGCGCTGGTCCATGTCGGCGATCGCCTCGCAGCCGGCGGCGTAGCCCTCGGCCGGGCAGGCGGCGATCATCGCCCGGTAGGGCGCCACCCGGGCCGGCAGCGCCGCCCGGAAGCGCGGGGTGAACCAGCGGCCCAGCACCGCGTCGGCGATCGGGCCCATGCCGCCCGCCCGCACCTGCTGCGCCCGGGTCAGCCAGCCCTCGGCCGGCGGCAGGTGCGCGGCGGTGCAGATCAGCACCAGCCGCTCGATGCGCTCCGGGGCGTGCGCGGCCAGCCACATGCCGACCATGCCGCCCAGCGACAGGCCGCAGTACGACGCCCGCTCGATCCCCAGGCGGTCCAGCAGCGCCAGCGTGTCGTGGCCGAGGTCCTCGATGCGGTACGGCCCGGGCGGCACCGGCGAGCCGCCGTGCCCGCGGTGGTCGAAGCGCACCACCCGCAACCGGTCACCGAAGAGCGGCAGCTGCGGCCGCCACATGTCGAGGTTGCTGCCCAGCGAGCCGCCGAGCAGCAGGAAGGGCGCGCCGAGGGGGCCCGTGGTGCGTTGGAACAGCGTCAAGCCCGGCACCGCATACTTGTACCACCTCGCCTCGCGCTTCGCTCTGAGCGCAACGGTGGCCGGCCCCCTTCACGCTATCTTTGGTCCGGGTAGCGCGCCTGCCCGAGTCACCACGGTGACCAAGAGGCCTCGACTCAGCGCATCTTCCTTCACTGCGAGGGCGGGTGCGGTTGCCGGCGCCCGCCGGAAGGCGTCGATGCCCCATGTTCGAGCGCTTCACCGACCGTGCCCGCCGGGTCGTCGTGCTGGCCCAGGAGTCCGCCCGCATCCTCAACCACAACTACCTCGGCTCCGAGCACCTGCTGCTCGGCCTGCTGCTGGAGGGCGAGGGCGTGGCCGGCTCCGCCCTGCGCGCCCTCGGCGTGACCCTGGAGGCCGCCCGCCGCGAGGTCGAGGACATCGTCGGCGTCGGCGCCAACGCCCCGGCCGGGCACATCCCGTTCACGCCGCGCGCCAAGAAGATCCTCGAGCTGGCCCTGCGGGAGTCCCTGCGCCTGGGACACAACCACGTCTGCACCGAGCACGTCCTGCTCGGGCTCGTCCGCGAGGGTGAGGGCACCGCCGCGCAGATCCTGGTCCGCCTCGGCGCCTCGCCCAACTCGCTGCGCGCCCAGATCATGGACGGCCTGACCGGCCACCCGGCCGCGTCCGTCCCCGACCACCCGGCCGCCAGCCCCACGTTGGAGCAGTTCGGCCACAACCTCACCGAGGACGCCCGCAACGGCGCCCTCGACCCGGTCATCGGCCGGGAGCGCGAGATCGAGCGGGTCGTGCAGATCCTCACCTGCCGGCGCAAGAACAACCCGATCCTGACCGGCGAGCCCGGCGTCGGCAAGACCGCCGTCGTGGAGGGCCTGGCCCAGCGCATCGTCGCCGGCGAGGTGCCCGCCGCGCTGGCCGCCCGGCAGCTGTACTCGCTCGACCTCGGCGCGCTGGTGGCCGGCTCGCGCTACCGCGGCGACTTCGAGGAGCGCCTCCGCAAGGTCATCAAGGAGATCCGCACCCGCGGCGACGTCATCGTCTTCATCGACGAGATCCACACCCTGGTCGGCGCCGGCGCCGCCGAGGGCGCCATCGACGCCGCGTCGCTGCTCAAGCCCCTGCTGGCCCGCGGTGAGCTGCAGACGATCGGCGCGACGACGACGGAGGAGTACCGCCGCTACATCTCCCGCGACGGCGCCCTGGACCGCCGCTTCCAGCAGGTCGTCGTGGACGCGCCCACGCCCGGGCAGTCGATCGCCATGCTGCGCGGCCTGCGCCCCGGCTACGAGGCCCACCACGGCGTGACGTACACCGACGAGGCCCTCACCGCCGCCGTGACCCTCGCCGACCGGTACGTCCCCGACCGCCGCCTGCCCGACAAGGCCATCGACCTGCTCGACGAGTCCGGCGCCCGCGCCCGCATCGCCGCCTCGCCCGCGGACGACGCCTCCGGTGTGCCCGCGCCGGTCGTCGTGGACAGCGCTCGGATCGCCGAGGTGCTGGCGGCCTGGACGGGCATCCCGGTCGGTGCACTGTCGCAGGGCGAGGCCACCCGCCTGCTGGGCTTGGAGGCAGCGCTGCACGGCCGGGTCGTCGGCCAGGACCACGCGGTGCGAGCGGTGTCCCAGTCGATCCGCCGCGCCCGCGCGGGCCTGTCGGACCCGAAGCGCCCAACGGCGTCGTTCATCTTCGCGGGCCCGTCGGGCGTCGGCAAGTCGTCCCTGGCCAAGGCCCTGGCCGAGCACCTGTTCGGCACGCAGGAGGCGCTGATCCAGCTCGACATGTCGGAGTACCATGATCACCACACGGTCGCCCGCCTAGTCGGCGCCCCGCCCGGCTACGTCGGCCACGACGACGGCGGCCAGCTCACGGAGCGCGTGCGCCGCCGCCCGTTCTCGGTCATCCTGTTCGACGAGGTCGAGAAGGCCCACCCGGACGTCTTCAACACCCTGCTGCAGATCCTGGAGGACGGCCACCTGACCGACGCCCAGGGCCGCCGCGCCGACTTCCGCCACACGATCCTGATCCTGACCACCAACCTGGGCACCGCCACCACGGAGGCCGGCTTCGCCCTGCCCGACCCCTTCGCCGCGCCCGGCCCCCGCCCGGCGCCCTCCACGTACGCCCGCGACCTGCGCCGCCACTTCCGCCCCGAGTTCCTCAACCGTATCGACGATGTACTGGTCTTCCACCCGCTGACCACGCACCACCTGCTGGCTATCGTCGAGTCACTACTGACCCGCGTGTCGACGGAACTGGCCGCCCGCGGCGTAGCACTGACCGTGACCCGCAGGGCCCGCCTGCACCTGGCCGAGTCCGGCGCCGACCCGGCCCTGGGCGCCCGCCCGCTGCGCCGCACGATCCAACGCGAGCTGGAGAACGAGCTGTCCACCCGCCTCCTGAACGCCACCCTGCCCGCGGGCACCACGGTGACGGTGGACGCCCACCCGGCGGCGCGCTGACCTTCACCACCACGCAGGCGCCGCCGGCCGACAGCCCCGGCACGACGGCCGCCGCCCCAACCCCGGAACCGGCGCGAGCACGGTAGCGACGACTACAGGGCGCGGCCGCGGGTGCCAGCCACCGCCGCGGCCGCCCGCCGCCCAACAACCCGCGGCTGCCAGCCCGTGCGCGGGCGCAGGCATGGGCCCGTACGGCGTCAGTTCGCCGCCGGCGCAACGCTCTTTCGGTGTCGGCGATATGTCGGGCGCTGGCCCACCCGACATATCGCATCTATACCCCGCCGGGGCACAAGGTCTGATTTAGCGCGACCGTCAGTTGGCTGGCAGCGCCAAACGCCGACACCGCTAAACGCAGCGGCGTTGAACGTGCTGCTCCTTGTACGTGTCCACTCCGCGATCATGACGAACGCGCTGCGCCGGCATGTGGAGCGGGTGTTCGGGGCGTGCGCCGGCGTGCCGATCATGGCGGCGATGATGGTCGTCGCGGCCGCGAGGCTGCGGCGGTCAAGGGCCTTGTGCCAGGTCAGGTTTCCTTCGGATGCGCGTTCCGGTTGGGTCCGAGGGCCACGAACCAGCGGTGGTCGTGGCGGTAAAGCCACAGTTGCTCGGTGAACGGCGCACCGTTCACCGTTCCGACGACGTCGACCCGTTTCGTCGCGTCCGACTCGGTGTCGCCGATCGAGGTGCTGGTGACCATCAGTTTGTTGTCGCCGAACTGCTCCAACCGGTTGGAGATCTCACCACCGGCGTCGTGGTCGGGGTCGGCAATGTTCTCGAGACGACCACGGTCATGCGCCTTGAGCGCCGCGACGTATTCGGAAACCGCTGATTCCGGGCTGGCTGCGCCGTCGGGCCCGCGTCGCACCAGGTAGACAGTCACACCAATCGCGGCGAGAACGACGATTCCCGCGACGACCAGCAAGAGTTTTCGGCTCATGCCCGGTGAGCATCGCATCGCTGCCGCAAATAGCAAGACTCCGGCCGCGTCAGCGACCGACGATCGACAATGCCTAACGGCGTGTTCGTGTCCACCGCCGCCCGCCGCCCGCCGCCCGCCGCCCGCCACCGTCGCGGCGCGGGCCGCCCCTGCGGGCGGCCCCCGCGCACCGCCCCGGATGGGCCACGCACCGCACCGCCGTGCGCGACACACCGGAACGACGAGGCGCACACCCCGGACTGCCGCATGACCCGGGCACCACACCCGGGTCATGAAACAGGCCTCAGGGCGCACTGAAGGTGACGGCGGCGTCGTCGGTCTCCTGGGCGGGTAGGACGGCGATCTCAGGTGGGAGGACCGTGCGGGTGGTGGCGTCGTCGTCGAGGGTGATGTCGTACGCGATCGGGGCGCCGGTCGAGGACCAGTGCGCGCCCAGGACCGTGCCCTCGCGGCGGAGGCCCTTGCCGGGCAGGCGGATGCGGGTGCCCGGGGCGTGGCCGTCCTCGGTGACGATCAGCAGGGCGTCGAGGGTCTGGCGCACGCCCTGCCAGGGTGCCGGGGGGACCTGGGGCTCGCCCGCCTTGTCCTCCGTCGGGGTGCACAGGCGGCGATGGGCCAGGGTCAGCAGGTCGGCCGCGTATCGGGTGGCTGGCTCGGGGTGGTGCTGGGTGGCGGCCAGGGCCGCGTCGATGCGGTCCCAGCGGGGCGCGGCGTGGTCGTCCAGCAGGGCCCGGGCGGCTCGGTCCAGGTCGGCGCACGCCGTGTCGACCGCGGTCTCCTCGCCCAGCTCGGCGGTCCAGGCCAGGTCCAGCGGGGCCGGCACCAGGCCGGGGGCCTCGTGCGCGACCACGAGATAGACCATGGCCAGGAGCTCTGGGCGCAGGTCGCCGGTGTAGAACGGCAGGCCGGCGGTCTCGCCCGGGGGGAAGCGCTCGGTCAGGTGACGGGCGCGGCCGGCCGGGAGGCGGGAGGCCGTCCGGGTGGCGGCGAGCTTGTCGGCGGCCGAGCGCTCCTCGCGGGCGATGATGCTCCAGCGGCCTCGGGACAGGGCCACCGGATACACCGTCCGGCCCGCGTTGCCCAGCGTCTCGCCCGGGGACAGGCCGGCGCTTGCGAGTTGGCGGGCGGCTACCGAGTACGCGACGCCGGCCTGCGCGGCGTGGGCCCGCACCGCGCGGCGGCGCGCGCGGTCGCGGCCGGATCGGGAGCTCGGCCGAGACCCCGGCGAAGAACGCGAAGAGGACGCCGCTCCAGGCGGAGACGAAGGCGAAGCGGGCGCCGCCCCAGGAAGGGGCGAGGAGGGCGGTGGTGGGGCAGGGGGCGGGGATGGTGGTTCGGACGGGGGAGCGAGGTCCTGCGGTTCTTCGGCCATTTCCAGAGTCCTCCGGCGTCGACCCACGCTCGCACCGATCGGACGGCGAATACCTCCGCCGGGCATGGCAGGGCACGGCCCGGATCGGCGCGCTGAGTCGAAGCCTCTTGGCCTCGGACCCGGTCGGCGTGGGCGGCCGGGTAAGGCACGGGCAGGCGCACTGCCCACGCACAGAATACCGCCCGTCCCCGCCCCGCGCCCGCCCCATCCGCCCGCGTTGACTGGGCGTTGATTGATCGCGTTCACAGCGTCACGAAGGATCGCAGCGCCAGGGCCGGGCCGATCAGGCGTCGCCGTCAGCGAACCATCCGGCCCGGGGCCCCGGCCGGATCAGCGGTTCAGCGCTTGACGCCGACTCCGCCGTAGCCGTGGGAGACCTGGTCCTCGCCGGGGTCGGGGCGCCACTCGCCGATCCACGCCAGGCCGGGGTCGAGCAGCTCGAAGCCGTCGAAGAGGCGCAGGATGTCCGCCCGGGTGCGCGGCACGATCGGTGCGCTGGCGCGGCGGTACACCTGCGTGCCCTGCCGCGCGGGCGCCGCGTCGACGCCGTCGAGGGTCAGGTGCGACACCACCAGGTGGCTGCCGGGCGCGGTCGCGTCGCGCAGCCGCCCGACGAGGCTCCACGGGTCGGCCTCGTCGGGCACGAAGTGCAGCATCGACACCAGCAGCACCGCGACCGGCTCGGCGAGGTCGAGGTGGCCGCACACGTGCGGGTCGGCCAGCAGCGCGTCCGGGTCGCGCAGGTCGGCCAGGGCGACCGACACCCGCTCGTCGCCCTCGACGAGGATGCGCGCCTGCGCGACCGCGACCGGGTCGTTGTCGACGTAGACCACCCGGCTGCTCGTGTGCTCGTGCACGTTGCCCTGGGTGGGCAGGCCGGCGCCGATGTCGAGGAACTGCCGGACGCCGGCCTCGCTGAGGTGGCGCACGGCGCGCTGCATGAACCGCCGGTTGGTCCGGGCCGCGGCCGGCGTGTCGGGGAAGATCTCGAGGATCTTCTCGGCGGCCTCACGGTCGACGGCGAAGTTGTGGAATCCGCCGAGGTAGTAGTCGTACATCCGGGCGACGTTCGGAACCGTGGCGTCGATCGTCATGCGCGCCACCCTAGCGGCCCGCCGGGTGCGAACGCGGCCCGAGACTGTTGCCGTCCGGCAAGGGGCAACCTGACCCAGACGCAGATCGCGGCCGAGCTGGGCATCTCGCAGATGCACGTGTCCCGGCAGCTCGCCAGCGCGCTGCGCGGCCTGCGCGAGCAGCTGACCCGCGAGGACTGAGACGGACTCACCCACACGGGTGGCCCCGCCCGCGCGCCCGCCGCGCGGGCCGGCGCCGGCGCCGTAGCGTGGTCCCAGGGGGTGGGCGAAATGGGTAAATCGCCGGAATTGAAGTGGGTACTGCGGCCGAGCCGCGCCGAGCTCGCCGAGCACGACGGCAAGGAGATCTACGCGTTCGGCGACACCGACGCGGTCGGGCGGGTCGAGGTGACCCTGACCGACGGCACCCGCGTGCGCGTCCGCCGCAGCGAACTCATTCGTGCTGACGCTTTAGGGTGTCGGGGTGGGGAACGACTTCGAGATCGTCTGTGAGATCGAGCCGCCGACGCGGCCCGACATCCGGCACGTGCGGCACCAGATCGGCGTGCTCGCCCCGGTGGCGCACGCGTTCCTCATCCCGGACAACCACATCGGCCGGGCGACCGTCTCCAGCATCGCCGTGGCGCACGAGGTCGCCGCGATGGGCGGGCGCAGCATCGCGTGCCTCAACTCCCGCGACCGCAACCTGCTGGGCTTCCAGCGTGACATGCTCACCGCCGCCGCGTACGGCGTGGACGAGTTCCTGTTCGTGCACGGGGACAAGCCCACCGCCGGCGAACGGGCCGGCGAACTCACCGTCCGCGCGATGATCGCCGAGGCGCGGGCGATGGGGGAGCGCCCGGGCTTCAACCGGCCGCGCATCGGCGTCGCCGCCGGCCTGCGCCGGGTGCCGGCCTGGAAGCGCGAGGCCGACTTCGTCTTCGCCCAGATGTGCTTCGACGTCGGCACGCTGCTGCGCTGGCGCGACCTGGCGGCGCTGGAGCGGCCCGTCTACGCCGGGGTGCTGGTGCTGGCCAGCGCCGGGATGGCCCGCCGGCTCTCGGCGATGATCCCCGACATCGACATCCCGGCCGCGCTCGTCGACCGGGTCGAGGCCGACCCGCGCTCGGGCGTGGCGGCGGCCTGCGAGCAGGTCGAGGCGCTGCGCGCCAGCGGCGCCTTCGACGGCGTCCACCTGGTCACCGTGTCCCGCTACCGGGAGGTGGCACTGAGTCTCGAACGCTGACTCAGCGGTGGAAGACCTGGCGGTACGTCGTCGGGGTCACGCTGGTCTGCCGGGCGAAGTGGGTGCGCAGGTTCGCCGGGGTGCCGAAGCCGGTGCGGCGCGCGATGCGCTCGATCGAGTCGTCGGTCGTCTCCAGCAGTTCCTGGGCCAGGCGTACCCGCTGTCCGACCAGCCACTGCAGCGGGCTCGTGCCCATGTGCTCGAAGAACCGCCGGGCGAACGTGCGCGGGCTCAGCCGGGCCTCGCGGGCCAGGTCGGCGACGGTCAGCGGCTGGTCGAGGCGCTGCCGGGCCCAGTCCAGCGCGCCGCCGAGCGCGTCCGGGGTGCGCGGGCGCGGCGGCGGGGTGGCGAACTGTGACTGCCCGCCGTCGCGGTGCGGCGGTACGACCATCCGGCGGGCCACCTCGTTGGCCACTGCGGCGCCGTGGTCGAGGCGGACCAGGTGCAGGCACAGGTCGATGGCCGCGCCGGTGCCGGCCGAGGTGAACACGCCGCCGTCCTGCGTGTAGAGCACGTCGGGGTCGAAGGTCACCCGGGGGTAGCGCTGGGCGAAGTCGAAGGCGTTCATCCAGTGCGTGGTGGCGCGGCGCCCGTCGAGCAGCCCGGCGGCGGCCAGCACGTACGCGCCGGTGCAGATGGCCACGATCCGCCGGCCCCGGGCGTGCGCCTCGCGGACCACGGCGACGAGCTCCGGCGGCGGGTCCACCTGCCGCGCCCGGGCGAACGCGGGCAGGAGCAGCGTGTCGGCGTCGGCCAGCGACTCCAGGGGGTGCGGCGCGTCGATGCTCAGCCCGGAGCGCGCCCGGTGCCGGCCCGGGGCCGCCGCGGCGAAGCGCAGCTCGTACCAGGGATCGGCCAGGTCGGCCCGGTCGATGCCGAACACCTCGCACGGCACGGCGAGCTCGAACACCGGCAGGTCCTCGGTGACCGCGACGCCGACCACGTGACGCTTGCCCATGGCAGGAATCTATCGCAGAACGGCATTCCTGCCACTCGTGGCCGCCACGGTACCGCATGATGATCGTTGCCGTGATGACCGTTCAACAGGGTGCGGCCCTGTCCATCGGGGCCGTGCTGGGCACCGGCGTGATCGCGCTGCCCGCGCTCGCCGCGCAGACCGCCGGCCCCGCCTCGCTGATCGCCTGGGCGGCGCTGGTCGCGCTGTCCGTCCCCCTCGCGGCCACCTTCGCGGCGCTGGGCGCCCGCTATCCGGACGCCGGCGGCGTCGCGACCTACGCGCGGAGGGCGTTCGGCCACCGGGCCGCCGCCGTCGTGGGCTGGTCGTTCTACTTCGCGGTGCCGGTCGGCGCCCCGGCCGCCGCGCTGTTCGGCGGCGCATACGTGGCCGCGGCGGTCGGCGGCGGCACCCGCACGGCGCTGCTCACCGCGGCCGCGCTGATGCTCACCGTGACCGCCGGCAACCTCGGCGGTGTGCGCGTCTCGGGCCGGCTGCAGCTCGGCCTCGCCGCGCTGCTCGTCGCGCTGCTGCTCACCGCCACCCTCACGGCGCTGCCGCACGCCTCGGCCGCCAACCTGCACCCCTTCGCCCCGCACGGCTGGTGGGCGGTCGCGCCGGCGGCGGCCGTGCTGGTCTGGGGCTTCGCCGGCTGGGAGGCGGTCACCTCGCTCGCCGCCGACTTCCGCCACCCGCGCCGCGACCTGCCCCGGGCGACGGCGATCGCGCTCGTCGTGGTCGCCGTGCTCTACCTCGGCATCGCCGCCGCCAGCATCCTCGTGCTCGGCCCGGCGGTCGCCGCGCAGGGCGCCGGGGGCGACCGCCGGGCCGAAGCGCCGCTGGCGGAGCTGCTGGCTATCGGGATCGGTGGCCAGGTCCGTAGTATCGCCGCCGGTGCCGCCGTGCTGCTCACCCTGGGCACCATGAACGCCTACTACGCCGGCGCCGCCAAGCTCGGCGCGGCGCTCGGCCGCGACGGCGCGCTGCCGGCCTGGTTCGGCCGCGGCGCCGCGCCGGGCTCGGTGCCCCGCCGCAGCCTCATCGTCGTCGCGCTGCTCGGCGCCGCGTCGCTCGCGCTCGTCGCGGCCACCGGGACGGGCACCCGGGCGCTCGTCCTGCTGACCAGCGGGTGTTTCGTCCTGGTGTACCTCGTGGGCTCCGCCGCGGCGATCCGCCTCCTGCCGCGCGGCTCCCTCGCCCGGTGGTGCGCGATCGTCGCGTTCCTCTCCGCCGTCGGGCTGCTGGTCGTCACCGGCTGGTACGTGCTCGGCACGCTCGTGATCGCGGCCGGTGCCCTGCTGTACGCCCGCCGGGGGAGTACCGCAGAAAAAACGGCGGAGATTTCCGGTCGCACTGTCGATTCGGTCGCGGCCTGATTGACGTAGGAGTGTCAGTGAGCACGCTGACACCGCTACGCAGTTGAGGAGAGCCCGAGATGGCCCAGTACCTGATTCTGATCTACGAGGACGAGGCCGGTTACGAGAACCCCGACCCCGCCGTCTGGCAGCAGGCGATGGAGGCGCACGGCCGCTTCGCCGAGCAGGTCGTGGAGCTCGGCGGCACCCTGGCCGGCGGCAACGCGCTGCAGCCGACCCCGACCGCGACGTCGATCCGCGGCGACGTCGTCACGGACGGCCCGTTCGTGGAGACCAAGGAGGTCCTCGGCGGCTACTACCTGATCGACGCGAAGGACCTCGACCACGCGCTGCAGATCGCCAAGCTGTGCCCGGCGCCGTTCGGCGGCGTCGAGGTGCGCCCGGTGATGGTCTTCGAGTAGGACGCGCCGGGATCCCGTGTCCGAGACTGACGCCGCCACCAGCGTCCGGTCGGCGATCGCCGACGCGCACCGCCGCGAGTGGGCCCGCGTGCTCGCCGCGACGGTGC
This sequence comes from Dactylosporangium sp. NPDC048998, assembly GCF_043197855.1. Lineage (NCBI taxonomy): Bacteria > Bacillati > Actinomycetota > Actinomycetes > Micromonosporales > Micromonosporaceae > Dactylosporangium > Dactylosporangium sp. NPDC048998. The sequence continues at coordinate 106,593 of NZ_JBICTV010000014.1, forward strand.
GCGTCGCGCGCGACCTGGACCTGGCCGAGGAGTGCGTGCAGGACGCGTACGTCTCGGCGATGGACGCCTGGCTGCGCCAGGGCGTGCCGGCCAACCCGGGCGCGTGGCTGACCACCGCCGCCCAGCGCCGCGCGCTGAACGCGCACAAGCGCGCCGCGACGCTGCGCTCGAAGCTGCCGCTGCTCGTCATTCCCGACGAATCCGATATTTCCGAAATGTCGGATGACGATGACCCGTTCCCGGACGACCGGCTGCGGCTCGTGTTCACCTGCTGCCACCCGGCGCTGGCCCGCGAGGCCCAGCTGGCCCTGACCCTGCGCCTGGTCTGCGGCCTGACCACCGAGGAGATCGCGCGCGCGTTCCTGGTCAGCGAGCCCACCATGGCCGCCCGCGTCACGCGGGCCAAGAAGAAGATCGCCGCGGCGCGGATCCCGTACCGGGTGCCGTCGGCGGGGGAGCTGCCGGAGCGCCTCGACGCGGTGCTGACCGTCGTGCACCTCGTCTTCACCACCGGCCACGCCGCACCCACCGGCGCCGCGCTGCTGCGCCACGATCTGGTCGAGCGCGCCCTGGACCTGGCCCGCACCCTGTGCGCGCTGATGCCCGACGAGCGCGAGGCGCTGGCCCTGCTCGCCCTGATGCTGCTGCACGACGCCCGCCGCGCCACCCGCGTCGACGCCGGCGGCCGGCTGCTGCTGCTGGAGGAGCAGGACCGCACCCGCTGGGACCGCGGGCAGATCGCCGAGGGCCTGCGCCTGGTCCGCGCCGCGCTGCGCGGCGGCCGCCCGGGCCGCTTCGCCCTGCAGGCGACGATCGCGGCGCTGTACACCGAGGCCCCGACGTACGCCGACACCGACTGGAGGCAGCTGCGCGACGTGTACGACCTGCTGCTGGCCGCCTGGCCCTCCCCGGTCGTCGCCCTGAACCGCGCGGTGGTCGTGTCGATGCTGGACGGCCCGGCCGCCGGCCTGGCCCTGATGGACGTCCTGGCGCAGGACCCGCGCCTGGCGGGGTATCACTACCTGCCGGCGGCCCGCGCCGACCTGCTGCGCCGCCTCGGCCGCCGGGAGGAGGCCCGCGCGGCGTACGAGGCCGCGATCGCCCGCTGCGACAACGCCGTCGAGCGCGCCTTCCTGTGCTCGCGACGCTCCCGACTCGACACGGACGGGCCGGCACCCCACTCCCCGGGGTGATCCGGCCCGTCCGCTGCGCCGCGCCCGGCCCGTGGCTTCACCGGGCCCGCGCCTTCCCGGTCGGGCTCTACGAGGCGGCCGGCTCCGCGGCCGCGGCGGTCTCGCCGATGTGGTGCTTCGCGGGCTTGATCAGCGAGGCCAGGGCGCCGATCACCGCCATGCCGATCGCCAGCCAGAACACGATCACCAGGCCGTCGTGGAACGGGCCGGAGACCAGGTGCGGGAAGAACTCCCGGCCGGTCAGCGTGGTCGCGTTGGCCGGCGGCAGCTGGCCGAGCAGCTGCGGGCCGAGCAGCGACTGGATCGGGTTGTACCCCAGGAAGGCGGCGAACAGCGTGCCCACCGGCGGCAGGTCGGCGATCTGGCTCGCCGCCGCGGCCGGCACGCCCTGCGCGGTGAGGCCGCTGTTGAGCGAGGCCGGCAGCGAGCTGGACAGCCCGGCGATCATGAGCGAGAAGAACACGCCGATCGACAGCACCATGCCGGCGTTCTGGAACGTGGCTCGCATGCCCGACGCGGCGCCGCGCATGTGGGCCGGGACGCTCGACATGATCAGCGACGTGTTGGGCGCGGCGAACAGGCCGCCGCCGAGGCCGTTGAGGAACACCAGCACGGCGAAGACCCAGTAGCTGAAGTCGGTCGGCAGAATCAGCAGGCCGCCGAAGGACAGCGCCATGACGAGCAGGCCGACGGCGCCGAAGAGCCGGGGGCCGTACTTGTCCGACAGGTGCCCGGCGATCGGGCCGGCGGCGAGGAAGCCCACGGTCAGCGGCAGTAGGTAGATGCCCGCCCACAGGGGCGTGGACTCGTAGGAGTAGCCGTGCAGCGGCAGCCAGATGCCCTGCAGCCAGATGATGAGCATGAACTGCAGGCCGCCGCGGGCGATCGAGGCGAGCAGGCCGGCGACGTTGCCCGAGGCGAACGCGCGGATCTTGAACATCCCGAGCGGGAACATCGGCTCGGCGACGTGCCGCTCGATCCAGGTGAACAGGGCGAGGACGGCCACGCCGCCGATGAGCCCGGCCAGCACCCACGGGTTGGTCCAGCCCTGGCTGTGCCCGCCGTAGGGCTGGATGCCGTACGTGATGCCGGCCAGCAGCGCGGTGAGCCCCGCGGCGAAGGTGAGGTTGCCCCACCAGTCGATCCGTCCGGGCCGTCGCAGGCCGGTGTCGTGGAGGCTGCGGTACGCCCAGATCGTGCCGATCACGCCGATGGGCACGTTGACCCAGAAGATGGCCCGCCAGTTCCACTCGGCGAGCAGGCCGCCGAGGACGAGGCCGATGAACGAGCCGGCGATGCCGGCGACGATGTTCACGCCGAGGGCCATGCCGCGCTGGGCGGCCGGGAACGCGTCGGTGAGGATCGCGGCGGAGTTGGCCATGAGCATCGCGCCGCCGACGGCCTGCAGCACCCGCCAGCCGATCAGCCACAGCGCGCCGCCGCCGCCGTCGAACGGGTCCAGCGACAGGGCGATCGAGGTGACGGTGAACAGCGCGAAGCCGAGGTTGTAGATGCGGACCCGGCCGTACATGTCGCCCAGCCGGCCCAGTGTCACCACGAGCACCGCGCTCACCAGCATGTACCCCATCAGCATCCACAGCAGGTAGGAGACGTTGCCGGGGCTGAGCGGGTTGAGGTGGATGCCGTTGAAGATGGCCGGCAGCGAGATCAGCACGATCGAGGAGTTGATCGTGGCGATGAGCATGCCGAGGGTGGTGTTGGTCAGCGCCACCCACTTGTAGGAGGGATGGTCCTTGCCGGCCGACAGTGCGCCCCGGAAGCCTGACTTTTTGGAAACCTCGAGGGTCTCGGTCACTTGGCGAGCCTCTCCAGCGCCGGTAGCGCAGCCGCGATCAGCGCCTCGTCTTCTTCGGACAGGTCCACGAGCAGGGTGGCGAGGTGTTCGGCCCGCACGGCGCGCCGGCGCTGGAGCAGCTCGATCCCGGCCCGGGTGACCCGGACCAGCACGACCCGGCCGTCGGCGGGGTCGGCGGCCCGGTCGGCCAGGCCCTCCCGCTCGAGGCGCTGGACGAGCTGGGTCATCGCGGGCTGGGTGACGCCCTCCGCGCTGGCGAGCTCGGTGAGCCGCCGTGGTCCTTCGCGCTCAAGTCGCCGCAGCGTCGAGGCGGCCGTGAGGCTGATGTCGTTCGGTGGGTTGCCCTGCCGCAGCAGGCTGAACAGCCGCTCGACGGCGACCGTCAGGCGCGCAGGATCCAGAGCGGTACGGGCAGCGGGCATACCTTCATTCGTATCACGCCCTTATAGAAGCGGCTTATACAGTGCGACCAAGTTCACCCGCGGTTGACGGCGCTTCCAGCGCGCGTCGTCGGACGAGTTGGCGTAGGCGAACGCCGAGCCAGCCGGCCGGGCGGTGGCCGGGGCGCGTGGCTACGGGGTGGCTACGGGGTGGCCTGCCGTGGCCGCCACCGTGTGAACAGCCGCGCCACCGGCTCGGCCGCTCGGGCCGCGAGCGGCCCGAGCACGGCCAGGATCAGCACGTACGCCGCGGCGAGCGGCCCGAGCCTCTCGTTGGTGCCGGCGGCGACCGCGAGCCCGGCGATGACGACGTTGAACTCGCCGCGGGGCAGCAGCGCCGCACCGGCGCGGATCCGGCCGGGCACGGCTACCCCGGCCCGCCACGCGGCGATCCAGCCGGTCGCCAGCTTCGAGACGATCCCGCACAGCGCCAGCAGGGCCGCCGCCGCGAGCACCGGCGGCAGCGCGCGCGGGTCCGTCTGCAGGCCGAAGAAGACGAAGAACACCGCGGCGAACAGGTCCCGCAGCGGGGTCAGCAGCTGCCGGGCGGTGTGCGCCAGCGGGCCGGACAGCGCGATGCCGACCAGGAACGCCCCGACCGCCGCCGAGACCTGCAGCACCTCCGCCACGCCCGCCACCAGCACGGTCAGGCCGAGGACCTTGAGCAGCAGCACCTCGTCGCTCTCGCTGGCCACGAACCGCTCCACCACCCGGCCGAAGCGCAACGCCACGAGCAGCACGAAGCTGATCGTCGCCGCCGCGATGGCCAGGGTCACGCTGCCGCCGAGCCAGCCGACGCCGGCCAGCAGCGCGGTGAGGATCGGCAGGTACAGCGCCATCATCAGGTCCTCGAAGACCAGCAGCGACAGCACCACCGGCGTCTCGCGGTTGCCCAGCCAGCCCAGGTCGCCCAGCACCTTCGCGGTGATGCCGGACGAGGTCACGTAGGTGACGCCGCCGAGCGCGACCGCCGCGACGACGCCCCAGTCCAGGATCAGCCCCGCGGCGAACCCGGGGCCCGCGTTGAGCACCAGGTCGAGCAGGCCGGCCGGGGCCGAGGAGCGCAGCGTGCCGACGAGCTCCGGCGCGGTGTACTCCAGCCCCAGCGTGAACAGCAGCAGGATCACGCCGATCTTCGCGCCCGCGGAGATGAACTCCGAGCTGGTCGTCAGCGGCAGCACCCCGCCCACGCCGAACGCGAGCCCGGCGATGAGGTACAGCGGGATCGGCGAGATCGAGAAGCGCAGCGACAGCGCGCCGAGCAGGCCGAGGGCGAGGATGATGGCGCCGAGCTCGACGAGGATGGTGTCGGGGTGCACGGCCGGCCTATCCGTCGGTGAGCAGCGTCGCGACGCCCTCGGCCCCGGCCGCCGTGCCCACCACCACGATGAGGTCCCCCGCCCGCAGCCCGAAGTCCGGCCGGGGGCTGGCGATCACCTCGCTACCCCGCACCAGCGCCACGATCGAGGCGCCGGTGCGCGTGCGCGCCCGGGTGTCGCCCAGCGTGCGGCCGTCGTAGGGCGAGCCGGGCGCGATCACCAGCTGCTCGGTGACGAGGCCGGCGACCTGGCGCTGCATCTGCGCGAGGTGCTCGACGATGCGCGCGGTGCCGAGGTACTCGGCGATCGTGTTGGCCTCGTCGGCGGACAGGGCCACCGACGCCACGCTGGTGTCGGGGTCGTCCCTGTCGTAGACGACGAGGTCCCGGCGCCCGCTGCGGTGCGAGACGATGCCGATGCGCCGGCCGCGGGCCGTGGTGACCACATGGCTCGTGCCGATACCGGGCAGGTCGATGCGCTCGACGTCCATGACCCATGGTACCGAGGAAGTGATCTACAACCCTCGCCAGTCATGTGCAAGCCGGTCGTGTGCAACGCGCGCGGTTCAGCCGGCCAGGGCGTCCGCGAGCTCACGCGTCGCGCGCAGCACGTACTCGGCCACGTCCTCGGCGTGGTCGTGGGTGAGCCGCGGCAGCGGCATGCCGCAGCTGATCGCGTCGGTCACCGGCCCGTCCGCGCCCGGCACGGCCGCGGCCACGCAGCCGACCCCGGGCACCAGCTCGCCCCGCTCGTACGCCCAGCCGCGGGCCCGGCAGTCGGCCAGCGCCGCGTGGATCTCGGCCCGGTCGATCGCGGAGTCGATGGTGTGCGCCTCGACGCCCTCGTCGAGCATCGCGTCGACCTGGGCGCGCGGCCTCCCGGCCAGGATGGCCCGGCCGCTGGCCGCCGACAGCGCGGGAAAGCGCCGCCCGATCATCGGGCCGCCGTGCTCGCGCGACGACTCCCGGCTGGCGAGGCAGACGATGGAGCTGCCGTCGAGGCGCACCAGGCGCACCGACTCGTCGAGCTGGTCGCGCAGCCGGGACAGGATCGGGCCGGCCAGCCGCGCGGCCCGGTCGCCGCACAGATAAGCGCTGCCGGGGCGCAGCGCGCCGACCCCGATGGCGAACGACATGCCGTCGGCGTCCGCCTCCACCCAGCCGCGGGCGATGAGACGCTCGAGCCGGCCGCGCAGCACCCCCGCCGGCAGCCCGACCTGCCGGAGCAGGGCGTCGAACGTCATCCGGTCGGGTGCGGCGGCGAGCCGCTCGAGGAGGTCCAGGGTGGGGCTTTCATCGGCCATCGGCGGAACGTTTTCCATCGGCCGCGAATGCAAACATATGGCGGGCCTTTTCGTTATCTTGGATTGATTCCACTCTCGCCGTCCGATGCTACGCCGCACCCACCACCGTCACCTACCGGCCGTCCTTCCGCCGGCCCGGCTTTACCAGCGGGAACGCCAGCGTCTCGCGGATCGACCGGCCGGTCAGCAGCATGACGAGCCGGTCCACGCCCAGCCCCAGCCCGCCGCTGGGCGGCATCGCGAACTCGAACGCGTCGAGGAAGTCCTCGTCGAGCTCCATCGCCTCCGGGTCGCCGGCCGCGGCCCGCAGCGATTGCGCGGTCAGCCGGGCCCTCAGCTCGACCGGGTCGACCAACTCCGTGTACGCCGTGCCGAGCTCCATGCCGAATGCGACGAGGTCCCAGCGCTCCGCCAGCCGCGGGTCGTCGCGGTGCTGGCGGGTCAGCGGCGAAACGTCGACCGGGAAGTCGGTGTAGAACGTCGGGCGCACCGTGGCCGCCTCGACCAGGTGCTCGTACAGCTCCAGCACCAGCTGGCCGTGCGTCCACACGTCCTGCCAGGCGACGTGCAGCTTGTCGGCGAGTTCGCGCAGCTCCTGCACCGTCGAGCCCGGCGACACCTCGGTGCCCGCCGCGCCGGAGACGGCCGCGTAGACCGGCACTACCGGCCACTCCTCGCGCAGGTCGACCACGACGTCGCCGCGGCGCAGGACCGGCTCGTCGCCCGCGGCGGCCAGGACCAGGTTCCGCGCCAGCGCGCGCATGGTGGTGTAGTCGCCGTACGCCTCGTAGGCCTCCAGCATCGTGAACTCGGGGTTGTGGGTGGCGTCCACGCCCTCGTTGCGGAAGTTGCGCCCGATCTCGAAGACCCGCTCGACCCCGCCGACGGCGAGGCGCTTGAGGTACAGCTCGGGCGCGATGCGCAGGTAGAGGCGCATGTCGTAGGCGTTGCTGTGGGTCATGAAGGGCCGGGCGTTGGCGCCGCCGTGCACCGGCTGCAGCACCGGCGTCTCCGCCTCGACGAAGCCGCGCGAGTGCAGCGCGTGGCGCAGCGCGAACGTGATCGCCGAGCGGGTGCGGATCATGTCACGGGCCGGCTGGTTGACGATGAGGTCGACGTGGCGCTGCCGCACGAGCGACTCGGGGTCGTGGATCCCGCGGTGCTTGTCGGGCAGCGGGCGCAGGCACTTCGCGGTCAGCTCCCAGCGCTCGGCGAACACCGACAGCTCGCCGCGCTTGGACGTGCCGACCTCGCCGGTGACCCCGACGTGGTCGCCGAGGTCGACGGTGGCGGCGAACTCCGGCCGGTCCACCAGCAGCACCTGCAGGTCGCCGCTCCAGTCCCGCAGCGTCGCGAAGCACAGCGACCCGTGGTCGCGCAGGCGGATCACCCGGCCGGCCACCGCCACCCGCTCGCCGGTGCGGCGGTCCGGGGCCAGGCCGGCGTGCGCCGCGCGGACCTCCGCCAGGCTGTGCGTGCGGCCGAAGCCGGGCGGGTAGGGCTCCACGCCGGCGGCGCGCAGCGCGTCGAGCTTCGCCATCCGGATGCGGACCTGCTCGGGCCGCCCGGCGGTCACGGCGGCGGGCGCGGGCGCCTCCTCGCCGGTGATGATCAGCTCGCGGCGGTCCGCGGTGAACGGCGCCGTCGAGCCCCGCCGCAGCAGGGTGCGCAGCCGCGGTACGACCACGAAACCCTCGGCGAGGCCGGAGGCGAGCCCGACCTTGGGCAGGTCCCGGACGTCCTCGAAGCACAGGAAGCGGGGCAGCCACTGCGGGTTGTACTTCACGTTCGACCGGTACAGCGACTCCAGCTGGAACCAGCGCGAGGCGAGCAGCAGCAGCGCCCGCCACAGCCGCAGCACCGGGCCGGCCCCGATCCGGGCGCCCTCCTCGAACACGGCCCGGAACACGGCGAAGTTCAGCGACACCCGGTGCACGCCGATGCGCGACGCCTGGAGCATCAGCGTCGCCACCATGAACTCGATCAGCCCGTTGTCCGACTGCCGGTCGCGGCGCATCAGGTCCAGCGACAGCCCGCCGGTGCCCCACGGGGTGAACGACAGCAGCGCCACCGCCCGCCCGTCGGGGTCGTGCGCCTCCACCAGCACGCAGCGGCCGTCGTTGGGGTCGCCGAGGCGGCCAAGGGCCATCGAGAAGCCGCGCTCGGTCTCGGTGTCCCGCCAGCGCGCCGCGAGCTCGATGATCCTCCCCATCTCGTCCGGGCTGATCTCGGAGTGCCGCCGGATGCGCACCGTGTACCCGGCCCGCTCGACCCGGTGCACCGCCTGGCGCACCTGCCGCAGCCGGGGCGACTCGAGGTCGAAGTCCCGCACGTACAGGATCGCCTCGTCGCCGAGCTCGATGACCCGCAGGCCGGCCCGCGCGTAGGCGGTGGCGCCCTCCTCGCCGGCGCCCATCACGGCCGGCGTCCAGGCGTACTCCCGCGCCTCCCGCAGCCACGCCTCGATCGCCGGCGGCCAGGCGTCGGGGTCGCCGAGCGGGTCGCCGCTGGCCAGGGACACCCCGAAGACCACGCGGTAGGTCACCGCCGCCCGGCCCGACGGCGACAGGATGACCTCCTTGTCGCGGCGGGTGGCGAAGTAGCCGAGGGAGTCGCGCTCGCCGTGCGCGGCCAACAGCCGGCGCACCGCGCGCTCCTCGTCGGTGTCCAGCGAGGCGATCATCCGCTGCGAGCGCAGCAGCGCGAAGAGAGCCGAGAACAGCGCGATCGCGCCGAACGTGCCGAGCACGAGGTTGACCCAGCCAGGGGCCCGCCCGTGCCGGCCCACGTCGAAGCCGAACGCCCCGCCGAGCACGATCCGGCCGCTGTACCCTAGCCGCGCGATCCCCGGCCCGAGCGAGCCCGGGAACAGCTCGAGCAGCCCCCACCCGACGAGGGTGAACGCGACCAGCAGCACGCCCAGGGTGATCAGCGCCTTGGGCAGGCTGGCCCGCTGGACCCGGGCCCGGAACTCGCCCCGGGCCAGCCACAGCAGGCCCACCAGCGCCGCCGTCACGACCAGGTTGGTCGAGGCCGCGGCCACCCCATGCCACGGCAGGCGTATCTCGTGCGCCTCCTCGCCGCGCTCGCCGACGTCGGAGAGCACGAACACGTCGTACAGGCCCTGCATCGTGAGGATGACCGCGAGCAGCCAGAAGGTGATCCGCTTGCGGTTGCGCACGCCGGCCGCGAGCGTGATGAGAAACGCGGCGTAGCCCACGTTCGGTGGTGCCGGAACCAGCAGCGCGTCGATGCTCGCCCGCACGGGGTGAACCCTCGAGCCGAGCGCCGCACTCACCGCGGCGACGGCGCACAGGGCCGCCACCACCGTCAGGCCGACGGCGAACCAGTCCGGGATCCGCTCTCGCTTCACCGGGACATCATGCCCTGGACACTCAACTGTTCTCTTGGATGTAGTCAACTGTTCTCTTGGATGTACCGTTTCAGGTCCTTGTCACCGAAGCGGGCGAAGCCGCGCCGGAAGGCGGCGTGGTCGTCGGGGATGAGCGCGGTGATGTCGTCCATGTCCGCATCTTCACCCGTTTCGGGGGTTCCCAAACCGTCAGCCGTGCAGGCCGAGCGCCCGTTCGACCTCGTGGCAGACCGTCTCGACGACGCCGACGCGCGCGGTCGGCTTGTCATCGGCGGCGATCACATGCCACGGCGCGGCCGGGTGGTCGGTGCGCCGCAGCATGTCCTCGACCGCCGCCTTGTACTCCGGCCGCTTCTTGCGGTTGCGCCAGTCCTCGGCGGTGAGCTTCCACGCGCGCAGCGGGTCGTTGGCACGGCTGTTGAACCGGCGCAGCTGCTCCTTCGAGGAGATGTGCAGCCAGAACTTGACCAGGATCATGCCCTCGGCGGTGAGCGTGCGCTCGAACTCGACGATCTCGTCGTACGCCCGGGTCCACTGCGCTTCGGTGGCGAAGCCCTCGACCCGCTCGACCAGGACCCGGCCGTACCACGACCGGTCCAGCACCGTCATCCCGCCCCAGCCGGGCAGGACCGGCCAGAACCGCCAGAGGAAGTGGTGCCGCTTCTCGTCGAAGGTCGGCGCCGCGAACTGCGCCACCCGCACGTGTCGCGGGTCGAGGTGGTCGACCAGGCGCTTGATCGAGCCGCCCTTGCCCGACGCGTCCCACCCCTCGAACACCACGCACAACGGCGGGCCGATCGTGTGGTCGCCGATCTGGCCGCCCAGGGTCAGCCGCAGCCGCAGCAGCCGCTCCTGCGCCGCCGTGAGCCTGGCCAGCGCCACATCCGGGGGCAACGTCGCGCTGAGATCAACCTTCGACAGCCGCTTCATGCCGTTCAGCCTGCCATGCCCCGCGGGTGACGAGCGCAACTGAGAACGTCCTGAGGAAGGGGCCGATTCGCGACCGGCGGATGGGAACCTGATCTCGTGACCACGCGACGGAGGACGGTGCTGCGGGTCGCCGGGCTGCTCGTGGTGCTCACCGTCGCCGCGGTCACGCTCCGGGACAACCTGCCCGACCTCGGCCAGACGTTCGCCACGCTGGCGTCCGCCCACCCGTGGTGGATCGTGCTCGCCGCCGCGGCGGAGATGACCTCCCTGCGGCATTTCGCCCTGCAGCAGCGGCGCCTGCTGGCCGGCTTCGGGGTGCGCATGTCGGTGCCGCGCGCCGTCGCCGTCACGTTCACGCGCTCGGCCATCTCGTTCAGCCTGCCGGCCGGCTCCGCGGTGTCGGCCGGCTTCGCGTTCCGGCAGTTCCGCACCGCGGGCGCCAGCCGCCGCACCGCCGGCGCGGTCGCCGTGCTCTCCGGCGTGCTGTCCGGGGTGGCGCTCGTGCTGATGTACGGCGCGGTGGTGCTCATCCCGCGCGGCGGGGTGACCGGCCAGACCGACACCTTCGTGCTGGTCGTCGCGCTGCTGGTGACCGGCGCCGTGGTCTTCGCCCTCGACTACCTCCTGACCCGCCGGGGCGGCCCGGCGGGGCCCGATGCCGACGGCGAGGAGCCGGAGCCGGCGGCCGGGGGCTGGTACGCCCGCTCGGTGGCGGCGCTGCGGCGTACCCTGTTCGACCTGCGCCGGCTGCCGCGCCGCTCGTGGGTGCTCTCGCTCGTGCACGCCACCGTGAACTGGGGCCTCGACCTCGCGTGCCTCGCCGCGACCGCCGCGGCGTTCGACATCGACGTGAGCCTGGTGCGCCTGGCCACGGTGTACCTCACGGTGCAGCTCGTCCGGCAGGTGCCGCTCAGCCCCGGCGGCATCGGCGTCGTCGAGGTCGCGCTGCTGGCCGGCCTCGTCTCCGCCGGCGCCGGGCACGGCGCGGCGGCGGCCGCGATGCTGGTGTACCGGCTGCTGTCCTGCTGGATGATCATCCCGCTCGGGCTGCTCGCCTACGCCGTCCTGCGCCGCGGCGGACACGAGCCGCCCACGCCGGTCAAGCCGCCCGCGCTCGCCGGCCGGGGCTGACATGGCACACGAATCGTTCACCACCACCACCACCGTCGCGGCGACCCCCGCCGACCTGGCGGCGGTCCGGCGGCTGGTCGCGGAGGCCTACACGGTCTACGTCCCGCGCATCGGCCGCGAACCTGCCCCGATGACCGCCGACTACGCCGCGCTGATCGACCGGGGCCGGGTGTGGGTGACCCGCACGGCCGATCGGGAGGGGCTGCTGGGCGTGCTGGTGCTGATCCCGTTCGCCGACCATCTGCTGCTCGACACCGTGGCCGTCGCCCCGCTCGCGCAGGGCCGGGGCATCGGCGCGGCCCTGCTGGCCTTCGCCGAGGCCCACGCCCGCTCGCTCGGGCTGCCGGAGATCCGGCTGTACACCAACGCGGCGATGCACGAGAACCTGGCGTACTACCCGCGCCGCGGCTACACGCAGACCCACCGCGGCACCGTCGACGGCTTCCACCGCGTGTACTTCGCCAAACGCCTGCCCTGACACGAAACCGCCCCGCGGCCGGTGACCCGGCGGCGGGGCGGCGTCCGCGACGGCCCGTCAGTGGATGACGACCGGCGCCGGGGCTCCGGCGGCCTCGTCGTCCTTGAGGTGCGAGACCGCCTTCTTGCGCGGCAGGAAGGCGATCGGGATGAACGTCGCCAGCACCAGGATGAAGCCGACCCAGTACGTCGCGGCGAACGAGTCCGCGACGAAGCTCAACCCGCGCCGGATGAGCTCCTCGGCTCCCGGCATCTGGAGGATCTGCGCCCTTGCCTGCGGGTCGTGCGAGGCGATCGCGAGGCCCGCCTCGGTGATCGGCGCGTGGGTCTTCGGGTCGAACATGCCGGGGATCTTCGCCGAGTCGTTGAGGTGGCTGGTCAGGATGACCGACATGACCGCGCCGCCGATGGAGCCGCCGATCTGCTGGAGGATGTTCACCAGCGTCGAGCCCCGGGCCACGTCGTGGTTGCTCAGCGTCCGCAGCGCCGAGGTCATGATCGGCATCATGGTGCCGCCCATGCCCAGGCCCATCACGAACAGCGAGCCGCACAGCACCAGGTAGGACGTGTCCGCGCCGACCTGTGTGAACGTGAAGAAGCCGGCCGCGATGAGCGCCATCGCGAACGGCACCGTGCGGCCCACCGGGATCTTGTCCGCCAGCATGCCGGCGATCGGCATGGTGAGCATCGCGCCGATGCCCTGCGGGGCCATCAGCAGGCCGGCGTGGAGCGTCGACTCGCCCCGCACCTGCAGGAAGTAGCTCGGGAAGAGCAGGCCGGCGCCCATGAACGCGATCACGAACACGAACAGCGAGATCGTCGCGACCGTCAGCCGGCGGTTGCGGAACAGCCGCAGGTCCAGCAGCGGGTGCTTCGGCTTGAACGAGTAGAAGACGAACCCGATCAGCAGCAGCGCGCCGATCAGCATCGGCACCCATACCTTGGTCTTCGCGATCGTGCCCGCCTCGGGCAGCGAGGACACGCCGTACAGGAACGACGCTAGACCCGGCGAGAGCATCAGCATGCCGAGGAAGTCGAACGACTCCGACGGCTCGGTGTGGTCCTTGGGCAGCGCGAACGCGGCGTAGACCAGCGCGATCGCGCCGATCGGCAGGTTGATCAGGAAGATCCAGTGCCAGTTGGCCACGTCGATGAGCCAGCCGCCGAGGATCGGGCCGCCGATCGGGCCGAGCAGCATCGGGATGCCCAGCACGGCCATGAGCCGGCCGATGCGCTCCGGGCCGGCCGCGCGGGTCATGATCGTCATGCCCAGCGGCATCAGCATGCCGCCGCCGAGGCCCTGCAGCACGCGGTAGCCGATCAGCTCGCTGATCGAGCCGGCGGTGGCGCACAGCCCGGAGCCGGCGGTGAAGAGGAACAGCGCCAGCATGTACAGGCGCTTGGTGCCGAACCGGTCCGCGGCCCAGCCGGACAGCGGGATCACCGTCGCCAGGGCGAGCGTGTAGCCGGTCATCGTCCACGCCACCCGGGCGTACGACGCGTCGAACTCCCGCATGAACGTTGGCAGCGCGACGCTGACGACGGTAACGTCGAGGATCGACATGATCGCGCCGAGGACGATCACCCCCGCGATCTTGAGTACCTGGGCGTCGAGCTTCGCCGGCGCCGCGCCTCCGCCTCCCGGGGCGGCAGCTTGCTGTTGGGCCACGTGTTCCCCCCAAAACGTGAACTTTCACGTACAGGTGATCGGTTTCGGCCCCACAGCCTACGCGGCGCGTGTTGCCAGCTGCGAACGAGATAGCACCCCTTACCTGCGCAAGGTCGTCGTGCCGGGCGCAGGAGTGAAGGGGTGCAACGACTAAGGTTACGCTAAGCTTTTTGGGTGAACGAGCCGGCCCACGAACTCGACGCGCACCCGGTGCGCCGCAACACGCGGCAGCGCGACGCCGTCATGACGCTGCTCGGCGACGTCGACGGCTTCTACAGCGCACAGGAGCTGCACGTCATGCTCCGCGAGCGCGGCGCCAACGTGGGCCTGACGACCGTGTACCGCACCCTGCAGCTGCTCGCCGAGACCAACGAGATCGACGTGATGCAGGTCCCGGGCAGCGACACCCGCTACCGCCGCTGCAGCGACCGCCACCATCACCACCTCGTCTGCCGCGGCTGCGGCCGCACCGTGGAGGTGCTCGGCCCAGCGGTGGAGCGCTGGGCCGACCGCATCGGCGAGGAGCACGGCTTCCGTGACGTCAGCCACACTCTGGAGATCTTCGGCACGTGCTCCAACTGCGCGTGACCCGGGCGATCAGAGCAGCTCGCGCAGGGACTCGACCAGCAGCCACACGCCGAAGACGGCGAACAGCGCGGCGGCGCCGTACTTGATGGCGCGCTCCGGCAGGTGCCGGCCTAGCTGGCGGCCCACGACGATGGCCAGGGCGTCCGCGGCGACCATGCCCACCGTCGAGCCGATCCACGTGCCCAGCCAGCCGTGCTGCGTGGCCAGCGTGATCGTGGCCAGCATGGTCTTGTCGCCGAGCTCGGCCAGGAAGAACGAGACGCCCACGGCGACGATCGCGGAGCGGGTGGTGCGCTCGGCCTTGCTGCGCTCGTCGTCGGTCAGGGTGTCGCCGCGCAGGGTCCAGGCGCCGAAGCCGAAGAACGCCAGCGCCGCGACCAGGGAGATCCAGGCGGTCGGCAGGGTGGCGCCCAGGCCGTAGCCGACGGCGACGGAGACCAGGTGCACGACGGCGGTGGCGATCGTGATGCCGACGAGCACCGGGACGGTGCGGAAGCGGGTGGCGAACGTGAGCGCCATCAGCTGGGACTTGTCGCCGAGCTCGGCCACGAAGATGACGCCGAAGCTGATGGCCAGCGCGGCGAGGAACTCGCTCAAGAGGAACCTTTCCCGGGACGACCGGGAGGCGGGGGCATACGACCTCGACCCGGCCGTCCAGCTTGTGAAAACGCCGGACAACTGAGCCGAAGGTCTCGTCCGCCGCTGCGCGAACGCAGCGGCCGCGCGGCCGGGCGCCGAGGTGCGGCGCCAGTATGTCGACCGGGCAGTTGAGGACTACTCCCCTTCGTTCGCGTACACCATAGCCGACCTCGGTCGCGGCTTCGACGTGAGGCGCAGCACCGGCCCGGATGCCGCACCCGTCGGGGCGGCATCCGGGCCGTGCGTGCCGGCGGTGTTACGGCTTGCGCTTGGCGGGCTTGGTGATGCGATCGGTGCCGACCTTCTCGCGGAGCACCTCCGGGACCAGCACCGAGCCGTCGGGCTGCTGGAACTGCTCGAGGATCGCGGGGAAGATGCGGCTGGTCGCCAGGGCCGAGCCGTTGAGCGTGTGCACGAACCGGTTGTTCTTCGAGCCGGGCACGCGGTAGCGGATGCCGGCCCGGCGGGCCTGGTAGTCCCCGGCCCAGGAGACCGAGGAGACCTCCTTGTACTTGCCGGTGCTGGGCATCCACACCTCGATGTCGATGGTCTTGCGCATCGAGGCGCTGGCGTCGCCGGCGGCCAGCAGCGAGCGGCGGAAGTGCAGGCCGAGCGCGTCGACGAGGCCCTCGGCGTAGTCGACCATCTCCTCGAGGGTCTTCTCGCCGTCCTCCTGGGTGGTGAACTGGAAGATCTCCACCTTGTTGAACTGGTGGCCGCGCACGGTGCCGCGCTCGTCGGAGTGCGAGCCGGCCTTCTCGCTGCGGTAGCACGGGGTGTACGCGTACGCCTTGTGCGGCAGGTCGGCCGGGTCGAAGATCTCGTTCTGGTAGGCCCCGAGGATCGCCGTCTCGGAGGTGGGCAGCAGGAACCGGCCCCGCTCGTCCTCGTCGGTGGCGATGTGGAACACGTCGTCGTAGAACTTCGGGAACTGCCCGGCCGCGTAGCCGGCCGAGTCGAGCAGCAGGTGCGGCGGGAGCATGAACTGGTAGCCGGCCGCGAAGTGCCGGTCGATGAACCAGTTGACCAGCGCCCACTCCAGCCGCGCGCCCCAGCCGGTGTAGATCCAGAAGCCGGAGCCGCCGAGCTTCACGCCGCGGTCGAAGTCGACCAGGCCGAGCTCGTTGGCGAGCTGGACGTGGTCGCGCACGTTATCGATCTTCGGGGCCTCGCCGAAGACCTTGACGACCTGGTTGGCCTCCTTGCCGCCGGCCACGACGTCGTCGCTGGGCAGGTTGGGCAGCTCGCTCATGGCGTCGTTGAGCCGCTGCTGCACCTCGCCCAGCCGGTCCTCCAGCTCCTGCAGGGCGGCCTTGGCGTCCCGGGCGCCGGGCTCCACGGCCTGGCCGGCCGCCTTCGCGGCGGCGAACGCGCGGGCCTCCTCCTTGCGCCGGGCCCGCTCCGCGTCGATCTCGCCGATCAGCTCGCGCCGCTGCCGGTCGAGGTCGGCGATCGCACTCAGCGCGCGGGACACCTCGGCCGGGTCGAGCCTCTTGGACAGGGCGGCCTCCACCGAGGCCCGGTCCTTGCGAATCAACTCGATGTCGAGCATGCTGCCGCGCACCTTCGTCTTGAGATGGGGAAAACCCGGACGCTCAGGATGCTACCGGGCCGGCCTGAGGCGTTTTCAGTACGGCCATTCTCTCCACGGCGCCCATGACGAGGTCGATGCCGAAGTCGAAGTACCGGTCCAGGTCGGGGTGGGTCAGGTAGCTCTCGGCGAGGCGCACCATGTGCGGGTACCGCTCCGCGGGCAGGCTCTGCAGGTGGATGCGGTGCTGGCGCAGCCACTCGTCGGCGTGCTCCCGCGGCATCGCGGTGGGGCACCCCGGCTGCGCCGAGACCAGCCCGATCGCCGCGTGCAGCAGGTAGGAGGCGACCCAGTAGCCCTCCTCCAGGTTGAACCCCGCCCGCTCGAGCAGCCCGAGCGCGTCGTCGGTGGCGCGGGTGAAGCTCTCCACGCCCTTCTTGTCCACGGCGTGCAGCAGGTCGGGCAGGCAGGGGTGCGCCCGCATCGCCCGCACGAGGGCCGCGATCATCGCGCGCAGCTGGACCGGCCACGGGTCGGCGGCGCTGCGGTCGGCGCGCACCTCCGCCATGACGTGGTCGGTGAGGCCGAGCAGCAGTTCGTCCTTGTTCTTGAAGTGCCAGTACAGCGCCATCGGTGTGACGCCGAGCTCCTGCGCGAGGCGGCGGATGGTGATCGCGTCCAGCCCCTCCTCGTCGCCGATGCGCAGGGCGCGCTCGGCCACGGCGGTCCGGGTGAGGCGATCGGATGAGGTCTTCGGCGGCACTTGACAACTGTACATCGTATGGGTTCTCCTCTACAACGTACATGTACGACGTACAGGTACACCGTACAGGAGGACTTCCGATGAGCAATCGCTGGCTGGCCCTGGTCGCCGTGGCCCTGGGCACCTTCATGACCTATCTGGACAACAACGTCGTCAACGTGGCGCTGCCGTCCATCCAGCGCGACCTGCAGCTGAGCATCTCCGGCCTGGAATGGATCGCGAGCGCGTACATCCTGGTCTTCGCCGGCCTGCTGCTGGCCGGCGGCCGCTTCGCGGACGTGTTCGGCATGCGCGGCACGTTCTTCACCGGCCTCGGCATCTTCACCGCCGCCTCCGTCGCCGCCGGCCTGGCCGGCAGCCAGGAGGTGCTCATCGGGGCGCGGGCGCTGCAGGGCGTCGGCGCCGCACTGCTCACCCCGACGGCCCTGGCGCTGCTCACCGAGCTGTTCCCCGACCCGAAGGAGCGCGGCGCCGCGGTCGGCATCTGGGGCGGCGTCGGCGCGCTCGCGCTGGCCATCGGGCCGCTCACCGGCGGATACCTCAGCCAGCACGTCTCCTGGGGCTGGATCTTCCTGATCAACGCCCCGATCGGCCTCGCGACGGCGGTGCTCGGCGCGATCACGCTGCCCGCCGGGCGGCGCAGCGGCAACCGCAGCCTCGACCTGCCCGGCCTGCTGACCAGCTCCCTGGCGCTGTTCGCGCTGACCTACGCGCTGATCGAGGGCGAGTCGCGCGGCTGGACCTCGGGCATCATCCTCGGCGCATTCGCCCTCGCGGCCGCTGCCGCGATCGTGTTCGTGCTCATCGAGACCCGCACCGCCAACCCGATGGTCGACCTGGCGTTCTTCCGGACGCGGGTGTTCACCGGCGGCCTGGCCACGATGGGCCTGTGGGCGTTCGGCGTCTTCGGCATCTACTTCTTCACCGCGATCTTCCTGCAGAACGTGCTCGGCTTCTCCCCGACCGAGGCCGGTTCCGCGTTCGTGCCGATGGCGCTCGTCATGGCGGTCATGGCCACGCTCGCGCCCCGGCTGGAGTCGCGCTTCGGCGCCGGGCGCACGGTCGCGGCGGGCATGGCCCTGATGGCCGCCGCCGTCGGCATGCTCGCCACGGTCGGCGAGGGCTCCGGGTACACCGACCTGCTGCCCTGGTTCCTGCTGTTCGGCCTCGGCGGCGGCCTGCTCGTACCGCTGAACAACGTGGTCCTGGGCGCCCTGCCGGTGGCCCGCGCCGGCATCGCCGCCGGCATGCTCAACGTCTCCCGCGAGGTGTTCGGCCTGCTCGGCATCACGATCCTCGGCGCGATCCTGTCCAACCGGCAGAACGCGGCGAGCGGCCCGGTGCTGCACCGCTTCCTCGCCGGCTACCAGTTCTCGCTCGTGGTGGCGGCCGCGCTGGTCGCGGCCGGCGTCCCGATCGCCCTGGTGGCGCTGCGCCGGATCAGGACCCCGGAGCAGCCGGCGGTCGCGCGGCCGGAGCCGCAACTGCAGCCGGCGTAGCCGGGGGAGCGTCCACCGCACAGTGCAGCCAGGGCTTCTCCTCCAGCACCTCGCCGCCGGCGCCCCGCGCCGGCGGCAGGGCCGTGGCGCCTCTGACGCCTCTGACGCCTCTGATGCCGCCGAGGTTGCGGACGGTGGCCGCGGCGAGCAGCCCGGCCAGCACGCACAGCGCGGCGCAGATGAGCACGGCGCGGTGGAAGCCGGCGGACAGCAGCCCCGGCGAGTCGTAGGCGGCGCTGGTGATGCCCGCGGCGGCCGGCAGCACGGCGACGGCGATGAGGCCCGCGGCCCGGGCCACGTCGTTGTTCACCGCGGAGGCCATCCCGGCGTGGGTGGCCGGCGCCGAGGACAGCGCCGTCGCGGTGAGCGGCGCGACCGTGATCGCCAGGCCCAGACCCAGCACGAGCACGGCGGGCAGCACCTCGGTGAGGTAGCTCCCGCCCGCGGTGATCCGGGCGAACAGCGCCATCCCGCAGCCGGCGACGACGGGCCCGGCGCTCATCTGCAGCCGGGGACCGATCCGGGCGGCGAGGGCCCCGGAGCGCGACGACAGCAGCAGCATGACGATCGTGACCGGCAGCAGCGACACGCCGGCCTGCAGCGGGGAGTACCCGGCGACCTGCTGCAGCTGGATCGGCAGCAGGAACAGGGCGCCGCCGAGCGCGCCGTAGACGATGAACGTGACCACGTTGGTCGCGCTGAACTGGGCCGAGGCGAACAGCCCCAGCGGCAGCATCGGGTGGCGCAGCCGGGCCTGGCGCCACAGGAACCCGGCGATGAGCGCCGCGCCGCCGGCGAGGGCGCCGGCCACCGCGGGGCTGCCCCAGCCGAGCGCCTGGCCCTCGATGAGGCCGTACGTCACGCCGATCAGGCCGGCGGTGACCAGCGCGCCCGAGATCATGTCGACGTGCCCGCTCGCCTCCTCGTCTCGGGACTCGGGGACGTGGCGCCAGGTGAGGTACACCACCAGCACCGCGATCGGCACGTTGATCGCGAAGATCAGCCGCCACGACGACGCGCCGATCCCGACGAGCCAGCCCCCGACGAACGGCCCGATCGCGGTCGCCACGCCGCCGAGGCCGGACCAGGCGCCGATCGCCTTGCTCCGGTCGTCCGGGAGGAACGAGGCCTGCAGGATCGCGAGGCTGCCGGGGGCGAGCAGCGCGGCGCCGACGCCCTGCAGGGCCCGGGCCGCGACGAGCACGACGGCGTTCGGCGCGATGCCGCACAGCACCGAGGCGACCGCGAACCAGATCACGCCGACGGCGAAGACCCGCCGCCGGCCGTACCGGTCGCCGAGCGCGCCGGCGAGCAGCAGCAGCCCGGCCAGGGTCAGCGTGTACGCCGTCACGACCCACTGCAGCACCTGCAGCCCCGTGTCGAAGGAGCGGCCGATCGCGGGCAGCGCGATGCCGACGACGGTGGCGTCGATCGAGGCGATGCCCGACCCGAGGATCGTGGCGGTGAGCACCCACCGCCCGGCCGCGCTGGCGTAGGCGAGCCGTGCTGGCGCGTCCGCGGTCGTCATGGCAAACAACCTAGTGGCCCGTCGGCGTGCCGGCCACGATCGCCCTCTAGTTGCGGTAGCCCTTCACGCGGACCTTGAACGACGTCGCCGGGCCCGGGGTGGGTGCGGTCCTGGTCCGCAGCGTGTAGTCCGGCGATTCGAGCTCCAGGTCGAGCCGGTGGAACAGGCGGGCCATCGACAGCGCCATCTGCGCGTCGGCGAAGCTCTTGCCCAGGCAGGTGTGCGGGCCGCGGCCGTACGGCGAATACGCCCCCGGCCGCAGGTGCTCCGCGCGCGGCTTTTCGTAACGCCCGATGTCGAACTGCTGCGGCTGCGGGAAGTACTCCTCCATGAAGTGCGGGACGCTCGTGCCGACGTACACCATCTCGCCCTCCCGGATGGTGTGCCCGGCGAACTCGAAGTCCCTGGCCGCGGTGCGCACGAGCGTGACGGCCACCGGGTAGAGCCGCATGGTCTCCATCAGCGCGTAGCGCACGGTCGGCAGCCGCCGCACGTCGTCGTCGCCGACCGGTCCTGCCGAGAACAGCTCGTCGGCCTCGGCCTGGATCCTCGCGAGCACCTCGGGGTGCTTGAGCACGGCGTAGACGAACGACGCCGTGGTGTTGGCGACGGTGTCGAGGCCGGCCACGTACGGCCCGGTGAGCGTCATCGTCAGGTCCTCGGCCGGGACGAGGCCGGGCCGCTCCAGGTGGGCGGCCATGATGTCCTCGACGAGGATCCGGTCCTCCTCGGGCGTCAGGCCGGCACGGGCCCTGAGGTCGGCGGCCATCCTCTCGCCGAGCTCGAAGACGCGGGCCTTCGCCTTCTTGTACCGCGGGTCCTTCAGCAGGATCCTGGGCCGCTGCCGGGTGACGAGCACGTTGAGCACGTAGAGCGTGAGCAGGCGGATGTCGGGCACGTACTCGCGCGGCGCGTTGCCGGTGAGGATCTCGCCGAGCTGCTCGGTGACGAGATACTGCATGCCCCGCACGACGGGCACGGTGGCGCCGGCCTTCCAGTCGCGCTCCAGCACCCGGTCGGTGATCTCGATGAGCTCGGGCACCCGGCCCTTGATGGCGTCGCGGGAGTAGCCGCGCCGCATGAGCTCGCGCAGCTCCTTGTGGCTCTCGCCGTCCTCGCCGGTCAGCGTGCGCGTGCCGCCGTACTCGTCGACCATGCCCTGCCAGAACTCCTTGGAGCGCAGGCAGTCGCGGCCCTCGCCGGAGCCCATGAAGTTGGCCGCGTCGGGGCCGGCGATGACCGTGTACGTCTTGTTGAGCAGCCTCATCCGGAAGACCGGGCCGTGCTCGCGGTAGGCGCGCACCAGGAAGGCCGCGGGGTCCTTGCCCATCTCCAGGGCGCTGCCGAACACCGGAATGCCGCGCACGACGGGAATCTCCCGGGCCGGCGCCTCCTGCGTGACCGTCATCGAGCGTCCCCCTCCACGCGTGACCATCGATGTGCCCCGGGGATCGTATCGAACGGGATCGGTCTTTGGTGTCCCGTGGGTTGCCGGTCGATGACGATCCGCTACGGGGCCCGGTGGCGAGGCCGCCATCGGCGCTTGTTACGGTGCGCAACGCGGGCCGAGAGGCGCTGCGACGGATCTTCATCCGCCACGCTCGGGCCGCCCACGGGAAGAAGGGCGCCTCCGACGACGCGGAGGGCGAACCGATGCGCACCGACACCAGCGATCTCACCGACTTCGTGGCCGGCCTGCCGAAGGTCGAGCTGCACGTGCACCACGTGGGCTCGGCCACGCCGCAGACCGTGGCCCGCCTCGCCGAACGGCACGCCGGCGCGACGCCGGTCCCGGCCGACCCGCAGCTGCTGGCCGAGTACTTCACGTTCACCGACTTCGCGCACTTCATCGAGGTGTACCTGTCGGTCGTCGACCTGATCCGCGACGCCGAGGACGTGGCGACGCTGACGTACGACATCGGCGCCGGCCTCGCCGCCCAGTCGGTCCGCTACGCCGAGCTGACCCTCACCCCGTACTCGTCGATCGCCCGCGGCATCCCCGCCGAGGCGTACTGCGAGGCGGTCGAGGACGCCCGCGCCCGCGTCGCCCGCGACCACGGCACCGAGCTGCGCTGGTGCTTCGACATCCCGGGCGAGGCCGGCGTGGCGTCCGCGGACGTGACCCTGGAGACGGCGCTGAAGCACCGCCCCGACGGCCTGGTCAGCTTCGGCCTCGGCGGCCCGGAGGCGGGCGTGCCGCGGGAGTGGTTCGCGCCGCACTTCGCCGCGGCGCGCGCCGCCGGGCTGCGCAGCGCCCCGCACGCGGGCGAGTCGACCGGTCCGGAGACGATCTGGGACGCGCTGCGCCACCTCGGCGCGGAGCGCATCGGCCACGGCATCGCCGCGGCGCGCGACCCGGAGCTGATGGCGCACCTGCGTGAGCACGACATCGCGCTCGAGGTGTGCCCGACCTCCAACGTGTGCACCCGCTCCGTGCCGTCGCTCACCGAGCACCCGCTGCCCGCGCTGGTCGCCGCCGGCGTGCCGGTGACGATCAACTCCGACGACCCGCCGATGTTCTCGACCACGCTGAACGAGGAGTACGTCGTGGCGGCGCGGCTGCTGGGCCTGGACCGCGCCGGGGTCGCGGAGATGGCCCGCCAGGGGGTGCGCTACGCGTTCCTCGACGACGCCCGCAAGGCGGCGATCCTGGCCGAGATCGACGCCTACCTCGCCGCCGCCGTCAGGTAGGCCCGCCCGCCCGGGTCAGCACCACGGCAATGTCTGTCTCCTCCTCGCGGGTCAGCCTCACCCATCGGTCGTAGCGGCGCGGCGCGTCTCGACATGCGTAACGCGCCGCGCTCGTTCATGCGTTTTTGACAATGATTGTCATCACCGGGGAGACTTGCGGCCGTGCGTGGGAGAGTGGCGGTCCTGCTGGCGGCCGGGGTGCTGGCCGTGGCCGGGTGCGCCGGGCCCGTGCAGCCCGCCGACGGGCGGGTCCGGGTCGTCGCCGCGTTCTATCCGCTGCAGTTCATCAGCGAGCAGGTCGGCGGGGACCGCGTCGCCGTCGAGAACCTCACCCGGGCCGGGGCCGAGCCGCACGACCTCGAGCTGCGGCCCAGCCAGCTCGCCGGGCTCGAGGACGCCGACCTGGTGGTGTACCTGCGCGGGTTCCAGCCGGCCGTGGACGAGGCGGTCGACCTGCAGTCGCACGACAAGACGTTCGACGTGGCGGGGGTGGATGCGCTGCGCGGCGCCGATCCGCATGTGTGGCTCGACCCGGTGCGCCTCGCGGCGATCGCGGACCGGCTCGCCGGGCGGCTCGCGGCGGCCGACCCCGCCGACGCGGACGCGATCCGGGCGCGGGCCGCAGCGCTGGGCGGGCGGCTGCGGGAGCTCGACGCCGAGTACTCGCAGGGCCTCGCCCACTGCGCGCGGCGCGACGTCGTCACGAGCCACGCCGCGTTCGGCTACCTGACCGCGCGGTACGACCTGGTCCAGGTGCCGGTGACCGGCCTCAACCCGGACGAGGAGCCGGGGCCGCAGCGCGTGCGCGACGTGGCGCGGCTGGCCCGCGAGCGCGGCGTCACCACGATCTTCTTCGAGTCGCTGGTCAGCCCCAAGCTGTCGGAGACGGTCGCGAAGGAGATCGGGGCGAAGGCCGCGGTGCTCGACCCGCTGGAGGGCGTGGAGGACGGGGAGACGTATTTCACGGTGATGCGCGCCAACCTCGAGGCGCTCCGGGATGCCCTCGGCTGCGGCTAGCCTTGGGCCGGTGCGCCGGGCCCTTGCGACAGCAGCCGCGACCGTCGTGCTGCTCGCCGGGTGCTCGGGGCCGGTCGACGGCCGGCGGTTGCCGGCGCCGGGCGTCTCCATGCAGTACCAGGGCAACCGCGACGGCAGCTCCGCGCCGGTCGCCGACCCCGTCTACCCCACCTACGGCAACCCCGCCCTCGACGTGCTGCACTACGGCCTCGTGCTCGCCTGGGCGCCGCAGCCCAGGACGCTGACCGGCACCGCGACGATCCGGTTACGCGTGGTGACCGCCGTGCCGTCGGTACGGCTGGACTTCTCCCCGGCGTACACCATCAGGAGCGTGACGGTCGACGGCACCGCGGCCACCGGCCGGATCGTCGACGGCGACCTCGTCGTCGACCGGGCGCTGCCGACCGGGGCCGTGGCCACGCTGGTCGTCGGCTACGAGGGCACGCCCGCCACCGTGCCGATGCCCTCGCACCGCGGCGACATCGAGCCGCTCGGCCTGACCGTCACCGCCGGCGGCGAACTCTGGACGATGCAGGAGCCCTACGGTGCCTCCACCTGGTACCCGGCCAACGACCAGCCGTCGGACAAGGCGCTGTACGACATCTCGGTGACCGTGCCGGACGGCTGGTCGGCGATCGCGAGCGGCACGCCGCAGGCCGGCTCGCGTTCGGCGATCGGGGCCTACACGTTCCGCTACACCTCCACCGTGCCGGTGGCGAGCTACCTGACGACGCTGGCCGTCGGGCATTACACGAAGACGGAGCTCACCGGCCCGAACGGGCTGCCGATCACGCTGTGGACCCGCACCGGCACCGACGACACCCGGCTCGACACGCTGCGCAGCTCGCCCGACTACCTGCGGTGGCTGGAGGAGCGCTTCGGCCCGTACCCGTTCCCGAGCACCGGGGTCGTGGTCGTGCCGTCACAGTCGGCGATGGAGACGCAGCAGATGATCACCGTCGGCGGCGACGTGCTGCAGGACGCCGGCTCGGCGTCGAGCGTGCTGCTGCACGAGTACGCCCACCAGTGGTTCGGCGACGCGGTCGGGCCGTCGACCTGGCAGGACGTGTGGCTCAACGAGGGCTGGGCCAGCTACGTCGAGGAGCTGTACCGCCAGCAGGGCGTCACCGGCGGCATGGACCGCTGGGAGCGCGCCGCCCGGGCCGCCGACGCCGACCTGCGCGGCCGGCTCGGCCCGCCCGGGCACCCGCGGGCGGACAGCTTCGCGGAGAACAACGTGTACCTCTGCCCGGCGCTGATGCTGCACCAGTTGCACAAGGCGCTCGGCGACGCGCGGTTCTTCGCGCTGGGCCGGGCCTGGGCGAGCGCGAACGCCGGCACGGCCCGCGACCGGGCGGCGTTCATCGCGTTCGTCAACCGCCAGACCGGCCACGACTTCACCGCCCTGATCAACGCCTGGCTGGACTCCCCGACCACGCCGGCGTAGGCGCCCCGGTCACGACCCGCCTATTCGTGCAGGCCGCCGGCGACCACGTGGATGAACGCGGCCTGCACGTCGTCGGCGCTGACGGCGTTCTCGACGTACGCGACCATCGACTGCTGCAGCGCGGCCTTGAGCCTGCCCGCGGCGTCTCTCTTGCCCAGCACCATGACGCTGAGCGTGACCGGCCGTCGCGGGTCCTTGAGCGCGGAGAGCTTCCGCACCATGTCGTCGACGGCCTGGGCGTCGGCGCTGTCCTTGTTCGCGTCGTCGGTGAGGACGAAGACCTGGTTGAACATGTCGTCGTGCCAGTCGTCGCGGACCGACTGGTAGCCGGCGACGATCGTGTCGAGCAGGCCCGGTCCGGCCTTGTGCACGTTGAGCGCGTTGACCGAGCGGGTGAAGGCGGCGCGGGAGGTGTCGTCGAGTCGGTCGGTCGGCAGCAGCATGCGATAGCCGGACCGGCCGGGGTTGATCTCCCACAGGCCCAGCCGGGAGCCGACCGGCATCAGGTCGCCCACCACCCGGCAGCCGGCCTTGAGCACGTCGATCGGCTGCTGCCGCGCCCCGGCCGACGGGCCCGCGCCGTCGCCGTTGCCGGAGCCGCCCGGCGTGCCGGCGATGTCGACGATGATGAGCAGGTTGCTGCGCCGTTCCTCGGGGTCCCAGGTGGTGAAGACGTGCTGCACGTGGTGGGGTGCGAGCACGCCGAACGGCTCGGCGGTGGGCTCGGGCAGCGCGGCGGCGCCGTCGAACGGGGGCCGGACCTGGCCCGGGCCGCGCAGGCCGGCCGCGGTGACGGCCTGGCGGACCTCCGTGGTGGAGAACGCGGCGAGGAGCCGCTTCAGGGCCGCGGCACGCTTCGGGTCGCGGGCCGCCGCGGCGGAGGGCAGCCAGGTGTACCGCATGATCGCGGTGTGGTCCGCGCCGGTCAGGTAGCTGCGGCCGGGGGTGGCCAGATCCATGGTCGGCAGCAGCGCGTACTCGGGCACCAGGCCGACCTCGCCGGCCTCGTTCGGGGTGGCGGCCAGTTCGTGGTTGACGGTGCGGGTCATCGCCAGGGTGGTGTTGAGCGCCAGCGAGGAGGCAGCCATGCCCTTGTCGAGCCAGACCGCCTCGCCGACGGCGCCGGCGGCGACCAGGCCGTCGCCGGACAGCGTCGGGTCGCGCACCACCAGGCGTACGCCCGAAGTCTTGGTGTCGAGCAGGTTGGCCAGCGCGAGCCAGCCGTTGCCGGCCGTCTTGATCTTCTCGGCGGTGGCCGGGTCGGTGACCATGATGATCGGGCTGGTCGCGAGGGTCTGCCCGGCGGAGGTCTCGCGCCGCTCGGCGGTGTCCTTGTCGGTCGGCACGAGGAACCCGGGCGGGGCCAGCGCGGTCCAGGCCGCGTCGTCGGGGATCCACACGTCGGCGGTCACCTGGCTGAGCTGCCCGGCGGCGGGCCGGCCGTCGGCGCTGGTGGTGTCGATCAGGACGCAGTCCTCGCCGGCCCGCAGCGTGCGGCCGGCGGCGGAGACGACGTTGGTGAACGACGACGCGGTGATGACGTGCAGGGTGGTCGGGCAGTCCGCGCCGTCCTCGACGCTGCTGTCGCGGTCGTGCAGCACGTACCAGCCGGCGCCGGCCACGAGACCGACGGCGAGGAGGAGCACCAGCCCGCGCAGCAGCGCGCCGAGCGTGCGTGTGCCCGCCTGATGCTTGCCCATGGCTGCAACCGTCCGCGGTCCGAGGGGGGAGGGGCCTGACCGCGGGCAAGTATGACATCGAGCGGCACGGATTCTGGGCGTCGTCCACCGGTCGGCGGGGACGATCGGCCGATCAGATGGCCCATTCTGGGCGGATCCGGCACATCGGTACACCGAAGGTGACGCCGCCGACACGGACGCGTCGGTGGCGTCGGAAATCCGGCGGTCGCCGGCCGCGGGCAGACCACCTGTCCGGCACGACCGCGGCGCCGGGTCGGCGTGATCGTCCATTGTGGACGCAGTGAACGGCGGGTGAACTGGGCATTGACGGCCGGGAGTTGCGCGGATGGCGCAGAATCGGGGCGTGAAACGGACCGGTCCACTGCTCGTCCTGGTGCTCGTCCTGGTCGTCGCCGGCGCGGTCGTCGGCCATCTGCTGGGCCGCTCCGCGGGCTCCGGTGCGAGCGGCGTCCGGCAGGTCAGCGCGATCATCGGCTCCGAGAAGGCGCGGTTCTTCGCCGACCCCGAGGTGCGCCAGGTCCTCGCCCGGCACGGCTGGTCGGTGCGCGCCGACACGGCCGGCTCCCGGCAGATGCCGACCCGGACAGCCGGTTACGACTTCGCGTTCCCCAGCAGCCGGGCCGCCGCGGACGAGGTCCGCCAGCACAGCAGGCCGGCCGGCGACGACGTCGTGGTCTTCTCCTCGCCGCTGGCGGTCGCCACCTTCGTGCCGATCGTCGACCTGCTGCAGAACGCGCACCTGGCCGCCCGCGACGCCGGCGGCGTGTGGCGGCTGGACCTCAAGGCCCTCGCCGAGGCCAACCGGCGCAACCTCAAGTGGACCGACGTCCAGGGCAACACCGCCCACCGCGTCGCACAGAACGTGCTCGTCGCCACCACCAGGCCCCAGGACTCCAACTCCGCGGCGATGTACGCGGTGCTGCTCAACCGGGCCACCGGGGGCGACCTCGCCGCCGTGGCCAAGCTCTTCACCGACCAGGGCGCGGTCGACACCACCAGCGAGGAGCCGTTCGAGAGCTACCTGCGCAGCGGCCGCGACTACGCGCCGATGGTGCTCGTCTACGAGGCCCAGTTCGTCGACCACGCCGTCAACGACGGGCTCGCCGGCGGGCAGACGCTGGTGTACCCCACGCCGACCCTCATGTGCGAGCACACGATCGTGCCGCTGACCCAGGCCGGCGTCGAGCTCGCGAAGCTGCTGGCCACCGACCACGACCTGCAGCGCCTCGCCGCCAAGCACGGCTTCCGCACCGCGGACGCCACCCTCACCGCGCCGGTCTTCGGCAAGGTCCGCCCCGGCGACGCGCCGCTGCCGGACTCGATCGACGGCGCCGTGCCCGACCCCGACTACCAGACCCAGCACACCCTGCTGACGAAGCTCGAGGAGAAAATGTCATGAGGAGGTCCGGCCTCCTGGTCGTCGTCGCGGCGGCGCTCCTGCTCGGCGCGTGCACCGACCATGGGTCCAGCGGCACCGCGAAGCCGGACGAGAGCGAGGGGCCGTTCCTGAAGGGCTCCGGCACGCTGCGCGTGCTCGCCTCCAGCGAACTGGCCGACCTGCAGCCCATCCTCGCCGACGCGAGGCAGGCGACCGGCGTCGACGTGCAGCTGCAGGCCACCGGCACCCTCGACGGCGTGGAGAACGTCGTGTCCGGCAACGCGGCCAAGCAGTACGACGCCATCTGGTTCGCCAGCAACCGATACCTGCAGCTACACCCCGCCGCCGGCGACAAGATCGGCACCGCGACCAAGGTCGCCACCTCCCCGGTCGTGCTCGGCCTGCGCCAGTCGGTCGCGGCGAAGCTCGGCTGGACCGACCACCGCCCCACCTGGAGCGAGATCGCGGTCGCAGCCGGCGAGCACAAGTTCAGCTACGGCATGACCAACCCGGCCAGCTCCAACTCCGGCTTCTCCGCGCTCGTCGGCGTCGCCGCGGCGATGGCCGGCACCGGCGCCGCCCTCACCGCCGAGCAGATCGCGCCGCTCACGCCGCGGCTGCGGGCCTTCTTCGCCGGGCAGGACCTCACCGCCGGCTCGTCCGGCTGGCTCGCCGACGCGTTCGTCAAGAACGCCGCGGCGCAGGACCGCACCGTCGACGGGCTGGTCAACTACGAGTCGGTGATCCTGTCGCTCAACACCTCGGGCAAGCTGCCCGAGCCGATGACCGTCGTGTACCCCGCCGACGGCGTCGTCACCGCCGACTACCCGCTGACCCTGCTGGCCGGGGTGTCCGAGCAGACGAGGACCAACTACGCCGCGGTCGCCGACTACCTGCGCCGGCCGAGCGTGCAGCGGCAGATCATGGCGAAGACGTGGCGGCGGCCGGCGGTACCGAACCTGACCCTCGCCACCGAGTTCGGGCCGAAGGGCGGCGCGCTGCCGGAGCTGCCGTTCCCGGGCCGGCTCGAGGCGGCCAACGCCCTCATCGGCGCGTTCGGCGACGACCTGCGCAAGCCCGCGCGCACCATCTACGTGCTCGACCTGTCCGGCTCGATGAAGGGCGAGCGGATCCAGGGCCTCAAGAACGCGCTCACCGGCCTCACCGGCGCGGACACCAGCCTGTCCGGGCAGTTCAGCCGGTTCAACGGCCGCGAGCAGGTGCTCATGGTGCCCTTCAGTACCAAGCCCGGGCAGGTCCGCCGCTTCGACGTGCCCGAGAGCGACTTCCAGCCGACGCTCGAGCAGATCCGCTCGTACGCCGGCGGCCTGGCCGCGAACGGCGACACCGCGATCTACGACGCGCTGTTCGTCGCCTACGACCAGGCGGCGGCCCTGGCGAAGGAGGACCCCGACCGGTTCACCTCGATCGTGCTGCTCACCGACGGCGAGCTGACCGCCGGGGCGAACCTCGAGGCCTTCCAGGCGCGGCTGCCGCAGCTGCCGAAGGTGCCGGTGTTCACGATCCTGTTCGGCGAGGGCAACGTCGCGGAGATGCAGCAGGTGGCCGAGCTGACCGGCGGCAAGTCGTTCGACGCGCGCACCGGCTCCCTGCCGGCGGCGTTCAAGGAGATCCGCGGATACCAGTAGCGAGCGGTACAGCAGTGTTCAAGCCCCGGCGGTGGTGATTCGCCGGGGCTTGGGGTACCACAACAACCATGACCGAACTCTCGCTCGACGACTACCTGGTCGAGGACGACGATGACGACGACCCGGTGCTGCTGCGCAAGGACGGGCGGCCGGTCGACACGTGGCGGGAGGACTATCCCTACGACGAGCGGATGACGCGCGCCGAGTACGACCGCACCAAGCGCCTGCTGCAGATCGAGCTGCTCAAGCTGCAGAACACGATCAAGGCGCGCGGCGAGCGGCTCGTGGTGCTGTTCGAGGGGCGCGACGCGGCCGGCAAGGGCGGCACGATCAAGCGGTTCATGGAGCACCTCAACCCGCGCGGCGCCCGGGTCGTCGCGCTGGAGAAGCCCAGCGAGCGCGAGCTGACGCAGTGGTACTTCCAGCGCTACGTCCAGCACCTGCCGGCGGCCGGCGAGATCGTCCTGTTCGACCGGTCCTGGTACAACCGGGCCGGCGTGGAGCGGGTGATGGGCTTCTGCAGCCGCTCCGAGTACCTCGAGTTCATGCGCGAGGCCCCCGAGCTGGAGCGGATGCTGGTCCGCTCCGGCATCCGGCTGGTCAAGTTCTGGTTCTCGGTGTCGCGCAACGAGCAGCACACCCGGTTCCTCATCCGGCAGGTCGACCCGGTCCGGCAGTGGAAGCTCTCCCCGATGGACCTCGCCTCGCTGGACAAGTGGGACGAGTACACCGAGGCCAAGGAGGCGATGTTCTTCTACACCGACACGGCCGACGCGCCGTGGACCGTGGTCAAGAGCAACGACAAGAAGCGCGGCCGGCTCGAGGCGATGCGCCACGTGCTGAGCCGCTTCGACTACGACAACAAGGACTTCGGTCTCGTCGGCACCCCGGACCCGCTCATCGTCGGACCGGCGGGCCTGGTCGACGAAGCGGCCGACGAATCCGACGACGCGCCGAGGCTGTAGCCGCAGGCGACGGGGTCCGCGCTTAGGTAGTGACACGCCGGGCGGTTGAGTAGCGCCGGGCCGCATCCGAGACGTGAGTCGCTCGTTCTCCCGTCGTAGGGTGATGGGGTGCCGCAGGCGGGAACGGGGCGTGAGCTGGGGACGGAGTGCTTCGGCCGGCATGTCACCCTCGCGTACTGCCCGCGGGGCGTGCGCCAGGCCCTGCAGCTCATCGGCGCGGAGGCGGTGCCGAGCCTCGTGCTTCGCGACCGCGTCGGCGGGGTATGAGCGCCACGTGTCGCCAGCTGACCCCGTACTGACCGAAGAGGCCGCCGCGCGCGGCGTGGCCACCTGGTACGAAACCGCCGGCCACCGGCGCGTGGACATCGACCCGGACGTCGTGCGGGCCGTGGTCGCCCTGCTCGAGCCCCGTGTTGTCGAAACCCCGGCCCCCGAGCCGCCGGTCCCGCTGCCGGAGGTGCCGCGGACCTGGGGGTGGATGATCCAGCTGTACGGCGTGCGCTCCGCCGGCTCCTGGGGCGTCGGCGACTTCGCCGACCTGGCCGGGTTCGCCCGCTGGGCCGCGTCCACCGGCGCCGGGGCGGTGCTGGTCAACCCGCTGCACGCGGTGGCGCCCGTCGACCCGATGCCGGCCTCGCCCTACTCGCCGTCTTCGCGCCGGTTCGTCAACCCGCTCTACCTGCGCGTCGAGGACCTGCCGGAATATCGGTCGGCGGACCCGGCGCTGCGGGAGCGGGTGGACAAGCTGCGCCCGCCCACCGGGGACCTCGTCGACTACGACGGGGCGTGGCGGGCCAAGCGGGCCGCGCTGGAGCTGCTCTACGCCGACGGTCCGGAACCGGCCGGCGCCGAGCCCGCGCTGCGGGACTTCGCCACCTACACCGCGCTCGCCGAGGTGCACGGCGTCGACTGGCGGCAGTGGCCGCAGGAGCTGCGCCGGCCGGGGCCCGCCGCCTACGGCGCGGCGGACCCGGCGCGGGTCGCGTTCCACGTGTGGCTGCAGCGGCGCTGCGCCGAGCAGCTCGAGGCGGCCAACGCCGCGGCGGCCGGGATGGCGGTCGGGATCATGCACGACCTCGCCGTCGGGATCGATCCCGGCGGCGCCGACGCGTGGACGCTGCAGGACGTCATCGCGCAGGGCGCCCGGGTCGGCGCGCCGCCGGACGCGTTCAACCAGCAGGGCCAGGACTGGGGGCTGGCGACCTGGCGGCCCGACCGGCTCGCCGCCACCGGGTACGCCGCCTACCGCGACCTGCTGCGCGGCGTCCTCGCCCACGCGGGCGGGCTGCGCGTCGACCACGTGGCCGGGCTGTGGCGGCTGTGGTGGATCCCGCCCGGCCGCGGCGCCGCCGAGGGCGCCTACGTGCACTACGACAGCGCCGCCATGCTCGGCGTGCTGGTCGAGGAGGCGGCCCGGGCCGGCGCCGTCGTCGTCGGCGAGGACCTCGGCACCGTCGAGCCGGTCGTGACCCGGACCCTGCAGGAGCGCAACATCCTCGGCTCCGCGGTGCTGTGGTTCACCCGCGACGACGACGGCGCGTTCCTGGCGCCCGAGCGGTGGCCGGAGCACGCGATGGCGAGCATCTCCACCCACGACCTGCCGACCGCGACCGGCTTCCTCACCGGCGAGCACGTGCTGGCCCGCGCGGAGGCCGGGGTGCTCGGCCGCGACCCGCGCGACGAGTGGGTGGCGGCCGGCCGGGAACGCGCCGCCCTGCTCGATCTCCTCGACGCCGAGGGGCTCACCGGCCCGGACAGCACCGACGAGGACATCGTGCTCGCCATGCACCGGCTGCTGGCCCGCACCCCGTGCCGGGTCCTGCTCGCCTCCCCGTACGACGTGCTCGGCGAGACCCGCCAGCCGAACCTGCCCGGCACCACCGGGCAGTACCCGAACTGGCGGATCCCGCTCCCGATCCCGCTCGAGGAGCTCGTCGAGGACCCGCGCATGCGCGAGATCGCCGACCTGTTCAGCTCGGCAGGTTGACGTCCCCGCACAGGTGGACCCGCACCCCGACCGACGCGAACAGCGCCGC
Source organism: Dactylosporangium sp. NPDC048998 (assembly GCF_043197855.1). Taxonomy (NCBI): domain Bacteria; kingdom Bacillati; phylum Actinomycetota; class Actinomycetes; order Micromonosporales; family Micromonosporaceae; genus Dactylosporangium; species Dactylosporangium sp. NPDC048998. The sequence goes on from NZ_JBICTV010000014.1 coordinate 139,675, forward strand.
CTTCACCAGCAGCGCCTTGTCCGCGGTCGCGGCGTCCGGGGCGTAGGCGACGTTGAGGTGGTTGGCCTTGTGCCGGGCCATGAACTGGTCGCGGGACACGCCGTGCAGGACCGCGTGCATGATCGGCCACGCCGGGGTGGTCGCCTTCGAACGGCGATCCGACTCCTCCTCGGGCAGCGACACCGCGGTGGCCCGGCCCAGGTCGGCGTGCAGCTCCCCGCCCTGCACGAACACCCGGCTCCACACCACCTCGCCCGGCTTGCAGATGCCCTTGATCGTCGAGCCGCCGAGCGGGAAGTACACCGGGTCCTGCCGCCAGCCGACCGCCTCGGCGTAGCCGGTGGCGAAGTGCGACGGCGGCACCGAGCCGGAGATCTCCCAGACCCAGACGAACTCGCCGTCGAACTCCTCGCCCCAGCGCACGTCGTGCAGGGTGGTGGCCGGGTCGAGGCCCATCGCGGTCCAGATCCGGTTGGTCACCAGCGCGTCGACGGCCACGCCCTCGTCGGCCTCGTTGAAGTGCGGCAGCGGCCGGCCCTCCCACAGCACCCGGGACCCGTCGCGGGACGTGACCGGCGGGCGGTCGGCGTTGTTGAGCAGGCCCTCGGCCAGATCGGAGGCCGGGCAGATGTCCTTGAGCCCCTGCTGGTACTGGATGCCGGCGGCGTCGAGGCCGAAGTCGTCGCTGATGCGCAGCGCGGCGATGTACATCTTGTACTGCCAGCGCAGCTGCGCCTCGGTGAGCTCGGTCGCCTCGTCGGTGCCCAGGCGGAACGTCATGCCCTTCGCCGCCAGCCACGCGCCGACGGCGTCGGCCTCCGCGTCCGGGACGCGCTGCATCTCGGCCCACAGCGCGCTCTGCGACAGCCGCTCCTTGTAGATGCCGATCGGGTTGAGCAGCTCGTCGTCGATGACGGCGTTGTACATCCCCATGCACCCCTCGTCGAACACGCCGATGATCGCCTTGTCGGCGAGCAGCTGCGCGGCGAGGGCCCGGCCGAGCGCGGTCTCGGCGTTGTCCGGCAGGTCCCCGGGAAACACCGCAGCCAGGTCGCGCACGTGGGACGCGTCGTGGGCGATCGTGCCGGTCTCCACCCAGCCGCGGATGCCGGCCTTGAACCACTCGTCGGTGAAGTCGACGGACCAGATCGTGGAGTACGCCACCCCCATCTTCGCCATACCGGCGTTCACGCCGAGCAGGCCGACCAGGCCCGGCCAGTCGCCGGCGAAGTTGGCGACCGTGAGGATCGGCCCGCGGTGGGTGCGCAGCCCGGCGAGCACGTGATGGCTGTACTGCCACACCGCCTCGGCGACGATCAGCGGCGCGTCCGGCGGGATCGACTTGAACACCTCCAGCCCCATCCGCTGGCTGGAGATGAACCCGTGCCCGGCCTCGGGGTCGAACGGGTGCGCCCGGCGCACCGCCCAGCCCAGCTCGGCGAACGCGGCGGCGACGGCGGCCTCCATCCGCTCCTGGGTGGGCCACCCGGCCCGGTTCGCGGCGGGGCGCAGGTCTCCGCTGGCGACGAGGTACGCGGTGCGCGGCTCCGCGGCCGGGCGGGACGGGGCGGCGGGGAGGGTGTAGGTGCTCAATGGGGTCCTCCGGGAGACGTCACGCGAGCAGCCGCTGGCGGGCCGCGAGCGTGTGGGCGATGGTGCGGGTGGCCGGGTAGAGGCCGCGGTAGAGCGCGTAGAGCTCGTCGTAGCCGGCGCGGGTCGCCGGGTTGGGCGCGACGGTCTCGGCGGGCGGGTTCCAGGCGGCGATCGGCACCGGCTCGGCCCCGTCCGTGCCGGCCGCGCGGGCGGCGAGGTAGGCGGCGCCGTAGGCCGCGCCGATCGTCACCGCCGGCACGACCTGGGCCAGGCCGGTCACGTCGCTGACGATGCGGGTCCACAGCCCGCCCTGGGTGCCGCCGCCGACCGCGACGACCCGCCGGATCGGGGCGCCGGCCTCGCGCAGCGCCTCGACGTTGTGCCGCACGCCCAGCGCGGTGGCCTCCAGCGCCGCCCGGTAGAGGTCGCCGCGGGTGTGCCCGAGCGTCAGGCCGGCGAGCACGCCGCGGGCGTCGGGGTCCATCAGCGGGGTGCGCTCCCCGGCGAGGTACGGCAGCATCAGCAGCCCGCGTGCCCCCGCACCCGAAGCCTCCGCCTCCGCCAGCAGCGTGGGGTAGTCCGCGCCGGTGAGCTCGCGCAGCCACGCCGTCACCGCGCCGGACGTGGCCATGCCGCCGGCCAGGTTGCGGGTGCCCGGGTAGGCCCCGACCGTGCCCCACATCGCCGGGCTGGTGACGACGTCGTCGAACGGCCGGTCGACGGTGGCGATGAGGAACATCGTCGTGCCGTACATCAGCATGAGGTCGCCGGGGTTCTGCGCGTCGACGCTGACGGCCTCGGTCCAGGCGTCGATCGTGCCGGTGATCACCGGGGTGCCGGCCGGGATGCCCGCGATGCGCCGGTGGGTCACGCCGGCCGGGTCGGCGGGCCAGGCCAGCGGCGGCAGCTCGAGGGCGGGCGCGATCAGGTCCGCCCACTCGCCGTACCACCGCAGGGCGTGCGTGTCGAACAGCGGCGTGCACTGGCTCGCCGAGTGGAAGTCCAGGGTGTAGGCGCCGGTGAGCCGGTACGCCAGCCACGACGCGGGCATGAACAGCCGGCGTGCGGCCGCGAACACGTCCGGTTCGTGCTCGGCGAGCCAGGCCAGCTTCGGCCCGACCGCCTGCGAGGACAGCACCGACCCGCAGCGCTCGAGGATCGCCGCGGCGCCGCCGAGCCGCTCGGTCAGCGCCTCGATCTGGGCGGTGGCGCGGGTGTCGACGCCGTAGAGGACCGCGGGGCGCAGCGGGGTGCCCCCGGCGTCGGTGAGCAGCACGCACGGGCCCATGCCGCTGACCCCGACGGCGGCGACCTCGACGCCCTCGGTGAGCTCGCCGGCCAGGGACACGAACTCGTCCCACCACACCTCGCCGTCCATCTCGACGTGGCCGGGGTGCGGGCGGGACACGGCGTGCTCGCGGGTCGCCGAGCGCAGCACCCGGCCGTCCGCGTCCACGAGGACGGCCTTGGTGCTGGAGGTGCCGACGTCGACGCCGAAGAAGAGGGTCATCGCTGCTCCCGGGTGCTGTGGTCGCGGGTGCGGAGCACGACCGTGCGGGCCGGCCCGTCGTCGCCGCCGATGCGCTCCAGCAGCAGCGCGGCCGCGGCCTCGCCGAGCTCGCGGGCGGGCAGGTCGACGACGCGGATGCCGCGCCGGCCGAACGAGGCGAACGGCAGGTCGCCGAAGACGGCCAGGCCGAAGCCCGGCGGGGCGAGCCCGGCGTCGTGCAGGGCGTCGAGGGCGCCGGCGGCCATGAGGTTGTTGGCCACGACGGCGGCGTCCGGCGGCCGCGGCAGGGCCAGCAGGTCGGCCATCGCCGCCCGGCCGCCGTCGACCCGGTAGTCGGCGTAGCGCAGCAGCTCGTCGAGGTCGCCGTCGGAGCCCTTGGCGCCGCTCGTGCCCTTCGCGCTCTTCGTGCCGGCCGCGTCCGCCCGGCCGGTGGCGTGGCGGCTCGCCGCCTGCCGCCAGCCGGCCATGCGCAGCTGGGCGGTCTCCACCGAGCTGGGGCCGGTGATGCAGGCGACCCGGGTGAACCCGGCGGCGAACAGCGATTCCGCGGCGGAGCGGCCGCCGGCCCGGTTGTCGACGGTCACCGCGTCCACGTCGGCGCGGGCGAGGCTGCGGTCGACGGCGACGACCGGCCGGCGGTGCGCGACCAGCCGGCTCACGTCGCTGGCGTCGTCGGCGGGGGCCAGGATGACGCCGGCCATGTGCTCGGCCAGGGCGATGTCGATGTACGTCGCCTCCCGGGCCGGGTCCTCGTCGGTGTTGCACAGCACGACCGAGTAGCCGGCGGCCCGGGCCCGGTTCTCCACGCCGCGGGCCAGTGCCGTGAAGAACGGGTTCTCGATGTCCGGGATGATCAGCCCGATGACCGCCGAGCGCTGGCCGCGCAGCCGGCGGGCGGTGCGGTTCGGGGTGAACGCGAGCTCCGCGGCGGCCGCCCGCACGAGCCGTTCCGACTCCGCCGACACCTTCGCGCCGTTCATGACCCGGCTGACGGTGGCGGGGGAGACGCCCGCCCGGGCGGCCACCTCGTAGATCGTCACCACGTGCGGAAGTCCTCGCGTAGCGAGCGCCGCAACGCGTCGATCCGCCGGGCGCGGGTGGTGCGGCTGATCGCGGCGTCCGGGGCGATCGCCTCGAACGCGTGGACCGCCCCCGGCACCAGCTCGAAGTACGTCGGCACGCCGGCCGCCGCGAGCCGCCGCGCGTAGTCGGCGTCCTCGTCGCGGAACATGTCGGACTCGCCGGTGTCGACGTACGTGGGCGGCAGCCCGCGCAGGTCCGTGGCCCGGGCCGGGGCGGCGAGCCCGTCGGCGGGCCGGCCGCCGAGGTACGCCGCCCAGCCAACGTCGGCCAGGCGCCGGTTCCACACGGGCGCGTCGGCCAGCTCGCGGGAGCTCGGCGTCTCGTGGCGGTCGTCGAGCATCGGGTAGTACAGGTGCGCGGCGGCGATCGCGGGGCCGCCCGCGTCGTGGGGAAGGTCGCGGGTGAGCAGGCACAGGGCCGCGGCGAGGCCGCCGCCCGCGCTGGCGCCGGCGACGACGACCCGCTCGTAGCGGGCGGCGCACCAGGCCAGCGCGGAGCGGCAGTCGTGCAGTGGGGCCGGGTGCGGGTGCTCGGGTGCCAGCCGGTAGTCCACCGCGACGACGGCCGCGCCGAGCTCGGCCGCGAGGTCGCAGCAGAAGGCGTCCTCGCGGCGGGCGTTGCCGAGGTACATGCCGCCGCCGTGGATCCACAGCACGCACGCGCCGCCGGTGCCGTGCACCCGCAGCTCGATGCCGTCGTCGGTGCGCAGCACCTCGGGCGGGGACGCGGGCGGCGGGGGCGGGGCCTCCTCGTGCCGCCGCTCGTCGACGGCGCGGACCGTGGCGACGTCGAGCGGGCCGTCGGGCAGGTGCGGGGTGAGCGTGCCCGCGATGCCGTCGAGCAGTTCCGGATCGATGTTCATCTAGTGCTCTGGATGGTGTCGATCTCGGACAGCAGCGCCGCGGTCTGCCGGGCCGCGATGGTGAGCAGCAGCGGCGCGACCGCGACGGCGAGGACGCCGGCGGAGGCGGCCACCGCGAAGCCGCCGAGCACGGCGAGGGCGGCGAGGGTGAGCGTCCAGGCGGGACGGTACGCGGCGAGGATGGCCCCGCCGCGTACCGCCGCCAGGCCGCGCCGCCCGCGCACCGCACCGTAGGCCAGCGCGTACGGCCCGACGAGCAGGACCGCCGCGGCCGGCACTGCGCCCCAGGGGGCGACGAGGGCCAGTCCGGCGGTGGACAGCGCCAGCGCGAGCACCGGGTCGGCGCGCAGCAGCAGCGCCAGGCGCGCGGGCTCGCCGCGGGCGGCCGCGGCGGCGAGCGGGGCCAGCCCGGTCAGGGCCAGCGCCGCCGGCAGGGCCGCCGCGGCGGCGATCCACCCGGGCGCGCCGGTGAGCAGGGCGGCGGCCATGGGCGCCGCCGCCGCGGCGGCGACGGCGCCCGCGACGAGGACGCGGGGCAGCTCGTGCCAGGCGGCGGAGGCGCCGGACCAGGCCAGCCAGGGCAGTGTGGTGTTCTGCATTTACAGCTTCAATCCGCTCGATGCGATGGACTGCACGATGTAGCGCTGGGCGACGACGAACACGACGAGGACCGGGACGATCGCCATCGCGATGCCGGCCGCGATGGTGCCCAGCGAGCCGGTGGAGAACCGCCCGGCCAGCAGCACCAGGCCCACCGGCAGCGTCTGCCGCTCGGTGTCGCTGATCATGACCAGCGGCAGCAGCAGGTCGTTCCACCAGTACGTGAAGCACAGGATGCCCAGCGTCGCGATCGACGGGCCGGACAGCGGCAGGATCACGCGGGCGAACGTGCGGAAGTGACCGGCGCCGTCCAGCCGCGCCGCCTCCTCCAGCTCCAGCGGCAGCGCCAGGAAGTGCTGGCGCAGCAGGAAGATCCCGAACGCGCTGAAGATGCCCGGCAGGATCAGCGCCCACAGCGTGTTGGTCAGGTTCAGCTTCGACATGACCAGGAACAGCGGGACGATCGTCACCTGGATCGGGATCATCAGCGAGCCGATGACGACGGCGAAGAGCACGCCCTTGCCGCGGAAGCGCAACCGGGCGAACGCGTAGCCGGCGGTCGAGCAGGTGATGAGCTGCGCGACCGTGATCGTCGTCGACACGATGATCGAGTTGAGGAAGAAGCGGAAGTACGGCACCTGGTCGGTGACCTTGCCGAAGTTCCCGGCCGTCAGGTTGTCCGGGTCGAACGTCGGCGGGAGCCGGTACAGCTCGGCGTCGGAGGCGGAGAACGCGCCGCGGAAGATCCACAGGAACGGCGCGGTGATGGCGAACGCGGCGACGGCGAGGATCGCGAAGGTGGCGATGCGGGCGATGAGGCGGCTCGTTCTTGGCTCGTGTCGGTTCGTTCTTGGCTCGTGTCGGCTCATTCGTAGAAGGTCCATCTGCGCGAGAGCCGGAACTGGATCGCGGTGAGCACGATGAGCACCAGCGTGAACGTGATGCCGATGGCGGAGGCGTAGCCGAGGTCGAAGTCGCCGAACGCCCGGTCGTAGAGGTACTCCACGATCGTGCGGCTGGCGTCGCCCGGCCCGCCCTGGGTGAGCACCCGCGGCTCGGCGAAGATCTGGAACGAGTTGATCGTGTTGATCACGACGAGGAAGAAGATCGTCGGCGAGAGCATCGGGAACGTGATGCGCCAGAACCGGGTCCAGGCGTTGGCGCCGTCGACGATCGCGGCCTCCTTGAGCTGGTCCGGGATCGCCTGCAGGCCGGCGATGTACACCAGGATCGAGAACCCGATCGTCTTCCACGAGTTCACGACGATCACCGACACCGGCGCGAACGCCGACGAGCCGAGCCAGTCGATGCGCCCGACCCCGACCAGCCCGACCAGGTAGTTGACCAGGCCGAGGTCCTTGTTGAGCAGGAACCGCCAGATCAGCGCCACCGCGGAGGCGGACACCACGAACGGGAACAGGAACGACAGCCGGAAGAACCCGCGCAGCCAGCGCGGCATGCGCGTCTCGAGCAGCACGGCGAGCAGCAGCCCGACGACCACGTTCACCGCGAGGATGACCAGCGCCATGTAGGTCGTGGAGCCGTACACCCCGAGCAGCCGGTGGTCGTGGACGAGTCGGTCGAAGTTGTCGAACCCGACGAACTCGCCGTCGGAGAGCAGGTCCAGTCGTAGAAGCTCAGGTACAGCACGCCCGCCGTGGGGGCGAGGACGAACACGAGGAAGGTGACGATCGACGGGGACAGGAAGGCCAGCGCGGCAAAGCCCTCTCTGCCGTCCCTGCCTTCTCTGCGTCTGCGGGGGGCCCTCCGGCCGGGCTCGCCGAGGTCGGCGACCGCGGCCGGAGGGATGGTGCTCGAAGTCATACTGAGGTCCCTTGTGGGTCAGCCTGTTTTCAGCAGGTGACGATGCTGCTCAGTTCACTCTGCATGTTCTTGAGGCCGTCCTGGACGGACGACTCGCCCGCAAAGATCAGCTGAAGGTGGCGCAGGACGGTCGACTCGAAGGTGCTGTACTTCGCCGGCGCGGGGTAGGGCACCAGGGTCGGGTACTTGTCGATGCTGTCGTAGAACAGGTCGGAGTTGGCGGGCGGCACGCCGACCTTGGAGATCGTCTGGGCGAGCGAGCGGCGCGACGGGATCGAGTCGCCCGGCTTCTCGGGGGTGCCGACGTACTGCTTCTCGATGTCGGTGCTCACCGTGAACTTCTGGTATTCCCAGGCGAGGTCCGGGTTCTTCGACGACTTGAGGATCGGGTAGCCGGCGCCGCCGAAGACGGTCTTGTAGGTGTCGCCCTTGGGGTACAGCTGGATGTCGAAGGCCTTGAACCCGGCCGGCAGGAACGTCGCGATCGGCCAGCGGCCCGCGCCGAACATGGCGACCTGGCCGTTCTGGAAGCGGGTGAACACGTCGCTCATCGGCATCGGGGCGGGGGCGATGTTCTCGGTGATGAGGTCGCGCAGGAACTGCACGGCCTTGGCCACCTGGGGCGTGTCGGCGGTGGCCTTGCAGACGTCGTCGCTGGTCAGGTTGCCGCCGGCGTTGGCGACCCAGGGCATGATGCCGGGGAAGATCTCGTTGCTGGCCCAGGTGAAGCCGTACTGGTCGGGCTTGCCGTCGCCGTTGGTGTCGGCGGTGAGCTTCTTCGCCGTCGCCTTGAAGTCCTCCCAGGTCCAGTCGGGCTTGGGCGGCTCGACGCCGGCCTTCTTGAACACGTCGGTGTTGTAGTAGACGACCATGTCGTTCCAGCCGTACGTCAGGGTGACGATGTCGCCCTTGACCGTGAAGCCGTCGATGAGGCCCTTGGCGATGTCACCGGTGAGCGTCTTCGCGTCGGCGTCCTTGTCGAGGTACTTGTTGATCGGCAGCACCAGGTTGTTGGCGTGCACGAACTGGGCGCCCTCGCCGGAGATGACCATGAGGTCGGGGTGTTTGCCGGAGGCGATGAGCGTCGCGACGTTCGCGTAGTACGTGCCCCAGTTCTCGCCGCTGACGGGGGTGAGCGTCACCTTGACGCCGTCGTGCGCGGCCATGAAGGCGTCGGCCGTGGCCTTGTTGCCGCTCTCGGCGGCCGGGCCGTAGTTCCAGTACGCGATCTCGAGCGTCTTGTCGCCGGAGGCGCCGCCGCCGGAGTCGCTGGAGCAGCCCGCGAGTCCGGAGGCCGCCAGCGCGGCGGTGGCGCACCACAGCGCGATCTTTCGTAACGGGGTGTTCATATGCCTGCGTCCCTCTCGGTTTGGGAGGCGGTTGGGAGGCGGTGCGGTGTGGGGCACAGTGAAGACCAAGAAATCGATTTCGTCAAGAACCTCACCCCAGGGCTGATGCATCGCACCTGATCAGGCAACTTATGGTCTGGTATCGATTACAGCGAGGGGGCCAGGTCGGCGCGCAGCACGACCGTCCGGGGCGGCTGGGCGTCGCCGGCGATGCGCTCGAGCAGCATCGTGGCCGCGGTCGTGCCCAGGTGGCGGGCGGGCAGGCGCACCTGCACCACGGCGGGCGGCGTCAGGAACATGAACGGCAGCTCGCCGACCACCGCCAGGCCGTAGCGGGCCGGGTCGACGTCCGCCTCGACGATCGCCTGCAGCGCCCCGACGCCCATGAGGTTGTTCGTGGTCAGCACGGCGTCGGGCGGCTCGGGCAGGGCGAGCAGCGCCCGCATGGCCGCGTGCCCGCCGTCGGTGCGGAAGTTCGCGTGCTGCAGGTACTCCTCGGGCCAGGCGGCCCGGCGCGCGGTCATGACCTGCCGCCAGCCGAGGAACCGGTCCTCGGTCGCCTCGATGCCGACCGGCCCGGCGATGCAGGCGATGCGCTTATACCCGGCGTCGAACAGCGCCGTCGTGGCCGCGATGCCGGCGGCCCGGTTGTCCACCTTGACCGCGTCGACCGGGTAGGGCGTGGTGCGGTCCACGGCCACCACCGGCCGCCCGAGCGAGGCGATCGCGCCGAGGTCGGCCTCGTCGGAGGCGGGCGCGAGGATCACGCCGGCCATCTGCTCGGACGCGGCGATCTGCAGGTAGCGCAGCTCCTTGCCCGGGTCGTCGTCGGTGTTGCACAGCACCACCGAGAAGCCCGAGGCTTGCGCGCGGTCCTCCACACCGCGCGCGAGGGCGGTGAAGAACGGGTTCTCGATGTCGGGGATGAGCAGGGCGACGACCTCGGAGCTCTGCTTGCGCAGCCGGCGGGCGGTCTTGTTGGGCGTGAAGGCCAGCTTGGTGGCGGCGTCGCGCACGGCCCGCTGCTTCTCCGGCGAGACGGTGAGCCCGTTGAAGACGCGCGAGACCGTCGCAGGCGAAACCCCGGCGAGCGCCGCTACCTCGTAGATCGTGGCCATGAGGAACTGTAACCAGGCGCATTGCGGTTTCTTGTGGGCGCCTTCGGCGCAGCCGGCGGCGTTGTCGTGGGGGTGGGGTGGTGGCTTGACAGTTGTGGAGGGGTGATCTAGCTTGCGTGAAATCGATTTCATGGGCTCGTTGGAGGTTGGCGTGGGGGTGTACACCGGGGGTGCTCGGCGTGCCGTGGCGTTTCCGCTCGGCGGGCTCGGGGCCGGGCACGTCGCGCTCTGCGGGGACGGGGCGTTGCGGCAGTGGCAGCTTTCCGGGGTACCGAACCATCGAGGGCTGCTGCCGGACAGCTTCTTCGCGCTGCGGGTCTCGTCGCTCGAGCCTCCCGCCGACGTTGTGCGGCTGCTGCGGGCCGCGCCCATCGTGCCGCACCCGCGGCCCGCCGCCAACGTCTCCGACGGCGAAGTTCCCGACGCGCCGCCGGTGGACGACTTCGGGGCGCCGCTCTGGCCGTTCGTGGCGGAGACCGCCTTCGAGGCCGGCTATCCGTTCGCGCGGGTCTCCTATCTCGATCCGGAGTTGCCCGTCGCGGTGTCACTGGAGGCGCACACGCCGTTCGTGCCGCTAGACGCTGACGCCAGTTCGCTGCCGCTGGTGCGGTACCGGTTCACGATCACCAACTCCAGCGCCGAGTTCCGGCACGGGTTCCTGCTCGGCACGCTGCAGAACGCGGCCGGCTGGGACGGGGTCACGCCGATCCGCGGCACCCGCGGGGCCGGCTACGGGGGCAACGTCAACCGGCTGCTGCGCCGGCCGGGGCAGAGCGGCGTGCTCATGGACCACCCCGGGCTGGCCGAGGACGACCCGGCCGCCGGCGAGCTGCTGCTGTGGACCGACGCGCCGGCCGCGGTGCTGCCCCGGGCCCTGGACGCGGCCGCGCTGCTGCGGTTCGTGGAGACCGCGCGGCTGGTCGCGCCGACACAGCTCGGCGACTACTCCGACGCCGCGCTGCGGGCCGCCCTCGCCTCCGGGGCCTCGCCGATGCGCGCCCCGACCGGGCCGAGCCCGGCCGGGCACACCTGGGACGCCGGGGTCGCCGCCGCGTTCGCCCTCGAGCCGGGGCAGAGCACGACGATCGACATCGTGCACGCCTGGTGGTTCCCCAACCGGTACGCCGACTTCGACCGCTTCGGCCCGCAGCACACGTACGGTCCGACCCGGTTCTGGGTCGGCAACCACTACGCGACCCGGTTCGGCGGGGCGCTCGACGTGCTCGACGCGTACCTGGCCGACCGGGAGCGGCTCGACGCGCAGTCGCGCGCGTGGGCCGACGCGGTCGCGGACAGCGACCTGCCGGAGCCGCTGCGCGAGGTGATCGCCGCGCAGGGGACGCTCGTGCGATCGCCGAGCGTGTTCCGTACCGCGGACGGGCGCACCTACGCCTTCGAGGGCGCGCTCGGCGAGTCGACGCGCAACTGGAACGGCGACGCGGGCGGCTCCTGCCCGCTCAACTGCAACCACGTCCTCAACTACGAGCAGGCCCTCGCCCGGCTGTTCCCGGCGGTGGGCCGGGACATGCGCGAGACCGAGTTCGCGGTGCAGGCCGCCGACGGGTCGATCCCGCACCGGGTGGTGCTGCCGCTCTACCTGCCGCAGCTGCACGGCGAGATGATCGGCGGGCCGGTGCGCCCGGCGCTGGACGGCATGCTCGGGGCGGTGCTCAAGACGTACCGCAGCGTCCTCGACGGCGCGGGGGAGCCCTGGCTCCGCGCGCACTGGCCCGCCCTGCAGCGGCTCATGTCGCATATTTCCGATACGTGGGACAAGTCCGGGGACGGTGTGCTGCGCGGCGACCAGCCCGTCACCTACGACATCTCCCTGCACGGCCCGAACATGTTCGTCGGCGCGCTGTGGCTGGCCGCCCTGCGCGCCATGCACGAAATGTCGGGAATCATGGGCCTCGAATCGATATTCCAGGACACGTTCGTGCGAGCCTCCGCGGCCTACGACGAACTGCTGTGGAACGGCGAGTTCTACGCCCAGCCGCCCACCGGCGAGGCGTACGACTTCGGCGCCGGCTGCCTGTCCGACCAGCTGCTCGGCCAATGGTGGGCGCACCAGCTCGGGCTGGGCCACCTCCTGCCGGCCGAGCGCGTGCGCGCCGCCCTGCGCTCGATCGTGCGGTACAACCTGCGGCGTTCCTTCGAACCCCACGGCTACCGCGAGTTCGCCGACGGCGACGAGACCGGCCTGGTGGTGTGCAGCTGGCCGCACGGCGGGCGCCCGGCGGTCCCGCTGCGCTACTGCGACGAGGTGTGGACCGGGGTGGAGTACCAGGTCGCCGCGCACTGCATCTACGAGGACCTGGTGGACGAGGGCCTGGCGATCGTGAACGGGGTGCGGGCGCGCTACGACGGCACGCGCCGCAACCCGTTCAACGAGATCGAATGCGGGGACCACTACGTGCGCGCGATGGCCGGCTGGTCGCTGCTGGGCGCCTGGACCGACGGCGGCAAGCGCCCGGGCCGGTACCCCTACGTCGCCGGCACCTCGTGGGGCGTGCTCACGGTGGCCGAGGACGGCACGGTCACGAGGCGACCCCGATGACGTGCCCGATCGTCTCGGGCCGCTCGAGGAGGGCGAGCATGTGGTGCGCCACGTCGGCCCGCGGGATCGAGAAGCCGCCGCGGATGTTGCGGTCGAACTCCTCGCGGTAGCTCCCGGTCAGCGGCTTGCCGGTGAACATCGGCGGCCGGGAGATCGTCCAGTCCAGGTCGCTGGCGCGCACCACGTCCTCCATGCGGGCCAGGTCGGCGTAGTGCTCGCGGAACTTCGTGCGGGCGAAGGGCGCGCCGAGGTGGCGCATGAAGAACCCGTCGCCGGGGTCGTGCCGTGGCGGGTTCGGCCGCTGCGGCGACGGCACGGTGCCGATCGGCGCCGCGCTGAGCACCACGAGGCGGCGCGCCCCGGTGTTGGCCATCGCCGCGACGATCGCGCGGGTGCCGCGCTCGGCGACGCCCGCGTCGGTCGCGCTGGTCGCGCCGAGCGCCGACAGGACCGCGTCGGCGCCGGCGACCGCCTCGCGCAGCGCCCCCGCGTCGGGGCGGGCCAGGTCGACGGCGACGACCCGCACGGGCGCCCCGCCGAGCTTGCGCGGGCTGCGCACGACCGCGGTGACGTCGTGGCCGGCCGCGACGGCCTGGTCCAGGATGTGGCGACCGGTACCCCCGGTGGCGGCGACGACGGTGAGCTTCACGACAACTCCTCTGTGTTCGATAACTTCTCCATCTCCGATAATACGAGTTTCATAAGATATCGCCACTGTGATCCGGCATGCAGAAGCGGCGCCACCCCCGGCCGGGGATGGCGCCGCTTCGGAGTCGGTCGGGGTCAGGCCGCCGTGTACTGGAACGCGCGGAGCAGGTTGTCCGCGCCCTCCTTGTCCAGCGCCGGGTAGGACAGGCGCAGCCCGTGCCCCTCGCCGCCGATGGCCAGGGTCACGGTCGCCGTGATGCCGCGCTTGACCTCGGCGATCGACAGCGCGTGCCGCGGCATCTCGCCGACGATCTTCGCCGTCGGACGGCCGGTCAGCCAGTGCGCCTCGAGCAGCAGCAGCCGCTGGTTGGTCAGCAGGACGTAGAACGCCTTCTTCTGCTGGTACACCCCGACGGTGCCGCCCGAGAGCAGCAGCGACGCGGCGGCGAGGGCCGCGTTGCGGGCGACCGAGACCTTGCCGACCCGCGCGCGGCCGGTGGCCTCGGCCCGCTCGCCCGGGCCGAAGAGCGGCGTGGCGACGGTGGCCGTCATGTCGTGGAGCTTCTGCCTCACGTGTTCTCCCCGTGGCAGCTGTGCCCGCGTGGGGCGGGCGGTGAATGTCAGCACGCGCACGGTACGGCCGCCGACGTCCGTCAGCCAGTGACCGTTCGGTCGATGCCGTCGTCGGCCGGGCGGCCGGATCCGAGCGGGATCTCCTGCAGCAGCCAGGTGTTGCCGTCCGGGTCGGCGAAGGGCACGTACAGGATGCCGCCGAGGTCCTGCACCTCGCCGGCGTCCACGCCGCGTGCCAGCAGCGCCGCTCGGGCCCGCCGCACGTCGTCGACGACCAGGTGCAGGCCGCGCAGCGTGCCCGGCGGCAGGTCCAGCCCGGGCAGGTCCTTGTAGAGCACGATCGAGCACGCCGAGCCGGGCGGGGTCAGCTGCGTGACCCGGGCGCCGTCGCCGGGCTGCACGTCGTGGTCAAGGTGGAAGCCGAGCCGGCCGGCGTAGAACGCCAGGGCCGCGTCGACGTCCTTGACCGGCACCGGCACGAGCTCCAGCCGCATCGTGAACGCCCCGCCGGCCTGCTCGGCGAGGTAGGCGTCCAGGCCCGCGTAGCCGGCGTCCATGCCCTCGCGCATCCCGCTGTGCACGGCGGCGTCGCGGGCGGCGGGGGAGGCGTACCGGATCCGGGTGGTGATCCTGGTGCGGCCGCCGAGGTCGGTGAACGTGACCGTGTTGTGGGTCGCCGGCCAGTCGCCGCTCCACGCCTCGGTGCTCACGAGCCGGCCGGGTGGCTCGACCTCCTGGAACGTGCCGGCGATCGTCATCTCGGCGCCGTCGGCGGCCCGCCACACGTAGCGGTACGCGCCGCCGGGGCGCAGGTCGATCTCGCAGACCGGCATCGTCCAGCCGGGCGGGCCGACCATCCAGTTCGGCAGGTGCCGCGGGCTCGTGTGCACGTCGAACACCAGGTCCCGCGGGGCGGCCACGACCCGGGTGATGCGCACCCCGGCCTCGCCGTCCAGCTCGAACCCGGTCACGCCCAGCTCATCGCTCATCTCGTGCCTCCGTCCCCTCGTGGTGTAAACCGTCCTGAACGAACTGCAGATACGCGTCCAGGCGCGCATAACTGGAGTCCCAGAAGCGCTGGTACTCCGCGGCGAACGCGGCGACCTCGCGCAGGGGCGCAGCCTCCAGCCGGCACGGCCGCCACTGCGCGTCCCGGCCCCGGGAGATGAGCCCGGCCTGCTCCAGCACCCGCAGGTGCTTGGAGATCGCCGGCCCGCTCATCGCGAACGGCGCGGACAGCTCCTTCACCGTCGCCTCGCCCTCGGCCAGCCGGGCCAGGATGGCGCGCCGGGTGGGGTCCGCGAGCGCCGCGAACGTCACGCTCAGTCGATCATCACTCATGGCTACCTAACCAGGTGGTTATCTAACCTCTTGGTTAGCTAAGCAGCTCACGGGGCTCACAGTCAAGCGAGCCGGGTCGTCACAGGATCGCGGCCGACTCCCCGGGCAGCGTGAGCAGGCCCGACTGCAGCAGCGCCGACTCGTCCGTGGCGAACAGCAGGCGCTCGGCCCGCAGCGGCACGGTGCGCGGGTCGGGGGTCAGGTTGGCCACCACGGTCCGCTCGCCGCGGCGGATGAGCAGCACCCCGTCGTCGTGGGCGACGTGCACCCGGTCCAGCCGCGGGTCGGACAGGCCCGGCAGCCGCTTGCGCAGCGCGATGAGCCGCCGGTAGAGCGCCAGCATGTCGGTGTCCATCGCCGCCCAGTCCAGGTGCGAGCGGGCGTACGTCTCCGGGTCCTGCGGGTCGGGCACGTCCCCCGGCGGCCAGCCGTGCGCGGCGAACTCCTCCCGCCGGCCCTCGCCGACCGCCGCCGCGAGCGCCGGCTCCGGGTGGCTGGTGAAGAACTGCCACGGGGTGCGGGCGCCGAACTCCTCGCCCATGAACAGCATCGGCGTGAACGGCGAGGTCAGCAGCAGCGTCGCGCCGACGCGCAGCAGGCCCGGCGACAGCGTCGCGGTGAGCCGGTCCCCCCTCGCCCGGTTGCCGACCTGGTCGTGGTTCTGCAGGCACACCACGAACCGGTGGCCGGGGATGCGCTCCCGGTCGACCGGGCGGCCGTGCACCCGGCGGCGGAACGACGACCAGGTGCCGGCGTGGAAGAACGCCGACTCCCACACGGTCTTGAAGCACTCCGGGGACCCGAAGTCGCCGTAGTACCCCTGCCGCTCGCCGGTCAGCATCGCGTGCAGCGCGTGGTGGACGTCGTCGTCCCACTGGGCGTCCAGCCCGTAGCCGCCGCCCTCCCGCGCGGTGATCAGCCGGGCGTCGTTGAGGTCGGACTCGGCGATCAGCGACAGCGGCCGGCCCACCGCGCATGCCAGCGCGCCGACCTCGACCGCGAGCTCCTCCAGCAGGTGCGTCGCGCCCCGGTCGACGAGCGCGTGCACGGCGTCGAGGCGCAGCCCGTCGGCGTGGTAGTCGCGCAGCCACTGCAGCGCGCTGTCGATGATGAACCGGCGCACCTCGCCCGAGTCGGCCTCGTCGAGGTTGAGCGAGCGGCCCCACGTGTTCGCGCCCGCCGACAGGTACGGGCCGAAGCGCGGCGCGTATGCCCCGGACGGGCCGAAGTGGTTGTAGACGGCGTCGATGATCACCCCGAGGCCGGCCCGGTGCGCGGCGTCCACGAAGCGCTTCAGGCCGTCGGGGCCGCCGTAGCTCTCCTGCACCGCGTGCCAGCCCACGCCGTCGTAGCCCCAGTTGTACTCGCCGTTGAAGGCGTTCACCGGCAGCAGCTCGACCAGGTCGACGCCGAGATCCTTCAGGTACGGCAGCCGCTCGATCGCCCCGTCGAACGTCCCGGCCGGGGTGAACGTGCCGACGTGCAGCTCGTAGATCACGCTGCCGGACAGCTGCCGGCCGGTCCAGCCGGCGTCGCCCCACGCGTAGCGGTCGTGCTCGTAGACGCGGCTGCGCCCGTGTACCCCGTCCGGCTGCCGGCGCGAGCGCGGGTCGGGCAGCACCTGCTCGTCATCGTCGAGGGAGAAGCCGTAATCGGTGCCGTGGCCCGCGGCGGCGTGCTCGGCCACCCACCACTGGCCCTCGGCCGTCATGGGGATGGCCTCGGTACCGCTGTGCAGCACGACCCGGCGCGCGGACGGCGCCCAGACGCGAAACTCCATCTCAGCCCCTCACCAGCAGCGCGACCGGATAGGTGGCGAGCACGTCGCCGAGCGCCGGGGACGCCACCGCGCGCCCGGTCAGCGCGTCGGTCCAGGTGTCGGCCCAGGCGTCGGTCCACCCGCCGCCGGGCAGTTTCAGCTCGGTGTCGCCCCAGCCGCCACCGGCCGCCAGCCCGACCGGCAGCCGGGTGACGACGGTCAGCGCCCCGCCCCGGTCGAACGCCACCGCGTGCCGCTCGGCCGAGCCGACCGCGGCCACCGGCCGGTAGCCGCCGAACAGCTCCGGCCGGTCCCGGCGCAGCCGCAACGCGCGGCTGACGACGAGCAGCTTCGCCGCGCCGGAGACGTCCACCGGCGGCAGCGCCGACCCGGCCCCACCGGCCGGCGGCACCGCCGCGTCGAGCGCGGCGAGCAGGTCGCGGCGCTCGGCGAAGTCGACGGGGCGGCGGTTGTCCGGGTCGACCAGGGAGTTCTCCCACAGCTCGGTGCCCTGGTACACGTCGGGGACGCCGGGCATGGTCAGCTGCACCAGCTTCTGGCCCAGCGAGTTGCTCCAGCCGAACGGCGTGATCCGGGCCGCGAACGCCGCCACCTCCTCGCGCAGCTCCTCGTCGGCGAAGACCCGCGCCAGGGTCGCCTCCACGGCGTCCTCGAACGCCGCGTCCGGCGCGTCCCACGACGTGGAGCGGTTCGCCTCGCGGGCGGCCTTGGTGAAGTACCGCCGCAGCCGCTCCTGCTCGACGGGCCAGGCGCCCACGAGGGTCTGCCAGAACAGCTCCTCGAACGACGAGTCGCTCAGCGGGGCGACCGCGCGCCAGCCCTGCTGGACCGCGGCCCACTCGGCGGTGATCTCGCTGAGCACCGCCAGGCGGGCCCGCACGTCCTCGCCGCGCTTCGTGTCGTGCGTGGACAGGGTGGTCATGCCGGCCGGCCACTCCCGGTGGCGGCGCGCGGCGGCCTCGTGGAACTCATCCGGCTCGACGCCGAAGCGCGACGGGTCGCCGCCGACCTCGTTCAGGGCGATGAACCGGTTCCAGCGGTACATCGCGGTGTCCTCCACGCCCTTGGCCATGACGGCGCCGGTGAGCTGCTGGAAGCGCAGGCACAGCTCGTCGTCTTGGTCCGTGAGCCGCGGGGCGAGCGCTTCGATCGCGCCGGCCAGGTCGGGACGCTGCTCCCGGGCCCGGCGCGCGGCCTCGTCGAAGACCTCGCGGCCGTAGGGCAGATATGTTCGATATATATCGAAATTCGCCGCCAGCTGGGACAGCGCGTCCTCGACGTCGTCCTCGCCGGCCGAGCCCGCCGGGCCGATCAGGCGGGCCAGGCGGTGCAGCTCCGCCGGGAACAGGCGGCCCATCACGTCCAGCTTCCGCTCGTGGGCCTCGTCGTCCCACGGCGTCTCGGGCGCCGGCGGCGACGCCGGGTCGATGAACAGGCCGCACACCTCGGCCAGAGCGTCGTAGCCGGTGGTGCCGTCGACCGGCCACTGCGGCGGCAGCGGCTCGCCGCGCTCCAGGATCTTCTCCACCACCAGCCACGTGTCCGGCGCGGCCGCGCGCAGCCGCGCGAGGTAGCCGCCGGGGTCGCGCAGCCCGTCGGGGTGGTCGACCCGGATGCCGTCGACCAGGCCCTCGCGCACCCAGCGCAGGATCTCCGCGTGCGTGGCCGCGAAGACCGCCGGGTCCTCGACGCGCACGCCCGCGAGCTCGGTGACGGCGAAGAACCGCCGGTAGTTGAGCCGCTCGTTGCCCTCGCGCCAGTGGACCAGGCGGTAGTGCTGCCGCCCGTGGACCTGCTGGGGCGTGCCCTCGCCGGTACCCTCCGCGATCGGGAAGCGGTGCTCGAAGTACCGCAGCTCGTCCCCGTCGACGCGTAGGTCGTCCAGCGACGGCGAGCCGAGCACGGGCACGACGAGCGGGCCCGTCTCCCAGTCGATGTCGAACCAGCCGGCATACCGGCTGCCGCGGCCGTGCTTGAGCACGTCCCACCACATCGGGTTGGCGGCCGGCTGGAACAGCCCCATGTGGTTGGGCACGATGTCGGCGACGAGGCCGAGGCCCTGCGCGCGCAGCGCCGCCACGAGCCGGTCGAGGGCCGCCGCGCCGCCCAGCTGCGGGCTGACCACCCGCGGGTCGACGACGTCGTAGCCGTGCGGCGAGCCGGGCGTCGCGGCCAGCAGCGGCGCCGAGTACAGGTGGCTCGCGCCGAGGTCGCGCAGGTACTGCGCCAGCCCGGCGGTCGTGTCCAGGTCGAAGTCCGGGCGGACCTGCACCCGGTAGGTGCTCGAGGGGCTCGTCATACCGTGCGGTCCAGCACGACGAGGGAGCGGTCCGGCACCGTGATCGTCCCGCCGGCGGTGTAGGAGACGCCGTCGCGGGCCGGGCCGGTGGAGGTCGCGATCACCAGCTCCCATTCCTTGCCGTACTCCTGCTGCGGGATCACGAAGTCCAGCGGCTCGGAGTGGGCGTTGAAGCACAGCAGGAACGAGTCGTCGACGTGCCGCTCGCCGTGCGAGCCGCGCTCGGTGATGGACTCGCCGTTGACGAACAGCATCAGCGCCTTGCCGAAGTGGTTGTCCCAGTCCTCCTCGGTCATCTGCCGCCCGTCGGTGGCGAACCAGGCCACGTCCGGGATCGGCGTGCCCTCGGCGCGGGCGACCGGCCGGCCGGTGAAGAACCGGCGCCGGCGGAACACCCGGTGCCGCTCCCGGAACAGCGCCAGCCCCCGCGCGAACGCGAGCAGCTGCTCGTCGACGGTCTGCCAGTCGACCCAGCTGATCTCGTTGTCCTGGCAGTAGGCGTTGTTGTTGCCGCCCTGGGTGCGCCCCAGCTCGTCGCCGGCGCAGATCATCGGCACGCCCTGCGAGAGCATCAGCGTGGTGATGAAGTTGCGCCGCTGCTTGGCCCGCAGCGAGTTGATCGCCCGATCGTCGGTCGGGCCCTCGACCCCGCAGTTCCAGGAGCGGTTGTAGCTCTCCCCGTCGCGGTTCTGCTCGGTGTTGGCCTCGTTGTGCTTGTCGTTGTAGGACACGAGGTCGTTGAGCGTGAAGCCGTCGTGACAGGTGACGAAGTTGATGCTGGCGAACGGGCGGCGGCCGTCGTCCTGGTAGAGGTCGGCGGAGCCGCAGATGCGCGAGGCGAACTCGCCCAGTGTCGCCGGCTCGCCGCGCCAGAAGTCGCGCACGGTGTCGCGGAAGCGGCCGTTCCACTCCGTCCACAGCGGCGGGAAGTTGCCGACCTGGTAGCCGCCGGGGCCGACGTCCCAGGGCTCGGCGATCAGCTTCACCTGGTTGACGACCGGATCCTGCTGTACCACCTCGAAGAAGGTGGACAGGCGGTCCACCTCGTAGAACTCCCGCGCGAGAGTGGAGGCGAGGTCGAAGCGGAACCCGTCGACGCGCATCTCCGTGACCCAGTAGCGCAGCGAGTCCATCACCAGCTGCAGCGAGTGCGGGTTGCGCACGTTGAGGCTGTTGCCGGTGCCCGTATAGTCGGTGTAGTACCGGTTGTCCTCGTCGTCGAGCTTGTAGTAGTGGCCGTTGTCCAGGCCGCGGAAGCTCAGCGTCGGTCCGAGATGGTTGCCTTCGGCCGTGTGGTTGTAGACCACGTCGAGGATGACCTCGATGCCAGCCGCGTGCAGCGCCTTGACCATGCCGCGGAACTCCTGCACCTGCTGGCCGCGGTGCCGGCGGGCGTAGCCGTGGTACGGGGCGAAGAAGCCGATCGTGTTGTAGCCCCAGTAGTTCGACAGCCCGAGCTCGACGAGGCGCTGGTCGTGCACGAAGTGGTGCACCGGCAGCAACTCCAGGGCCGTGATGCCCAGGCGCTTGAGGTGCTCGACGATCGCCGGGTGGCCGATGCCGGCGTACGTGCCGCGCAGCTCATCGGGCACGTCCGGGTGGCGCATGGTCAGGCCCTTCACGTGCGCCTCGTAGACCACGGTGTGGTGGTACGGCACGCGCGGGGCGGCGTCGTTGGCCCAGTCGAAGTACGGGTTCACGACGACCGCCTTCGGCATGAACGGCGCCGAGTCGGCCGTCGACATCTGCTCGGGGTCGTTGAAGTCGTACCCGTAGACCGCGGGATCCCAGTTGATGTCGCCGTCGATCGCCTTGGCGTACGGGTCCAGCAGCAGCTTGTGCGGGTTGCACCGCAGCCCCCGGGCGGGGTCGTACGGCCCGTCGACGCGGAAGCCGTAGCGCTGCCCCGGCTCGACACCCGGCAGGTACGCGTGCCACACGAACGCGTCGACCTCGACCAGCCGGATACGCTCCTCGTTCTCCCGGTCGTCGAAGAGGCACAGCTCCACCGATTCGGCCACCTCGCTGAAGATGGCGAAGTTGGTCCCCTGCCCGTCGTAGGTCGCCCCCAGCGGGTACCGGTTGCCCGGCCAGACCTGCATGCTCGCTCCTGCTCTGTCGCTCGGCACCGCGGCTTCACTGCAGTCCCCGTCGCCACAGTGTTACGTGCGTCGAAAGTTCACGCACGGGTACGCGTGAAGCTGGCTGGCATATGCCCAGCGCGCTCAATAATGAATCGTGCCCGGCCTGCGGTCGGATTACCGACAGAGTTTCAGGATGAACCTCAGGCGAATTCAGCCGTGGCGCGCGTTTCGAGCGAGGGGGAACGGATCATAGTTGGGCACATGCCCCCGGGATCGGTGATGACCTTCGGCCCGCATGCCTGTGGCACGCCGGCAGGGTTCGAGTCCGAATGGCTGGTGACCGACGGCCTCGGGGGATACGCGACCGGCACGATCGCGGGCCTGCGCACCCGCCGCTACCACGCGCTGCTCGTCACGCCGCAGCGCCGCGTCGCGCTCGCCGCCCTCGACCCGGTGCTGAGCATCCCCGGCCGCCCCGACGCCCGCCTCGCCGTGCACGAGTGGGTTTCCGGCGCACTGGACCCGGCCGGACACCATCTCCTGGAATCGTTCGACGTCACCGAATCGGTGCCGCGCTGGCGCTGGCGGATCGGCGAGTACGTCCTGGAGCGCGAGATCGCGATGCCCTTCGGTCGCAACGCGGTGGCGGTCGTGCACCGGCTCGTCGCCGCGCCGCCCGGTGCCTCGGTCCGCCTCGCGCTGACGGCGCTGTGCACCTGGCGGGACGCGGATTCGGAGCGTTCCCACGACGGTCCCGGCCTCGCCATGGACGGCACCGTCCTGGAAGGCGGGGCCTACCGACTCGACGGGCCCGGCTGGAAGCCGATCGGGCAGTGGTACCACGGCGCCTACCACCGCGAGGAGGCCGCCCGCGGGCTCAACCCCGTCGAGGACCTCTGGGCCGCCGGCACGTTCGAGGGCATCCTGCGCCCCGGCGATACGCTCACCGTCACCGCGACCTCCAGCGATTTCGATCTGCCGCTGCCGCCCGGCCCCGCGATCGTCGACGCGGCCCGCCGCCGCGCCTGCAGGCTGGTGCGCCAGGCCGGCGCCCGCAGCACCGCCGAACGGCTGCTCGCCCTGGCCGCCGACCAGTTCATCGTCTCGGATGAGGGGACGCCCGCGGTCATCGCCGGGTATCCGTGGTTCGGTAGCTACCTGCGCGACACGATGACCGCCTACGAGGGCCTGTTCCTGCACACCGGCCGCCACGCCGAGGGTCGCCGGCTGCTGCAGGCGCACGCCGGGCTGGGCGTGCGGATGCGGGAGGAGACGCTCAACGACGCCGACGGGCCGCTGTGGTACGTCCACGCCGTCGAGCGGCACGTCGTGCGTACCGGCGACGACCAGCTGGCCCGGGACCTGCTGCCCGCCGTCGAGGGGGTCGTCGCGGCGTACACCAAGGGCACCCGCGACGGCGTGACCGTGGACCCCCTCGACGGCCTGCTCGCGCTCGACGCCGACCACGCCGGCGTCACGTGGATGAACGCGCGGCTGCCCCAGGGCCCCCTGACTCCGCGCGACGGGAAGCCGGTGGAGCTCAACGCCCTGTGGGCCAACGCGCTCGGCGCCCTCGCCGCGCTGCGGGAGCGGTGCGGCCGGGACGCCTCCGTCGTCCACGCGCGCCGCGACGCGGTCCGGGCCCAGTTCGTCAAGCGCTTCCGGGCCCCCGACGGCTGGCTGTTCGACGTCGTCGACGCCGGCCCCGCGCCCTACCCGAAGGGCGGCAGCGGGGTGCACGACGACTCGGTGCTGCGCCCCAACCAGCTGCTGGCGTTCAGCCTGCCGTACGCCCCCGCCGCCGACGAGGCGCAGCTGCGCGACAACGTGCTGCGGGCCGTCGGCGCCGAGCTGCTCACGCCGTTCGGGCTGCGGACGCTTCCGACCGACGAGTACGGGTACTGCGGCGCCCACCGCGGCGGCGTGTCCGCCCGGGACACCGCGTACCACCAGGGGACGGCGTGGCCGTGGTGGTTCGGGCCGTACGCCGACACGCTGCGCGCCGCCGACCGTCCGGTTGACGCGCTGCTGAGCGCCGTTGAGGCACATTTGAGCGAGTGCGGTCTCGGGTCGGTGAGCGAGATCGCGGAGGGTGACGCACCACACCGCCCGACCGGGGCGCCGTTCTCGGCCCGCTCGGTCGCCGCGGTACTGCACGCACACGCGGTGATCAGGCAAAACTGCAACTTGCAGGGAACGGAAAAAAAGAAATTGGCCCGCGAAGCCCGTCCGCGAACGGGTCGGAACGCGCTACGGTGACAGTCGGCGACGAGAGGTATCCGCTATGCGCGTATTGATGATCGCCTGGGATTTTCCGTCGAGTGAAGCATTAGCCGCCCGCCCGGGCCGGATCGCCGCATTGTCGGCGGCCCTCGTCGCGGGTGGCCACGACGTCACGGTCGTCAGCCGGCACCACCCCGGCGCGCCCGCGATCGAGACGTTCGGCGGCGTCCGGGTGGTCCGGGCCTGCGCGCTGCCGCCGTTCGACGACACCGACCTCGGCCACACCATGGCCGTCAACCACCTGCTGGCCGAGGCCGCCGTCCGCTCCGCCCCCGCCCCGGGCTACGAGGTGATCCACGCCCACGACTGGCTGGTCACGCACGCCGCCGTCACGCTCAAGGAGCACTTCGGCATCCCCATCGTCGCCACCCTGCAGGCCACGGAGGCGGGCCGGCACCAGGGCTACCTGCCGGGCGAGACGAGCCGCTCCGTGCACTCGGTGGAGTGGTGGCTGGGCTCGGAAGCGTGCCGCGTCATCGTGCCGACCGAGTACCTGCGCTGGGAGGTCCAGCACCTCTTCGACGTCCCCGCCGAGCGCGTCGACGTCGTGCCCAACGGCATCGACCCGGACGTCTGGACCGCCGAACCCCGCGCCGTGCTCTCCGCGCGCCTGCGCTTCGCCGGCGAGGGCCCGCTGCTCGTCTACGCCGGCCGCCTGATCGCCGAGAAGGGCGTGCAGGACCTCCTCGCCGCCATGCCCGCGATCCGCGAGCGCCACCCCGGCACCCGGGCCGTCGTCGTCGGCGACGGCGACTACCGCGGCACCCTCATCGAGGAGGCCCGCCGCCTCAAACTGCACCGCGCGGTCTCCTTCCCCGGCACCCTCGACCAGCGCACCCTCGCCGCCGTCCTGGCCGCCGCGGACGCCTTCGTCATGCCGAGCCGCTACGAGCCGACCGGCACCGTCGCCCTGGAGGCCGCCGCCTCGGGCGCCGCCCTCGTGGTCGCCTCCACCGGCGGCCTGGCCTCGATCGTCGAGCACGGCGTCACCGGCATCCGCTTCCCCGCCGGCGACCCCGACGGCCTGGCCGACGCCGTCGGCGCCCTCCTGCAGGACCCGATGTTCGCCCAGACCCTCGCCTCCCGCGCCCGCCTGATGGTCCGCGAACGCCACTCCTGGCACGCTATCGCCGCCCGCACCGCCGCCGTCTACGGCGCCGCCGTGGACGAGTCCCCGGCCTTCGAGGCCCGCCGCGAGGCCGCCGTGCTGGGCAGCGGCCTGCCGGTCGTCCTCGTCCCGCCGGGCAACCTGCTCGCCGACCCCCCGCGCGTCCCGGTCGGCGCACGCCCGTCGAGCCTGGTCCGCGCCGCCGCGGAGGAGGCGGCCTGGCAGGCCGGCGCCGACGCGGCGAGGGCCGCGATGGCCGCCGAGGGCACCCTGTGGACGGACCCCGCCGCCCGCGAGGCCGCGGACCGCGACGCCGCCGCAAGAGCCGCCGCGGCCCCGTTCGACGTGGTGATGGCCGCGGTGGAGCGCCGCTGACCGCTCGGTGCCGGTCGATGCATCGCCGCCGGTGCCGTGTCAACGGGATCGGCGCGTGGTGGCCTGGACATCAGAACGCAGACTCTGGACCGGCCGGGTTCGCCGGCCGTTGTGCGGGCATTCTCGGGCAAGGCCGCAATACGCCACACGGCGCCGACTGGTGCCGGCGCCCCCGGCAAGCCGGCTTCAGCCGCGCCGTCGAGGGGCCCGGGTGTACGCCCCGGCTGGAAGACTGGGGGCGCCAGCGTCGCCGCCGGCCCGCCAGCCGGGCGTCATGGATCACGTGATCTCAGGGAGCGAGTGCACCCGTCGTTCGGCCAGGTCCGGTAGGTGTCGGGCAGCCGCCACGAAGTCGTTGTCGTCGTGCAGGACCACGAGTCCGCGGATGGCCGCACAAGCGCAGAGCAGCAGATCTACGCGGGACAGCGCTCGATGCGCCCCGGCTCGCAGCAGGCGGTACTGCGCCGACTCGACCCACTGCCACGCCGTCTTCGGTACCGGAACGTCCGGGTAGAGATCAACGAACATCGAGGTCATTTGCTCGTACTCGTCGAGGTTGCGGGCGCAGCGGCGAAACTCGGTGCGTTGGGGGGCTGGCACGATCCAATCGCGTGATCAGAGATCACGTCAGTCCAGCCGGCCCGCACGTCCGGGTCGCGCAGCAGTCGCCACAGGGCCGACGAGTCGGCCAGGTAGCGCATCACGCAGCGGGCGCCTTGCCGGCCGAGCGCATCTCCTGCCACGCCTCGTAGTCCCAGGCTTGAGCTGCGGCGGCGTAGTGATCGAGCGCGGCCATGCGGCGATGCCGAGCTGCATACTCCCGCAACGCAAGGTTTACCGTCTCCTTCTTGCTCCGCGCGCCAGACAGTCGCATCGCCTCGGCCAGCGCGTCATCGTCAAGATCAATTTGAGTAACCGTCATCGTGACTCCTGTGGGCGATGTGCATCAGGCCGATACGTTTCCACCATGGCAGGCGCTGCGGCACTCGTTGCCGGCCCGAGCGAACCCACCGCCGCTGATCATGGACCTACGCCGGCCCTGACCCCCCGCCGTCCGCTTGTTCATCGGCACCACCCCCGTTCCTGCCCCACACGTTAGAACGGGGGTACGACAAAAAATCGCGCTACGGCTGGGCGGCGTGCGTGGCCAGCCAGTCCTGCAGCGGGCGGCAGCCGCGGAGGAACTCCTCCACGTGGGTGCGGGCCTTCGCCGTGCCCAGCCAGGGCTTCAGCGGGAACTGGTGCCACGCGATCAGGCCCTTGTGCCGCAGCAGTCCGGCCCGCGGGTGCTCCTTGTCGAAGCCGCGCGGTACCGACTTGAGCTGCTCGTGCGACGTGACCGACCAGCCGCGCGCCTCCAGGTCGGCGACGATGACGGCCAGCCGCTCGCCGGTGAGGTCGTCGGCGACGGACTGGCGGTAGCGGGCGAGGCGGGCCGAGTCCATCATGTACGCGCCGGCGCCCGCGGCCAGGCCCTGCGCGGTCAGCTGGATGTACCCGCCGCGCTCGAACGACGCCGCGCACGACGTCTTGTAGGGGGACTTGTCGGCGCTGAAGCGCACGTCACGATACGGACGGAAGATCTTCGCCGGCCCGAACTCGGCCTCGAGCTCGGCGAGTAGCTCCGCCATCGGGCCGCGCACCTGGTCCTCGTAGATCGCCTTGTGCGCGGTCCAGTACGTCTTCGAATTGTCCGCCTCGAGCCCGTCGTAGAACTCGAGCGCCTCGACCGGCCAGCCGTGGAACGTCACGAACAGGAGCTTACGACGACACCACGAGGTGGCGGTTGGCGCGCACGAAGCCGACCACCTCGGCCGGGGCCGTCGCTGGGGAGCCGGACGCGAACGGCGGCCGCGGGTTGTACTCGATCGCCAGCTGGATCACCTGCGCGACCTCAGACCCGGCGATCAGCCCCGCGAGCGTGAGCGCCAGGTCGATGCCGGCCGACACGCCGGCCGCGGTCGCGTATCGGCCGTCGACGACCACCCGCTCGGGCGATGGCACCGCCCCGAACTCGCGCAGCCGCTCGGCGACCAGCCAGTGCGAGGTCGCCGGGCGCCCGCGCAGCAGCCCGGCGGCCGCGAGGATCAGCGAGCCGGTGCACACCGACGTCATCCACGTCGCGCCGGCATCGACGGAGCGTAGCCACTCGTGCAGCGCAGCGTCGGCGATCTGGGCGGCGACGTCGGGTCCGCCGGGAACGACGACGACGTCGGGTGCGGAAACGCTGGAGAAATCGGATGTCGCGCCGAGCGTGAGGGTGCCCGTGTCCGTCGTTACCGGGCCCGGCGTCGAGGCGACGAAGACGATCGATGCGCCTGGCAGTCGGGACAGTACCTCGTACGGCCCTACGATGTCGAGGGCGGTCATTCCGCGGTACAGCACCATGGCAATTTGCACTTTAGAATCGCTCCCGATAGTCGGCCGGGCCGACGCCCAGCTCCCGAACGAACGCGCGGCGCATCGCCTCCGGCGTTCCGTATCCGCACGCGCGGGCGATCTCCTCCACGCCCGAGCGCCTCTCCTCCAGCAGCCGGCGCGCGGCCTCGAGGCGCACCCGGTCGACGTAGCGCCCGGGCGGCGTGCCCACCTCGGCCGCGAACGCCCGGCTGAACTGCCGCGGCGACAGGTTGGCCCGCTTCGCCAGGGCGGGCACGGACAGGTCGGCGGCGGGGTGCTCGGCGGCGTACCGCTGGACCTCCCGCAGCGGATCCCGCGCGGCGACCTGCGCCGCCAGTTGCACGCTGAACTGCAGCTGCCCGCCCGGCCGGCGCAGGAACATCACCAGCTGCCGGGCGATGGCGAGCGCGACGTCGCGCCCGAGGTCGTCCTCAACCAGGGCGAGCGCCAGGTCGATGCCCGCGGTGACGCCCGCCGACGTCGACAGGTGGCCGTCGCGGACGAAGATCGGCTCCGGGTCGACGGCCACGTCCGGGAACCGCCGCGCCAGCGACGAGCAGTGGTCCCAGTGCGTGGTCGCGCGCCGCCCATCGAGCAGTCCGGCCTCGGCCAGGAGGAACGCCCCGGTGCACACCGACATCAGCCGCTTGGCGCCCGGCGCGCGCTCGCGCAGCCACGCGACCAGGCGCGGGTCGCCGATCTTCGTTCCCGCGCCGCCCGGCACGATGATCAGATCCACCGCCCCGGCCGCCGCGAGGTCGACGTCGGGGAGCATCCGCAGGCCGCTCGAGCTGCGCACCGGGGCGCCCCCGATGCTTGCGATCCCGATGTCGTACCGCACCGGGCCCTCGGCGAGGTTGGCCGCCGCGAAGACCTCGAGCGGCCCCGTGACATCGAGGCTCTGCACTCCCTCGAAGATCACGATCAACACCCGCTGAGCTGCCATGCCTTCGATCCTGGCCGCCGCCCGGCGCGTCAGCAACGCCGCGCACCCCACCTTTCGTGCCACGGCGGCGGCGATTCTTGTCGTACCCCTGTTCTAGTGTGTCCGGCAGAACCGAGGAGGTGATCCAGTGATCTGCAGGATGCTCGGCGTCGTGCTGGCGCCGCTGCTGACCGCGCTCTCGCCACGCGGCCGCGGGTCACGGGTCGCGTCGTGCCTCGCCGACGTCGGTGTCGTCCGGCTCGTGGCTCCTGCCCCGCACTGGACGGCCGTCACGCTCGTCGGTGGGGCCGGGCCGCCGGTCCGGGCGTCACGATGGAGCCGGGCGCGCACGGGTCAGCTCGCGCCGGCCGCGCCCTCCGTGCCCGACGTTGGGGTTCGGGTTCGGGTCGCGTCAGCCGGCTCGGCGGCGGGCCCGGCGCATGGCGAGCTCGTCGCCGGCGGCGAAGGCCTCGTCGGTGCTGGTGCCGGTGGCCGGGGGCGCGGGGAGTTCCTCGCCCGTGGTGGCGGCCTCGGCGGGCAGGTGCGACAGGGTGCCCTCGATCTCCTTGAACGCGCCGGAGATCGCGATGCCGAAGACGCCCTGGCCGCCCTGGAGGAGGTCGACGACCTCTTCGGGGGAGCGGCACTCGTAGACGGTGGTCCCGTCGGAGATGAGCGTGATCCCGGCGAGGTCACCGACGCCGCGGGAGCGCAGGGTGTCGATCGCCTTGCGGATGTTCTGGAGGGAGACACCGGCGTCGAGGAGGCGCTTGACGACCTTGAGCACGACGATGTCGCGGAACGAGTACAGGCGCTGGCTGCCGGAGCCGGTGGCGTCGCGCACGGAGGGGACGACGAGACCGGTGCGGGCCCAGTAGTCGAGCTGGCGGTAGCTGATGCCGGCGGCGTGGCAGGCGGTCGGGCCGCGGTAGCCGACGTCCTCGGCCTCGGCGATGCTCGTCCCCGCGGCGGACCCTGGCGCGCCGGTGCCGGCCGGGGCGCCCGCGCTGTGGGCCACCGCGCGGTTGCCCGCACCGATGCCCGCGTGGCCGGCGCTCGTGCCCGTGTTGCCCGCGCCGGGCATGCCGGCGGCGGTCATCGGCTTGTCGGAGGCCATGCGTGAACCCGTGTTCGAGGGCGTCACCTGGCCGTGCTCAGGGGCATGACCGGGTATCCCGGGATCGGGCGGCTGTTGCATTGCGACCCACCTCCAGCGTCAACACCCGCAACCCTATAGCGCACCTTGAGGGTCTGCGGGGAGGTAACGCCGCGACACGCCGCCGTGTCGGTGCACGAATCTTGCGCGCGTCAGCGGGCGGCGGGATTTCACCGCCGGCGGCGGGCCCCGACGGTGCGGTTGACCACGCTCGACGCTACCCGGCGATCCGCCTCGCGGCGCACGCGTTCCCGGAACTGACCCAGGTGAACCACGAGCCCGGAAGGGCGAGCCGCCTACCGACCCGCGAATCACACCAATGATCCCCCAGACGCCCGGCGCCACACGGCCACGGCCGCACAGCGCGTCCGGGTGCATGGTCGCACCGGTTTGGCCGCGGCCGCGCAGCTTGTCCAGGCGGCATGGCCGCACCGGCACGGCCACGGCCGCACCGAGGACGACAACGTTTGCGTCCGGGCGCCCGGCGGCACCGGCGCGGCCACGGCCGTGCCGAAGACGATGTTCGCGTCCGGGTGCCCGGCATCGGTGACCGACTGCGCCGCCTCGTTGATCTCGAACAGGCCTACGCTGCAGCGCCGCACTGCGCCCGCGGGCCGGGCCAGATCGCTTCACTGCGCCCGCGGGGCGGACCAGGTGGCGTCGCTGTGCCGGCGGGGCGGCGGGCGGGGCTGGGTCGCGTCACTGCGCTCCGCGTGGCGGGTCGAGTGCCGTCGCTGTGCCGGCGGGGCGGCGGGCGAGGCTGGGTCGCGTCACTGCGCTCCGCGTGGCGGGTCGAGTGGCGTCGCTGTGCCAGCGGGCAGGCGGACCGGGTGTGTCCGCTGAGCGGACGTGACCAAGGGCGGGTGCTGCGGTTGCGCGCGTGGAGGCGAGCCCTAGCTTAGGTCCGGCTGTCCCGAAACCCCTGCCACAACGGGCCAGCGCAAAGTTTCCGCGATCATGCAGCAGCCGCCGGGCGGACACCCAGTTCACCATGATCCACCGTTGCCGTGCCGACTATCCAGGATGGCCGAAAATGCCCTCCCCGTCCGACTTTCACCCCGCGGCCCTGGACTCGATCGCGGTCTTCTCCCGGACGGCGATCAAGCGCCGCGCCGCCCTGATCTACGACTGCACCCTGTCCGGCGAGACGTTCCGCCTGGCCGAGTTCCTGACGGTGAACGAGTCCGGCCTGATCACCGAGATCCGCCGGATGTACGACCTCGACGCCGCGGAGCGCCTGATGCCCGACCTGCTACTGGGGACTGTGTAAAAAATGGCTGCGATAGCAGCCATCTTTTACACGTGATCTTGCGCCAACCCGGACGGCCGGCACGGCAACGACGACTGCCCTCTCCCGTCCGCTTCGACCCCACCCCGCGGCCTATTTTCGACTCATCACGGCGTCCAAGGAGCAGCACCTTCACTCCGTCACTCCGCGATCATGGAAGCGCCGCACGTCTGGGTGAGGCGCGTGCCTCGGAGTGAGACGGGTGCTCGTTCGCTTGGGTGCAAGCCCACTGTCGGTGAGTGTCGCTCACTCTGAGTCGGCACTGCTGGCGACATAAAAGCCGCAAATCCGGCTTAATCGAACAATTGGACTCGGAATGGGAGGCCTCCGGGGGGCGGGATTGTCGGCCGGGCCGAGGGGTGGGGCGCTGGGCGCGCCGTACTGAGGACTGGGCTCCTGCGCGACCGTGCCTACCCCTGGCTCGCCAGAACCGCGAAACCCGGACCACGAACGCAACCGAACCGGTGAATGCCCTGCGCTGCTGAGGTGCGGATTGGCCGGAGCTGCCCGCCCGGGGTGGGTGTCGGGTGCCGGTCCTCCCTTGGTGGGAGGGCGGTCAGCCGGCGAAGTCCTCCGGGCGGACCTGCTCCAGGAACTCGCGGAACTTTTCGACCTCGTCCTCCTGCTCGTCCGGGATGACGATCGCGGCCTCGGTCAGGACCTGGTCGGCACAGCGGATCGGGGCGCCTACGCGCAGGGCCAGAGCGATCGAGTCGCTCGGGCGGGCCGAGACCCGGACGTTTTCGCCGATGACGAGCTCAGCGTAGAAGATGTTGTCGCGCATCTCCACGATCTCGACGGCGTGCAGCGGTGCCTTCAAGGCCGCCAGCATGTCGCGCATCAGGTCGTGGGTGAGCGGCCGGGCCGGCTTGACCCCCTGCTGCTCGTAGGCGATCGCGGTTGCCTCCACCGCGCCGATCCAGATCGGCAGGTAGCGGTCGCCGTCGACCTCCTTGAGCAACACGATGGGCTGATTGGTAGGCAGCTCCACGCGAACCCCGACCACATTCAGCTCTCGCACTGCCGCCGCCTCCGTGTCGACTTCCCTCTCCCTGCACGTTACACGGACTCCACCGCAGTCGTGCCACTCGCAAGGCCCGTGTGGCGTGCCGAGTGGTGAAGATCGCCCGCGGAAAACGGAGCGGAAATCGGTTATTTACCCAGGATTTCCCGTAGGCCCGTGCGGACCAGGGCGGCGTGCACGCGCTGGGTGAGTGCGGCGAGCTCGTGCACGGTGTCGGCCGCGCGGGCGCGGCCCGCAGGGCCGTTCTGCCTGGTCAGCGGGGTGATGAGCTGGCTGAACAGGCCGATCTCGCGGTCGGCGGCGGCCCGGTACGCGCGCAGGTGCCGCGGCTCGACCCCGAACTCCGCCAGGCGGGCCGCGGCGATGGCGACCTCCAGAGCGTCGGCGTCGTAGCCGCTGCCGAGGCGGGGCTTGAGCAGGCCGTGATCCTCCAGCGCCTTGAGTCCGGCGTCGGTCAGGCCGGTCTTGGTCAGCAGCTCGTCGCGGGTGAGCCGGACCTCGGCGGGGGCCTCCTGCGGTACCACCGCGGAAACCTCGGTCAGGGGCTCCCGCATCGTGGCCAGATGCTCGCGAAT
Source organism: Dactylosporangium sp. NPDC048998 (assembly GCF_043197855.1). Classification (NCBI taxonomy): domain Bacteria; kingdom Bacillati; phylum Actinomycetota; class Actinomycetes; order Micromonosporales; family Micromonosporaceae; genus Dactylosporangium; species Dactylosporangium sp. NPDC048998. Next base: position 172,030 of record NZ_JBICTV010000014.1, read on the forward strand.
GACGCGAAGCGGGAGGTACTGGTCACGCTGGGCGGTCAGCACGTAGCGGAGCCGGGCGACGTCCGTCCAGGTGTACTTGCGGTACCCGGCCGGGGTGCGTCGTGGCTCGACGAGCCCCTCGGTCTCCAGGAACCGCAGCTTGGAGATGGTGACGTCCGGGAATTCGCCGCGCAGGTGCGCGAGCACCTCGCCGATACTCATGAGACGCTCGCCCCGGGTGAGTTCCTCACCCGGGGTAGCAGAGTTCCAGGCGGCCGCCGACGCCGTCATCGCCTCAGCTCTCGTCGGGGCGCGGTCCTGCCACGAATACGAGGCGGAACTTGCCGATCTGGACCTCGTCGCCGTTGCTGAGCGTAGCGGCCTCGACACGCTCGCGGTTGACGTACGTGCCGTTGAGGCTGCCGACGTCGCGCACCGTGAAGGTGCCGCCCTCGCGGTGGAACTCGGCGTGGCGGCGCGAGACCGTCACGTCGTCGAGGAAGATGTCACTGTCGGGGTGCCGACCGCTCGTCGTCACGTCATGGTCGAGCAGGAAGCGCGCGCCGGCGTTCGGGCCGCGGCGGACCGCGAGCAGTGCGGTGCCAGGCGGCAGCGAACCCGACATGCGCGTGGGGACCATGTCAGTGTCCGGCCCCTCGATGGCATCCTCAATGGCGCCAAGGTTGAGCGTGGACGTGACGTCGAGCGGGGGGAACTCGTCGTCTGGGCGCGTCATCGAACCACCTCACGGTCGTATGTCGGTGTCTACCGGCTGCATTCCACGATGCACACGAAGGATGCATCAGAATGCCAAGAACGCATACGGTTGACTGAGCGAGCCTAGTCACGCCCGAAATAACGGGTCAACCGGACGCGCGGCAAGGGACAGGCGGAATTCGGACGGTCAGCCGACGGTAAGTTCGCCGTAGGCCTTGGCGTCGAGCAGGGCGTCGACCGCGGCCGAGTCGGCAACCTTGAGCTCGACCAGCCAGCCCTCGCCGTACGGATCGGAGTTGATGAGCTCGGGTGCGCCCTCCAGCGCCGGGTTCACCGCGACGACCTCGCCGGAGACGGGCGCGTAGATCTCCGACACGCTCTTGGTCGACTCGACCTCGCCGAGCGCGTCGCCGGCCTGGTAGGCGGCGCCGACCTCGGGCAGTTGCACGAACACGATGTCGCCCAGGGAGTCCTGCGCGAAATGCGTGATGCCGACCTTGAACGTGGCCTCGCCGGCGGGGGCGAGCCACTCGTGTTCGGCGGTGTACCGCAGATCCTCGGGAATCACGTCGCGTCCTTCTTCGTCAGGCGGGCTTGGCGTACTGCAACGCACCGGCAGTGTGCAACGCGGTCACGTGCACCGGATCCGCTTCGCGCACGGAAACCGTACCGCCGTGCTGGCGAACACTGTCCACGACCCCTCCCGGGATGTTCAGCGCCGTCCGCATGGTGTCCGGACCTCCGATGACGGTGATCGTATATGGCGCGGCGAGCGTCGTCCCGTCGACCACGAGGCGGCCCCCTTCCGGGCCGTCCACGAAGTACGTCGAAGCGACGATGCGCACCGCCGACCCGCCCGCCCCGGCGATCTGCATCGCCTCGGCGCCGGCGCCGCGCAGCTCCTCGATGGCGTCGAGGACCGTTTCGGACTTTATAGCGTCGGTACCCTGCATGAGGTCGATCTGCAGCCCCGGCCCCTCGGCCGGCAGGGTGCCCGCGAGGATCCCCAGCTCGTCGGCGCGCTTGCGGGCGTCGGCGAGCGCGGCGTCGCGGCCCTGCGCGCCCGAGTCGAGCTGCCGCTGCGTGTCCTCGAGGTCGCTGATCTCGCCGCGCAGCCGCTCCTGCTGGGCGTCGAGGTCGGAGAGGATCCGCACGAGGTCCTCCGGCCGGGCGGAGGACAGCTCGGCGTCGGACCCGCCCGCGTTGAACTGCACCGCCACGGCGAAGCCGAGCAGCGCGACCAGGACGGCGATGACGAGGTTGGCCGGCTTCTTCACGGCTGGGCACTCCGCACGGTCAGGCCCGGAAGAGGTGACGCCGGATCGCCGCCACGTTGCCGAAGATCCGCACGCCGAGCACGACCACCACCCCGGTGGAGAGCTGCCCGCCGACCCCGAGCTTGTCGCCGAGGTACACGATCAGCGCCGCCACCAGCACGTTGGACACGAACGACACGACGAACTGCTTGTCGTCGAAGATGCCGTCGAGCTTGGCCCGGACCCCGCCGAACACCGCGTCGAGCGCCGCGACCACGGCGATCGGCAGGTACGGCGCCAGCCCCAGCGGCACGGTCGGCTCGAGGAAGATTCCGGCCGCAACCCCGATGGCCAGGGCGATCACGGCGATCATCGCGTTGGACCTCCAGAGGGAGAGGGCGAGGGAGTTCTGGCGTACCGCAGCGGCGGCTCGGCGGCCGCGGCGAGGGTCAGCTTCGTGCGCTTCTTCACGCTGAACTGCATCCGGTACTCGTCGACGTACCGCTTGAAGCGCTTCGCGGTGACGGACCGGCCGAAGGTGTCGGCGATGTCCGGCGGCCCGATCGCGGTGACCTCGTAGGGGCTGGTGACCGGCCGGAAGTCGACCAGGATCACGCCGCCGGCGGTCCGGATCGTGCTCGTCGCCGTCAGGCGCTGCCCGTTCACCGCCACCGCCTCGGCGCCGTTCTGCCACAGCCCGTTGGTGATGTCCTGCAGATCGCGGTCGAGCACCAGGCCGAGGTTCTCGTCGGCGGTACGGCCGGTCACCGGGTCGACCTGCGCCGGCGCGTCGACGACGCGCACCGCGACCCCGTCGCCGGTGACCTTGCTCGTGCCGGTCCCGGCCGCGAGGTTGCGCAACCGCGACGCGTTGTCGCCGTCGGCGAGCGCGGCGTCGCGGGCCTGGTCGACCTGGGCGCGCAGCTCGGCGGCGCGCCGCTGCAGGTCGTCGGCGGTGCGCTGGCGCGAGCGGACGTCGGCGACCAGGTCGTCGCGGGCCTTCGTGGTGCTTGGCGCGGCGGCGACCACCTGGTGGTAGGCGACGGCGAACAGGAAGCCGATGGCGAGCGTCGCCGCGGCCGTCAGCCAGCGCCCGGACGGTGGCGGTGCCGCGCCACCGCGACGGGCCGCCGCGGCGGCGTACCCGGGGTCGAGCGGGTTGCGGAACAGCTCGCCGAGCAGATCGTCGCGGCGCGGCGAGGTCACGCGCCCTCCTCGCTTCGCTCGTCGGTTGCGTGACCTGAAGGCTGAGCCAGCCGGTGCCCGGCCCCTCCGCCCAGTCTGGCTCGATGAGGCTTCGCGAGGATCGACCCAGACCAGGCGCCGCCCAGTCTGGCTCGATGAGGCTTCGCGAGGATCGACCCAGACCAGGCGCCGCTTCGCTCCGGGCCGGTCACGGAACCCCGGCGGCCGTGGCGCGTCCGGCGCGCACGTGGATGGCCGCCTGGATGAAGTAGAAGACGGCGGCGACCCAGTACAGCACGATGCCCCACCACAGCAGGGCCCAGCCGCTGGGCTGCGCCCACGGCCGCGCCGCCTCGCTGAAGTGCGCCAGCAGCATCATCGGGAAGCCCATGAGCAGGATCGCGGTGGCGGTCTTGCCCACGTAGTGCACCGGCGGCGGCCCGTGGCCGAGGATCCGCAGCACGACCAGGCACAGCACCATCACGGCCTCGCGGGCGAGCAGCGCGATCGTGAACCACCACGGCACGACGTGCTCGAACGTCAGCGCGAACAGCGTGGCCAGGATGTACAGCCGGTCGGCGAGCGGGTCGAGCAGCTCGCCCAGCCGGCTGACCTGCTTGAGCCGCCGCGCGGCGAACCCGTCCACCCAGTCGCTCAGCCCGCCGACGGCGAGCACGGCGACCGCCCAGCCCGTCGCGTCGGTGGCGAGGAACAGGTACAGGAACAATGGCACGCCGAGCAGGCGCATGAAGCTGATGAGGTTCGGGACGGTGAGCACCGGCCCGAGACCCTGCCGGTCTGCCACGCCGGGAATGCTAACAGTCCACACGGGTGACCCCGTGCAGGCGCGGCGGGCCGGGGCGGTAGCGTCCGGCGGCATGAGGCGGACCGCTGCCGTTGTAGCCGTTTTGGTACTGCAGGGATGCTCGCCTTCCGCGCCGAAGCCGCCGGCCACAACGCCTTCGGCGGACGCCTCCGCGCTCCCGGCGGCCCAGGGTGCCCTCGGCGCGGCCCCGTCGGGCTCGGCCTCGCCAACCGCCGCCGCACCGTGCACCGTCTTCCCGGCCGACAACGTCTGGCACGCCGATGTCTCCAAGCTGCCGGTCCACCGCGACTCCGCCGCCTGGGTGGCCAGCATCGGCGCGGCGGCGCACGCCCACCCCGACTTCGGCGCCGGCCTGATCGACGGCGCCCCGTTCGGCATCCCGGTCACCGCCGTCCCCACCGGCCAGGCGAAGGTCAAGGTCACGTTCTCCTACGCCGGCGAGAGCGACCCCGGCCCGTACCCGATCCCGCGCAACGCCCGCATCGAGGGCGGCGCCGCCGCCGGCGGCGACCGGCACGTGATCCTGCAGGACAGCGCGGCGTGCAAGGCGTACGAGCTGTTCGACGCCCACCCCAACCCCGACGGCTCGTGGCGGGCCGGCTCCGGCGCCGTCTACGACCTGCGCGGCAACGCCCTGCGCAAGGCCGGCTGGACGTCGGCGGACGCGGCCGGCCTGCCGATCCTGCCGGGCCTGCCGCGCGCCGACGAGGCCGCCGCGGGCCGGATCGACCACGCCATCCGGTTCACCGCGCCGAAGACCCGCAAGTCGTACGTCTGGCCGGCCCGCCACGCCGCCTCCGACGCCACCGATGCGAGCCTGCCGCCGATGGGCGCGCGGTTCCGCCTCAAGGCGTCGGTGGACATCTCGAAGTACCCGCCGCAGGCGCGCGCGGTCGCCCAGGCCCTGAAGACGTACGGCGCGATCCTGGCCGACAACGGTTCGCCCTGGTACTTCTCGGGGACGCAGGACGACCGGTGGAGCAACAACCAGCTCGACGCCCTCAAGGCCCTGAAGGGCTCCGACTTCGAGGCCGTCGACGCGTCCCTGCTGATGATCGACCCCAACTCGGCCCGCTGCCGCCCGTGACGCTCGGGCGACGCTACCTGAGCAGGGCGAGCGTGAAGTCGCCCGCCTGCGGGTGATAGCCGTGGTCGATGACCCACCGGTCGGTCAGCGCGGCGGCGAAGCGGGCCGCCACGGCCGGGTCCACGTAGAGCTCGTCCGGGGCCTTGGCGGCCTCGGGGCGCTGGGCGCTGAGGAAGTTCACGGCCACCGCCCGCCGGGAAATGTCGTACATGTGTTCTAAGATAGTGAGGTAGTAGAGGGGGTCTTCCGGGTCGGCGAACTGGAAGATGCCGCTCGCGAAGACGTAGTCGTAGCGGCCCTCGGGGGCGTGGCCCTGAGCCAGCAGGGCGACGTTCGGGGCGCCGCGGGACGTGGCCAGCTCGACCATGCGCGGGTCGAGGTCCACGCCGGTGTAGTCGACGGGGAGGTTCATGGAGCGGTTCACGGAGCGCAGGTGGAAGTAGAGGTCGGCGGGGCCGCAGCCCCAGTCGAGGACTGAGCCGCCGCGGTAGGCGGCCGCGCGCAGCAGGGCCTCGAAGCGCACGCGCTGCAGCTCGGCGCTGCCCCAGCCCGCGATGTTCCACGTCGGGCCGTCCAGTCCGGCGTGGAACGCGGTAATGGCGTCCGCGCGGGACCCGGCCGGCGCGGCGACGGCCGGCGTGGGGGTGTGCGGCCCGGGGGCGTACTGGGGCGGGCGGTCGTCCATGCCGCTGGTGCTGTTCGCGTCGTCGGTCCCGTTCGTGGCTTCAGCGCCGATGGTGCTGTCGGTGCCGTTTGCGTCGCCGATTCCGTTCGTGCCGTCTGCGTCGTTACTGCCGTTGGTTTCGCCGGTGCCGTTCGTGCTGTCGGTTGCGCTCAAACTGCCGCCTCCGTCCAGGCTCGGGCGAGGATCTCGTCGACCGTCTCGGCGCCTGGCCGATCCGCGGGGTCCGGTGCCGCAGGGCGTCGTCCAGGGCCTCCACGGTCCAGTCGGTGTAGGCGGTCTTCGCGCGGGCTGACTCGCGGGCGTCGGCGCCGAGCCGGCCACCCGCGGCACCCGCACCGACGGGGCCCCGGCCATCGCCGCCCCCGCCGCGTTCCTGCACGCGAACGACCGTATCCGGGCGCCGGCGGGTGCGGCGATGCGGGGGCGTGTCAGCGGCGCAGGCGGGTGCGGATGACGAGGTCGTTGAGGGCCGGGCCGGCGGACGGGGTGGCCGGGAGCTTCGAGGCGTCGCGGGCGGCCTCCAGCTCGGCGGTCAGGCGCGCCACGTCGGCGGCCAGGGTCTCCGGGTCCACCAGGTCCGGCGGCAGCGCGTGGTGCTCGCCGGCCCGCTTGGCCTCGATCAGGCCGGGGACGTACGGGAGGGTGTTGAGCACCCGTAGGTCCGCCTCCACCTCGCCGGTGCGCATCAGGTGGAGGCCGGTGTGCAGCACGCGCAGGGTGTAGAGGGCCGGCTTCAGCTCGCCGGTCTTGAGGTACAGCTGCCACTGGCCCGCGGCGAAGCCCAGGTAGTGGCGGGCGTGCTCGGGGGTCAGGCAATGCGGCGCGAGCGCCCTGAGCTCCTCGTGCAGCGGGGAGGTGCGCACGAGCAGGGGCGAGAGCAACTGCTCCAGGACGTACCCGTTGGGTTTGAGCAGCAGGCGGACGAACTTGGCGAGCTCCTGGCTGACCACGTCCAGCTCCATGCCCTCGCGGACGCCGCCCGACTCGACCGTCTGCGGGCCCGTCGTCAGGCCCACCACCTCGTCGAGGGGCAGGACGTGGCAGGCGCGCAGGTCGAGGTCCGAGTCGACGGACGCGAAGCCGTACAGGTGGGCGCCGCTCACCGTGGCGAAGACGAGCGGGTAGGGGTGTTCGTCGGCCACGTCGCCCGCCCACGGCGGCACGTCGTCCATGTCGTCAAGGACCGGCAGCGGCGGCGGGGCGGGCACGTGCGGTACCGATGCTGGTACCGATGCACGGGCCCGCAGCTCCACCAGGAACTCCTCGACCGCCGGGCGGTCCGGCTCCTCCGGCAGGGTGGAGGCGGACTCCGCGCGCCGCAGCTCGGCGGACAGCGAGGCGGCCAGGGCCTCGAACTCCTCCCAGGTGAGCTCGCCGCGGCGGATGGCGAGCAGCTCGTCGCGGACGGCGGAGACGTCGACCAGGACCTCGCCGGTGCGCAGCACGTGGGCCCCGGCGCGCAGCAGGCGGGCCATGTGCATCGCCTGCTTCCAGCGCACCTCGCCGGTCTTCGCGCGGGCCGCGGTGAGCTTGGCCAGCTGGTCGCGGGCGTAGTCGCCGTAGGTGCGGGCGGCCCGGCGCGACAGGAACGCCGGGCGCAGGTCGAGCAGGGCCCGGCCGGCGTCGGTGACCCGCTCGACAAGCGGGGAGGACAGGCACTCCCAGACCGTCGGGTTGGCGGCCAGCGCGAGCGTGCAGACGCGCTCGACCTCCCACGAGAACTGCTCCGGCAGCGGGCCCTCGATGTGCGCTGGCGGTTTGTCCAGGCGCCAGAACAGCGGGGTCGGCGCCTGGAAGACGCCGCGGCGGTCGGTGTCGGAGTCCGGTCCGTCGAGGCCGTAGGCGCGGGAGCCGACGACGGCGGAGTAGATCGTGTGCGACGCCACGATGGTCAGGTCCTGCACAGGAGGTAGGGTAGGCGGGCCGGCAATACCCGCGCGGGAGAGACCACCGTTGACCAACGGACGGCGGCGCCGAAGGGGCAACTCCTCCCCGGAACCTCTCAGGCAAAAGGACCGCGACGGGTTGGCACCTCTGGAGTCTGCGACAGAGGGGGAGGAGCGCATCGCATCGCCCCTGTCCCGCGAGACCCAGAGAGTGTGGCTATGACGAGTTTCGCCGCGCGGCACATCGGCCCCTCCGCCGACGACCAGGCCCGCATGCTCAAGGCCGTCGGATACGAGTCGGTCGAGGATCTCATGACCGCCGCGATCCCCGGCTCGATCCGCTGGCACAAGCCGCTCGAGCTGCCGCCGGCGGCGTCGGAGGCGCAGGTGCTCGCGGAGCTGCGCGCGCTCGCCTCGGCCAACCGGCCGCTCGTGTCGATGATCGGCCTGGGCTACCACGGCACGCACACGCCGCCGGTGATCGTGCGCAACGTGCTCGAGGACCCGTCGTGGTACACGGCGTACACGCCGTACCAGCCGGAGATCAGCCAGGGGCGGCTCGAGGCGCTGCTGAACTTCCAGACGGTCGTGGCCGACCTGACCGGGCTGCCGGTCGCCGGGGCGTCGCTGCTGGACGAGGCCACCGCCGCGGCCGAGGCGATGACCCTCGCCCGCCGTTCGTCCAGGGTCAAGTCCGAGGTGTACGTCGTGGACGCCGACGTGCTGCCGCAGACCCTCGCCGTGATCCGGACCCGGGCCGAGCCGATCGGCATCGAGGTGCGCGTCCTCGACCTCGCGGTGCAGGAGCTGCCGGCCGAGTTCTTCGGGCTGCACCTGCAGTATCCGGGCGCCTCCGGGGCGGTCCGCGACCACGAGGCCCTCGTCGCGCGGGCCCACGAGCGGGGCGCGATCGTCACCGTCGCCGCCGACCTGCTGGCGCTGTGCGTGCTGCGCGAGCCCGGCGCGATCGGCGCCGACGTCGCCGTCGGCAGCGCCCAGCGCTTCGGTGTGCCGATGGGCTTCGGCGGCCCGCACGCCGGGTACATCTCGGTCCGCCAGGGCCTGGAGCGCACGCTGCCCGGCCGGCTCGTCGGCGTGTCGAAGGACGCCGGCGGCGCGTCCGCCTACCGGCTTGCGCTGCAGACGCGCGAGCAGCACATCCGCCGGGAGAAGGCGACCAGCAACATCTGCACCGCGCAGGTGCTGCTCGCGGTGACCGCGAGCATGTACGCGGTGTACCACGGCCCGGACGGGCTGCGCGCCATCGCCGCCCGCACCCACGACATGGCCGTCCGGCTCGCCGCGGGCCTGCGCGCCGGCGGGGTCGCCACCGAGCACCTCGCGTTCTTCGACACCGTCACCGCCGTCGTGCCGGGCCAGGCCGGGCCGGTCGTCGAGGCCGCCGCCGCGCGGGGGATCAACCTGCGCCTCGTCGATGCCGACCGGGTCGCCATCGCCTGCGACGAGACCACCACGTTCGACCACCTGCGCGACGTGCTCGCCGCGTTCGGGCTGTCCCACGCGGACGTGACCGAGCTGGACAACGCCGACGCGGTGCCGGCCGGGCTGCGCCGCGCGTCGGCGTACCTGACCCACCCGGTGTTCTCCAGCCACCGGTCGGAGACGGCGATGCTGCGATACCTGCGCAAGCTCTCCGACAAGGACTACGCGCTCGACCGGGGCATGATCCCGCTGGGGTCGTGCACGATGAAGCTCAACGCGACGACCGAGATGGAGCCGATCACCTGGCCCGAGTTCGCCGACGTGCACCCGTTCGCGCCGGCGTCGCAGACCCAGGGGTACCGCCGGCTGATCGGCGACCTCGAGCGCTGGCTGGCCGAGGTGACCGGCTACGACGCCGTGAGCCTGCAGCCCAACGCCGGATCGCAGGGCGAGCTGGCCGGGCTGCTGGCGATCCGGGCCTACCACCTGGACCGCGGCGACACCGGGCGGGACGTGTGCCTGATCCCGTCCAGCGCACACGGCACCAACGCCGCCAGCGCCGTGATGGCCGGCATGCGGGTCGCCGTCGTCGCCTGCGACGAGCTCGGCAACGTCGACCTGGGCGACCTGGACAAGAAGATCGAGCAGCACCGCGAGCGGCTCGCCGCGATCATGGTGACGTACCCGTCGACGCACGGCGTGTACGAGACCGGCATCGCCGACCTGTGCGCGAAGGTGCACGAGGCCGGCGGGCAGGTCTACGTCGACGGTGCCAACCTCAACGCGCTGCTCGGCTACGCCAAGCCGGGCAAGTTCGGCGCCGACGTGTCGCACCTCAACCTGCACAAGACGTTCTGCATCCCGCACGGCGGCGGCGGCCCCGGTGTCGGGCCGGTGGCGGTGCGCTCGCACCTGGCGAAGTACCTGCCGTCGCACCCGTTTCTGGCGGCCGACGCGCCGGTCGGGCCGGTCTCGGCCGCGCCGTGGGGCTCCGCCGGGATCCTGCCGATCCCGTGGGCGTACCTGCGGCTGATGGGCCCGGAGGGGCTGAGCCGGGCGACGGCGACCGCGGTGCTGGCGGCCAACTACGTGGCGGCCCGGCTGCGCGAGCACTACCCGGTGCTCTACAGCGGCGCGGAGCACCTCGTCGCGCACGAGTGCATCCTGGACCTGCGCGGGATCACCAGGGCGAGCGGCGTGACCGTCGCCGACGTCGCGAAGCGGCTCATCGACTACGGCTTCCACGCCCCGACCATGTCGTTCCCGGTCGCCGGCACCCTCATGGTCGAGCCGACCGAGAGCGAGGACCTGGGCGAGCTGGACCGCTTCTGCGACGCGATGATCGCGATCAAGGGGGAGATCGACCGGGTCGCGGCGGGCGAGTGGCCCGCCGCGGACAACCCGCTCGTGAACGCGCCGCACACGGCGGCGGCGGTCACGGCCGACGAGTGGGAGCACGCATATCCGCGGTCGGTGGCGGCCTACCCCAGCGCGGCCGCGCGGGAGGCCAAGTACTGGCCGCCGGTGCGCAGGATCGACGACAGCTACGGCGACCGGAACCTGGTGTGCGCGTGCCCGCCCACCTCCGCGTACGAAGAGTGACGGGCTCGTGACTACGGAGCGTTACGCTACGCGGCGCTGACGAGTGTGTGAGGAGCCGGACCCCGGTGCGGCTCAATCACGCTGCAATCGGGCAGAAGCTCCCCGGTGTCCTCAAAGACGATCACGCCGTTGCAAAGGAGGCTCCACCCCTGTTCGGGGTGGCTCGCCGTGATCTTGGCGGCCTCTCGGTCGACGTCGGCGGCGGAGGGGCAGGATGGCTGGTGCTGGCAGAGCATCGGGGGTCTCCGATTGAGAGATTCAGTTAAGGCCTGTGTGGTTCTTCACATGACCAGTGATGCACGCTACTACGGCCAACGACACTATTCCGAACATGTGACGGCACAACTTGGGGATAATCCACCCTTCGTATGAGCACACTAGGGCCGGTTGTCGGGTATGAGCCCGGGATTGTGGATCTTCACTCTCCCGGGTTACCCGACGTGTGTCGTTCGCGCGTCTGGGAGCGCTCCCGGCTGGAATGGTACGCCCGGGACGGCGGCGATCCACTTCAATTGCTCACCGCTTTCGCGGAGTCACACGGAGTACCGGTCGGGGATTTAGCTTCGTCACGGAAAGTAATTGACGCCTCCGTTTGTGGGATCGCGGTGCTGCTGTCGCCACCCTCCGTGACACCCTCCCCGGCCGCCTCGGTGCCCGACCTCGTCGCGGTGGCCTACGCGCACGGCGACCTGGCCCCCTCTGTGCGGGACGGCTTCCCCGAAACCATGGCCGGAACGCGGCCCGGCACTGTCGGAAACTGGACACCGAGCTGGAGCCCCGCCGGGCACGCCGCCGCGGTCGAGGAGGTGCGGGCCGCGATCGCCCGCGGCGACGTGTACGTCGTGAACCTCGTCGGCCACGCCAGCGCCCCGTTCGGCGGCGACCCGGCACCGGCCCTCGCCCGCGTGGCGGCCCTGCCCGGCGCGCGGTATGGCGGCGTCCTGCGCGGCGAGCGCTGGTGGCTGGCGTCGGCCTCGCCGGAGACCCTCGTCGCGGTCTCGGGCGGCCGGGCGGTCACCCGCCCGATCAAGGGCACCCGCCCCGCCACCGCCGAGGGCCGCGCCGAGCTGCTCGCCTCGGTCAAGGAGCGGGCCGAGCACGTGATGATCGTCGACCTGGAGCGCAACGACCTCGGCCGGGTCGCCCGGGTCGGCTCGGTGCGCGTCGACGAGCTGTTCGCGATCCGCCGCTGGTCCGGGCTGTGGCAGGCCGAGTCGACGGTCAGCGCGCGGCTCGCCCCGGGGGTCGGCCTCGCGGAGCTGCTCGCCGCGGTCTGGCCCGGCGGCTCGGTGACCGGCGCGCCGAAGCTCGCCGCGATCGACGTGGCCGCGCGGCTGGAGCCGGTCGGCCGCGGGCCGAGCATGGGCGCGTGCGGCTGGATCGGCCACGACCGGGACGGGCGCGTCGCGGTCGACCTCGGGCTCACCATCCGTACCGTGGCCGTCGCCGACGGCCGCGTCCACCTCTGGGCCGGCGGCGGCATCGTGTGGGACAGCGACCCCGCCGCGGAGGTCGCCGAGGCGGCCGCGAAGACCGCACCCATCAAGGCGGCCCTGCGCGGCTAGGCCCTAATGGTCGCGGCGCAGAGACAGCTGGAAGGCGCGCCGGGAAGGTTCCGGCTCTTCGGTTGTCGACGATGCCCAGAACGACGCGAACAGCGTGCACGACAGCGGCGCCTCCGGCGCGGTGACCCGGTGCGCGGTCACGTGCGGGGAGTCCCAGTGCACCCGCGGCAGGTTCTGGCTCGGCCCGAAGCACGCGTCGAGCTCGGCCCGGGTCAGCGCCGGCTCGGCGAAGCGGATCTCCACCGACGCGAGCCCGGCCCGCTCGTTCATGAACAGCTGCAGCCATGCGGTGCCGGGCGGGCTGGGCTGCACGAAGAGCCGGCCGAAGTCGTCCTGTGTCGGCGCGGGCAGGCCCAGCAGGGCCGCGACCTCGGCCGCGTGTTCCGTGGTCACGCCGCAGATGCGCCGAGCCCACGTCCACAGCAGGTCGGTGGTCACCGGCCGTGCCACCAGGTCCAGCAGATGGCTCGGTACCGGCGGGCGGCGCCACGACACCGGCCAGTCGTCGAGGTCGGCGAGCTCCGCGCCGTCGACGATGAGCGTGTACAGCGGCTCGGCCGGGAAGTCGTTGACCCGCACGGTGAGCGTCTGGCCGTCGACCTCGGCGTGGTAGGGGAACTCGCCGTCGCCGGAGTGCTCCCAGGCGATGGGCCTGGCGGTCAGAGCGGTCAGATCGGTCATGACGGTCCTCAAAACGGCAAAGCAGACCCCGACAGCGTAGGCGGTGTCTGCAAACGCACAGTTGAGGGCCGTCACACTCGCCCCATCGCCAGGCTCCCGACCGATAGCGTCATCCTTGCTATGCGCCGCTACCTCATGTGGAGCGTCGGGCTCCTCGCGTACATCGTCGCCGTCTTCCACCGATCCTCCCTCGGCGTTGCCGGGGTCGCCGCCGCCGAACGCCTGGGCGTGGGCACCGCGCTGCTGTCGATGCTCTCCGTGGCGCAGCTGGCCGTGTACGCCGGCATGCAGATCCCGGTGGGCGTCCTGCTCGACCGCTTCGGCTCGCGCCGCCTGCTCGCGGCCGGCGGCCTGCTGATGCTCGCGGGCCAGCTGGTCTTCGCCTTCGCGGGCGACGTCGGCACGGCGATCGCCGCGCGCGTGCTCATCGGCGTCGGCGACGCGATGACGTTCATCAGCGTGCTGCGCATCGTGGCGCTGTGGTTCCCGCCGCGGCGCAACCCCCTGATGGTGCAGCTGACCGGCATGGTGGGGCAGCTGGGCGCGCTCTCCTCGGCGGTACCGCTCGTGCTCCTGCTGCGCCACGCCGGCTGGACGACCACGTTCCTGGCCTCGGCGGTCCTGGGCGCCGTGGCGGTGGTCCTGGTGGTGACGTCCCTGCGCGACCACCCGGAGCCCGCGAACCTGCCCGACGATCCATCTTCGCTTTCGGTGACAGCGATTCAACCCGATAAATCAGAAATCACCCCGATTTCAGATTTATCGGACATGTCGGGTATGCACGAGGATGCGGCTCGTGGGCGAGTCAAGCGTGACCTCGGGCTGCGCAACTCGTGGGCGCACCCCGGCACACGGCTGGGGCTGTGGACGCATTTCGTGACCCAGTTCTCCGGCACGGTGTTCGCGCTGCTGTGGGGCTATCCGTTCCTGACCCAGGGCGAGGGCCTCGCCCCGGACACCGCCGCGCTGCTGCTGTCCCTGCTCACCATCGGCGGCCTGCTGATGGGGCCGCTGATCGGGCATTTCTGCGGGCGCCTGCCGTACCACCGCTCGAACCTCGTCCTCGGCATCGTCGGCGCGTCGGCGCTGGCCTGGACCGCGGTGCTGCTGTGGCCCGGCCGCGCCCCGCTGTGGCTGCTCGTCGTGCTCGTGCTCGTGCTGACGGTCAACGGCCCCGGCTCGATGATCGGCTTCGACTACGCGCGGTCGTTCAACCCGGCCGACCGCATCGGCGGCGCGACCGGGATCGTGAACGTGGGCGGCTTCGTGGCGTCGATCGTGCTCATCGTCGCCGTCGGGGTGCTGCTCGACCTGCAGACCGCGCCGGGCGCCGACCACCCGTCGCTCGCCGCGTTCCGGTGGGCGTTCGCGGTGCAGTACCCGCTGTGGGGCTTCGGCGCGGTCCAGGTGTACCGCTACCGCCGCACCACCCGCCGCCGCGTCGCCGCCGAGGACCTCACGCTAGCGGTCGCCTGAAGCGGCACCCAGCGTCCGCCACAGGAACTCGAAGGCCAGCGCCCACTTGTAGGCCAGCTGGGCGTTGTCCGCGGCGCCGCCGTGGCCGCCCTCGATGTTCTCGTAGTACGTGACGTCCTTGCCGCGCTCGCGCAGCAGCGCCACCATCTTGCGGGCGTGGCCGGGGTGCACCCGGTCGTCGCGGGTCGAGGTGGTGATGAGCGTCGGCGGGTACGGCACGCCGTCGCGCACGTTCTGGTACGGCGAGAACAGCGACAGGTACGCCCAGTCGTCCGGGTCGTCGGGGTCGCCGTACTCGGCCATCCACGACGCGCCGGCCAGCAGCAGGTGGTACCGCCTCATGTCCAGCAGCGGCACCGCGCAGACGATCGCGCCGAACAGCTCCGGGTAGCGGGTCAGCATGACGCCCATGAGCAGGCCGCCGTTGGAGCCGCCCTCGATGCCCAGCCGGTCGCGGGTGGTGATGCCGCGCTCGACGAGGTCCGCGGCGACGGCGGCGAAGTCCTCGTAGGCGCGCGGCCGGTTCTCCCGCAGCGCCGAGCGGTGCCACGCCGGGCCGTACTCGCCGCCGCCGCGGATGTTGGCCACCACGTAGGTCCCGCCGCGGGCGAGCCAGCCGCGGCCGATGATCGAGTTGTACGCCGGGACGCGCGAGACCTCGAAGCCGCCGTACCCGGACAGCAGCGTCGGGCCGGGGCCCGCGTCGGGGCGGCCCACGACGAAGTACGGCACCTGGGTGCCGTCCGCGGACGTGGCGAAGAACTGCCGGGTCTCGATGCCCTCGGCGGGGAACTGCGCCGGGCCCTGCTTGAGGATCGTCGGCGCGCCGCCGCCGAGCGCGCCGTGGCGCAGCGTCGGCGGGAGCGTGAAGCCGCTGGACAGCAGCAGGTACTGCTCGTCGGCGTCGGCGTTGGTGTCCCACACGTCGGTCTGGCCGAGCTCGCTGCCCAGGACGGTCTTGTGCCACTCGCCGCCGGAGTACGACAACAGCTCCAGGCGGGACCGCACATCGCAGAGCAGCACGAGGATCAGACCGGTGCGGGTCCAGTCGGCGTAGCTCAGCGACGTGTGCGGGTCGGGGGTGAACAGCACGGTGAGGTCGCGCGAGCCGGCCAGGTAGTCCTCCAGCCGGACGATGAGCAGCGTGCCGGCCGGGTGGGTCGCGTCGCCGACGCGCCAGTCGGTGCGGACCCGCACGAGCAGCCACTCGCGGTGCACATCGACGCCGGCGTCGTGCGGCACGTCGAGCTCGGTGAGCTCGGTCAACGCCGCGCCGGTGAGCAGGTACCGGCGGGCGTGGAAGAAGTCGGTCGACTGCCGGATGACCGCGCGGCGGCCGTCGGCGGACGGGTCGGTCGAGGCCCGCACCGACACGTCGTCGGCGCTGCCCTCGAACACGACCGGCGCGTCGGCGAGCGCGGTCCCGCGCCGCCAGACCCGCACCTGCCTCGGGTAGCCGGAGGAGGTCATCGACCCGGGGCCGGTGTCGGTACCGACGAAGATGCGATCGGCGTCGATCCAGCTGACGTCGCTCTTCGCCTCGGGCAGTGCGAAGCCGTCCGCGACGAACTCCAGCGCGTCGAGGTCGAACTCGCGCACCACGGCCGCGTCGGCACCCCCGCGCGACAGCGAGACCAGGCAGCGGCGCTCGCCGCCGAGAGGGCCGGTGCGCAGGAAGGTCACGCCCTGCCACACCCAGTTCTCGCCCTCGGCGGCGGCCAGCGCGTCGAGGTCGAGCACGGTCTGCCAGGCCGGCTCGTCGCGGCGGTAGTCCTCCAGGGTGGTGCGCCGCCACAGCCCGCGCGGGTGGCCGGCGTCCTTCCACAGGTTGTAGACGCGCTCGCCGTGCCACGCGACCATCGGGATGCGGTCGTCGGCGTCGAGGACGGCCCGGATGCCCTCGTACATCTCGGTGAAGCGATCATTGTCGGTCAGCGCCGCGACCGTCTCCGCGTTGCGCTCGCGGACCCAGGACAGCGGCCGCTCGCCCTCGACGTCCTCCAGCCACAGGTATGCATCGTCCCGAGTGATCGTTTCCGCCATCCGATCAGTCTGACCGAACGGCGGCCGGTTCGCCCACCCGATCCCACGCCGGCAGGGTGGCCAA
This sequence comes from Dactylosporangium sp. NPDC048998, assembly GCF_043197855.1. Lineage (NCBI taxonomy): Bacteria > Bacillati > Actinomycetota > Actinomycetes > Micromonosporales > Micromonosporaceae > Dactylosporangium > Dactylosporangium sp. NPDC048998. Next base: position 188,525 of record NZ_JBICTV010000014.1, read on the forward strand.
GGTGGCCGCGAACTCGCCGGGCGGCACCGCCTTGCCCCACAGCCAGCCCTGCGCCAGCGGCACGCCGAGCGCCGCGAGCACGTCGCGCTGCGCGACCGTCTCCACGCCCTCGGCCACGACCGACAGGTTGAGCGCGCTGCTCATCGCGACCACGGCCCGCACGATCTCCTCGTCCTGGAGATTGCCGCCGAGCCCCCCGACGAAGGAGCGGTCGATCTTCACCCCGGTGACGGGGTGGCGGCGCAGGTAGCCCAGCGCCGAGAAGCCGGTGCCGAAGTCGTCCACACAGATGCGTACGCCGAGCTCGCGCAGCCGCCGCAGGAGCCGCTCGGTCAGCTCGCTGCCCTCGACCATCACCGACTCGGTGATCTCCAGGACCAGGTTCCGCGCGGGCACCCGGGCCTGTTCGAGGGTCGCGGCGAGCCGCTCGGCGAACGCGGCGTCGCCGAGCTGGCGTGGCGAGACGTTCACCGACAGCCAGAAGTCCTCGCCGACGATCCCGGCGGCGCGCCACCCGGCCAGCTGCTGCACGGACTCGCGCAGCACCCAGGCGCCGAGCGCGGAGATCAGGTTGGCGTCCTCGGCGACGGCGATGAACATGTTCGGCCCGATCCAGCCGCGCACCGGGTGCTCCCAGCGCACGAGCGCCTCGGCGCCCGCGGTGCGCTCCCCGCGCCCGTCGGTCAGGTCGACGATCGGCTGGTACGCGATGGACAGCTGTTCTTGGGCGACCGCGGCCCGCAGCGCGACCTCGATCTCGACCCGCTCCCGCACCGCGTCGCGCATCGAGGCGTCGAACACCGCCCAGCGGTTGCGCCCCTGCTCCTTGGCCCGGTACATCGCCGTGTCCGCGTCGCGCATCAGCGCGTCGGCGGTGTCGTGCCGCTCGGCGCGCACGATGCCCATCGACGCCCCGACGACGACCTCGGCGCCGGTGCCCTCCGGGCCGGCCAGCAGCAGCGGCCGCTCGACGCACTCCATGATCCGCCGGGCATCGGCCATCGCCTCCGGCTCGACGCAGCGGCGCACCACCACGAACTCGTCGCCGCCGACCCGCGCGACGGTCGCCTCGGCGGGCAGGGCGTGGCGCAGCCGGGTGCCGACCTCGACGATGAGCCGGTCCCCGGCCGGGTGCCCCCAGGAGTCATTGACCAGCTTGAACCCGTCGAGGTCGAGGTAGAACATCCACACGTCGCCGGGCTTCGGCTCGCTCAGCAGCCGCTCCACCATCAGGGCGAGCAGGCGCCGGTTCGGCAGCCCGGTGAGCGGGTCGTGGGTCGCCTGGTGCTCGAAGCGCCGCTGCGCCGCGGCGTGGCTCTGCACCGCGTCGGAGGCGCGCACCAGCAGCAGCGCGACGATCGCCGCGCCGCCCGCGCCGAGGATCCAGCGTGCCAGGGGTGTCTCGTGCCCCGGCAGTACCGTCAGCACGAACGGCATCGCGACGGCCGGCCCGATCACGAGCATCCGCGCCGGCGACCATGCCTGGATCGGAAGCGGCGTGGCCCGCCCGAGGGCCCGGGCGGTCGGGTGCAGCGCCGCCGCCCCGCCGAGCGTGAAGGCCAGCAGGAACGGCAGATCAATCAGCCGCGGGCCGTTGACGTCACCGGTGCGGCCGATGATCGCGTACCACAGGTCGCCCGCGAACAGCATCAGCATCATGGCGCCGAGCAGCACGAACGCGGGCTGGCGGACCGCCGTGGTGAACGCCAGGTTGACCCCGATCAGGACGACGACCGCGTCGAGCAGCGGGTACAGGCCGGCGATGACGCTGACCAGCAGCGGCCGGCCTGGGATCGTCGTCGCGGGCAGCACGAACAGCAGTGCCGAGGCGATCGCCGCGCCGATGCAGACGATGAGCCCGTCGAGCAGCGCGTGCCGGTTGAGACCCCACCGGTTGAGGAACGCCAGCATGCCGGCGATGAAGAGCCCGAAGCCGCACACGGAGAAGGCGTCGCCGAGCTGGGCCAGCGGGTATGGTTGCGCCTCCAGCAGCGCGCGCAGGACCACGCCGGCGAGGAAGAACAGCGCCGCGGCGGTCAGCAGCCGCCACGGCCGGCGCGGGCGCACGTCGTGCAGCCGTGGGCCGGCCGCCCAGGCCGCCACCGTCAGGCCGCCGACGAGCGGGAACGCGAGGCCGGGCAGGATGTCCAGCGCCCACAGCGCGGTGACCGCGCAGCCGACGGCGAGCAGGCCGACCCAGAGCCTGTCCCGTGCCGGGTGGTAGTACCCGGTCATGCCGGAACCTCCGCTTCGCTCCGGCTGCGGCATGACTTGGAGCTGAGCCGATGATGACCGGCTCCTCCGCTTCGCTCCGGACCGGTCATGCCCGCTCCTCGCTTCGCTCGGCTGGGGCATGACGCAAAAGGCTGCGTTTCTCGATGCCCAGCCCCTGCGCCCCTGATCGGCGGTACTGTAGCGGATCTTAACGATTTTTTCTTGCGTGACCAGAAAGCTTGCGGGTTGCGCACATTTTGCTACGCTGGAGACATGGAACCGGGCCTGCGCGAGCGCAAGAAGCAGGCGACCCGGCGGGCGCTGGCCCTCGCGGCGCTGCGGCTGACCGTGGAGCGCGGCTTCGAGGGCGTGCTCGTCGAGGACATCGCGGCCGAGGTGGGCGTGTCGCCGCGGACGTTCAACAACTACTTCTCGAGCAAGGCCGAGGCGATCTGCGCCCTGGCGGTCGACCGCGCCCAGCGGGCCGGCGCGGCGCTGCGGGCCCGGCCGCCGGGCGAGCCGCTGCGCGAGGCCATCACGGCCACGATGCTGACGGAGTTCTCCGGCGGCGCGGCGCCCGAGCACGTGCCGGACCGGGTGTGGTTCGACGGCCTGCGGATGGTGCTCGCCACGCCGGCGATGCAGGGCGAGTACCTGCGGGTCCGCGCGGCGATGCAGGACGCGCTGTCGGCGGCCATCGCCGACCGGCTCGGCACCGGCCCGGGCGACCTGCTGCCGGACGTGATCGGCGGCGCGGTGGCGGCGGCCTGCGACGTGGCGACGCATCGCTGGCTGCACGCGGATCCGCCGGTGCCGCTGCGCCCGCTGGTCGAAAGGGCCCTGCGCCACCTGGCCGACTACTGACCCCGGGCAGCACGTTCACTCCGTGATGATGGAAACCCTGCGCACCGCGGCCGCCGAATTCGCCGCCCGCCTGCGGGAGCTCCTGACCTAGCCTCCTAGGAAGCCAAACGCGTCGCGGCGCGCGTCGCGGCGTGGGCGACCGGCGCCGGTCAGCCGAGGGCGGTGAGGCGGTCGCCCAGGTCGGTGCGGTGGTAGTTGAGGCGGCGGCCCGACCGCGCGGCGACGATCAGGCCGGCGTCGCGCAGCGCCGTCAGGTGGTGTGACGCCGTCGCCGGGGCCAGGCCCAGGCGCTCGGCCACGTCGCCGGTGCTCGACGGGGTGCTCAGCAGGGCCAGGACCGCGGCCCGCGTCGCGCCCAGCAGGGCCGCCAGGGGCTCCGGCGGGGGCGGGGCCGCGGCGAACAGGGCGCCCAGGGCACGCGGCGGGTACCACAGCGCCCGGCCCGCAGGGGAATGCATGATCCAGGCGTGCCGGCCGGTGAACGCGGTCGGCAGGAGCAGCAGCGGGTGGCCGTCCAGGGACCACGGCGGGTACTCGGCGTCCTTGAGGTAGTCCAGCCGCAGCTCGTCCGGGTCCCAGCGCAGCCGCGGGTGCAGGCCGGCCAGCAGGGTGCCCGGGCCGGGGAACGCGGCCGAGGCGGTGCGGTGGGCGATGTCGGCGTCGGCGGCGGCGCGCAGCCTCGGCCAGAGGTCGGCGAGGGCGATCGTGAAGTACCGCCGGATCTGCGCGACGAGCGGCGGCAGCAGCGCGGCCGGGTCGGGGCAGTCGACACCGGCGGCCGCCAGTTCCCCGGCCACACGGTCGGGCGGGGTCGCGGCGATCGCGGCGAGCTCGGCCTCCAGGGTGGGGCGGGCGGTCTGCGGTACCGGCGTCAGGAAGTCGGGGATCGCGCCCGTCGGGGTGTGCAGCACGCGCCGGAAGAGGTCCAGACCATTGACCTTCGCGGTGACCTGCGGGGCGACGCGGGCGCGCCAGCGGGCGTGCTCCCAGGACCCGGCGCGCAGGGCGAGGGTGCTGGTGACGACCTCGGCCATCGGGGAGTGGGCGAAGCGCAGGCGCAGCAGGTCGTCGGGGGTCAGCTCGAGGCGCTTCACGCGTCCATTCGAGCACGGTCGAACGGCTTCGGCCCAGCCCGCGCGGGCCCATAGCGTGCGGCACATGCAGTACACGAAACTGGGGCGCACGGGCCTCACGGTGAGCCGGTTGTGCCTGGGCACGATGAACTTCGGATGGCAGCTCGGCGAGGCCGACAGCCACGCGATCCTCGACCGTGGGCTCGCCGACGGCGTCAACTTCGTCGACACCGCCGACATGTACGGGGCGCGCGACTACGAGGGCACCAGCGAGACGTACATCGGCACGTGGTTCGCCCGGTCCGGGCGGCGCGACGACGTGGTGCTCGCGACGAAGGTGTACCAGCCGATGGGCGACGGGCCGAACGACCGGGGGCTGTCGGCGCGACACATCGTCGCGGCGTGCGAGGCGTCGCTGCGCCGGCTCGGCACGGACCGCATCGACCTGTACCAGATGCACCACGTCGACCGGGCCACGCCGTGGGAGGAGATCTGGCAGGCGATGGACCTGCTCGTCGCGCAGGGGAAGGTGTTGTACGTCGGGAGCTCCAACTTCGCCGGCTGGCACCTGGTGGCCGCGAACGCCGCGGCCGGGCGGCGCCACTCGCTCGGGCTGGTCTCGGAGCAGCTCAAGTACAGCCTGCTCACCCGGCACGTGGAGCTCGAGGTGGTGCCGGCGGCGCGGTCGCTCGGGATCGGGCTGCTGCCCTGGTCGCCGCTGGCGCAGGGGGTGCTCTCCGGCGCGCTGCGCAAGCACCGGGAGGGCGCCGCCGGGCGGACCACGTCCCACGCCGCCGCGCGGGTGGAGCAGCACCGGGAGGTCCTGGAGGTGTACGAGGGGTTCTGCGCCGACCTGGGCCGGCACCCGGCCGCGGTGGCCCTCGCCTGGCTGCTGTCGCGGCCCGGGGTGACCGCGCCGATCGTCGGGCCGCGCACCCCGGAGCAGCTCGACCTGGCCCTCGACGCGCTGCAGACGCCGCTCGACGACGCCGCCTCGGCCCGGCTGGACGAGATCTTCCCGCCGGTCGGCAACGGCGGACCCGGGCCGGAGGCGTGGGCCTGGTAACGGCCTGGTGATGGCCTGGTGCGTGCGTCGGTCGTTCTGCGAATTGTTCGTCTTTGCGGGCTAACCTGCGTGTTCGGCCAGCACCGCGTCGGACAGGGCCGGCCATACCTCGGCCGCCCACTCGCCGAAGTCGCGGTTGGTCAGGCAGGCCAGCGCCAGGCCCGCGTCCGGGTCGACCCACAGGAACGTGCCGGTCTTGCCGAAGTGGCCGAACGTGCGCGGGCTGTTGCGGGAGCCGGTCCAGTGCGGGCGCTTGCCGTCGCGCAGCTCGAAGCCCAGGCCCCAGTCGTTCGGGTCCTGACGGCCGAAGCCGGGCAGGACGCCGGAGAGGCCCGGGTACTGCACCGTGGTCGCGGCCGGCATGAGGTCGGGCGCCAGCGACGGGTCGAGCAGTTCCTGGCCCAGCAGCGCCAGGTCGGAGACCGGGCCGACGGCGCCGGCGGCGGGGGAGCCCTCCAGGCGGGTGCCGCCCATGCCGAGCGGGCGCAGCACCGACTCGGTCATCAGTTCGGGGAACGTGCCGCCGGTGCGGGTCAGGACGAACTCGGCGAGCAGCTCGAAGCCGCGGTTGGAGTAGATGCGCTTGCGGCCGGGGGCGGCCAGGATCGAGTCCTCGTCGAACGCGACACCGGAGGTGTGGGCCAGCAGGTGGCGCACCGTGGCGCCGTCCGGACCGGCCGGCTCGTCCAGCAGTACGTCACCCCGGTCCACCGCGACGAGGACCGTCAGGGCCGTGAGCAGCTTCGTGACCGACGCCCACGGCAGGGCGGTGTCCGGGCCGTGGCGGTCGCGGACACCCTTGGCGTCCACGACCGCCACGGCTGCGGTCTTTACGGGCCAGCTGCTCACCAAGTCAAGTGCGCTCACCCGTTGAAAGCTACGGCAACGCGTTGAGGAACGGCCGGTGGGCGTTCATGAACTCCCAGTTGTAGTACCGGTCCCAGTTGATCGACCAGGTCATGAGGCCGCGGAACGCCGGTGAGGTACCGCCGCGCAGCGTGTATCCACCGCACCCGGAGCCGGACACCAGGCAGTTCACCGCGCTCTGCACGACCGCCGGGGCCACATAGCCGTTGCCGGCGCTCACCGCGGCCGGCACGCCGATCGCGATCTGGTCGGGGCGCAGGCCCGGGAAGGTCTGGCCGGTGTTGGCGACCGGGAACCCGGCCTTGAGCATGTCGGTCATCGCGATGTGGAAGTCCGCGCCGCCCATGGTGTGGTACTGGTTGTCCAGGCCCCAGATCGGGCCCGAGTTGTAGTCCTGCACGTGCAGGATCGTCAGCGAGTCGCGCATCGCGTGGATGACGGGCAGGTAGGAGCCGGCGCGGTTGTCGCCGCTGCTCGTGCCGCCGTAGAACTGGTAGCCCAGCTGCACGAAGAACGTCTCGGGCGCCATGGTGAGCACGAACTTGGTGCCGTACTTCGCCTTCAGGGACTTCAGCGCGGAGATCAGGTTGACGATGACCGGCGTGGTCGGGTTGCGGAAGTCGCTGTCGCCGGCGTTGAGGTACAGCGAGTGGCCCTCGAAGTCGATGTCGAGGCCGTCGAGGCCCCACCGGTCGATGATCGCGCTGACCGAGGAGACGAACGCGTCCCGGGCGGCGGTCGTGGTCAGCTGGACCTGCCCGTTCTGGCCGCCGATCGAGATCAGCACCTTCTTGCCCTGGGCCTGCTTGGCCTTGATCGCGGCGAGGAAGTCCGCGTCCGACTCGACGTTCGGGCACTCCGCCACCGAGCAGCGGTTGAACCGGATGTCGCCGGAGGTGACGCTGGTCGGCTCGCCGAACGCGAGGTCGATGACGTCCCAGGCGGCCGGCACGTCGGCCATGCGCACGTACCCGGATCCGTTGGCGAAGCTCGCGTGCAGGTACCCGATCAAGGCGTGCTTGGGCAGGCCGGTCACCGGCGGCGTGCTCGTGCTCGTGCTCGTGCTCGGACTCGGCGACGCCGACGCCGACGGCGACTTCGACGGGGACGGCGACGTGTTCGGGCTGGTCGCCGACGTCGGCGGGGTGGTGGTCGGCGGCGTGCCCGGGCCGTCGAGGGCGATGTCGTCGGCGTTGTAGGCGCCCTGGCCGTACCAGCCGTGCAGGTAGACCTGGACCGACGTCTGGCCGGCGGTGGTGGTGAACGGTACGGTCAGCTTCGTGTAGGTGGTCGCGGACGGGGTCCAGGTGGACGCCCCGCCGGTGATCCCGATGTAGACGTAGTTGCCCCGGACCCACCCGGAGAGGGTGTACGCCGTGTTCGGCTGGACGGTGACCGTCTGCGTACACTGCGCGTTGTCAGAGGCGGTGGCGTTGCCGTTGAGGGCGTAGGACCCGGAGTGCACGGGCGACGTGACCGCCCCCGAGCCGCTGCCGGTGCACGACCAGCCCGACAGCGAGCCGCTCTCGAAGCCGGGATTGGACAGCAGATTGGCCGCATACGCGTTGGTGGCCACGAACAGGCCCGTGACCAGCAGGGTAGCGGCGCCGAGGATGAGCGCGACGCGCTTCATGGGCGACCTCCATCGACGGTGGTCGCCATTATTAGGTTTGTTAACTGTTCCTGTCTAGGCCCGTTAAGTCTGCGATAAGCCCGACAGTGGTGCCGGCCGGCCCTGGCGAGGCCGACCGGCGACGTGTGCCGGTCGGTCGGCGCAGGCCGCAGGCGCGGCCGGCGCCGTCCGAACGCTAAACGTGTACGGGCTCGGGTTTCGGCTCCTGCGCCAGGTGCTCGCGCAGCCGTTCGCCCTCGATGTCGACGTTGGGCAGCAGCCGGTCGAGCCAGCGCGGCAGCCACCACGCGGCGCGGCCGAGCAGCGAGACCACCGCCGGCACGATCGTCATGCGCACGATGAAGGCGTCGATCGCCACACCGATGGCCAGGGCGAAGCCCATCGACTTGATGACCGGGTCCTCGACCAGGATGAAGCCCGCGAACACCGAGGTCATGATGAACGCGGCCGCGGTCACCACCCGGGCCCCGTGGCCCATGCCGCTGATCGTGGCCTGCCGCGGCGTCTCGCCGTGCACGAAGTCCTCGCGCATCCGCGACACCAGGAACACCTCGTAGTCCATGGCCAGGCCGAACAGGATGCCGATGAGTAGGATCGGCAGGAAGCTCACCAGCGGGCCGGGCTGATCCAGGCCGACCAGCGACCCGAGGTGCCCGTCCTGGAACACCAGCACCGTGATGCCGAACGTCGCGCCGACCGTCAGCAGGAATCCGGCGGCGGCCTTCAGCGGCACCAGGATCGAGCGGAAGACGAGCATCAGCAGCAGTACCGACAGGCCGACGACCAGCAGCAGGTACTGCGGCATCGCATCGGACAGCTTCTCCGACACGTCGATGCCGACGGCCGTCTGGCCGGTCACCGCGAAGTCGGCCCCGCCGATCGCCTGCACCTTCGCGCGTACCGCGTGGACCAGGTCCTCGGTGGCCGCGTCGGTCGGGCCGGTCTTCGGGATCAGCGCGACCAGCGCGGTCTTGCCGTCCCGGCTGAAGTTCGGCTGGGTCGCGGCCAGCAGGTTCTCGGTGCCCTGCAGCTGCTGCACGGCCTCGCCGGCCTTCGCCTTGGTCACGTCGGGCGAGTCGCTGGACACCACCAGCGCGAGCCGCCCGTTGAAGCCCGGGCCGAAGCCCTGGTCGATGAGGTCCGCGGCCTTGCGGGCCGGGGTGTCCGCCGGGCCGGCGCTGGCGCCCGGCAGCGCGATGCGCATGTGCGCGGCGGGGATCGCCAGCGCGGCCAGGCCGAGCACGCCGACCAGGATCACCGGCACCCGCAGGCGGATCATCCACCGCGCCCAGCGGAACCCGAAGTTCTCCGTGTGGTGCGCCGCGCCCTCGCCGACCGCCCGGCGCTGCTTGCGCGACAGGATCCGCTGCCCGGCGAAGGCGAGCAGCGCCGGCTGGAGGGTGATCGCCACGAGTACCGCCACGGCGACCGTGCCGGCCGCGGCCAGGCCCATCACCGTCAGGAACGGGATGTTCACCACGGCGAGGCCGGCCAGCGCGATGACGACGGTGGCGCCGGCGAACACGACCGCCGACCCGGCCGTGCCGACCGCGCGGCCCGCCGCCTCATCCGGTTCGAGCCCCTCCACCAGGTTCTGCCGGTGCCGGGACGAGATGAACAGCGAGTAGTCGATGCCGACGGCGAGCCCGAGCATCAGCGCCAGCACCGGCGCGGTGCTGGTCAGGTGGACCACGCCGGACAGCGCGTACAGGCCGGCCATCCCGGCGCCGACGCCCAGCAGGGCGTTGAGCATCGTCATACCGGCCGCGACCAGCGAGCCGAACGTCACCAGCAGCACCACCAGCGCGATGACCACGCCGATGCCCTCCTTGCCGCCGACCTCGGGCTCGTGGTTCATCACCTCGCCGCCGTGCTCGACCCGCAGCCCGGCCTTCTCGGCCGCGGCGCCCGTGCCCTCGTACGCGGTCCGCTGGTCCTTGGTGACCTTGTCCGCGCGGTCTTTGAACTGCACGGTGATCAGCGCGTACCGCCCGTCCGGCGACAGCGCCTTCGTGGTGTACGGGTCCAGCGCCCCGACGACGCCGGGCAGCTTGTTGGCCTCCCCGACCAGGCCCATCACCGCCGCCTTGTTCGCGTCGGAGGCCAGGTCCGCGCCCTGGGGCGCGGCGATCACGATCGTGCCGGTGGCCCCGCTGGCCTCCGGGAACTGCCGCTTGAGCGCGTCGATCGCGCGCTGCGACTCCGTGCCCGGCATGGTGAAGTCGCTGGACGTCGGGCCCTTGAACGCGGCGGCCGCGCCGCCGAGCGCGCCGAGCACCACGATCCACAGGACCAGCACCAGCCAGCGGCGCCGGAACGAGGCCCGGCCGAGCCGGTAGAGCACAGTAGCCATGACGTTTGTGTCCTAACGGGTTCAGGTGGGCGGTGCCAGTGCTCGCGTCGCCGCCTCGACCAGCGCGGCGCGCAGTTCTTCGTCGGAGTAGCCGTGCATGTCCTGGTCCACGCCGAACGCGATCGCCGGGATGCCGGCCAGCACGAGCTTGGCCGCGACGACCGACACCGGGGTGCCGGACGGCCCGGCGAGGATCTCGCAGACGCGTTTGGTCAGCAGGTGTACCCGCTGAAAGGCCGGCTGCTGCAGCAGTCCCGGCAGGTCGCCGTAGATGACCTGGATCTCCTTGCGGTACCGCATCGACAGGTCGACGAACCCCTCGATCGCCGCGGTTCGCGCCGGTCCGGACTCGAGGCCTTCGAGCCGGTCGTGGAGCTGCTCGAGCTCGGCGATCGCCGGCGCGCACAGCTGCGTCAGGATCGCCTCTTTGCTGTCGAAGTGGTACAGCAGGGCGGCCTTCGAGCACCCGACATCGACCGCGATGTCGTGCAGCGAGGTCCCCTTGTATCCGGAGGCCGCGAACAGGCGCGTCGCCGAGGTCAGGATCTCGTCGCGGGTGTTGCTGCGCGCCACGATGCACCTCCGCCCGGTCGGGTCCGCCCGCCGACTGCCCTGTCCGATCGGTCAGGTTCCGGGTGACAGCATGCCTGGCCGATCGGTCAGATGCTGACCGATCGGCCAGTTTTGAGAGTCACCTCACAAACGTCGCCGGCGTCACCCGCCTTATCGGCATCGCCGGGCGCGGTTACAGGGCGGCTCGGACGGCGGCCTCCACCTTCGGGAGGCAGGTGCCGCCGTGCAGGGTGTCCAGGGCAAGCAGCGCAGCGCCTGCCACCGGGGGCGTGGACAGCACCGTGACCGTCGCCTGGGGTGACAGCGCCTCGATGCGGGACAGGAGGCTCTCGTGCAGCTGGGGGTGGCGTGCGGTCAGGACGCCGCCGCCGAGGACCACCACGTACGGGGCCGCCAGGAGGTCCAGCCTCGATGCCGCCACGCGGATGAGGGCCTCGATCTCGTCGGTCAGGCGGCGTACGACGCGGGTTGCCACGGCGTCGCCCGCGACGGCCACCTCGAACAGCAGCTCGCACAGCTCGTCCAGGCGGGACTGCGGCAGGTCGCCCAGGTGCAGGGCGATGCTCACGGCCTCGACGGTGGGCAGGGCGAAGTGGGCGCGCACCGCCTCGGCCAGGGCGGTGGCCGGGCCGCGGCCGTCCTCGGCGCGGCAGGCGTGGTACAGGGCCAGGGCGGCGATGTGGTGGCCGCCGCCCCAGTCGCCGGACAGCTGCCCCAGGGCCGGGAAGCGGGACGTGGCGCCGTCGCGGCGGCGGCCCACGGCGTTGATGCCGGCGCCGCACACCACGCCGACGGCGTCGGGGTTGGACGTGCCGGCGCGGAGGAGGGCGAACAGGTCGTTGTCGACGGTGGAGGCGGCGGCGAGGGCGAGGCCGGCCACGGCGGCGTTGAGGCGCTCGACCTCGATCGGCAGGTCGGCGCCGGCCACGTAGACCGAGAGCATCGACAGCTCGATGGCCGGCGGCAAGGCGGCCGCGGCGCGGGCCTGGGCGACCAGGGCGGCCAGCTGGGCAACGGCGCCGGGCAGGCCGAGCACGTGCGGAGACGTGGTCGGGCCGGCGACCCGGGCCAGGATGCGGCCGTCGGAGTCGCCGAGCACGACGTCGGTCTTCGAGTTGCCACCGTCCGCCGCGGCGTAGAGCCGTGCGGTCACGACAGCCAGGCCAGGTGGTCGCGGTTGGCGGCCAGGAGGTCGTCGGTCAGTCTGGTGGCCTTGTCGTGCTGGGCCACGAGGGGGTGGGCCAGGAGGGCGCGGTAGACGCGGTCGCGGCCGCCGCGCAGGGCGGCGTCCACGGCGAGCTCCTCGTAGGCCGACACGCCGGCGACCAGGCCCGCGAGCTCGGGGCGCAGCGGGGGCGCGGGCAGCGGGCGGGCACCGTCGGCGCCGACACGGCAGGTGGCCTCGATGACGGCGTCGTCGGAGAGGAACGGCAGGAAGCCGCGGTTGCGGACGTTGACCGCGTGGATGCCGCCGTCGTCGTGGTGCAGCGAGGCGATCAGGCCGACGGCGGCCTCGGAGTAGAAGGCGCCGCCGCGCTCACCGAGGAGCGCGGGCTTCTCGGTGAGCGCGGGGTCGGCGTACATGCGCAGGAGCTGCTCCTCGAGGTCGGCGACCCGCTCGCCGCGGGTGGGCTGGCCGCGTTCCTCGGCGACGACCTGGTCGTGGCAGTAGAAGTAGCGAAGGTAGTAGGACGGGACACAGGACAGGGCGGTGATCACTTCGGCCGGGATCTGCACGCCGGCGGCGAGGTCGGCCAGGCCCTGCTCGAGGATGTCCGGCAGCCGGTCGACGCCGTCGACGTAGGCCGCCCGCTCCCAGGTGAGGTGGTTGAGCCCGACGTGGTCGAGTGTGACGGCGGACGGCTCGACGCCCAGGGCCGCGGCCCACCGGCGCTGAAACCCGATCGCCACGTTGCACAGACCCGCGGCGCGGTGGCCGTCGTCGAGCAGCGCGCGGGTGACGATGCCGACCGGGTTGGTGAAGTTGACGATCCACGCGCCCGGGTCGGCGCGGCGGGCGATGTCGAGCACGACGGGGACGGTGCGCAGCGCCTTGGCGAAGCCGCCCGCGCCGGTCGTCTCCTGGCCGACGCAGCCGCACGCCAGCGGAAATGTCTCGTCGCTGATCCGGGCCCGCTGCCCGCCGACGCGCAGCTGGATGACCACGGTGGATGCCCCGGCGAGCGCGTCGTCCACGTCGGACGTCCAGCGCAGCTTGGCGGGCGAGCCGTGGTGGGCCAGGATCCGCCGCGTGAACGAGCCCACGAGGGACAGCCGGTCGACCACCGGGTCCAGCAGCACGATCTCGGTGGCGAACGGCGCGAGCCGCGCAAACCCGTCGATGAGCTCCGGGGTGTAGGTGGACCCGCCACCGACGACCGCGATTTTCAACCCTTGACTCCTGTCAGTGTCACGCCCTGCACGAAGGCGCGTTGTGCGAAGAAGAACAGCGCCACGACCGGCACCATCGTCAGGATGGTCGCCGCGCTCACCATGTTCCACTGCACGTGGTGCAGCGTGCGGAACGAGGCCAGGCCCAGCGAGAGCGTCCAGTTGTTCTCGTTCTCGCTGGTGTACAACAGCGGCCCGTAGTAATCGTTCCAGGCGTAGAAGAACTGGAACAGCGCCGCGGCGGCGATGCCGGGCCGAGCCATCGGCAGCACCACGCGCAGCAGCGTCCGCCACTCGCCGCAGCCGTCGACGCGGGCCGCGTCCAGGTACTCGCCCGGGATCGTGACGAGGAACTGGCGCAGCAGGAAGATGGAGAACGCGTCGCCGAACAGCATCGGCAGCAGCAGCGGCCACAGGCTGCCGGTGAGACCGTAGCCGGCCCACATGCGGTACAGCGGCACGGTCGTCACCTGCGGCGGGATCATCATCATGCAGACGATGACCACGAGCACGGCGCTGCGGCCGCGCCAGCGCAGCTTCGCCAGCGCGTAGGCGGCCGGCACGCTGGACAGCAGCATGAACAGCGTGGCGAGCCCCGCGTAGAGCACGGTGTTGAGCAGGTACCGCAGCATCGGCGTGCGGGCGAACACGTCCGCGTAGTTCTCCGGGTGCCACGACGTCGGCCAGTACGACGCGGTCAGCGCCTGCGAGTCGCTCATGAACGACATCAGCAGCAGGAAGCCGACCGGCGCGACGAACATGAGGCACAGCGCGATCGCCAGGCTGTGCCGGGCCACCCAGATCAGTTTCGGGTTCACGAGGCGGTCTCCGATTTGACGGTACGGCGCAGCAGCAGCAACGACACCGCGAGCGCCACCACGAACAGCACCACGGCGAGGGCGTTGGCGTAGCCGAGCGCCCGGTAGCGGAAGCCGACGACGTACAGCCACAGCGGGTAGGTGAACGTCGAGCCCTCCGGGTAGCCGAACGTGCTGGAGATCCCGGCGCCGGTCGTGGCCTGCCCGCTGGCGGCCGACGCGGCGACGGCGGCCTGGGTGAAGTACTGCAGCGTCGTGATGACCCCGATGACGGCGGTGAAGATCACGACGGGGCGGATGTGGGGGAGCGTGACGTGCCGGAAGCGCTGCCACGCGTTGGCCCCGTCCAGCGCCGCCGCCTCGTGCTGCGCCACCGGCACGTCCAGCAGCGCGGCGAGGTAGAGCACCATGACGTCCCCGACGCCCCACAGCCCCAGCAGTACCAGCGAGGGCTTGGACCAGTCGGGGGAGTTGAACCACAGCGGCGCGTGCACGCCGACGGAGGTCAGGAACGAGTTCACCGGGCCGACGCCGGGCTTGAGCAGGTACACGAAGGCGAGCGTCGCGGCGACCGGGGGTGCGAGCGCCGGCAGGTAGAAGATCGTGCGGTACACGCCGCTGCCCTGGCGCAGCTTCGTCAGCAGCAGGGCGCTGGCCAGGCCGCCGAGCATCCGAGCCGGCACCATGATGGCGACGAACCACAGCGTGTTCTTCGCCGCGGTCGCCAGGAACGTGTCGTCGAACATGTGCCGGTAGTTGCGCAGGCCGACCCACACCGGGTCGCTCAGCAGGTCGAACTTCGTGAACGAGAAGTAGACCGCGGAGACCAGCGGGAACACGAAGAAGAACCCGATGCCGATCGTCGCCGGCGCCATGAACGAGGCGACGGTCAGCGCGTGGCGGAGCTTGTGGTGCACTCCTAGCCGCCCAGCTGCAGCAGGGAGTTGATCTGCTTGTCGACCCCGGCGAGGCCGCCGTTGAGGTCACCGCCGGCCTTGCCGCTCTGCCAGCTGTCGCAGAACGTCTGGAACGTCTCCTGGTAGGCCGGGCCGGCCGAGGACGGGGGCGTGGTCGAGGTCTTCGGGTGGTTGAAGATGTCCACGAACGTCTTGAACTCAGGGTCCATCTTGAGATCCGGCGAGGCCAGGGCGTCCTTTGTGGACGGGATGTTCTTGAGGCTGTTGGACAGCTTGACGATCGCCTTGGTGTCCGTGGTCAGGTACTTGATCAGCTCCCACGCCGCCTCCGGGTTCCTGGCGGTCTTGGAGATGCCGATGACGTTGCCGGTCACGTACCCGGAGCCGTATCTGTCCGATGTGGACGCCGGCATCGGCGCGACCCCGAACTCCAGGTCCGGCGACTGGTCCTTGGCGAAGGCGATACGGTACTCCCCGTCGATCGCCATCGCGATCTGGCCCTTCTGGAAGGCGTTGGCGTCGGAGTACTCGTCGCCGAGCGCGGAGCGGAACGCCTCGAGCTTGTCGTAGCCGAACCAGTCGACGAGCCCCTTCTGCCACTTGAGCAGCTGCTGCCACGCCGGGTCGCCGCCGATCGCCGACGAGCCGTCGGCCTTGAGCCACTGCCCGCCGACCATCGGCCCGAAGTGCGAGGGCGCGTTCTCGTAGAAACCGAACAGCGGCAGGAAGCCGGCGGTCTGGATCGTGCCGTCCGCGGAGCGCTTGGTGAGCTTCTTCGCGTCCTCGGCGAACTCCTCGAGCGTCTTCGGCGGTCCGGCGATACCCGCCTCGGCGAACAGCTTCTTGTTGTAGTACAGGCCGTACGCGTCGGCGAGGACCGGCATCGCGCAGCGCTTGCCCTTGAACTCGGTGTACTGCTGCACCGTCTGCGGGAAGGCGTCCATCGACACCTTGTCCCGGGCGATGTACGGCGCCAGGTCGAGCCACGCGCCGGAGGAGCAGAACTGCCCGACGATGTCGGTGGAGTACGACAGCCCGACGTCCGGGCCCTGGCCGCCGCCGATCGCCTGGGTCATCTTCGAGTCGTCCTGGCCGGACTTGACCACGACCTTGATCTTGGGGTGAGCGGCCTGGAAGTCGGCGACGACCGAGTCGATCGCCTCCGCCTCCCGGTCGGTGAAGAAGTGCCAGAACTCCACGGTGCCGGAGACGTCCGCGCCGGGGTCGGCGATCGGTTTGTTCTTCGGCGCCGGGGTGCACGCCGCCGTCAGCGCGACGGCCGCGGCAAGCACGACGAGACGACGCAAGGGGAACTCCTTTTAGGGGGTGGGTTGGCGCAGCGCGGCGAGGAGGGTCTCGCGCACCGCGGTCACCGCCGCGTCGCCCGCGCCCAGCAGGGGTGCGTCGCCGTCGACGGTGCTGACCGCGATCGCCGTCTCCAGCGGCGCGGCGTGGGACATGGCCTTGGTGACGGCGTCGCCGAGCGGCTCGCCGTAGGCCCGGGCGAGCTCGCCGCCGATGACAACCAGCGGCGGGTCGAGGACCGCGACCACGGCCGCGAGGCCGAGCACGATCCGGCCGGCGAGCTCCTTGAGCAGTTCTTCCCGGGTGTCGTACCGCGCGGCGAGCGCCCGGACCGCGTCGGGGCCGACGAGGTCGTGGAAGTCGCCGTCGCCGACCGGGATGTAGCCGATCTCGCCGGCGCCACCGCGGGCGCCGCGCAGCAGCGCCCCAACGCCCGGTCTGGCTCGATGAGGCTCCGCGCCGATCGACCCAGACCAGGCGAAACCGAGATCGATCGCGAGGCCGAGGCCGCTGTCGCCGAGCCACAGCAGCACGAACGCGTCGGCCCCCTGCGCCGCCCCGTGCGCCCGCTCGGCGAGCGCGGCCAGGTTGACGTCGTTGTCGATGCCGACCGCCGTGCCCAGCCGCGCGCCGAGTTCGTCGACGAGCCCCGGCCGGCTCCAGCCGGGCACGTCGACGTGGTGGATCACCCGGTCCCGCGGGTCGAACGCGCCGGCCACGGCGAGCTGGACGTGCGCGACCGGCTCGCGGCTCGCCCCGGCCGCCTCGCACAGTGCGGCCACCGTTTCGTCGACCGCGCTCACCGGGTCGGTGCGCGTGAAGTCCACGGGCACCTCGAGGTGGGCCCGCTGCGCGCCGCGCAGGTCGTACAGGGCGGCGGTCAGCGCCGGCGCGTGGTCGCGCACCGACATCGCCACCGCGTACGCGGCGTCAGGATTGACCGCGTACACCTCGGCGTTCGGCCCCGGCCGCCCCGTCTCGTGCCCGACCCCGACGACGAGCCCGGCCTCGGTGAGCCGCCGGATCGCCTCGGACACGGTGGGCTTGGACAGCCCGGTCAGGGCGCGCAGCTCGGCCCGGGTGAGCTCGCCGTGGTCGAGGAGGTGCCCGAGCGCGGCGGCCTCGTTGAGGGCCTTGAGCAGCTTGGAGGAGCCACCGAGGACCATGGTTCCCTCCAACTAATAGGCAGACTGACTAACAGTTGTGGGAAAGGTAAGCGCCGTCACACGCCGCTGTCAATGCCCCCGCCGGACGGACACGCCGTCGCCGGTCATCCGCGGCCGAGCGTTGGCCGCCAGGTCATGAAATATCGGGCATCAGGCGAAATTTCGGGCGTCAAGCGCCCGCGGTGTGCGGGGTTTTCCGCGTCGGGCGCAGGAGAAACTTCGGGCGCAGGGCGCTCCGCGTCGAGGCTCGCCCGTTACCGGGCGCGGCGCCAGGCGGCGACGATCTCGTCGGCGTCCAGTGGTCGCAGGATCGTCGGCGGGCCCTCGATCAGGCCGCGCTTCGCCCGCTCGATGCGGGTGTTGAGGTCGGCGACGGCGCGGCGTACCGAATCCTCGGTCTTGAACTTCGGCAACGCCTCCGGGAGGTCCTCGACCTCGCGGCGCAGCCGCAGGGTGGGCGGAATGCCGCCGGGCAGCCGCTCGCGGCGCGCGAGGTCCTTGATCCACCAGTCCTCGTCGTACAACTCGCCGTGATCGGGCAGTGGACGGCCGACGCCGGGCAGGTTGTCGAACTCGCCCCGCTCCTGGGCCTCCCGGATCTGCCGGTCGATGTGCGATTCATACCAGCTGGCCATTGCCTTCCATGGTACCCGTGGCAGGATCTTGGCCGATGGAACACTTCGAGCGGTACGGCTACCCGGCGCTGGCGTTACTCGTGCTGCTCGAGGGCGTGGGCATCCCGACACCGGCGGTCAGCGTGGTGGTCGCGGCCTCGGCGCTCGCCGCGCACGGCAAGCTCTGGCTGCCCGCGGTCGTCGCGGTCACGTTCCTGGCCGCGGTCGCCGGGGACAACCTCGGGTATCTGCTCGGGCGGCGCGCGGGCCGTCCCGCCATCCTGCGCTACGGGCGGCGGGTCGGCCTCACCGAGGCGCGCCTCGCGCGCGCCGAGCGCTTCGTCGCCACCCGCGGGCTCAACATCGTCGTGGTCGCCCGGTTCATCGACGGGCTGCGCCAAACCAACGGCCTGATCGCGGGCGCGACCGCGTTGCCGTGGCGTCGGTACGCGATCCGCGACGGCATCGGCGCCGTGCTGTGGACCGCGCTGTGGGTCGCGGTGGGCGCCGTCGCGGGGAACCACCTGGAATTCCTGCGGCGCTTCCGGATTCCCGCCGCCGTCGCGGTGGTCGCCATCGCGCTGTTCTTCCTGATCCGGTACCTCCTGAGGCGCCGCGCCCGCAAAGTGTGACCGGCACGGTCGCACGAGCTACGCGGTCGAGCCTTCCCGTCGAGACTACTTTGCGTCATCGGACGGGTGCATTGAGTGACGAAATTTCGTGAAATATCCGTCCCGAGTTCGTCCGGCGGCTTCGCCGAGTGTCCTATGCGGACTATCCGATCTGGACGGCCCGGCCGGTGACGGTGACACCCGTGGCCGGGTCGGCGTCCAGGCCGACCCGCAGCAGGCTCGGGCGGCCCATGTCGTGTCCCTGGTGGACGGTCAGCGTGGCCGGCACGGCGACGAGGCCGAGCTCGCGCAGGTATCCGCCGAACGCCGCGGCGGCCGCGCCCGTGGCGGGGTCCTCGTACACGCCGCCGGGCGGGAACGGGTTGCGCGCGTGAAAGGCGGTCTCGCTCTCCCTCCAGACCAGGTCGACGGTGGTCCAGCCCTGCTCGGCCATCAGCTCGCGCAGCGCCGGCTCGTCATAGTCGAGCTCGGCCAGCCGCTCCCGGCTCGCGGCGGCGACGACGGGGTGCCACGCGCCCGCGTACGCCACGCGCAGCGGCAGCGCCGGGTCGAGATCCTCCGGCTCGTACCGCAGCGCGGTCAGCAGCCGCGCCGCAACGTCCCCGGCGAGCGCCTTCGAGGCGGGGGCGACGCTGCGCAGCGTCGCGCTCCCACCGGCGGTCTCCACGGCGATGTCCCCGACCGGCGCCGCGAGGCCGATCGGCCCGTCACCGAAGCGCTCGGCGTACGCGACCGCGGTGGCGATCGTGGCGTGCCCGCAGAACGGCACCTCGGCGAGCGGGCTGAAATAGCGCACCGCGGCGGCGCGCCCGCCCCGCGGCGTCAGGAACGCGGTCTCCGAGTAGCCGACGTCGGCCGCGATGCGCTGCATGTCCGCCTCGACGAGCTCGGTCGCGTCGAGCACGACACCCGCCGGATTGCCGCCGGCCGGATCATCGGTGAACGCGCTGTACCGCAGGATCTCCATGCCGTCGACGCTAGGCTCGCGACGCCCCGGTGGCACAGTCCAATCGGCCGGCGGTGGCACGTGGCGCACCGCCGGCGCGATCGTTTGCCGCACTTGTGTCACCGACGCGACACGCGGGCCGCGCCGTCTCAACTTGGGCAGGCCCGCCCGTTTCGCCCCGGACGGGCTGTCGCGGCCGGACGGGCTGTCGCGGCCGGACGGGCGGTTCCGGCCGGACGGGCCATGGAGTTCGACGGGTTCGCCCGGCCGGAAGCGCCGTGTCAGTCGGTCGCGCCGCTCAGCCGGTTGCGCTGCTCAGCCGGTCGCGTCGTCTCGGTTGGCCGCGTTGGTTCGGTTGATTGCGTCTTCCGATCGGACGCGTTGTCGCCGTTGGACGCGGCTCAGTGGGCGCGTTGTCTCAGTGAGCGTCCGGAAACTTTGGTTACCGGTTGCCGGTGCGGGCGAGTCGGCGTGACATTGTCATGATCATGGCGATGTAGATCATGGCCTCGTGGTGGTCGGGTTTGGTCTCATAGTCGCGTACGCAGCGGCGATGCTTGCTGATCCAGGCGAACGTCCTCTCTACCACCCACCGGCGGGGCAGGACGACGAAGCCTGGCTCGGTGCGTTTGACGATCTGGACCGTCAGGTGCAGGACGTTGCGGGCCCAGACGAGCATCCGTCCGGCGTATCCGGCATCGGCCCAGACCAGGGCGATGGTGGTGCAGCGTTCGCGGAGCCGGGCCAGCAGCCGGTGTCCCGCGTCGCGGTCCTGCAGCCCAGCCATCGTGACGATCACGGCCAGCAGCAGGCCGCCGGTGTCCACGGCGAGGTGACGTTTGCGTCCGTTGACGCGCTTACCCGCGTCGTATCCCCGGCTGGCTCGGGGCACGGTGTCCGCGCCGCGCACCGACTGGGAGTCGATGATCGCAGCGGTGGGCCGCGGGTCCCGGCCCTCGTAGACACGCACCAGATCGCGCAGCGCGTCATGGATGGCCTGCCACACACCGGTCCTGGCCCAGGCGCGGAACCGGTCGTAGACGGTGGTCGGCGGCGGGAACCCGACCGGCAG